>NZ_CP094470.1:740851-1481702 GCF_023347315.1 Faecalibacterium sp. I2-3-92
GACCCGGAGCATCCCGTGGATGCGGACCGTCTGCTCATCGTTACCTTTACCAATGCGGCGGCGGCAGAGCTGCGGGCACGCATCGGGCAGGCGCTTCTGAAGCGCAGCCAGGCGGAACCCGGCAATGGCGCGCTGCGCCGCCAGCGGATGCTGCTGCAGCGCGCGCCCATCTGCACCATCGATGCCTTCTGTCTGGACCTGCTGCGCAAGCACTTTCAGGCGCTGGATATCCCGCCGGACTTTTCCCCCGCAGACCCAGGCAGTGTGGAGCTTCTGCGGGCCTCTGCCCTGAGCGAGACGCTGGAAAATGCCTACCGCGACCCGGATTTCTGCGCCTTTGCCGACCTCTACGGCAAGGGCCGCACCGACCGTGCGGCGGGCGAGACGATCCTGCATGTCTACGATTTCCTGCGCGCCCTGCCCGATTACGACAAAAAGCTGGACGAATTTCTGGCTCCGTGGCAGGAGGAAAATGGCTTTGCCGCCACCTGCTGGCATGATCTGCTGCTGGCCGAAGCCGCCCGCAGTGCCCGGGCAGCAGGGGAACTGTTCCGCGCCGCGCTGGCTGACTGCCCGGGCGACCGGGAGCAGGAGCTGGCCGATGCCGAGGAAAAGAAAACGCCCTCTGCCCGGGAAAAGGCAAAAAATGCCGTGCTGGAAAAATATACCGATGCACAGGAACGGCTGGACAAGGCTGCCGCCCTGCTGGGCAGGGTGGAACAGCTGGCTGTGGCGGGGGAATGGACCCCGCTTTACGATCTGCTGACCCCCTATGTGCTGGGTATGGAGGAGCTGCCCGGCCTGAAAGGAATGAAAAAGCGGCTGAACGGCGAACACAAAAAAGTCATCCGCACACGCGCCGATGAAGGCGCGGCCCTGTTTGCGCAGATCCTTGAGCTGATCCCCTGCAGTGAGGAGGAAGCTGAGGCAGACCGCAGGGCCGCAGAGCCCCGCCTGCGGGCCCTGTTCGCGGCGGTGCGGGATTTCGATGCCCGGTTCTCGGCCCAAAAGCGGGACCGGAAGCTGCTGGAGTTCAGCGACTTTGAGCATCAGGCCCTCCGTCTGCTCCGTGACCCGGACGGCACCCCCACCGCGCTGTGCGGGGTCATCCGGCAGAACTATGCCGCCGTGATGGTGGATGAATATCAGGACACCAACGCCCTGCAGGATGCCTTGTACCGGTGCCTTGCATCCCCGGCGGGGGACGACCTCTTCCTGGTGGGAGATCTGAAGCAGAGCATCTACCGCTTCCGGCAGGCAGACCCCAGCATCTTCCGGGAAAAACTGGACAGCTGGCCCGCCCTGCCAGGCGGCGCAGCGCGGCCCCGCCCGGCAGAGGGTACCCCCGGCACCGATGCCATGCTGGCGCTGGATGCCAACTTCCGCTCGGCTCCGCAGGTGGTGGAAGGGGTCAATTTCCTGTTCGAGCGGCTCATGTCCCCGGAACTCGGCGACACGGCCTACGGCGACGGCCAGCGGCTGGTCTGCGGGGCACCCGGGGAATACACGGGCAGCGTGGAGGCGCATTTCCTGCCCGATGACACCGCCGAAACGGACGCGGGCTGGATCGCCCGGCGCATCGAGGAGATGGTGCAGAGCGGCGAGCCGGTGCGGGACGGCAGTGCCACCCGCCCGGTGCAGTATGAGGACTGCTGCATCCTGCTGGCGGCGCGCAATGATTTTCCGGCCTATGTGGAAGCGTTGACCGCCCGGGGCATCCCGGTGTACGCGGATGCCCGCGAAAACCTGCTGGATGCCCCCCACATCCGGCCCCTCATCGCCCTGCTGAAGGTCATGGACAACCCGGCGCAGGATATCTATCTTGCCGCCGCCATGCTGGGCCCGCTGTTCGGCTTCACCGATGACGACCTTGTCCGCCTGCGGGCCAGGGCCGAAGAGATCCAGAAGCAGCAGGGGGAAAACGCCCCCCAGCGCATCAGCCTCTACGGCGCGCTGCTGCTCACCGTGAACAGCGGGGAGGACACCCCTTTTACCGGAAAAGTCCGGGCGTTCTATGCCCGGCTGACCGAGCTGCGCCGGATGGCCCGCAGTGCCCCGGCAGAACAGCTGCTGGAGGAGATCTTTGCTTCCACCGGCTACCTTGCCGCACTGGGCGTGATGGAAAACGGTGCCCGCCGCCGGGAGGATGCCCGGCGGTTTGCTTCCTTCTGTGCCGGGGCCGGCTCCGGCGGCATCTCGGCGCTGGTGCGGGCCATTGACGCTGCGGCGCTGGCAGGCTCCACGGGGCAGGATACCGTGCCCGGCGGCTCCCGCCCCGGCTGTGTGACCGTGATGACTATCCACCGCTCCAAGGGGCTGCAGTTCCCGGTGGTGTTCGTGGCCGACACGGCCCGTCGCTTCAATGCCGCCGATACCCGCCAGCCGGTGCTCCTGCATCGGATGTATGGGGCGGGCCTGCGCCTGCGCCCCGAGGAGGGCGAGGGCGCTTACAAGACGGCGGCTTACACGGCGCTCTCCAATGTCCACGCCGCCGAGATGCGCAGTGAGCAGATGCGCCTGCTCTATGTGGCGCTGACCCGCGCGCAGGATAAGCTGATCCTGACCGTGCCGCTGGGCATCGGAAAGACCTCCAACCCCTTTACCAGAGCGGCGGCCTTCCTTGAAGCCGGGGCGGGGCAGACGCTCTGCCGACAGGCAAACAGCTTTGCCGACTGGCTTCGCGCGGCCCTGCTCGTCCACCCCAACGGCGGCCCTCTGCGCCGGCTGGCCGAGGATCTGGAACTGCCCTTTGCGGATACCGGGAGCACCATTACCCTGACGGTGCAGCAGGCGCTGCCCGAGGGCGTGGAGCCACCCGACCCGGAACTGGAGGAAAGACCGCTGGCCCAGGCAGACCCGGCCCTGACCGAGGCACTGCGGCAGGGCTTTGCCTGGCAGTACCCGGCGGCAGAGCTGGCCCAAGTGCCCGCCAAGGTCAGCGTGACCGGCATCGTCCACAAGGCAGAGCAGACCACGCTGGAGCGCCCGGGCTTTCTGGCAAAGGACGGCCTGACCGCCGCCGAGATGGGCACGGCCCTCCACGCCTTCCTGGAGCACGCCGATTTTATGGCTCTTGCAGCGGCAAAACAGGCAGGCACGCTGGAAACGGCGATCCCCGCCGAGCGCGACCGGCAGGTGGAAGCAAAGCTCACCGCGTCCGAAATTGCGGAGAAGCTGGATGCAGGGCGCATCCGCCGCTTTGTGGAGAGCGAAGCCTTTGCGCGCATCTGTGCCGCGGATGAGGTGCTGCGGGAGCTGGACTTTATCACGGCCCTGCCTGCCGCCGAGGTGCTGGCCGCTCAGGGCACTGCCCCCGCCGACAGCGCTGCCGTGGCACAGGCAAAGGTGCTGGTGCAGGGCATCGCTGACCTGGTGCTGGTGTTCCCGGACCACCTGGAGCTGCTGGATTACAAGACGGACCGCCGAAAATCCGAGGACGACTTCCTTGCCGCCTATCGCGCCCAGCTTGACCTCTATGCCCTTGCCATCAGCAAGCGCTTTGCCCCGAAGCCGGTGACCTATAAGGGCATCTACTCGCTGGAACTGGGGAAGCTGATTGAGGTTAAGTAATATTTTTCCCTGAAATCGCGTAAAAGTGCTTGACAGGGCTTTGTGGGTGTGGTAAACTGTTCCGGTAAAGAAAGCAGCTACGGCCTGTGCCGCGCTCGCCTTGTGGGGTTGGAATCCCCGGGCTATACCCAAACACGGTTCGATTCTTTGAACGAACTGCGCTTTTGTGTGAAATTTCGCGCGGCTGTCCTGCAAATGGGCGGCCGCGTTTTCTATGCCAAATATTGCAACACTATGGATTATTGTTTGGAGGTGCATTCATTATCGCTACCGCTGGAAAGTCGAAGGAACTGGAGATCAACGGTCAGATCCGTGATCGTGAAGTTCGCCTGATCGGTGCCGATGGCGAGCAGAAGGGCGTTGTGTCCATTCAGGTGGCCATGCGCGCTGCAGAAGAAGCCGGGCTCGATCTGGTCAAGATCGCACCGCAGGCTACCCCGCCTGTGTGCAAGGTGCTGGATTACGGCAAATACCGTTTTGAACAGCAGAAGAAGGAGAAGGAAGCCAAGAAGAACCAGAAAGTGGTCGAGGTCAAGGAGACCCGCCTTTCGCTCAATATTGACACCAACGACTTCAACACCAAGCTGAACCAGACTGCCAAGTTCCTGGCCGCTGGTCACAAGGTGAAGGCTTCGATCCGCTTCCGCGGCCGTGAGATGGCGCACAGTGCTCTGGGTGCTGACGTGCTGAAACGCTTTGCCGAGGCTCTGCCCCAGGCAAGCATGGATAAGCCGCCGGTGCTCGAGGGCCGCACGATGTCCATTCTGCTGATCCCGAAACCCAATAAGGACTAATTTTAGGAGGAAACTAAAATGGCTAAGATGAAACTGAAGACGCATTCCGGCGCTAAGAAGCGCTTTAAGCTGACCAAGAACGGCAAGATCAAGCGCGGCCACGCATTCCGCAGCCACATCCTGACCAAGAAGACCACCAAGCTGACCCGTGGCTACCGTCAGCCCAACTACGTTGACAAGACCAACGCCGCTACCATCAAGAGCATGCTGCCCTACGCCTAAGTGCGAGCCGCAGGCAAAGACATTCTAAGAGATAACTAAAGGAGATATAAAAAATGGCACGTATCAAGGGCGCAACCATGACTCACAAACGTCGTAAGAAGATGCTGAAGCTGGCTAAGGGCTTCTATGGCTGCAAGAGCAAGCACTTTAAGATGGCCAAGCAGCAGGTCATGAAGAGCGGCAACTACGCTCTGGCTGGCCGCCGCATGAAGAAGCGTCAGTTCCGCAACCTGTGGATCTGCCGCATCAACAATGCAGTTCGTCCCCTGGGCATGAACTACTCCACCTTCATGGCTGGCCTGAAGAAGGCAGGCATCGAGCTGAACCGCAAGATGCTGAGCGAGATGGCCATCAACGATCCTCAGAGCTTTGCTGCTCTGGTCGAGACCGTGAAGAACGCCTGATAAAGACCTGAAAGACGCCCGCGCGTAGTAAAATACGCGGGCGTCCTTTTTGTATATTTTTGTATCTTCTGGAGGACCGCATGGAAAAGATCACCAGCCGGGAAAACGCAAAGATCAAATATGCCTGCCGCCTTGCTTCCAGCGGGGCGTTCCGGCGCAGTGAGGGGAAATTTCTGGCCGAGGGCCGCAAGCTCTGCCCGGAGCTCTGCCGCGGCGCGGCGCTGGAGACCCTGTTCTGCACCGAGGCGGCGCTGGAAAAGTGCCCGGAGCTGGCCGGGCTGCCCGGGGAGCACTATCTGGTGGAGGACCATGTGGCCGATAAGCTGGCCGATGTGGGCACCCATCAGGGCGTGTTCGGCATCTTCCGCACCCCGGTGCACACGCTGGACGAAGCAAAGACCGGCGGGCGGTATCTGGCGCTTGAGCGGGTGCAGGACCCCGGCAACGTGGGCACGCTGCTGCGCTCTGCCGCCGCGTTCGGCTTTGATGGCGTGCTGCTGAGCGACGGCTGTGCCAGCGTGTTTGCCCCCAAGACCCTGCGGGCCTCCATGGGGGCCGCCGTGCGGGTGCCGGTGATGGAGGTGGGGGCAATGCCTGCCGCCATTGCCGCCCTGCGGGCAAAGAACATTACCTGCCTTGCGGCGGCACTCTACCAGAGCCAGCCCCTGAGCGCGGCCCGGCCCGGCTACCCGGGCGGTGTCTGCGTAGTCATCGGCAGTGAGGGCCAGGGCCTGACGGAAGAGACCATTGCCGCCTGTAGCGGCACTGTGCGCATCCCTATGACCGACCGGGTGGAAAGTCTGAACGCCGGCATTGCGGGCAGCATCCTGCTGTGGCATTTCCGGGAGGAGAGCCTGTGACCGGGCCCGGCTTCGGCCAGACCAGTCTTTTCCCGCCCGAGCCGGCCCCCGACCCGCTGCTCTGCTGGCTCTGGCTGGCAAACACGCTGGGGGCGGGCAGCAGTCATGCAGGCCGGGTGCTGGATGTGTTTGGCGGGGCGCAGGAGGCCTGGGAGAACCGGGATTCCGATGCGTTCCGCAAAGCGGTGGGCAGCCCGGCTTTTGCCCGGGCCAACCTGCCCGACAACACCCCAGCGCATTACCGGGCCTTTGCACGGCGGTGCGCGGCGCGGAATATCCGCATCCTGCCCTATGACGACCCGGATTACCCGCTGGCGTTTTCCCGCATTCCCGATATGCCGCTGGTGCTCTACTGCACCGGCGACCCCCTCTGGCTCAATGAGCCGGGGGCTGTGGGGATGGTGGGCAGCCGCAGGCCCACCGAGTACGGCCTGCAGGCGGCGGCAGACCTGGGCAGCGGTCTGGCCAAAAACGGGGCCATCATCGTCAGCGGTCTGGCCGATGGGCTGGACAGCGCCGGGCACCGGGCCGCAGTGAAGGAAAACTGCCCCACCATCGGGGTGCTGGGCGTGCCCATTGACCGCACCTACCCGGCCTCCAACCGGGAGCTGCGGAAAAAGATCGAGCAAAAAGGCTGCGTGATCAGTGAGTACCCGCCCGAGAGCGGCCCCGTTGGCCCCAATGGCTTTTTGCAGCGCAACCGGCTCATTGCGGCGCTGTCCTCGGCGCTGGTGGTGGTGGAAGCGCAGGAAAAGAGCGGCACCATGTCCACAGTCAACCATGCCGAGCGGTATGGCAAGCCGGTGTTCGTGGTACCGGGCAGCATCTACTCGCCCAACTCAGCAGGCACCAACGCCCTGCTGCGGGAGGGCCGTGCCAAAGCCGTCTGCAAACCCGGCGACCTGTTCGGGGTGCTGGGCCTGCGGGGGGCGGCGGCTCCGGCGGCGGTGCGCTCTGCGCCTGACCCCATGAGCGAGACCGAGCGCAGGGTGCTGGCCTGTATCGGCCCCAAGGCAAAGGGCGTGGAGGAGCTGGGCGCGGCAAGCGGCCTGCCCACCGGCCTGCTGCTGGGCACCCTGATGAAGCTGGAGCTGGCGGGCCGTGTGACCTGCTTGCCCGGCAAGCGGTATATTCTGCGCTGAACTGCGCAATTTAAGTTGAAGATATGACCCTCTCCGTCAACGCTGGCGCGTTGCCACCTCTCCCGAAGGGAGAGGCAATTGTGGCTCACGGATAGCTGTTGCTAAGCCTGGGATATGCGTTGGCTCTCCCTCTGGGAGAGCTGGCGAGCGAAGCGAGACTGAGAGGGTTTCATATAGATAGTAGGAGAAGAGAACCATGGCAAAACTGGTAATCGTGGAGTCGCCGGCAAAGGCGAAGACCATTGGCAAATATCTGGGCAAGGATTACGAGGTCACGGCCAGCATGGGCCACATCCGGGACCTGCCTAAGTCCCAGCTGGGCATCGACGTGGAACATGACTACGCCCCCCAGTACATCAATATCAAGGATAAATCCAAGCTCATCAAGGAGCTCAAGGCAAAAGCCAAGCAGGCCGACGGCGTTCTGCTGGCAACCGACCCGGACCGTGAGGGCGAAGCCATCAGCTGGCATCTGGCCAATATCCTGGGGCTGGACCCCCACGAGCCCAACCGCGTGACCTTTGACGAGATCACCAAAAAGGGCGTGCAGAAGGGCATGGCCAATCCCCGTGCCATCGACGAGGATCTGTTCAATGCCCAGCAGGCCCGCCGCATCCTCGACCGTCTGGTGGGCTATAAGCTCAGCCCCTTCCTGTGGCGGAAGGTGCGCCGGGGCCTGTCGGCGGGCCGTGTCCAGAGCGTGGCGGTGCGGCTGATCGATGACCGCGAGAAGGAGATCGAGAACTTCAAGCCCGAGGAATACTGGAACGTGGATGCCACGCTGGGCACCGGCCACAAGAGCTTTACCGCCCGTCTGGCCTCCGACAGCACCGGCAAAAAGCTGCTGCCCAAAAACGAGGCAGAGGCCCGGGCCATCGAAAAGGGTCTGGAGGGTGCCGAGTACACCGTGGGCGAACTGAAAAAAGGCAAGCGGGCCAAGCAGCCCACCCCGGCCTTTATCACCAGTACCCTGCAGCAGGAGGCCTCCCGCCGTCTGGGCTTTACGGCCACCCGCACCATGCGTGCCGCCCAGACCCTGTACGAAGGCGTAGACATTGCGGGCCACGGCACCATGGGTCTGATCACCTATATGCGTACCGACAGCCTGCGCATCTCCGATGAGGCGGTCACCGCTGCAAAGGAGTATATTGCGGACGCTTACGGCGAACAGTATATCTGCCCCTACAAGCGCACCTGGAAAACCAAGAGCGCGACCGCCGCGCAGGATGCCCACGAAGCCATCCGTCCCTCGGTGCCGGGGCTGACCCCTGACGAGGTGGACAAGAGCATCAGCGGCGATACCGCCAAGCTCTACCGGATGATCTGGAGCCGCTTTATGGCCAGCCAGATGGCGGACTGCCAGCAGGATACCGTGAGCGTGACCGTGTATGCGGGGGACTACCGCTTCAAGGCCAGCGGCTACACCGTGACCTTTGATGGCTTTACCGTGCTGTACGAGGAAGCCACCGATGAAAAGGAAAAGAAGGAGACCAGCCTGCCCCCGCTGGAACAGGGCCAGCTGCTCAAGCTCAAGGAGCTGAAGAGTGAGCAGAAATTCACCCAGCCCCCCGCCCGCTACACCGAAGCGACCCTGATCAAGGCGCTGGAGGAAAATGGCATTGGCCGTCCCTCGACCTATGCGCCTATCATCACCACCATCATTGATCGCGGCTATGTGGAGCGGGAGCAGAAAAAGCTCAAGCCCACCCTGCTGGGCCGCGCCGTGGACGGCCTGATGCTGGAGCAGTTTCCCCATATCGTGGACGTGGACTTCTCGGCTGAGATGGAGAAGAACCTGGATAAGATCGAGAGCGGCAAGGCCGATTGGCACAAGACCGTGGATGATTTCTATCAGGGCTTTGCCGCCAGCCTGGAACAGGCCGAAAAGAACATGGAGGGCAAGAAGGTCAAGGTGCCGGACGAGCCTTCCAGCGAGGTCTGCGACCTCTGCGGCCGCCCCATGGTCATCAAGGTGGGCAAGTACGGCAAGTTCCTGGCCTGCTCCGGCTTCCCCGAGTGCCGGGGCACCAAGCGTCTGGTCAAGGACACCGGCGGTGTCTGCCCCAAGTGCGGCAAGGGCCGGATGCTGGAGCGCAAGAGCGCCAAGGGCCGCATCTACTACGGCTGCGAGCGCTACCCCGACTGCGACTTTATGACCTGGGATACCCCGGTGCCCACCAAGTGCGAAAAGTGCGGCTCCACCCTGTTCCGCAAGGGCTCCAAGCTCTACTGCGCAAAAGAGGGCTGCGGCTTTGAGATGCCGGTGCCGAAGAAGGATTGATTAAACCGATAAACTGTCTCGCCCTCTCCGGCATCGCCTGCGCGATGCCACCTCTCCCAAAGGGAGAGGCAATGGCGGCAAACGGGCAGCAGCTGCTGACCGGGATGCTGCACAGGCTCCCCCTTTGGGGGAGCTGGACGCAAAGCGGCCTGAGAGGGCGAGGATGCTGAAGGATGAAATTATGAGTTACAAAGTAACTGTACTGGGTGCCGGTCTGGCAGGCTGCGAGGCAGCACTGTGGCTGGCGGGCAAGGGCGTTCAGGTAACGCTCTACGAGCAGAAGCCCACCCACTTTTCCCCGGCTCACAAGAGTGCGGGCTTTGCGGAGCTGATCTGCTCCAACAGCCTGAAGGCCGAGCGTCTGGATTCTGCTTCCGGCCTGCTGAAAGAGGAGATGCGCCGGATGGGCAGCCAGCTGCTGGAAGCCGCCGAGGAGGCCCGTGTGGCCGCGGGCGGCGCGCTGGCCGTGGACCGGGACGCATTCAGCGCCGCCGTGACCCGGCGGGTGGAGGAGTGTCCCAACATCATCGTGGTGCGGGAGCAGGTGGAGCACATCGATGAGAGTGCACCCATTCTGGTGGCCACCGGCCCCCTGACCGATGGTGCGCTGGCCGACGAGATCGGCCGCCTGACCGGCGATGAGCGGCTCCATTTCTATGATGCCGTGGCTCCCATCGTCACGGCCGAGAGCCTGGATTACAACAAGGTGTTCGCCGCTTCCCGGTACGACCGGGGCGAGGCCGATTACCTGAACTGCCCCTTCAATAAGGCAGAGTATGAGGCTTTCCACGCCGCGCTGGCTTCGGCAGAGCGTGCCCCGCTCCATGCCTTCGATGTCGGCGCGGAACAGGGCGCGCAGCCCGACCCCGATGCCCACGGCAAAAAGGCGGATACCGTCACGGTCTACGAGGGCTGTATGCCCATTGAGATCATGGCCGCCCGGGGTGCTGATACCATGCGCTTCGGCCCCCTGCGTCCGGTGGGTCTGGTGGACCCCAACACCGGCCACCGTCCCTGGGCCAATGTCCAGCTCCGCGCCGAGAATAAGGAACGCACCCTCTATAATATCGTGGGCTTCCAGACCAACCTCAAGTGGGGCGAGCAGAAGCGGGTGTTCAGCATGATCCCGGGCCTGGAAAATGCCGAGTTCGTGCGGTACGGTGTCATGCACCGCAATACCTTTCTGGATGCGCCCCGTGTGCTGGACGCGGGCCTGTTCCTGAAGGAGCACCCCAACGTGTTTTTTGCGGGCCAGATCACTGGCTTTGAGGGCTATATGGAGAGCGCCGCCTGCGGCCTGCTGGCAGCCCGGAGCATCTACGCCCGGCTGGAGGGCAGGCAGCTGCCCCCGCCGCCGGTGGATACCATGTGCGGCGCGCTGATCCAGTATCTGACCACCGAGAACAAACATTTCCAGCCCATGGGCGCGAATATGGGCATCCTGCCCCCGCTGCCGGCTGAGAGCCGCCCCCGTGACAAGCGCCTGCGTTACATGGCCGTGGCCGAGCGTGCCGTGGCCAGCTTCCAACAGTGGCTGAACGAAACTGCTCTTTAAGAAGGGAGAAACCCTATGAAAATTATCGTTGATATGATGGGCGGCGACAACGCCCCGCTGGCTGTGCTGGAAGGCACCGCACAGGCTGTGAAGGAATACGGTGTGCAGGTCATCGGCGTGGGCAGCGAGGAGCTGGTGCGCAAGACGGCCGCCGAGCACAATATCCCGCTGGACGGCATCGAGCTGGTCAACTGCACCGAGACCATTGAGATGTGCGATGAGCCTGCAAGGGCTATCCGCAGCAAGAAGGATTCCTCCATCGTGGTGGGTCTGAACCTGCTGAAGGAGGGAAAGGGTGATGCCTTTGTCTCTGCCGGAAGCACCGGCGCGCTCCATGTGGGCGCAAGCCTCATCGTGCGCACCCTCAAGGGCGTAAAGCGCCCGGCCCTGGCCACCATGGTGCCGGCCAAAAACAAGGCCTATCTGCTGCTGGACTGCGGCGCGAACGTGGAGTGCCGCCCCGAGATGCTGGCTGCCTTTGCCGTGATGGGCAGCTGCTATGTCAACAAGGTGGAAGGCCGCACCGCCCCCACCGTGGCGCTGGCAAACAACGGTGCCGAGGAGAGCAAGGGCACCCCGATGCTCCGGGAAGCCCACCAGCTGCTCAAGGCAACACCGGGCATCCGGTTCGTGGGCAACATCGAGCCCCGTGACGTGCCCAACGGTGATGTGGATGTGGTGGTCTGCGACGGCTTTACCGGCAATGTCATCCTCAAGCTGACCGAGGGCGTGGCCAAGATGCTGTTGGGGATGCTCAAGGAGATGTTCCTGGCAAACCTCGGCGGCAA
This sequence comes from Faecalibacterium sp. I2-3-92, assembly GCF_023347315.1. Lineage (GTDB taxonomy): Bacteria > Bacillota > Clostridia > Oscillospirales > Ruminococcaceae > Faecalibacterium > Faecalibacterium duncaniae. The sequence goes on from NZ_CP094470.1 coordinate 752,468, forward strand.
GATCGCCTACCTGCTGCTCAAGAGCGGCGTGGGAAGCCTCAAGCACCAGATGGACAGCGAGGAGTACGGCGGCGCACCCTTCCTGGGCGCAAAGCAGCCGGTCATCAAGGCCCACGGCTCCTCCAAGGCCAAGGGCATCAAGAACGCCATCCGGCAGGCCAAGATCTGCGTGGAGAACGACCTGTGCGGCACCATGCAGAGCGCGCTGGATGAGCTGAACAAGGAGTAAGGAAAGCGGCCTTGCCCTCTCCGTCATCGCTGACGCGATGCCACCTCTCCCAAAGGGAGAGGCAATGGCGGGTGACGGTCAGCTGGTGCTGTCCAGGGTGCTGTACAGGCTCCCCCTTTGGGGGAGCTGGACGCGAAGCGGCCTGAGAGGGCGAGGATACCAAAAAGATTCAAGGGAGCAAAGAAATATGAGCCATCAGTTGGAAACAATTATTGGTTACAAGTTCAAGAATCCGAAGCTGCTGGAGACGGCGCTCACCCACACCAGCTACGCCAACGAGAGCCGCACGCCGGTGCAGCACAACGAGCGGCTGGAATTTCTGGGCGACAGCGTGCTGCAGATCGTCTCGGCAGATTATCTGTTCCACGCCTACGCCGACCGGCCCGAGGGCGACCTGACCCGCATCCGTTCCAGCCTGGTCAGCGAGGGCGCATTGTTCCAGTTTGCGCAGGAGATCAATCTGGGCGAGTATCTGCGCCTGGGCCGGGGCGAGGAACGCTGCGGCGGCCGCACCCGCCCCAGCGTGGTGTCCGATGCCTTTGAGGCCGTCATCGCCGCCCTGTATCTGGACGGCGGCATGGAGGTGGCAAAGAGCTTCATCCTGCCCTTCATCACCGAGGGCAAGCACGCTGAGGCCGATTACAAGACCCGCCTGCAGGAGATCGTCCAGCAGAACCCCGAGGAGCGGCTGAGCTATGTGGTGGAGCAGGAATCCGGCCCCGACCACGACAAGCATTTCGTGGTGGCTGTCCGCTTCAACTCCGATAAGGTCGCCCGGGGCGAGGGCCGCAGCAAGAAGATGGCCGAACAGCACGCCGCCCGCGAAGCCCTCAAGCTCCTGGGCGTGATAAAGGAAAAGTAAATGGTATTCAAGGAACTGGAGATCCAGGGCTTCAAGAGCTTCCCCGATAAGGTCAAGATTACCTTTGATGAAGGCGTGACCGGCGTGGTGGGCCCCAACGGTTCGGGCAAGTCGAACCTGTCCGATGCTGTGCGCTGGGTGCTGGGCGAGACCAGCGCCCGCCAGCTGCGCGCCGCCGGAAAGATGGAGGATGTCATCTTTGGCGGCACCCGGCGGCGGGGGGCCATGGGCTTTGCTCAGGTGCGCCTGACGCTGGACAACAGCAGCCATGCGCTGGATGTGGAAGCGGACGAGGTGACCATCGGCCGCAGGTATTACCGCTCCGGCGAGAGCGAGTACAGCATCAACGGGCAGATCTGCCGCCTGAAGGATGTGTATGAACTGCTGCTGGATACCGGCATCGGCCGCGATGGCTACTCGGTCATCGGGCAGGGCCGCATTGCCGAGATCGTGGCGGCCAAGAGCAGCGAGCGCAGGGAGATCTTTGAGGAAGCCTGCGGCATTGCCAAATACCGCTACCGCAAAAACGAGGCCGAGCGCCGCCTTGCCGCCGCCGCCGAAAATCTGGAACGCCTGCGGGATATCCTGGGCGAGCTGGAGGCCCGGGTGGGCCCGCTGGAAAAAGAGAGCGAAAAGGCCCGGAAGTTTCTGGAACTGAGCGCCCGGCGCAAAACGCTGGAGGTGACCCTGTGGACGGACGGCGTGCACCGGGCCAAGGAAGCCGTGCGCCGTCAGGTGCGGGATTACGAGACAGCCCAGGCCGATTATGAGCGGTTCGACCGCCAGACCAAAGCCGCCGAGAGCGAGGCTGAGGAGATCCGGATGCAGGCACAACAGCTGACCATTGCGGTCGAGCGCCTGAATGGGGATATCCGCAGCATCACCGAGCAGATCAGCGGCAGCGAGAGCCGGATCGCCGTGCTGGAAAACGACATTGCCCGCAACGAGGAAAGCGCCGCAGACCTGCGGGCAGAGATCGCCGCCGGGCAGCAGGACAGCACCGAGGCCGCCGCCGCGCTGGAACGCCACCGTGCCGTGGCAAAGAGCATGGAGCTGGCGGGCCGGAAACTGGCCGCAGAGCTGGATGCCCTGAACGATGAGCTGGTGCGCCTGACCCGGGAAAACGACCAGAGCGGTGCCCGCCGGGATACCCTGCGGGGCGAGGTGGCGGCCCTGACGGCCCGGCACACTGAAGCGCAGGTGGCTCAGGCCGCCGCCGAGGCTGCTGCTGAGACGGCCCTGAGCCGTCTGCCCGCGTTGGAAGAAGCTGCCGAGGTGCTGGCGGTCCAGCGGGACGACGCAAAGCAGGATCTGGAGGATACCGTGCGGTACCTCACCACGCTGGCCGAGAATGAGCAGCAGCTCAAAAATATCCGGGCCGGTCTGGAACTCAAGCTGAAGAGCCGCCGCGCCGCGCTGGAGGAAGCCGACCGTGCCGAACAGCAGCTGAACCGGGAGCTGGATGCCGCCCGTCAGCGGCTTTCCGTGCTGCGGGAGCTGGAAAAGAACATGGAAGGCTACCAGAACTCCGTCAAGACCGTGATGCGGGCGGCATCCGCCCGGCGGCTGCGGGGCATCATCGGGCCGGTGTCCTCCATCCTGCGGGTGGAGCCGGGCCGGGAGGTCGCCATCGAGACCGCGCTTGGCGGTGCCCTGCAGAACATCGTGGTGGAGAACGAAGCCGCCGCCAAGGCAGGCATCGCCCTGCTGCGGAGCGAGAACGCGGGCCGCGCCACCTTCCTGCCGCTGGACACAGTCCAGCCCGGCGTGTTCCGGGGAAAACTGTCCGGCTCGGCAAGGCTGGCAAGCAGTCTGGTCCAGGCCGATGCACGGTACAGTGACATCGTGTCCAATCTGCTGGGCCGCATCATCGTGGTGGATGATATCAACGAGGCCTCCCGCGTGGCCCGGGACAACGGTTTCCGCAGCAAGGTCGTCACGCTGGATGGTCAGGTGGTCAATGCGGGCGGCAGCTTTACCGGCGGCAGTGTCCAGCGCAGCGCGGGCTTGTTCACCCGCAAGCAGGAGCTGGAGGAGCTGCGGGTCAAGGCTGCGAAATTGCAGAAGGAGTGCCTTGCCGCTCAGGAAAAGACCGACCAGTGTAAACAGCAGGCAGATGCTCTGAACGCAGAGCTGACCGCCGCCAGCAGTGAGCAGATCACTGCCGCCAACGACCGTGTGCGGGCCGAAGCAGAGCGCAAGCGGCTGGAAGCCGCCATGGAGCAGGCCGAGACGGCCCTTGCCGCGCGGCAGAATGAAATCGACACCCTGAACGCCCAGCTGGCTGACAGCCGGGAAAAGGCCGCGCAGGCCGAAGCACAGGAAGCTGCGCTGGCCGGGGAGATCGAAGCAAAATCGGGCGAGCTGAACCGCATTGCCGAGGGAGACGATGTGTTTCTGACCCGGCAGCGGGCGCTGGCCGAGCAGGTGAGCGCCAAGCGGCTGGAACAGGTGAGCCGCCAGAAGGATGCCGAGCTGGCGCAAGCGCAGATCGAAGCGCTGGAACAGCGCACCCGGGATGCCGAGAGTCGGCGGGCCTCTCTGGAAGAGAGCCTTGCCGCCCTTGCCGCCCGCAGTGATGCCTGCCGGGCCGAGATCGAGGCCATCCGCAAGGCCAAGACCGACAGCCGCGAGGAGATCGAAGCGAAAGAAGCCGAGATCCGGAAGGCCACCGAACAGCGGCTTTCCTGCCAGCAGGCCGAGACCGAGGCACTGGCCCGGGCCCGCACTGCTGCCGACAGCCGCGAGGAGATGGGCCGGGAGATGGCCCGCCTGGCCGAGCGGAAAGCAGCCGCTGAGAGCGAATACGATGCCACCGCCGCCAAGCTCTGGGATGAATACCAGCTGACGGTGAGTCAGGCCGAGGAGCTCTGCGTGGAGTTCGACAGCCTGCCCGCCCTGCGGGCGCAGGTGGCCGACCTGCGCAATCAGATCCGGGCGCTGGGCAATGTGAACGTCAGCGCCATTGAGGAATATCAGGAGGTCAGGGAACGGTACGATGCCCTGAGCGCTCAGGTGGCCGACGTGGAAGGCAGCAGGAACGAGCTGACGCGGATGATCGCCAGCCTGTCCGGCCAGATGAAGGAGATCTTCACCGACAGCTTCCGGGCCATCAACGAAAATTTCGGCCGCATCTTTGCCGAGCTGTTTGGCGGCGGAGAAGCCAGCCTTGTGCTGGAGGATGAAAGCGATGTGCTTTCCTGCGGCATTGGCATTCAGGTGGCACCGCCGGGCAAAGTCATCAAGAATCTGGAAGCCCTTTCCGGCGGTGAACAGGCACTGGTGGCCATCAGCATCTATTTTGCGATCCTGGCCGTCAACCCGGCACCGTTCTGTATCCTGGACGAGATCGAAGCCGCCCTGGATGATGCCAATGTCAGCCGCTTTGCACAGTATCTGCGCCGGGTGAGCGACAAGACCCAGTTCATCGTTATCACTCACCGCCGCGGCACCATGGAGGCCGCCAATGTCCTGTACGGTGTGACCATGCAGGAGGACGGCGTGTCGAAATTGCTCAAGCTGGATCTGGAACAGGTTGACGCGACGCTGGTTTCGTAGGTATAATAGATTAAACCTCTCAGTCTCGCTTCGCTCGCCAGCTCCCCTAATAGGGGGAGCCCTTGGCATACCGGGCAGCACTGAGCGCAAATCGTGAAATGGCGGGTTTTGCCATCACGGATAGAAACAGCAAAACAAAGGAGAGAACCAATGGGCCTCTTTGGATTTGGCAAAAAAGAAAAAGATAAGATGAAAGACGGCCTCGAAAAGACCCGCACGGGCTTCTGGGGCAACATTATGAATACCCTCACCGGCAGCAAGATCGATGATGATCTTTACGATGAGCTGGAAGAGCAGCTCATTCTGGCCGATGTGGGCGGTGAAGTGGCCATCAAACTGGTGGACAAGCTGCGGGACCGGGTGAACGAGAAGGGCCTGAAAACCGGTGAGCAGGCCAGCGATGAACTGCGCGACCTCATTGCCGATGAGATGCGCCCCGAAGCTGAGATGGACCTGAGCGGCACGCCCGCCGTCATTCTGGTCATCGGCGTGAATGGGGTGGGCAAGACCACCAGCATTGCCAAGCTGGCCGATTTCTATACCCGTCAGGGTAAAAAGGTCATGCTGGCCGCAGGCGATACCTTCCGTGCCGCCGCCAGCGAGCAGCTGGAGATCTGGGCCGACCGGGCGGGTGTGCCCCTTGTCAAGGCGGGCGAGGGCGCAGACCCTGCCGCTGTCATTTTTGACACGGTCAAGTCGGCCACCGCGCGCGGCTATGATCTGGTCATTGCGGATACCGCAGGCCGCCTGCACAACAAGGCAAACCTGATGGCAGAGCTTTCCAAGATCAGCCGCAGCGTCAAAAAGGCCAGCCCCGAGGCCAGTCTGGAGACCCTGCTGGTGCTGGATGCCATCACGGGCCAGAACGCCATCAGCCAGGCCCGGGAGTTCTGCAAGGCGGCAAACGCCACCGGCATCATCCTGACCAAGCTGGACGGCACCGCCAAGGGCGGCTGTGTCGTGGCGGTCAAGCAGCGGCTGGGCCTGCCCGTGCGGTTCATCGGCGTGGGTGAGGGCATCGATGACCTGATCCCCTTCACCCCGGAGGGCTATGTGGAAGAGCTGCTGCCCCGGCAGTGGAAGCATTAAGTGCCGAACGGATCTGCAATCAAACCTCTCAGGCCGCGCTTTGGCGCGTCCGGCTCCCCTGGCAGGGGAGCAAAGTGCAGGAGTTCGACAGGGGCAGAGAGGAGAAAAACATGAAAATTTGTGCAGCGACCGGCAACGCCGGTAAGCTCCGTGAACTGCGGCGCATTCTGGAAGCGCAGGGCCACGAGGTGGTCAGCCAGAAGGAGCTGGGCATCACCATTGAACCCGATGAGACCGGCACCACCTTTGAGGAAAACGCCCTCATCAAGGCCGAGACCATCTGCAAAGCCAGCGGCCTGCCCACCATCGCCGATGACTCGGGCCTCTGTGTGGATGCGCTGGAGGGTGCCCCAGGCGTGTACAGCGCCCGCTACTGCGGCCGCCATGGCGACGATGAGGCCAACAACGACAAGCTGCTGGAGAATATGCAGGATGTCCCGGCAGAACAGCGCGGCGCAAAATTTGTGGCCGCTGTCTGCTTTATCCTGCCCACCGGCCGGCACCTGACCTGCCGGGGCGAGTGCCCGGGCAAGGTGGCCTTTGCGCGCCTGGCGGGCGATTACGGTTTTGGCTACGATCCGCTGTTCATCCCAGATGAATGCGGCGTGGGCAAGGCGGAAAAGCGCCCCAATACCGAGGGACGCAGCTATGCCCAGCTTACCCCGGACGAAAAGGATGCCATCAGCCACCGCGGTGTGGCGCTGGCAAAGCTGGAAAAAGAATTACCTGAATTTCTGAAATAAAAGGAGAAATAATTATGTTGACGAGCAAACAGCGCGCCATTCTGCGCGGCAAGGCAAACACCATGGACCCCGTTTTCATCGTGGGCAAGGGTGAGATCGACGAGACCATGATCCAGGGCGTGAAGGACTGCCTGGATGCCCGGGAGCTGATCAAGCTCAAGGTGCTGGAGAGCAGCATGTACAATGCCCGTGAGGCTTCTGTCAAGCTGGCAGAGGCCACCGGTGCCGACTGCGTGCAGGTCATCGGCTCCAAATTCGTGCTCTATCTGCAGAAGAAGAAGGACAGCGCCTACGCTGACCTGCTGAAATGAGGCTCCTGCTGTACGGCGGCACCTTTGACCCGCCCCACAACGGCCACCTGAACAATCTGCGCGCCGCCGCTGCCCGGGTGCGCCCGGACAGGGTGGTGGTGATGCCTGCGGGGCTTTCCCCCTTCAAGCAGTCCACCGCCGCCCCCGGCAGCGCCCGGGTGGAGATGTGCGCGTGCTTCTATGCACTGGAAGCGGAGGGGGCTGTTCCGGCGCTGTGTGTCAGCGGCTGGGAGGTGGAGCAGGCCGCGCTGGGCAGGCGCAACTATACAGTGCTCACGCTGGAAATGCTGGCCCGGACTTACCCGGAGGCCGAGCTGTACATGGCCATGGGCAGCGATATGCTGCTGAGCTTTGACAGCTGGCACCGCTGGCAGGAGATCCTGCGGCTGGCCCGGCTGGTGGTCACGAGCCGGAATGTCGGCGATGCGCCGGAGCTTCACGCCAAGGCAAAGCAGATGGACCCCACCGGGGCCCGCATCCTGTTTGCACAGGTCGAGGCTCTGCCTATGGCCAGCAGTAACCTGCGTGCCCGCCTTGCAGCAGGGGAAGCGTGTGAAAATGAACTGCCCGCCCTCGTGCGCCGGGTCATCCGGCGGGAGGGGCTTTACCGGGCAGATAGAGGGGAAAGCGGAAACCATGAATCTGAAACAGGCAAAGGAGCTTGTGCGCGGCCGGTTGAGTGACAAGCGTTACGAGCATACCCTGAACGTGAGAAAAATGGCCGTCAAGCTGGCAAAGCGGTATGGCGTGGATGAGGACAAGGCCGCGCTGGCCGCCCTGCTGCACGATTCGGCCAAGGAAATCAGCAAGGACGAGATGCGCGCCATCATGCGGGCCCACCCGGAACTGGCCGAGGGCGGGGAAGAGCGCCCCACCCCGGTGTGGCACGGCATCTGCGCCGCCATCCTGGCCCGCACCGAGTGGGGCGTGGAGGATGAGGCTGTGCTTTCGGCCATTGCCTGCCACACCGCGGGCAAGCCCGGCATGAGCAGGCTGGATAAGATCGTCTATCTGGCGGATATGACCAGCGCCGAGCGGGACTGGCCCGGGGTGAACAAGCTGCGCAGGCTGGAACTGAAGGATCTGGATCTGGCCATGCTGGCAGCCCTCAGGCAGACGAACGACTTTGTGCTCTCACAGGGCAAGCCCCTGGACCCCATGTCCAAGGCGGCCTACGATGAGATCAAAGCAGAGGTGGATGCCCGGGCTGCAAAGGCCGGGTGAGCCTGTTTTTCTGCACACACCCTGCTCCGGAAAAGAATACCGATTGCAGATTGTGGGTAAGAATGTTATACTATGGAACATGACGACAGTCTCTGTCGGAATAAAAAAGCTGGAGGAACCGAACGAATGAGTCAAGGTCCGCGTCATATCAATACAGACCGCTCGCTGAACCGTCCCACGGAGCAGCGCCCCACGGAGGCTTCAGCCCTGCATCAGGTGTCGCTGTCCGGGCAGCCGGATTTCTTCCAGAACGAACAGCCCGCACCCCAGCGGTCGGAACCGCCCCGCCAGAGCGCGGGCGGCGGACGCGGCGGCAACGGCGGCAGTCAGCCGCCCCGGCACGCGGCCCCCGCTGATGCCCCCCGCCGCCGCAAAAAGAAGAAAAAGACCCCCATGTGGCTGCCGATGGCTGTGACGCTGGCGGTGCTGGCCGTGATCTCGGGCGTGGTGGTCTACGCCGTGAACATGGTGAACAAGGTGGAGGATAATCTGAAGCCCGAGGAGAACGCGACCTCGCTGGTGGAGGAAATCCAGACGCTGGAGGAGTACAAGGGCGATGTGGTGAACATCCTTGTCTGCGGCATCGACTATGAGGAGGGCCGCGCCTATTCCTCGGACGGCAGCAACGACGGCATGACGGATATGATCCTGTACTGCCAGTTCGATATCAAGGGCGGTGCCCTGCGGATGCTGCAGATCCCCCGCAACAGCCTTGTTGCGACCCAGAACCGCAAGATCACCCTTTCCAACGGCAAGACCTACGCGGCTACCAACTACCAGATCAACTCGGTGGCCCTCTCCAACGGCGGCGACATTGCCGCGCTGGCGGAGGTCATCTATGATCAGTACAAGCTGCCCATCGACTACTATGTGACCATTGATATGCAGGCACTGGTGGAAATGGTGGACAACTTCGGCGGCATCGAGGTGTATATCCCCCACGATATGTCCTTTGCGGGCAGTGTCCTGAAGCAGGGCTACCGCAACCTGGACGGCGCATCGGCAGAGTTCTTTGTCCGCTGCCGCCACGGTGAGGGCTACGCCAACTCGGATATCGACCGCCTGAACATGCAGCGCTATTTCTATGCCGGCCTGTTCAAGCGGGTGCGCAGCATGGGCGTGACCGATGTCATTGCGCAGCTGCCCCTGATCTTCAACAACTATATCCACACGGATATGGATCTGACCACCATTGCCAAGATGCTGGTGTCCTTTACCCGCATCGACAGTGCGAACATCATGCTGGCCCAGACCCCTGTGTTCATGGGCGTGCCCAACGTGGGCAAGACCAGCAGCTTTGACGGCTACTCCTGCGTGGTGCCGGATGCCGGTTCCATTGCAGAGCTGCTGAACACCTATTTCCGCAATTACACCGGCCCCGTGAGCGCCGAGGAAATGAACCTTGTGACCAACAACTGGCCCCACGGCACCGCTTCCACCAGCGCCAACGTCCAGTTCGTGGGACAGCTGGACAAGGAGTCCGATGATGCCATCCTGAGCGGCGATACCGATGTGGCGGGTGCGACCACCACCGACGGCCAGGCCGCGGGACAGTAACAAACCAGAGAGGAGACTTTTATGGAAAACAAGATCGACAGCAAGACCCTTGCCATTGAGATCGCAAAGATCCTGGATAAGAAAAAGGCCGTGGATGTCCGCGTGCTCAAAGTGGAGAGCCTGACCGTTCTGACCGATTACTTCGTCATTGCTTCCGGCACCTCCACCACCCAGGTGGGTGCTCTGGCCGACGAGGTGGAGTACGAGCTTTCTCAGAAGGGCATCGAGCCCTACACCACCGAGGGCTTCGACTCCAAGAACTGGGTGCTGCTGGATTATTCCAGCGTCATCGTGCACGTCTTTGTGCCCAACACCCGCACCTACTATGATCTGGAACATCTGTGGGCCGATGGTGAGCCCATGGATATCTCGGAATATCTGACCCCGGAAAACAGTCTGTAAGCTTCCCTGCCTGCAAGGGTGGCTGCCGAATATGAGGAGTGATTGAAAGCTATGAAGTATGATTACAAGGCCGTTGAGGCCAAGTGGCAGAAGGTGTGGGAGGACGAAAAGACCTTCCATGTCGAGATCGACCACAAAAAGCCCAAGTTCTATGCACTGGTGGAGTTCCCGTATCCCTCGGGTGCGGGCCTGCATGTGGGCCACCCCCGCAGCTATACTGCCCTGGATGTGGTCAGCCGCAAGCGCCGCCAGAACGGCTACAACGTGCTGTACCCCATGGGCTGGGATGCCTTCGGTCTGCCCACCGAGAACTTTGCCATGAAGAACCACATCCACCCGGCCATCGTCACCAAGAAGAATGTGGATCACTTCCGTGAGCAGCTCAAGGCGCTGGGCTTCTCCTTTGACTGGGATCGCGAGATCAACACCACCGACCCCGAGTACTATAAGTGGACCCAGTGGATCTTCCTGCAGCTGTACAAGCACGGCCTGGCCTACAAGAAGGAAATGAACGTCAACTGGTGCACCGGCTGCAAGTGTGTGCTGGCAAACGAGGAAGTTGTCAACGGCGTATGCGAGCGCTGCGGCAGCGAGGTCGTGCACAAGGTCAAGAGCCAGTGGATGCTCAAAATCACCGCTTATGCCGATAAGCTGATCGACGGCCTGGATGGTCTGGATTACATCGAGCGCGTTTCCACCCAGCAGAAGAACTGGATCGGCCGCAGCCATGGTGCAGAGGTGAACTTCGGTACCACCGCAGGCGATACCCTGACGGTTTACACCACCCGCTGCGATACCCTGTTCGGCGCTACCTACATGGTCGTCTCCCCGGAGCACGCCATGGTCAAGGAGTGGCTGGAAAAGGGCCTGCTCAAGAATGCGGATGCCGTTACGGCCTATCAGGCAGAGGCTGCCCGCAAGAGCGATTTCGAGCGCAGTGAGCTGAACAAGGAAAAGACCGGCGTGAGGCTGGAGGGCGTGATGGGCATCAACCCCGTCAACGACAAGCAGATCCCCATCTTTATCTCTGATTATGTCCTGTCCACCTACGGCACCGGTGCCATCATGGCTGTGCCCGCCCACGATACCCGCGACTGGGAGTTCGCCAAAAAGTTCGGCCTGCCCATCATCGAGGTGGTCAAGGGCAATACCGAGTCCAATCTGGACGAGGCTGCCTTTACCGATGTTGCCACCGGCACGCTGGTCAACTCCGGCTTCCTGGACGGCCTGTCTGTGACCGATGCCAAGAAAAAGATGATCGAGTGGCTGGAAGCCAACGGCAAGGGCTGCGATAAGGTGAACTACAAGTTGCGCGACTGGGTGTTCAGCCGTCAGCGCTACTGGGGCGAGCCGATCCCCATGGTCAAGTGTGAAAAGTGCGGCTGGCAGCCCCTGCCTGAGAGCAGCCTGCCCCTGACCCTGCCCGATATCACCGACTTTGAGCCGGGCCCCGATGGTGAGTCCCCGCTGGCCCGCCACACCGACTGGGTCAAGACCACCTGCCCCTGCTGCGGCGGCCCCGCCACCCGCGAGACCGACACCATGCCCCAGTGGGCCGGTTCCTCCTGGTACTTCCTGCGCTACATGGACCCCCACTGCAAGGACGCTCTGGCCTCCAAGGAGGCGCTGGAGTACTGGTCTCCTGTGGACTGGTACAACGGCGGCATGGAGCACACCACCCTGCATCTGCTGTACAGCCGTTTCTGGCACAAGTTCCTGTACGATATCGGCGTGGTGCCCACTGCCGAGCCTTACCAGAAGCGCACCGCCCACGGCATGATCCTGGGCCTGAACCCCCACAGCTTTGTCAACCTGCCCGCTGACGAGCAGGAGAAGCTGCTGAAGGAGTATGGCAGCCAGAAGGCCGCCGAAAAGGCACTGGAAGAGAAGTACGGCGAGATGGCACGCCATCCCATCGTCAAGATGTCCAAGAGCCTGGGCAATGTCATCAACCCCGACGAGGTGGTGGACCAGTACGGTGCCGACACCATGCGTCTGTATGAGATGTTCATGGGCGACTTTGAGCAGGCCGCACCCTGGCAGACCTCTGCCATTGCCGGCTGCAACCGCTTCCTCGACCGCGTGTGGACGCTGTCCGACAAGCTGGTGGAGGGCGAGGGCTATCGCCCCGCCATCGAGACCCTGATGCACCAGACCATCAAGAAGGTGGGCGCTGATATCGAGGGCCTGAAGATGAACACTGCCATCGCCCAGCTGATGACGCTGGTCAACGCCCTGTACGACAACGGCGGCGCGACCAAGGCCGAGCTGGAGACCGTTGTTCAGTTGCTGAACCCGTTTGCTCCCCACATGACCGAGGAGCTGTGGGAGAAGCTGGGCCACAGCCACAATGAGCAGCTGGCCTACTACCCCTGGCCCCAGTACGAAGAGGCCAAGTGCGTGGAGAGCACCGTGGAGATCGCCGTGCAGGTGAACGGCAAGGTGAAGGCCCGCCTGAAGGTGGCTGCCGACATCGATGCTGCTGCCGCCATTGCCGCCGCCAAGGCTGATCCCGCTGTTGCCGCCGCTCTGGAGGGTAAGCAGGTCGTCAAGGAGATCTACGTCAAGGGCCGTCTGGTCAACCTGGCCGTGAAGGGCTGATCCCTCAGGCGCTTTGCCGGAGAGTTTTTTCAAAAAATCTTTCAAAAAAGGTTGACGAACGCATGAAAATGCGCTATACTGTCTACTGTTAGTTACCATGTAACAACGAAATTCCTGCCTCACGGTCCAAGGGAGGGAATAAGATGTCGGAAATTCGTGTTAAAGAGGGCGAGTCGCTGGAAAGCGCACTGCGTCGCTTCAAGCGCAGCACCGCTCGCAGCGGTGTGCTCGCAGAGGTTCGTAAGCGCGAGGCTTACGAGAAGCCGTCTGTTAAGCGCAAGAAGAAGTCCGAAGCAGCCCGCAAGCGCAAGTTCAAGTAATTAACTGCTTGAAATCGCACGTTGCTTTAGATTTCAAACGCGTTGCTAACGCCGATGTAGGAGAGCCTGAAACTCAGGCTCTCCTATTTTCATTTGTGAGACTGAGAGGGTTTTTATCATGTTGATTACCCCCGAATATGTTTTTAAGGATGTGACCCACATCACGCCGGAGTGGCTGGCCCAAAAGGGCATCCGGGCGCTGGTGCTGGACATCGACAACACCCTGACCGCCGACCGCAGTCAGGAGCTGCCGGAAGAAGTGGCCGGGTGGCTGGAAACCATGCGCAGGGCGGGCGTAAAGCTGACCATCGTTTCCAACGGTGCCGAAAAGCGGGTGCGCCCCTTTGCGGAAAAGCTGGGCCTTGCCTACCTCTACCGCAGCGCCAAGCCCCTGCCCTTTGCGCTGGGGGTGGCCCGCCGCCGGATGCAGGTGAAGCGCAGGGAAATGGCCATGGTGGGCGACCAGCTCTATGCCGACCGGATGGCGGCGGCGCTCTATGGTATTCCGGGCCTGATGGTCATCCCCCGCGGACCGGATCTTGGGGCACAGGTGGTGCTCAAGCGCAAGTGGGAGAAAAAACACTGGCAGGAATACTACGACCGGGGAGGTAAGACCCTGTGAGTGAGTGGAAGATCCGGTTTGGCACCGCAGGCACCAGCGACAGCTTCACGGCCATGGGGTATAAGAACAGTCTGGACATCCCGGCCTATACCGAAAAAATGGGGTTGGATGCCTTTGAATACCAGTGCGGCCATGGAGTCCGGCTGGGGCTGGACAAGGCCCGGCAGATGGCTGACGATGCCGCCGCCCGGGGGATTTTGTTCAGCGTCCACGCGCCTTACTATATCAGCGCCTCCAGCCTGGACGAGGAAAAGCGGCTGAACAGCGTAAACTATCTGCTCCAGAGCGCGGCGCTCTGCAGGGCGCTGGGCGGCAGGCGGGTCATCTTCCACTCCGGCAGCTGCGGCAGGCAGAGCCGGGAAGCTGCCCTGGAAAAAGCGCTGGACACCCTGAAACGGGCGCAGGACGCGCTGGATGAAGCGGGCTTTGCCGAGATCATCCTCTGCCCTGAGACGATGGGAAAGATCGGCCAGCTGGGTACGCTGGAAGAGGTGCTGGCCCTCTGCGGGGTGGACAGACGCATCACCCCCTGCATCGACTTCGGCCACCTCAACGCCCGGACGCTGGGCGGCATCCGGTCCAAGGCGGATTATGCCGCTATCCTTGACCGCATCGGGGAGGCGCTGGGGGATGAGCGGGCCCGGCAGTTCCATGTCCACTTTTCCCGCATCGAGTATTCCAAGGGCGGTGAAAAGCGGCACTGGACCTTTGCCGAGACCCAGTTCGGCCCCGAACCCCAGCCCCTGATGGAGCTGCTGGCCGAGCGCGGGCTTGCGCCAGTCATCATCTGTGAGAGCGCCGGTACGCAGGCAGAGGATGCGAAAACAATGAAGCGATTTTTTGAGGCTTGTCTTTGTACAACCTCTCAGTCGGGCTTGCGCCCGCCAGCTCCCCTTGTAGGGGAGCCTTTGGCATAAAGAGAAAGCTTCACCCGGCTGCCAAGGCCTCCCCTACTAGGGGAGGTGGCATCCCGAAGGGATGACGGAGAGGTTTGGTCCGTGTTTTTTTCTGATTTTATCGTCTTTTTTGCTCAAACCCCTTGCCAAACCATGCGGGATTGAGTAAAATAAATAGAGATATGCGTTAAGCATCAATGAGATTTTACTAATGGAGGAATTCCTATGATTTCTGCAGGCGAGTTTCGCAACGGCGTGACCTTTGAGCAGGACGGCCAGGTTCTTCAGGTCGTTGAGTTCCAGCACGTGAAGCCCGGCAAGGGCGCTGCCTTTGTCCGCACCAAGACCAAGAACGTGATCACCGGCTCTGTGGTTGAGACCAGCTACAACCCGACCGCAAAGTTCCCTCAGGCTTTCATCGAGCGCAAGGACGTGACTTACAGCTATGAGGATGGCGATCTGTACCACTTCATGGACAACGAGACCTACGACGATATCCCCGTCAACGCTTCCGATGTGCCCGATAACTTCAAGTTCTGCAAGGAGAACGAGCCGTGCAAGCTGCTGAGCTATAAGGGCAAGGTCTTCAGCGTCGAGATCCCCAACTTTATCGAGCTGGAAGTCACCCAGACCGAGCCGGGTGTCAAGGGCAACACCGCCACCAACACCCTGAAGCCCGCTACTGTCGAGACCGGTGCTGAGATCCGCGTTCCTCTGTTCATCAACGAGGGCGACCACATCCGCATCGATACCCGCACCGGCGAGTATATGGAGCGCGTCTAATTTACCGACAGACCGGGCAGCGGGCAACCGTGTGCCCGGTTTTTTGATTAAGATAGGAGGTCATTCTTATGAAGGAAAAGGCTGCATACCTGCGGGGCCTGATCGAGGGCCTGGGCATCGACGAGACCACCAAAGAGGGCAAGGTCATCAAGGCCATGAGCGAGCTGCTGGGCGAACTGGCAGAGGCTGTGGACGGCATCGATGAAGATGTGACCCGCGCCTACGACCAGATCAACGACCTGAGCGAGGAGCTGGAGGATCTGGAAGCCGACCTCTATGAGGACGATGAGGATGACGAGGAGCCTGAAGAAGAGGAAGAGGATACCGAAGAGGACGACAATGACGATGATATCGCCAGTGAGCCGTTCTATGAGGTGGCCTGCCCCAACTGCGGCGAGACCGTTTACGTCAGCGAGGACGACCTGGACGCGGGCGAAGCAAACTGCGCCCACTGCGGCGTGACCTTTGAGGTCGCGCTGGAGGATGACGACGAGGAGCAGGAGGAAGGCCCCGTGAAGTACGAGGTGACCTGCCCCGCCTGTGGTCAGACCACTGTGTTTGAGGAGGACGACCTGCTGGATGGCGCACCCAAGTGCCCCGGCTGCGGCAAGCCCCTGGACTTTGAAGTGACCGAAGAGTAAAGCACAACAAAAAGGACCGTCTCCTCAGCGGGAGACGGTCCTTTTTTATGCCGTTCAGCGGGTCTCGTTTGCCTTCTGCAGCCAGATGCTGCCAATGTCCAGTGCGTTGTACAGGCCATTCTTGGTGGTCTGGCGGAACACACGGGCCTCAGGGGCCAGGCTGTCGTTGGTGGAAAAGACCTGAATGTGTACCTTATCGGCCACATCCATGCCGCCCACGGATTTGGTGCTCAGGATCTGCATCCGCAGCACATAGGGGTCGGTCATACGGCCGTAATACAGCTCGTTGTCCTTACGGACGAGGGGCTTGCCTTTATAAGTCAGTTTCGGTGTAAATGGCATCGTGAAAGCCTCCCTATCGTTTGATACACTTTAGTATAACACATCTGGCAGGATGGATGCAAGCCGCAGGGGCCGTACAGGCAGATTTTTCTTTGCGGACAGTTTCTGCTTGACAAACCACGGGCAGATGTGATATCTTTGACCCAGAAGAACGGGTTTGCCTGCTGACGGAACGTTGTGGAGCACCACAGTGCAGACAGAACCGGGTTTTGTTACGCCGACCGTCTGGGCAGCCTTGCGCTATTGGTGCGCAAAGCTGTCCTTTTTGCATTTCAGGGAGGATTTGAGCATGAAGTCTGATATCGAGATCGCACAGGAAGCCAAAATGAAGCCCATCACCGAGATCGCTGCCTCGCTGGGCCTTGCCGATGAGGATGTGATCCCCTATGGCCGCTACAAGGCCAAGATCAACCACCGCCTCATCCACAAGGCATCCAAGCAGGGCAAGATGGTTCTGGTCACGGCCATCAGCCCCACCCCGGCAGGTGAGGGCAAAACCACCACCAGCGTGGGCCTGGCCGATGCCATGAACGCTCTGGGCAAAAAGACCATGCTCTGCCTGCGTGAGCCCAGCCTTGGCCCCGTGTTCGGTGTCAAGGGCGGTGCGGCCGGCGGCGGCTATGCCCAGGTGGTGCCCATGGAGGATATCAACCTCCACTTTACCGGTGACCTGCATGCCATCGGCACCGCAAACAACCTGCTGGCTGCCATGATCGACAACAGCATCCAGCAGGGCAACCCCCTGAACATCGATCCCCGCCGCATCACCTGGAAGCGCTGCATGGATATGAACGACCGCCAGCTCCGCTTCATCGTGGATGGTCTGGGCGGCAAGGTCAACGGTACCCCCCGTGAGGACGGCTTTGATATCACCGTTGCCAGCGAGGTCATGGCGATCTTCTGCCTGGCCACCAGCATCTCCGACCTGAAGGAGCGGCTGTCGAAGATCGTCTGCGCCTACACCTACGAGGGCAAGCCCGTCACGGCAGGCGACATCGGTGCCGCCGGTGCCATGACCGCGCTGCTCAAGGATGCCCTTGACCCGAACCTCGTTCAGACGCTGGAAAACAACCCCGCCATCATCCACGGCGGCCCCTTTGCCAACATTGCCCACGGCTGCAACAGCGTCATGGCTACCAAGCTCAGCCTCTCGCTGGCCGATTACGTCATCACGGAGGCTGGCTTTGGTGCAGACCTGGGTGCCGAGAAGTTTCTGGATATCAAGTGCCGCTATGCCGGCATCGCCCCCAGCGCCTGCGTGCTGGTGGCCACTGTCCGTGCCCTCAAGAGCCACGGCGGCGTTGCCAAGGCTGACCTGAACCAGCCGAATCTCGAAGCTGTCAAGGCTGGTGCCTCCAACCTTGTGCGCCACATCGACAACCTGAAGAACGGCTTTGGCCTGCCTGTGGTGGTGGCCATCAATGCCTTCCCCACCGACACCCCGGAGGAGCAGGCATACGTTGAGCAGGTCTGCGCCGAGCAGGGCGTGCCCTGCGTCCTGAGCGAGGTGTTCGCCAAGGGCGGCGAGGGCGGCAAGGCTCTGGCCGAGAAGGTGCTGGAGGTCATGGAGGATCGTCCCATCCAGTACGTCTACCCGCTGGAGATGCCCCTGAAGCAGAAGGTGGAAGCCATCGCCAAAAAGATCTACCGTGCCGATGGTGTGAATTTCAGCGCCGCCGCTTCCAAGACGCTGGCCGAACTGACCGAACTGGGCTACGGCAACCTGCCGGTCTGCATCGCCAAGACCCAGTACAGTTTCAGCGATAATGCCAAGCTGACCGGTGCGCCCACCGGCTTTACCATGGAGGTGCGGGAAGTCCGCCTTGCCGCCGGTGCCGGTTTCGTGGTGGTCATCTGCGGCAACATTATGACCATGCCCGGCCTGCCCAAGAAGCCCGCCGCCGTCAATATCGACGTGGATGCCGAGGGCAAGATTACGGGACTGTTCTGAACAGAATCGATCGCGCTATGTACAGCAAAGAGGGAGCAGTGAAGAAAAAGATGAAAGCTTACCACATGAGTCAGACACTGCAAGTTGGGGATAAATTAAAAGCTGGATACAAGAGAAATGAAATTCGTTGTAGAGAGGTTATCAGCACATTAGAACAATCTGAACAGTGTCTCGAAACAACGATTGCGTCGATGAAATTGCAAGGTGATGAATGGCGTGAATATGTAAAATGGTGTGTTGAAGGAATCTTTGAATTTGTAAGAGAAACCGAATTTTCTTTTCTTCCAAGCCGTTTAAATTGCAGCTACTATTTCGACAATATTGAATATTATAAAGTGTTATATGAAGCTGGCTGGGCTCAGAAATCGGAAGAAGAGAGAGCGCAAATTCGACTTTTTGAGGTTGACCTTGAAGAAGAGAAACCTACAAAATATGATATGCTTCTTTTCGATGAAGCTTTTGATGTTATGTTGAACACAAAAAATATAAAGGGTGTAGTAGAATGCGCCCGAAAATATTTTTCTGGAGAATGTAGCAATAACCCTGTTTGGGAAATTATGAGTGACAAACCGGCGATAGCAACAAAAGATATAACGGAAATCTTACTTGATTGCCTTGGCCGGGTCAAACAATGAAAACATTTAGTTTTATTGTTTGGCAAATCAAAATACCATTCTATGAAATCCCTGTGTTAGGCCACTCTCCCTTTTCTATATACAAATCAACTATAAGATGTTATGCAGAAATTATTCTGAGGCTGAAAGTTTCCAGTGATCTGGAAGAATACAAAAACTCTATTATCACGATGTGGAGCATCAGCCAGAAACGCTTCCGCCGTCTTTTGCGTCAGAGTGAGATACTTTACAAAAAGGGATAAATGTGGTATCCTAAACATAGGATAAGAAAGGTATTTGAGGTGGTCAATTTCGTGGCAGCCACACGCCGATGGTAACGACAAGGGCTTAGGCTCTGAGAGATGCAGGAGAACGCCACGCCTGCCAAATACCAATCGATGGGGAACGGTTTAGATGCCGTTCCCCGTTCCTGTTTGTATGACAAAACCGCCCTTCCGGTTTGGTGCCGGAAGGGCGGTTTTTCTATGTGAGTATTCAGCTTAAGCCGTCTGTTGGCCCACGGTGTGGGTGGCGAGATATTCCACCCAGGCGGGGTAGCCCTCGGGCTTGATGTGGATGCCGTCAGGTTGGGCGTATTCGGCTTTCAGGTCGCCATTGTCGTCGGCAAGAGCTTCCCACAGGTTCAGAAAAGCGCAGTTCTTTTCCAGCGCAATGGCAGCCAGCTCATTGTTGATCTCGCACAGCCGCTCTTTGTACAGGCCGGGATGGCTGTTGCGCACCTCGGGCCGGACAGGCGTGATGGACTGCACGTAGATCTGCGTGTTGGGCAAGGCCTGGGAGATCATATCCAGCATGAGCCGGTAGTAGGTGAGGAAGCTGGAATAATCCCCGTCCCGGTTGAGCACGTTGGTGCCCAGCAGGATATACAGCACCGGGGGCTGCCGGGCTGTCAGCACCTCCATGGGGACCTCGGTGCCGCCATCGGAGCGCTTGCAGGTGGTGCCATTGACCACGACGCTGGGGTTTGCGCCCCGGTAGGCGCAGAAAGAGGCCTCCGGCAGGCCGCTGGAATAGATCTGCATCCCCTGCGTCAGGCTGTCGCCCAGAAAACAGACGTTGGCAAAATAACTGCGGTCCACGGCGGTGGTGCGGTCCAGCGCGGCCAGCCGGAAATCCATGGCGGTGGACCCGGCAGAGGTGGTCTGCACGGTCAGCCGCCGCGCGGGCGTGTAGCTGATGGTGTTCCACTCGCTGCTCTGCAGCTCCTGCTGGAAGATGGTCGGGCCCTGCACGGCGGCAGGGCTCTGCTCCCGGTGGAGGCGCTTCCACAGCAGGCCTACGGCGCTGAGCAGGATGAGCAGCACCAGCAGCCCGGCAACGGCAAAAGTCCTGCGCCAGCGCTTGCGCAGGATGCGGCGGCGGTATTCCTGATAATCGGCCATAAAAACACCCGGCTTTCTTTGTGTTTGTTACCCTCATTATACAGCACCCGGCGGGGCCGTGCAAGTGGGCCGTGCTACTTTACGGCGGCAGATGCTTTGTGGTATAATCATCATGGTTTAGTATGAAATCCTGTCGGCGGCGGGTGCCGCTGGCGTAACTGAGAAAGCAGGAATCAAAATTTATGCTGCAAAACCCTGAATTGCATTATCTGGACAACGCCGCCACCACCATCGTGGCCCCGGAAGTGGCGGATGTCATCAACAAGGCCATGCGGGAGCACTGGGCCAACCCGTCCAGTCTGTATGCCCCCGGTGCCCGGAGCGAGGAAGCACTGAACGCCGCCCGCGCTGCCGTGGCCCGCACCCTGGGCTGCAAGAGCCGGGAGCTCTATTTTACCTCCTGCGGCAGCGAGAGCAACAACATGGCCCTGCTGGGCGCGGCCCTGACCCGCAGGTTCGGTAAGGGCATCGTGGTGTCCGGCTTTGAGCACCCCAGCGTGCAGAAGCCGCTGGAGCGTCTGGCCGCCATGGGGTATGATGTGACCGTGGTGGACCCCGGCCCGGACGGCACGCTGGACATCGACCGGATGCTGGACCATGTGGACAAAAACACCATCCTTGTGGCCTGCATGATGGTCAACAATGAGGTCGGCACCCGGAACGATGTGGAGCGTCTGGCCGCCGAGGTCAAGCGCCGCAACAGCCGCACCATCGTCCATGTGGATGCCGTGCAGGCCTGGATGCGGGTGCCCATCAAACTGGCGAACATCGACACGCTGGCTGTCAGCGGCCACAAGATCCACGCACCCAAGGGCATTGGTGCGCTCTACCTGAGCGACAGCCTGTATCAGGCGTTCCAGGCTCCCTATCTGGGCGGTGAGCAGGAGCGGGAGAAGCGCCCCGGCACCGAGAACCTGCCCTATGCGCTGGGCCTTGCTGCCGCGGCCACCCGCCTGAACAAGACCATGAAGAGCCGGGATGCTGCTGTGCGCGCCCTGAACCTGCGCCTGCGGGAAGGGCTGAAAGCCTTCCCGGAGGTGGTCATCAACAGCCCGGACAATGCGGTGCCCGAGGTGCTGAACTTCAGCGAGAACTGCATCAAGAGCGAGACTATGCTGGCCCATCTGGCACAGCAGCAGGTCTATGTCTCCTCGGCCAGTGCCTGCGGCCGGGGGCAGCCCAGCCATACCCTTGCCGCCATGGGCAGGGACCCGCTGGCCATTGATACGGCCATCCGCGTGTCCTTCTGTGCGGACAACACCCCCGAGGATGTGGACGCGTTCCTCAACGCCTTCGAGGACGGCATGAAGCATTTGCAGAGAATCAAAAAGTAAAAGAGGAAAGCATCCTCACCCTCTCAGGCCGCTCCGCGTCCAGCTCCCCCAAAGGGGGAGCTCTTGACAAAACCGGAAACTTTGCGTGGAATGCCAAGGCCTCCCACTTTGGGGGAGGTGGCAGCGCGTCAGCGCTGACGGAGAGGGTGAGCCAGCTATAATTAAGGAGAACTCTATGCGTGAAATTATTATGGGCTATCAGGGCGAGATGTCCCTGAAGGGCCTGAACCGCAACCAGTTTGAGTCGGCTATGATGAAGATCCTGCGCTACCGGCTCAAGACCGTGGGCAAGTTCAAGGTGTACTGCACCCAGTCCACCTTTTATATGGAGCCCGAGGAAGAAGACGTGGACATGGATCTGGCCTTCGACCGGGTGCGCACCGTGTTTGGTCTGGCGGCGCTGAGCCGTGCCGTGGTCTGCGAAAAGGACTTTGATACCATCTGCCGGACTGCGGAGGAGTATCTGGGCGACAGCCTGCACGGCATCAAGACCTTCAAGGTGGAGGCCCGCCGTTCGGATAAGACCTACCCCATGACCAGCCCTGAGCTGATGCGGGAGCTGGGCGCTTACCTGCTGGGGCTGCACAACTACCTCCGGGTGGATGTGAAGAACCCCCAGTTCAAGGTCATTGTGGAGATTCGCGATTACGGTGCGTATATTCATGGCCCGAAAATACCCGGAGAGGGTGGCCTGCCCGTGGGTACCTCCGGCCGTGCCCTGAATATGCTCTCCGGCGGCATCGACAGCCCGGTGGCCGCTTACCGGATGGCAAAGCGCGGTCTGGCCCTGGATCACATCCATTTTGCGTCCCCTCCGTATACTTCTGAACGCGCAAAACTGAAAGTTAAAGCTCTGGCCCAGAAGATCACCCCCTATACCGGCAGCTCCAACCTGTTTGTGGTGCCCTACACCAAGCCGCAGGAGTATATCCGGGACAATGCCCCCGATGTGCTGTTCACGGTGCTGATGCGCCGCAGCATGATGCGCATTGCCAATCGTATTGCCACCAGACAGGGCTGCGAGGCCCTCATCACCGGCGAGAGTCTGGCTCAGGTGGCAAGCCAGACCGTCAAGGCCCTGCAGTGCACCGATGCCGCCCAGGATCTGCCCATCCTGCGCCCGCTGATCGGCATGGACAAGACCGAGATCATCGAGACCTCCCGCCACATTGGCACCTACGAGACCAGCATCCTGCCCTATGAGGACTGCTGCACCATCTTCACCCCGCCGCACCCGAAGATCCGCCCCGAGCTGGCAGAGATCCTGGAGGCAGAAGCCGCCATGCCCGGTCTGGCAGAGCTGGAGGCCGAAGCTGCTGAGAACACCGAGCGGATCCGCATCCGCATTACGGACGAGATCGAGTTTGAGGGGTGAGCGGCATGACAGCGGAGATCATCAGTGTGGGCACCGAGCTGCTGCTCGGCAACATCCTCAACACCAATGCCCAGTACCTGAGCCGGGAGCTTGCTGAGCTGGGCATTACGGTCCAGCGGGAGAGCACCATCGGCGACAATCAGGGGCGGCTGGCGGACTTTGTCAACGAGGCAAAGAAACGCTGTGACCTGCTGGTGTTCACCGGCGGTCTGGGCCCCACGGCAGACGACCTGACCAAGGAGACCGTTGCCGCCTGCTATGGCGATACGCTGGTCTTTGACGAGAGCGAGTGGGAGAAGATCACCGGTTATTTTGCCCGCTCCGGCCGGGTGACCACCCCCAACAACCGCAAGCAGGCCATGGTGCCTGTAAAGGGGCATAAGATCATCAACCACCACGGCACCGCCCCCGGTGCATGGTTTGAGCAGGAGGGCCGCTGTGCTGTCCTGATGCCGGGCGTGCCCAGCGAGATGAAGGCCATGTGGAACGAGAGCGTTCGCCCCCTGCTGATGAAGCGTCAGAACTGCACCCTGCACTCTGTCACCCTGCGGGTGCTGGGCGGCGAGAGCAGCCTGGAATATCAGGTGCGTGATCTGCTGGAAAACGCCAACCCGACTGCCGCCATCTACTGCAAGACCGGTGAGTGCGAGATCCGCATCACCGCCCGGGCTGCTTCCGATGCGGAAGGCGAAAAAATGTGCCGGGAATATGCCAAAAAGTTCTATGATCTGCTGGGCGATGCGGTGTATGATGAGGATGTGGCCGGGCTGGAGGAGACACTGGTGCGCACCTTAAAGGAAAAGGGGCTCACCCT
The DNA here is from genome assembly GCF_023347315.1 of Faecalibacterium sp. I2-3-92. Classification (GTDB taxonomy): domain Bacteria; phylum Bacillota; class Clostridia; order Oscillospirales; family Ruminococcaceae; genus Faecalibacterium; species Faecalibacterium duncaniae. The sequence goes on from NZ_CP094470.1 coordinate 776,139, forward strand.
CTCCACCGCCGAGAGCTGCACCGGCGGGCTGATCGCACAGCGTATCACCTCGGTGCCGGGCTCCAGTGAAGTGTTCGGCTACGGCTTTGTGACCTATTGGGAGGCCGCCAAGGCCAGGCTGGTGGGCGTGGAACCGGATGTCATTGCAAAGTACAATGTGGTGTCGGCCCCTGTGGCCGCCCAGATGGCGCTGGGGGCCGCACAGGCCGCCGGTGCTGAGATCGGCATCAGCGTGACCGGTGTGGCCGGGCCGACCGGTGGAGATGCCCTCCGCCCGGTGGGCACGGTGTATCTGGGTGCGGCCCGGGGCGAGACGGTGTATGTAAAAAAGCTGTCCGTCTCCCGGCCCGACCGTGCATTGGTGCGTGCCCGTGCCGCGCAGGCCGCCCTGGAGCTGGCCCTGCGGCTGGCACAGGGAAAAGTTCCTGCAGGCACAGAGCCCCTTGCCCGGGACGCACAGCACAGCGCCGAAGCGCTGGACAAGCTGAACGAGGTGTTCCTGGGCCACTAAAAGGCAGGGGGAATGCAGGTTGACACAGCAACAGGAGACCGGGTGTGTGCTGCGGTTGTTCGGTGCGCAGTCCACAGCGGTGGGCAAAACGGTGGAAAACTTTCCGCCCCAGTGGCGGGCCGCAGCCCAGTGGAAGAGCCGGGGCGCGGAAACGCTGGTGGCCCTGCAGGCGCAGAGCCCTTCCGGGCTGAAAAAGGCCGCGCAGGCCCTGCGGCAGGCGTTTTCGGCAGACCTGTACGGGGCAGGGGAGACCACTCTGCCTGCCGCCGTGGTGGAGGCGCTGGAACGGCACGATAAGCTGCTCATCTGCGCGGATGCTGCCGCCGGTGCCCTGCTGGAAGCCCGGCTTGAGAACCTGCCCGGGGCCGAGAAGGTCTTTGATTTTGGCGCGGTGAGCTATGCCAACCCCAAGACCGGCCCGCTGATCGAAAAGCGTGCCCGTGCCCGCCTGCCCAAGGACTGCACCGACCCGCTCCGGCAGGCGCTGGCCCGGGCTCAGGCTGCCCGCCGCGTGGTGGGGGCAGATCTCTCTGCCGCCTGTGCCGAGCGGGAAAGTGACTGTGTGCTGGTGCTCAGCTGCAGGAAGGGCTGCTTTCTGCGCACCGTCCCGGCGGGGGAGAACCCTGCCCTCTGGCTGCTGGATATTATCCGGCGCACGGCGGCAAACAAGCCTCAGGCTGAGGGGACGGGCTTCCTGCCTGCCCGCAGGGCTGCAAAGAAGGACGTTCCGCCCGGCCCTCAACCCAAGCGGCATCCCCTGCGCCGGGTGTGCATGACGCTGCTGGTGCTGGCTCTGCTGGCGGCTCTTGCGGCGGTGGGGGCGTGGGAATATACCAACGGCAATTTCTACGCCCTGCCGGAACAGCTGCGCGCTCTGCTGACGGAGCACGTTCCCCGCCCGGGGGCGACATTGGTATAAGAATGACCCTCTCTGTCACGCCGCCGCGCGCCGCAACACGGCAAGCGGCATGGCACAGCAATGACGGAGAGGGTCGTTTTTTCTAAATTAACAGAAAGTTCACCCAAAAAACGGATAAAATCCACCCATCGGGTTTGACGGGTTTTCAGCTTTGGTGTATCATATAAACAGTATGTGGTTTTTCCGCTGTTGGGCGGCCTGCCGCCCCGATTTTTGATAGATGAGGTGTAACAATGTCCCTTGCTGAAAAACTCTTTGGCAGCTTCTCTGACCGGGAGCTGAAAAAGATCAATCCCATTACCAAAAAGGTGCTGGCACTGGAAACAAAGTATCAGCCGATGTCCGATGCCGAGCTGCAGGCGCAGACCCCGGCCCTGAAAGAGCGGCTGGCAAACGGCGAGACGCTGGATGATATCCTGCCCGATGCCTTTGCTGTCTGCCGCGAAGCTGCCTGGCGCGTGCTGGGCATGAAGCACTTCCCTGTGCAGATCATGGGCGGCATTGCCCTGCACCGCGGCTCCATTGCCGAGATGCAGACCGGTGAAGGCAAGACCCTGGTGGCCACCCTGCCCGCCTACCTGAACGCCCTGACCGGCGAGGGCGTGCACATCGTCACCGTCAACGATTACCTGGCCAAGCGCGACAGCGAGTGGATGGGCAAGCTCTACCGCTGGCTGGGCCTGAATGTCGGCCTGATCGTGCAGGGCATCGATGGCGATGCCCGCCGCCGCGCCTACAACGCCGATATCACCTACGGTACCAACAATGAGTACGGCTTCGACTACCTGCGCGACAACATGGTGACCTATAAGGACAACATGGTGCAGCGCGGCCACGCCTTTGCCATCGTCGATGAGGTGGACTCCATCCTGATCGATGAGGCCCGCACCCCTCTGATCATCTCCGGCAAGGGCGAGGATTCCTCCAGCCTGTACACTCAGGTGGATCGCTTCGTCCGCACCCTGCACAAGAGCGTGGTGGTCGAGCTGGAAGATAAGGTGGAGGCCGATGAGCAGACCGACGGCGATTATGTCGTGGACGAAAAGCACAAGACCTGCACCCTGACCGCCAAGGGCATCCAGAAGGCCGAGGAATACTTCAAGGTCGAGAATCTGGCCGCTGCTGAGAATATGACCTTGGCCCACCACATCGATCAGGCCATCAAGGCTTACGGCGTGATGCAGAAGGATATCGACTATGTCGTGAAGAACGGCGAGGTCATCATTGTGGACGAGTTCACCGGCCGCCTGATGATCGGCCGCCGCTACAACGAGGGCCTGCATCAGGCCATTGAGGCCAAGGAGGGTGTGAAGATCGCCGCCGAGAGCAAGACGCTGGCGACCATCACCTTCCAGAACTACTTCCGCATGTACAAGAAGCTGTCCGGCATGACCGGTACCGCCAAGACGGAAGCCACCGAGTTCACCGAGATCTACGGCCTGAACATCGTCACTGTGCCCACCAACCGCCCCAACATCCGCAAGGATTACCCGGACGCGGTCTACAAGACCGTCAACGGCAAATACAAGGCTGTCATTGAGCAGGTGCTGGAATGCCACAAGAACGGCCAGCCGGTTCTGGTGGGTACCGTCAGCGTGGAAAAGAGCGAGACGCTGGCCAGAATGCTGCAGAAGTACACCCGCGATTTCAATGTCCTGAACGCCAAGAACCATGAGCGTGAAGCCGAGATCGTGGCGCAGGCCGGCAAAAAGGGTGCCATCACCATTGCCACCAACATGGCAGGCCGTGGTACTGATATCATGCTGGGCGGCAACGCTGAGTTCATGGCCAAGGCCCAGATGCGCAGGGAACACTTCTGTGAGAACCTGCTCGACCCCGAAAAGCCGCAGGATGCTGACCCGAATGCGGTGGAGCTCCTGCTGACTGAGGCCGACGGCCACGGCGACACCAACGATGAAAAGATCCTGGCGGTGCGGAAACGATTTGAGGAGCTGTATGCCCAGTACAAGCCGGCCATCAGCGCCGAGGCAGAGGAAGTGCGCAAGGCCGGTGGTCTGTTCATCATCGGTACGGAGCGGCATGAGAGCCGCCGCATCGATAACCAGCTGCGCGGCCGTGCAGGCCGTCAGGGCGACCCCGGCGCGTCCCGCTTCTACCTGAGCCTGGAAGATGACCTGATGCGCCTGTTCGGCGGTGACCGCGTTTCCAGCCTGATGGATACCCTCAAGCTGGACGAGGATACCCCCATTGAGAACCGGATGATCACCAGCACGCTGGAGAGCGCCCAGAAAAAGCTGGAGGGCCGCAACTTTGAGATCCGTAAGAACGTGCTGAAGTACGACGACGTGATGAATCAGCAGCGCGAGATCATCTATGGCCAGCGCCGCAAGGTGCTGGACGGTGAGGATATCAGCACCGAGATGCACAACATGCTGCGGGAGAACATTGATTCCAGCTGCAAGCAGTTCCTGGCTGGAGATGTGAAGGACGAGTGGGACTTTGGTGCCCTGCGCCGCCACTATCAGGGCTGGCTGACCACCGATGCCGACTTCCACTACACTGTGGCCGATTACGACAGCCTCTCCCAGAAGGGCATCGCCGATCTGCTCTACGACCGCGGAATGCAGATCCTGCAGGCCAAGGAGGTGCGGTACGGCGCACCGGTCATGCGTGAGCTGGAGCGCATCTGCCTGCTCAAGTGCGTGGACCGGATGTGGATGGATCACATCGACAACATGGATCAGCTGCGGCAGGGCATCGCCCTCCGTGGTTACGGCCAGAAGGACCCCGTGGTGGAATACCGCATCGAGGGCTTTGATATGTTCGACCAGATGGTGGATTCCATCCGGGAGTCCAGCATCAAGATGCTGCTGACCATCGAGGTGCGGCAGGCCGGTGCAGCCCCCAAACGGGAGCAGGTGGCCAAGCCCACCGGCGAGGGCTTTGTGCCCGGCAACGGCGCGCCCGGTGTCAAGGGTGCCCCCAAGGGCCAGCCTGTCCGGGTCATCAAGATCGGCCGCAATGACCCCTGCCCCTGCGGCAGCGGCCTCAAGTGGAAAAAGTGCACCTGCGCCCAGTATCACCCCGAAGGGAGCAACGGCGGGGAAAATTGAGCTGGCAACTAAAAATAGTTGCAAATAAAGAAAAACGTGCTATACTGGAAGTAGGATGAGGATATGGGGCAGAAAGAAAAGCTGATCGAGCGGCTGAAAGCCAAGCCAAAGACTTTTACCTTTGATGATGCCGAAAGCCTGCTGCGATATTTTGGGTATGAGCGCTCCAACAAGGGCCGTACCAGCGGTTCCCGCATTGTGTTCGTATCGGAACAGTATCCACCGATCTTGATGCATAAACCCCATCCCCGAAAAGAACTGCTGGAATATCAGGTCAAGCAATTGATTCAAATTCTGGAACAGGAGGGACTTCTGTGAATAACACGATGGAGTACAAGGGCTATGTTGGCAGTGTGGAGTTCTCGGAGGAAGATGGCCTGTTTTATGGCAAGGTCATGGGGATCCGGGCTCTGATCTCTTACGAGGGCAGCACCGCTGCAGAGCTGGTAAATGATTTCCACGGTGCAGTGGATGATTATCTGGCATTGTGCGAGGAAAAACACACCGAACCGGAACGTGCCTATAAGGGGAGCTTCAATGTCCGCATTTCCCCGGAATTGCACAAGCAGGCGGTCATTTTTGCAATGGCCCACAATATGAGTCTGAACAGTCTGGTGGAAAATTCCATTGAACAGGCTGTCCATGCAGGCTGAAAATCAAACAGAACGGGAGCTGACTGATATGTTGACTGCAAAAGAACTGCTGGGCCGTGCCCAGGCGCTGGAACCCCAGCTGGTGGAGTGGCGGCGCACCCTGCACCGTCACCCGGAGGTGGGCTTTGATCTGACCCAGACCAAGGCACTGGTGAAAAAGGCCCTGACCGAGATGGGCTACGAGCCCAAGGATTGCGGCAAGGCCGGTGTCATTGCGCTGGCAGGCGGCAAAAAGCCCGGCAAAACCATCCTGCTGCGGGGCGATATGGATGCCCTGCCCATTCAGGAGGAATCCGGCGTGGATTACGCTTCCGAGGTGCCGGGCAAGATGCACGGCTGTGGCCACGATATGCACACGGCAATGATGCTGGGTGCTGCCCAACTGCTCAAGGAGCACGAGGATGAGATCGAGGGCACCGTCAAGCTGGAGTTCCAGCCCGCCGAGGAGATCTTCCAGGGCTCCCCCGATATGATCGCCAACGGCCTGCTGGAAAACCCCAGCGTGGATGCGGCAGTCATGTTCCATGTGCTGGGCGGAATGCCCATTCCCGCCGGTGTGGTGCTGGTGCCTGCCTGCGGCGGCATCACCATGGCAAGCTGTGAGCAGTATCACATCATCGTCCACGGAAAGGGCGGCCACGGTTCCATGCCGGAAAAATGCATCGACCCCATCACGGCGGCGGCACACATCCACATTGCCCTGCAGGAGATCAACAGCCGGGAGCTGGATGCCCACAGCTTTGGCGTGTTCACCACCGGCCGCTTCCAGGCAGGCGCGGCCTCCAATGTCATCCCGGACAGCGCGGAGATGTGGGGCACCATCCGCACCACCGACCCCGAGGGCGCAGTGACGGAGCTGCTGCACAAGCGGATGACCGAGATCGCACAGGGGGTGGCTACGGCTTACCGCTGCACCGCCGAGATCACCTTCAGTGATTACTGCCCCTGCATGGTGGTGGACAAGGAGCTTGCCGGCAACGCCCTGACCTATATGGGTGAGCTGCTGGGCAAGGGTGCAATGGATATGACCCCGATGACCGGCGGCAAGCCCGGCGGCGGCAGCGAGGATTTCGCGTTCGTCAGCCATGAGGTGCCCACCGTCAGCATGTTCCTGACGGCGGGCAACGCCAACGAGGGCTACACCTACGGCCAGCATCACCCCAAGGTGAAGTTTGATGACAGCGTCCTCTTTGAGGGCAGCGCGGCCTATGCCTATATGGCCCTGCGCTGGCTGCAGGAGCACAAGTGATCGGATAAAAACAAAGACCTCCTCTGGAAAACGGCCAGAGGAGGTCTTTCTATATGATGGGCAAAAAGGCCGAGCAACGGAAAAGCCTTTGCCTTATGAATCTGTCTTGTCTGCCTGCTCGATCAGGCTTCCAGGAACACTTTGCGCAGGGAGGTGTTGGTCTCCACGATCTTCACCAGCAGCACGCCCAGCACGGTGCAGCTGATGAGCTCACCGATACCGACGGAGATGCCGTTGGTGATGCAGGCCAGCCACAGCGGAGCGGAGGAAGAGGGATCGGGGAACATGACGGCGATCTCAATGCCGATGATGACCGCATTGAAGAGCACGGGCGGCAGGGAAGGCACGATGGCCAGACCCTTGAAGCGGACGTTCCGCAGTTTGTAAGTCACAACACAGGCCAGCAGGGTGGCCAGGGTGCCAAAGATAACATCCACGATGGTGGAGCCCAGCAGGTTTGCCAGGAAGCAGCCCAGCACCACGCCCACGATGTACTCGGCACCGAACACGGGCAGCAGGCAGAGGGCCTCGGCAACACGCACCTGCACCGCACCGTAGGAGAACGGCTGCAGCGCCATGCAGAGCACCACATAGAGAGCTGCGACCACAGCGCAGCGGGCCAGTTTGCGGACAGTAAAATTCTGATTCATAACAATACTCCGGCGGATGAATTTTGACCGCACAGGGACCGCCAGCCCTATGGGTTTGGCCCGGCATGGTTCGAGACACGTCGGGGAGCCTAAAATCCTAAGTTGCTCTTTCAGGTTGCCGCACAAAAGCACAGCAAAAGGGAGTATAGCATAAATTGCCGCAAAATGCAACGGCCTGCAAACAAAAAAGAACTGCCGCGGCGGGCAGTTCTCAGAAAAAACTCAGCGTGTGTGGCCAACGTAGACCAGAGCAATGGTATCGGGGCCGGTGTTGGCGGAAACAACGCCGCCCAGCGGGAAGGTGATGAGCGGGTCCTTGCCGAACGCCTTGCGGCAGGCCTTGATCAGATCATCCTTCTGGGGAATGTTGGTGTGGCCGATCATATAATCAAAGTCCTCCACACCTTCGCTGCGCTTTTTGGCCAGCTCCACCATGGCGGGCACGACCTTGTCATCACCGCGCACCTTGGCCTCCACTTTGGTCTTTCCATCGATCAGGGTGATGATGGGGCGGATGCCCATCAGCTCGCCCATGACGGCGGCGGCGGCAGAGATGCGGCCGCTTTTCTTCATCTGCTTCAGGCTGTAAGGTCCGAGAACGATCTCCATCTTGTCCATCTGGGTCTCGAACTCCTGAATGACGTGGCTGATCTCCGCACCGTTCTGCAGCTTGCGTGCCATCTCGCAGATATACCAGCCAAAGGGCATGGAGTAGGTGTGCGGGTCCAGCAGATGGATCCGCAGGTGGTGCTCCGGGCGCTCTTCCCGCAGCATCCCCTGAGCCATCACAGCGTTGTTGTAGGTGGAGGAGCCGCTGCGGTTGATGGGTACATGGATCACATCGGTGTAGCCCTCGTCCACATACTGGCAGTACTTTTCGCAGAACTGGATGGGGGTGATGGCAGCCGTGGAGGGAATGCCCTTGGCGGCGCGCATCTTTTCGTAGAACTCCTCATTGGTGCAGCTCTCACGCTCGATATAGTCTACATCATCCAGCAGGATGTGAAAGCTCATAATATCAATGCCGTACTTCTCGGCCAGCTCCTGCGGGATATCGCAGGAGGAATCGGTCAGGATCGCGATCTTGCTCATAATGTCCCTCATTTCCATTCATATTCTCGCAGGCGGCCATGATCCAGCAGCTCCGGAAAATCCCACTGGCGCAGGACCTCGTACACACCCACAGCCACACTGTTGGAAAGGTTCAGGCTGCGGCAGGTATCCCGCATGGGCATCCGGATGCAGTGCTCCTGATTGGCCGCCAGCAATGCCTCAGGCAGGCCGGCATCCTCCCGCCCGAACACGAGATAAGCCCCGTCCGGGTACTGGATGTCGGTGTAGCGCTGGGGCGCTTTTGTGGTAAAGTAGTAGAACGGGCCTTTGTTCCGGGCAAAGAAATCCTCCAGCCCATCATAGTAATTGATGTCGAGGTAGTGCCAGTAATCCAGCCCGGCATGCTTGAGCTTTTTGTCATCGATGGCAAAGCCCATGGGCCCCACCAGATGCAGGCGGCAGGCCGTGCAGGCACAGGTGCGGGCCACGTTGCCGGTGTTCTGGGGGATACGCGGCTCTACCAGAACGATATTCAGGGTCGGTTTTTCGCTCATGGCGGCCTCCTCAGTCATTCCAGCTCACCGGGCAGAGCCGGGGCAGCAGGGGCTCGAACCAGACACCGTACCGGGTGTCCTGATCGGCGGGGGTCTGCTGAATGGCCAGCGAGACGAACTCGGCGGCGTTGTCGGCAGCGGCGCTCAGGGCGTTGCCCTGGATCAGTGAGCCAATGAGCACGGCACCGTACAGATCACCCGTGCCCGGGAAGCTACGGCTGATGTGCAGTTTTTTGATGACGAAACGCTCGCGGCCGGAGCCTGCGCAGCCGATGTACTTGCCCAGTGCGAGGCCGGTGACCACCGCGCTGGGGGCCAGCGTCAGCAGCTCGTCGGCCAGCGCCTGAGCGGAAGCGTCATCGAATGCGTCGGTCTGGGGCTCCCGCTCCAGCAGCAGGGCGGCCTCGGTGGCGTTGGGCAGGATCAGGTCTGCCCGGCGGCAGAGCCCGCGCATCCGGTCGATGAGAGCCGGGGTCACTGTGGAGTAGGCCTTGCCGTTGTCCCCCATCACAGGGTCCACCACCTTGCGGGCAGCGGGCCAGAGATCGAACGCCTTTTCGGCCAGCGCCACCTGCTCCTCGCCGCCTAAGTAGCCGGTATAGATACAGTCAAACTCCACACCCAGCTCCCGGTAGTGCTTCAGAGCGGCCAGCCCGTAGGCGGCACCGTCCAGCCGTGCCGGTGTGCCCAGACCGCCCGTGTGGGTGGAGAGCACCACGGTGGGCAGGGCCACAGGCTGGCAGCCCATAACGGACAGCACCGGCAGGATGACCGCCAGGCTGCACCGGCCCATGCCGGAGAGGTCGTGAATGCAGAGAATTTTTTTCGGTTCAGTCGGTTTCAACAAAAAGGATCCTCCTTTGCGCCATCCACGGGCCGCACAGGGCCCAGTTTCTCAGCGTATGATACAGTATACCACATTTTGCGGGACAAAAAAAGCGCATACCGGATTCTTTACAGGAAATACTAGCCACAGCGGCAAAAAATCACACAGTGGAAAGGAGAGAGCCACATGAAAAACACAAATCGTCAGCCTTCCTCCGGCAGTGTTCTGCTGGGCATGGCGGCAGGCGCGGCCCTGGGGGCCGTGGGCACCATGGCAATGGCACAGAACCAGCGGCAGGTCAAGCGCACCGCACGCAAGCTGGCCAAGGGCGCGGAACGCGCCATGAGCCAGCTGGACACCATGGTCACGGATCTCGTGGAGCGCAGGATGGATCTGTGAGGGCAAACAAAAAGGCAGGGCCCGTGGGCTCTGCCTTTTTGCTTGCCATTTACTTTTGGTTCCAGATACACATCCGGGCACTGGTGTTGATCTCGCCCAGGACTTGCAGGTCCATCTGAATGTTGCAGGTCACAAGGACCGATTTGTTCACATCGCTGCCGGTGAGCACCGAGGCGGGCAGGTTCTTGATGGTGAGCACCGCCGTGGCCTTGTTGAAATCACCGGTCAGGGTGCCGTCGTAGGTCACATCGCCGATGGTCAGGCCGGACAGATAGCCGGTGACACCCAGCTTGGATACCTGCATGACCGGCAGGGTCAGGGTGTAAGTGCCGTTGGCCTGCCGGGTGAGGGTGGCGGTGCGGTTGGAATCGATGCCGCTGTTGGCCATGGATTCCTTATCGGAGCGTTCCTTCCAGAATTTCACACCGACATTCTGGCTGCTGGCGGCACCGGCACTGACAGCCAGCACCAACAGCAGTACCAGCGAGATCAGCGCTGCGCCGGAGCGTTTGAATGTATTTTTCATAAAGATCAACCTTTCCTGGCCGCGCGTGTGCGGCCTGCTCTGGTGTCCTGTTGGGGCAGAACACAGGGTTTGTCAACGCCAAAATATCACGCCAGCGATAATATGTCAATCTGCTTCGTGAGTTTTTCACAAAAAAGTTTCACTTATAAAATCAAAAGTAGAAAAAATATCCGCTCCCCTGTGCGGGAAGCGGATATTGTAAAACCTCTCAGGCGCTTTGCACCAGATCCCGTAATAGGGGAGGCAAGCCGCAGGTGACGGAGAGATTACAGCTCAAAATTGGGGTCGTCCTTCAGAACGTGGATCTCGCTCATATAGGGGCTCTGCTCAGGGTCAGTGAAGGGAGCTTCCTTCATATACTTGTTCAGCTGGATAGCGGTGCGTGCGGGGTCGGCAATGGTGCCGGCACCGCCGATGCAGCCGCCGGGGCAGCCCATGCCCTCCAGCAGGTAACCGTTGTACTTGCCGGCCTTGGCCAGCATCAGCAGCTTCTTGCAGTCGGCCAGACCCTGTGCGGATGCGATCTTGACCTCCATATCGGGGTGCCATTCCTTGATCTTGTTGGCAACGGCATTGGCAACGCCGCCGGACTGTGCAAAGCCGCGGCCTGCAGCAGAGGCGGAGCAGAGTGCTGCCTCGTTCTCATCCACTTCCAGCAGATCGATGTCCAGATCCTTGCCCTCGATGATACCGGCCAGCTCCTCAAAGGTCAGCACAAAGTCCACGTCAGAGCGGACGGTGCGGCGGGAAGCTTCCAGCTTCTTGGCGGCGCAGGGGCCGATGAAGCACATGCGGGCGGTGGGGTCTTTCTGCTTCATCATGCGGGCGGTGAACACCATGGGGGTCATGGTCATGGAGATGTTCTTGGCCAGAGCGGGGAAGGCGGTCTTTGCCATCATGCTCCATGCGGGGCAGCAGGAGGTAGCCATGAAGTCCAGCTTCCCGGGAACTTCCTCCAGGAAGTCGTGGGCCTCGTCCACGGTGCACAGGTCAGCACCGATGGCGACCTCCACGACATCGTAGAAGCCGATGGCCTTCAGGGCAGCCTTCAGCTTGCCGGTGGAAGCCAGAGAGGGGAACTGGTTGACGAAGGCGGGAGCAACCAGAGCGTAGATGCGGTCGCCGCGGTTGAAGCCCTGGATCAGCTGGTAGATCTGGCCCTTGTCGGCAATAGCGCCGAAGGGGCAGTTCACCAGACACTGGCCGCAGGAAACGCACTTGCTGTAATCGATCTCGGCACGGCCCAGCTCGTCAGAGTGGATAGCACCCATGCCGCAGGCAGCGGCGCAGGGACGCTCGGTCTTGACGATGGCGTTGTAGGGGCAGACGGTGGCACAGCGGCCGCACTTGATGCACTTTTCCTGATCGATGGTGGAACGGCCGCTCTCCCAGGTGATGGCCTTCTTGGGGCAGACTTCCATACAGGGGTGGGCCAGACAGCCCTGGCACAGGTCAGAGACCTTGACCAGCTTCTCGGGGCAGCGGTTGCAGGCGAACTTGATCACATTCACCAGCGGGGGATCATAATACTTATCGGCAATGGAAGCATCCTCCAGGCCCGAGACCACACTGTTGTGCTCGTCCATGCGGCGGGTGGGCAGGCCCATGGCCAGACGGACGCGCTCCTCGACGATGGCGCGCTCCAGGAAGATGTCCTTGCGCAGCTTGCCTTCCTCACCGGGGATGATGGTGTAGGGGATCTTGCGCATCAGGTGGTTGGCCTGCTCGCCCTTGACGTTGGCGTAAGCCATGCGGGCAACCTCGGTAAACACCTGACGGCGGATCTGAATGACTGTGGTATTGATTCCTCGAAAACTCATTCCAATCTCTCCTTGTTCAGAAACAGAAAACATCCCGCCCCACACTGGACTGCGGCAGGCGGAATTTGCTTTGCTCCGGGCCGGCTGGTACCGCACCGCTGCAACCGGCGCTCCGACCCAGATATCCAGTTTTATTTTAACATAAACGGGCCTGCGTGAAAAGAGAAAACTTCAAATATGTTAAAGAATTAGCAAATGGTACAGGATGTACAAGATTTAACGAACTTTTTTAGCAGAGTGCTGCACGGACGCGTTCGCCATCGTACTCGCCCAGCCTGACGTGAACGATCTCGCCGCTCTTGTGGCCGGGGGCAGAGACCACCACCGGGATGTACAGCCGGGTGTAGCCTGTGAACAGCGTCTCGGAGAGGGGTGTTTCCAGCAGGACCTCGTCCTCGGTGCCGACATGGGCGGCCAGCACTTCCCGGCGGACCTCCTCGGCCAGCGCGTTCATCTCGCGGCTGCGGGCCTGCTTCTCCCGCTCGTGCACCTGCGCAGGAAAATCATAAGCCGGGGTGCCGCTGCGGCGGGAGTAGGGGAACACATGGACCTTCAGGAAGCCGATCTTTTTGAGGAAGGCACAGCTTTCCTCAAAGTCGGCCTGGGTCTCACCGGGGAAGCCGCAGATGCAGTCGGTGGTAAAGCTGACAGGGCGCTCCCCATAGGCGGCGCGGATCTGATCCACCACCTGGGTGTACTGCTCCGCGGTGTAGACCCGGCGCATCCGGCGCAGGGTGGAGGTGCAGCCGCTCTGCAGGCTGAGGTGGAACTGGGGGCAGAGCTTTTCCACCGCTGCCAGCCGGGTGATGAACTCCGGGGTCAGCATGTCGGGGTCCAGGCTGCCCAAGCGGATCCGCTTGATGCCCTCCACCTGAGCGCATTTTTCCACCAGCTCCACCAGATTGGTCCCGGTGTCCAGACCGTAGCTGGGCAGGGAAATGGCGCTGAGCACGACCTCGCGGTAGCCGGAGGCGGCCAGCTGGCGCAGCTCCTTCAGGATGCTGTCTTCGGCGCGGCTGCGCACCGGGCCGCGGGCGCGGGGGATGACGCAGTAGGCACACTGGCGGTTGCAGCCATCCTCCACCTTGATAAAGGCGCGGGTGTGGGTCTCGAACCGCTCCACGGGCAGCTCCTCAAACAGCTCGCCCCGCTGGTGGGGCGTAACGGCAACGATGCGCTCGTGGCCGTCCAGCAGCTTGAGCACATTGTCCAGGATGGCCTTGCGGTCTCCGTTGCCGCAGACGAGGTCAGCCTCCATGAACTGGGCAGCCTCCTCGGGGAAAGCCTGAGGATAGCAGCCGGTGAGCACGGTCACGGCACCGGGATTTTCGCGCTTGGCGCGGCGCAGCCACTTGCGGCTCTTCTGGTCGCCGAAGTTGGTCACGGTGCAGCTGTTCACCACAAAAACATCCGCTTCTTCGCCCTCCGGCACGATGGTGAAGCCAGCGCCCCGGAACATCTGCTCCAGCGCGCCGGTCTCGTTCAGGTTGACCTTGCAGCCAAGGGTATAAAAACAAACTCGCATAAAGATCCTCTCAGATGAACGGCCTCACCCTCTCCGTCAGCGCTGACGCGCTGCCACCTCTCCCGAAGGGCGAGGCTTTGGCAATCCATGCAAAGTTACTGGTTTTGTCAAAAGCTCTCCCTTTGGGAGAGCTGGACGCGAAGCGGCCTGAGAGGGTGAGCCAGCTAAAGTGTTTATAAACTCTCCTATTATAGCAGATTTTCATCCCGTAGAAAAGGGCATTGACCCCTCTTTTTTTGCATAGAATGCAACCAGAGACTTTACGCGGGGAGGTACGAGGAATGGAACGGAGAAATTTGGCCCTGCTCTGCGCGGGGGTGCTCTGCTTCTGGCTGTTTGCGCTGGCTGTGGGTACGGCACAGGGGGCCGGGCTGCGGGTGGCCATTGGGGGAACGGGACCGGCAGTGCAGGCGGATGCCCCGGCGGTGCTGGCGGCGGCACTGGCCAACAGCGGGCTGCAGCTGGAATGCCGGGCGGCAATCCTCATGGAGCCGGAGACAGGCCGGGTGCTCTATGAGAAAGCACCGGATGAGCGGATGCCCATTGCTTCCATCACCAAGCTGATGACCCTGCTGCTGACCTTTGAGGCCATCCGCGATGGAAAACTGACCCTCGATACCCCCGTGCCGGTGAGCGAACACGCCTACCACATGGGCGGCAGTCAGATCTGGCTGGAGCCCGGGGAGCAGTTCACGCTGGATGAGATGCTGCGGGCCATCTGCGTTTCCTCAGCCAACGATGCCGCTGTGGCAGTGGCCGAGCTGGTGGGCGGCAGCGAGCCGGTGTTCGTGGAACAGATGAACGCCCGGGCGGCGGAGCTGGGAATGACCAACACCACCTTCCGGAACGCCTGCGGGCTGGACACCGAGGGCCATCTCTCCACGGCGCGGGATGTTGCCGTTCTGAGCCGGTACCTTCTCAATACCTGCCCGGAGCTGCTGCACTATACCGGCATCTGGACGGACAGCCTGCGGAACGGCCAGACCCAGCTGGTGAACACCAACAAGCTCCTGCGCCGGTACAGCGGCATCACCGGGCTCAAGACCGGCACCACCAGCGGGGCGGGGGTCTGCATCAGCGCCAGCGCCACCCGGGACGGCCTGACCCTGATCGCCGTGGTGCTGGGGTCACCCTCCAGCGCCGACCGGTTCCACTCCGCAACCACCCTGCTGGACTACGGTTTTGCCAACTATGCCGCCGCCCCGCTGCCCACCCTGCCGGAGCGCCCGCTGGCGTTGGCCGTAAAGGGCAGCGCCGAGGACAGCGTGCCGCTGGATTACGCCGCCCTGCCCGAGACGATCCTGATAGAGAAGGAAACGGCCTCTGCCCTGCGGGCTGAGCTGACCCTACCCGAGGCGCTGGAAGCCCCCGTGGAAAAGGGGCAGACAGTGGGAAAGGTGAGCATTTTTCAGGATGATACCTTATTGAATGAATACGAAGTAAAAGCGGCCGCGGATGCCCCGCTGCTGACCTTTGGCGGCGCGCTGGAGCTGCTGTGGCAGTGCCTGCTGGGAGCATAGCGGACAAAAGAAACACATCACCGAATAAAAGCGGTTAGCAGAAACAAAGCAGCGTTGGCGGGCCTGAACAAAAGATGTCAGGACAGCCAAAAGAACACTATTAAAATTGTATGAAATCCGGGGATTTTGGCCTTGACTTTGCACGATTGGAACGGTACACTTATACTAACAAAACCCTCAGGGAGCACGTCCCGTAAAAACGTTTGGAGGTTCTGATAGAATGAGCGTCGTTCTGAATACAAAGCACCTCTCCGGTTTTATCAACGAAGAGGAATATAAGGCCATTTATCCTCAGGTGGAAGCGGCTCACAACCAGCTGGAAGCCAAGAATGGCCCCGGCAATGATTTCCTGGGCTGGATGTACCTGCCCCGCGATTACGACAAGGAAGAGTTTGCCCGCATCAAGGAAGCTGCCAAGAAGATCCGTGAGGACTCTGAGGTGCTGGTGGTTGCCGGCATCGGCGGCAGCTATCTGGGTGCCCGCGCTGTGATCGAGGCCGTCAAGGGTCTGTATCACAACGAGCTGGAGGATGGCCCCAAGATCTACTTCTGCGGCAACAGCATCAGCCCCAGCTACCTGAATGATATCATTGCTCTGTGCAAGGGAAAGAAGTTCTCCATCAATGTCATCTCCAAGTCCGGTACCACCACCGAGACCAGCCTGGCGTTCCGTGTTCTGCGCAAGCTGCTGGAGGATGAGATGGGTGTTGAGGAAGCCAACAAGCGCATCTATGCCACCACTGACCGTGCCAAAGGCACCCTGAAGCAGCTGGCTGACGCGCAGGGCTGGCCCACCTTCGTGGTTCCTGACGATGTGGGCGGCCGCTACTCCGTTCTCTCCGCTGTGGGCCTGCTGCCCATCGCTGCCGCCGGGATCAGCATCGACGAGCTGATGAAGGGCGCAGCCGATGCCATGGAGCGCTTCTCCGTGCTGAGCCCGGACAACGACGCTTACAAGTATGCCGCCATCCGCAACATCCTGTACCGCAAGGGCAAGGCTGTTGAGATCCTGGAGTGCTACGAGCCCAACTTCACCCTGATGAACGAGTGGTATAAGCAGCTGTTCGGCGAGAGCGAGGGCAAGGACAACAAGGGCCTGTTCCCCGCAAGCTGCATCTTCTCCACCGACCTGCATTCCATGGGTCAGTTCATCCAGGAAGGCTCCCGCATCATGTTCGAGACCATCGTGGATGTCAAAAAGCCTGCGCAGGATCTGTTCATCGACGAGCTGAAGGGCAACTTCGACGGCCTGAACTTCCTGGCGGACCAGAATATGAGCGTGGTCAACCGCAAGGCCATGGAGGGCACCATCCTTGCCCACACCGACGGCGGCGTGCCTGAGGTACTGATCGAGGTGGACGACCTGACTGCCTATAATGTAGGCTACCTCATCTACTTCTTCTGGCGTGCCTGTGCATGCAGCGGCTACCTGCTGAGCGTGAACCCCTTCAACCAGCCGGGTGTCGAGAGCTACAAGAAGAACATGTTCGCTCTGCTGGGCAAGCCGGGTTACGAGAACCTGACCGCCGAGCTGGAAGCAAAGTTGAAGTAAGCAGGAAACAAAAAATGATCTCCCGCCGCAAGGCGTGGAAAATACAGGAGGACAGAACTATGATTAAACTGATTGTTGGTACCAAGGGCTCCGGCAAGACCAAGGCAATGATCGACCAGATCAATGACGCGGTCAAGACCTCCAAGGGCAACGTCGTCGTCGTGGAAAAAGGCATGAAGCTGACTTACGACATCGCCCCCGCTGCACGTCTGATCGATCTGGATGAGTATAAGATCGCCGGCGGCGAGATGCTGTACGGCTTTGTTGCCGGCCTGATGGCAAGCAACTACGATATCACCGACCTGTACATCGACGGCATCCTGAAGGTGCTGGATCACGATATCAACCGTCTGGGCGCTGTGCTGGACGAGATGGCCGCCATTGCAGGCGATTCCGTCAAGGTCACTGTTACTGTCAGTGCTGACGAGGCTGCTCTGCCCCACGACGTGAAAAAGTACCTGTAATTTTCTGAACTGAGCGCATTCCAACGGGCAGGAAACCGGAAAATCAAAATTTTTTCGGTTTTCTGCCTGTTTTGGTGTTGACAAAGGTTGGCTTTGGCGCTATACTAACAAAGCAGCCTTTTATGAGGTGTACTATGCAATTTGACCTGAGAAAGTTTATCGCAACCGGCACACAGCCTTACCATGCAGAGTTTCCCTGTGATTTGTCTGCACGGGACTTTGCCGGTGCAAGGATCGAACAGCCCGTGACGGCCAGCTTTACCGCTGAGCCGGATGGCGACGAGGTCCGGATGACACTGCGGGCAAAAGCATTGGTGCACGGAGAGTGCGCCCGCTGTCTGGACCCGGTTGAGCGGGAAGAGACAGTTGAAGCGGAGTGGACAGCAAAGGAGCGGGATCTGGATGACCCGGATTTCGAGCTTCCGCTGGACGAAAAAGGACATCTGGATGTGGATGAATGGCTTGCCCAGGAGTTTATGTTCCAGATCCCCACGGTGCTGCTTTGCAGCGCCGACTGCCCGGGGTTGTGCCCCCGGTGCGGCAAGAAGAGGGCAGATTGTACCTGCCCGCCGGAGGAAGACAAAGCCGCTCCTGTTGACGCAAGGCTCGCGATCCTCAAATCACTGCTGAACTGAGAAACCCATCAAGGAGGTGCAAAAATATGGCAGTACCTAAGAGACATCTTTCCAAGGCCCGCCGCGACAAGCGTCGCAGCAATGTTTGGAAGCTGGAGGCCCCCGCACTGGTCAAGTGCAGCAACTGCGGCTCTCTGAAGCTCCCCCACCAGGCATGTGGCAACTGCGGTTACTACAAGGGCGAGGAAGTCATCAAGAAGGCCTAATTTGCGCAAAATTGGTGGCACATTGGTGTTATGTTGAGAAGGGGATGGCGCAATGCCTTCCCCTTCTTTCTTTGTCTGGAGGTGAAATGCAATGGCGATCAAGATCGACCGCATCGATGCGGGCAGTGAAGCCGAGGCGCTGGGCCTGCAGCCCGGCGATGAGCTGCTGAGCGTGGACGAAAATGAGCTGAACGATACGCTGGACTATGATTTTTATACCGACAGCAGCAGCTTTCACCTGAAGGCAAAGGTTGCCGACGGCATCCGGGAGTGGGATGTCCGGCGCGCGGAGCGCGGCCCCTTTGGCTGCGATTTCTCCACCTATCTGGGCGACCAGAAGCATTCCTGCTCCAACCACTGCATGTTCTGCTTCATCGACCAGCTGCCCCCCGGTATGCGCGAGAGCCTGTATTTCAAGGATGATGACGAGCGGCTGAGCTTTCTGTTCGGCAACTACATCACCATGACCAATATGCAGGATCACGAGATCGACCGCATCATTAAGATGCACATCTCGCCCATCAACATCTCGGTGCACACCACCAACCCCCAGCTCCGTGTCCGGATGCTGGCCAACAAGCGGGGCGGCGAGGTGCTCAAGTACCTGCCCCGTCTGGTGGAGGGCGGCATCGCCGTCAACTGTCAGCTGGTGCTCTGCCGGGGCATCAACGATGGCGAAGAGCTTCGCCGTACCCTGGGCGACCTGCTGGAGCTGACCCCTATGGTGCAGAGCATTGCCGCTGTGCCCTGCGGTGTGACGGATTACCGCCAGAATCTGTTCAAGCAGACCCCCTATGATGCCGAGACCAGCGCCGCTGTCATCGACATTATGGAGGAGTTTGGCGATGAGTGCAAGCGCCGCCACGGCAAGCGCATCATCTACCCCAGCGATGAGTGGTATCTCAAGGCGGGGCGGCCCATCCCCCCGGCGGAGTTCTATGAGGACTTTGACCAGCTGGAAAACGGCGTGGGCATGATGCGCCTGTTCGAGGATGAATTCCGGGCAGAGCTGGACAGGCCCCACCGTATCTACGGCACCAAGCAGATCGATGTGGTCACCGGTACCATGGCAGGCCCCCTCATCACTGAGCTGATGGACGAGCTCCACCGCCAGTACCCCATGATCGGTGTAAAAGTTCACGTTGTCAAGAATAATTTCTTTGGCGGCAACGTGGGCGTGGCAGGGCTTGTCACCGCCACCGATATCATTGCCCAGTGTGAGGGAAAGCTGGAAAGCGGCACCCTGGGCATCCCCGCTGTCATGCTGCGGGAAGAAAAAGATACGTTCCTCGATGATATGACCATTGCCCAGCTGGGCGAACGGCTGGGGGTCAAGGTCGAGGTGCTGCCGGTGGGCGGCGGCGATGAGGCAAAAGCCCTGCTCCGCACCGGCCTGCATATTTCGAGAAGAAGAAGAGCATAACGAAAGGAGGAACCCCCTATGAGCAAACCCATCGTAGCAGTGGTCGGCCGCCCCAATGTGGGCAAGTCCACCCTGTTCAATAAGCTCTGCGGCCAGCGTCTGGCTATCGTGGAGGATACCCCGGGCATCACCCGCGACCGCATTTTTGCAAACTGCGAGTGGAGCGGCCACGAGTTCATGCTGGTGGACACCGGCGGCATCGAGCCCAAGGCGACCGAGGGTATTCTGGCCCACATGCGTGAGCAGGCAGAGATCGCCATTGACACCGCTGACTGCATCATCATGGTGGTGGATGTCCGCGACGGCCTGACCGCCGCCGACGAGGAAGTGGCCCACATGCTGCGCCGCAGCCACAAGCCCATCATCCTGGCTGTCAACAAGTGCGATAAGACCGGCGAGGCCCCCATGGAGCTCTACGAGTTCTATAACCTGGGCTTTGACGAGGTGCTGCCCATCTCGTCCGTGCACGGTCACGGCACCGGCGACCTGCTGGACGCTGTCTGCGCCCACCTCGATTTCAGCGAGACCGTGGTGGAGGAGGACCGCATCCCCGTTGCCATCATCGGCCGCCCCAATGTGGGCAAATCCAGCCTGACCAACCGCATTCTGGGCGAGAACCGGATGATCGTTGCCAACGAGGCCGGTACCACCCGTGATGCCATTGACACCCCCGTGGATAATGCCTACGGCAAGTTCATCTTTACCGATACCGCTGGTCTGCGCAAGCGGAGCAACATCTCTGACGGCCTCGAGCGCTATATGGTCGTGCGCGCGCTGGCTGCTGTGGAGCGCAGCCGCGTGGCCCTGATCCTGGTGGATGCCACCGTTGGCTTTACCGAGCAGGACAGCAAGGTGGCCGGTTATGCCCACGAGCAGGGCAAGGCCTGCATCATCGTTGTCAACAAGTGGGATGCTGTGGAGGGCAAGGAGACCAACACCATGGAGCATCAGCGCCGGGATTACGCCGATTGCTTCAGCTTCATGGGGTATGCGCCCATCATCTTCATTTCGGCCCAGACCGGCTATAACGTGAACAAGCTGATGCAGCTGATCCGTGACGTGGATGCCCAGAACGGTGCCCGCGTGCCCACCGGTGTCCTGAATGAGATGCTGGCCCGCGCTACCGCCCGGATGCAGCCGCCCAGTGACAAGGGCCGCCGCCTGAAGATCTTCTACCTGACCCAGGCTTCCACCCGTCCCCCGACGTTTGTGGCCTTCGTCAACTCCAAGCAGCTGTTCCATTTCAGCTATCAGCGGTATCTGATCAACCAGATCCGGGAGAACTTTGGTCTGGAACACACGCCCATCCGCCTGGTGATCCGTGAGCGCGGCACCGGCAGCGTCGGCGCAAAAGATGTGTAACAGGGGAGGCGGCTGTTGATGATGACCTTCTTCATCGTTCTGGCTGCCGCTGCGCAGGCTTACCTGCTGGGCAGCGTGGACACCGGCATCCTGGTCAGCAAGTACCTGTACCACGATGATGTCCGCAATCACGGCAGCGGTGCGGCCGGTATGACCAACATGCTGCGCACCTTTGGCAAAAAGGCAGCGGCGCTCACCGCCGCAGGCGACGTGCTGAAAGGCGTTGCAGCTGTCTGCATCGGCCGCTGGCTCTTCGGGTTCCTGCCCGCAGATGCCGCCGTTTCGCCCTATCTGGGCGTGTATCTGACCGCCATTCTGGCCGTGGTGGGCCACACCAAGCCCATCTATTTCGGCTTCAAGGGCGGCAAGGGTGTGCTGGTGGCGGGAGGGGCCATCCTGGCGATCCAGCCCATCCTCCTGCCGGTGCTGACCGTCGTTTTTCTGCTCTGCCTTGTGCCCACCGGCATGGTGTCGCTGGGCAGCATTGCAATGGCGGCATCCTATCCGGTGCTGACCCTTATCTACGGCCTGCTCAAGGGCTTCGCCGCTGACGACCTCATCGTCTGCGTGGTGGGAGCTGCCATCATGGGCGGCATGGTCATCTGGATGCACCGGGCCAATATCCAGCGCATCCGTGAGGGCAAAGAGTACCGCTTTGGTTCCAAGCACAAGCAGTAACCGGAACAAAAATAACAGCGCATCCTTCGGGCAGAGCCTGCCTGCGGGATGCGCTGTTTTGCGTGGAGGGGGCTGTGCCCGGTCGATGTGCCTGCACGGTCCAGTTTACTGAAAAAACTTTGCAAAAAAGGTTGACAAAGGGCGGTGCAGC
Organism: Faecalibacterium sp. I2-3-92; assembly: GCF_023347315.1. Classification (GTDB taxonomy): domain Bacteria; phylum Bacillota; class Clostridia; order Oscillospirales; family Ruminococcaceae; genus Faecalibacterium; species Faecalibacterium duncaniae. The sequence continues at coordinate 797,889 of NZ_CP094470.1, forward strand.
TGGTATAATAACACACGTCGCAGGACACGAACTGAATATGTGGGGGATTAGCTCAGCTGGGAGAGCGCTTGCATGGCATGCAAGAGGTCAGCGGTTCGATCCCGCTATTCTCCACCAAAAAAGCACTGTACTTCGTAGGAAGTATGGTGCTTTTCTTTTTGCTGAAGCAAAAAATGGGGGCTGCACTGCCTTGTCTGCATCGTTTTCAGATGTTTTGCAGGCGGTTCAGTGCAGCCCCCGAGTCATTGGTGCTTCGGCAGGTCAGAAGGTGCCAGTTCAGCTGACGATCTCCAGCATCTGATCGAACACCTCTTCCATCTGGCGCACCAGCGTGAACTGGGTGCGGGCGCGGTCAAGGTTGTGGTCGGGTCGGGCGGTGTGGAAATAGTGGTCGCCCTCCAGATAGTCGGTCAGAAAGCGGATGCCGCACTCCAGCGTCATCAGTTTGGCACCCCAGGCAAGGCTCTTTTTCTCCGCAGGGCTCATGGAAGCCCCGGCGGTGGAGAGATACCCCTTGGCGAACACCTCGTACAGGTGCAGGTCAAAGTGGACCTTGCTCTGGTCGGGCTCGTCCTCGGCGCAGTCGTTGGCACCGGTGCGGATGGAGTCGCCGAAATCGTAGGCCGACAGACCCGGCATCACGGTGTCAAGGTCAATGACACAGATGCCTTTTCCGGTGGCGGCATCGATCAGGACGTTGTTGATCTTGGTGTCGTTGTGGGTGACACGCAGCGGGATCTCACCGGCTGCCAGCAGATCCAGCAGGGTGTGGCAATCCTTTTCCCGCGCATGGATGAAGGCGACCTCCGGTGCAATGTCCTTGGCACGGCCCAGCGCATCGGCGGAAAGGGCTTTTTCAAAGTTTGCATAGCGGTTGGGCGTGTCGTGGAAGCGTGCAATGGTTTCGTGAAGGGTAGAGGCCGGATAATCTGCCAGCTGGTTCTGGAATTTGCCCAAGGTCACGGCAACGGTGCGGAAGTCGGCCTCGCTGCCCACCTGCTGCAGGCAGATGGTGTTCTCTACAAAATCGTAGGCACGCCACGCGCTGCCCTCGGCATCCAGATGGCAGGCCGCGCCGGACAGGGTGGGGATCACGTTCAGGGTCTCCCGTGCCGGGTCGCCGCCTGCGGCAAGGATCTTCTCCCGCAGATGCCGGGTCACGCCGCAGACATTTTCCATCAGGCCCACCGGGTCGGTAAAGGTGTCGGTGTTGATGCGCTGCAGGATAAAGCGCTTGGAGTGATCCTCCCGCCAGACCACGAAGGTATCGTTGATGTGACCTTCGCCGTAGTGACGGGCATCGCAGACCACAGGCCCGCCAAAATCAAAGGCATTTGCGGCGGCGCGGAGAATGGGTTCAGTAACAGGTTTCATTTTGGGTTCCTCATTTCTTATCCTTCATGCCGTTTGGCAGGTGCAGGGCGTTGTCCCTGCCGCACCTGACGGCGGTATTCGTTGGGGGTCAGGCCTTCCGCCTTGCGGAAGCACTGCGAAAAGTAGCTGGGGGAGGAAAATCCCATCAGCTCGCTGATCTGCGCCAGGCTGTAACCGGTGTTGCCCAGCATATATTTGCTCTCCTCAATGCGGCGGCGGTTCAGGTAGGTGATGGGAGAAATGCCGTACGCCTTCTGGAAGGTATGGGCCAGGTAGTACTTGTTGATGTGGGCGACCTCGGCAAGGGTATCAAGGGAGATGTCCTCCCGGTAGTTGTTGTCCAGATACCGCTTGATCTCCACGCATTCCCGGTTGTCGGAGCGGGGGGATTCCTCCACCTGCAAAGAGAGGGTGGTGCACCGCACCAGCCAGATGAGCAGGACTTCCAGCAGGTCCTGGCAGACGGTTTCGCAGCCGTCCAGACTGCGGTCTGCCTCAGCCAGCAGCATGTGCAGCAGCGTTACCATCCGCTCCCGGTTTTCCCGGCAGTTGAAGATAGCGTAGGTGGAATCGGCTTTGCCAAACAGGATCTCGATACCCGAAACGCCCAGTACGATGTATTCCAAAGGCGAGGCGTTCAGGCTCAGCTCGGTGTGCTCCACCTGCGGGTTGACGATGACCATATCATCCGGCTTGACCGGGAACAGCTGCCCGCTGAGCAGAAACTGCCCCTCGCCGCTGAGGCAGTAGAACAGCTCCGTGCAGGAATGGGTGTGGACCGTGCTGTTCCAGTCGCCGCCGAATCTGCTCTTGCTGATGTACAGCAGCCGGAAGGATTCCCGTGGAGCGGGAGCGTGGCGGATATCAAAGCGCTCGGTACTCATAAAAGGCTCCTTTTGAAGCAGACGCAAAAAATATAAAAATAAAAGCAAGATACTAAAAATTAAATGCGAAAAACGCCGCACTGCTTCGTGCATTTTTTCTCATTATAGGGGCAAATAAGAAAAAAAGCAAGCCCTGTTTTTTAGCATGGTAAATATTTTCCTCTGCACAGAAAGACGGAAATGTGTCAAATTGGTTACAGGTTGGGAGAATGTACCAAAACAATGCCGCAAAATTTAGTGCTTTTGCTGAAGAAAATGATAAAAAAGCAATATTTCTAAAAAATGAGACAACAAAGACCTTGTTGAAAACTGCAAAAACCTCTATATTGGAATCACAAAAAACACAGCCCCTCGGGCAAAACCTGTTTGCTCCGGCTGTGCATGAACGGAACTTTATGATGGAGGACACATTATGAAACGCATTTCTCGTCGCAATTTCCTGAAAGTGGCCGGTGTGGGTGCCGCTGCACTGGGTCTGGCTGCCTGCGGCGGTTCTTCCAGCTCCACAGCTTCCAGCACGGCTTCTTCCGCTGCTGCATCTGCCGCTCCCGCTGAGGACGTGACCATCAAGGTCGCCGCCATCGAGACCGGCTATGGCGCTGATATGTGGAAGAAGGTCACTGAGGCCTTTACCGCCCAGACCGGCATCAAGGTGGAGCTGACCACCGACAAGAAGCTGGAGGATGTCATCGGACCTTCCATGCAGGGTGGCGATTACCCCGACGTGATCCACCTGGCTACCGGCCGTGAGGCTGCCCTGACCGAGCAGTTCATCAAGGGCAACCTGATCGCGGATATCACCGATGTGCTGAGCATGACCGTGCCCGGCGAGAGCAAGAAGGTGAGCGAGAAGATCGCAGGCGGCTTTACCGACACCTCCCTGACCAACCCCTACGGCGACGGCAAGACTTATCTGGCTCCCATGTTCTACAGCCCCTGCGGCCTGTTCTACAACGCCGGTTTCCTGAAGGAAAAGGGCTGGGACGTGCCCACCACCTGGGACGAGATGTGGGAACTGGGCGACAAGGCTGCCGCTGAGGGCACCTACCTGTTCACCTACCCCACCACCGGCTACTTTGATGCGTTCTTCTACGCACTGATGTATGCCGCCGGCGGCCCGGAGTTCTTCAACAAGGCCACCCACTATGAGGAAGGCATCTGGGATACCCCGGAGGCAAAGACCTGCTTTGACATCGTCAACAAGCTGGCTTCCTACACCAACCCCATTACCCCTGCACAGGCCAACGATCAGGACTTTACCCAGAACCAGCAGCTGGTGCTGGACAACAAGGCTCTGTTCATGCCCAACGGCACCTGGATCGTGGGCGAGATGGCCGAGGCTCCCCGTGCGGATGGCTTTGAGTGGGGCATGACCGCCCTGCCCGCTGTCAAGGCCGGCGGCGACCAGTACAGCTACACCTGGTTCGAGCAGGCATGGATCCCGGCTGGTGCCGAGCATCTGGATGCCGCCAAGCAGTTCGTGGCTTACCTGTACAGCGACGAGGCCTGCAAGCTGTTTGCCGAGAGCGGTGCCATCCAGCCTGTGCTGGGCATCGCCGATGATCTGGAAGGCGACAACAAGATGTTCTACTCCATCTACGACAACGGCGCAAAGGCCGCTATGGGCAACTTTGCCTCCTTCAGCGCCATCCCCGGCGTGGAGGTCCGCACCGTGTTCTTTGACCCCGTCAACTCTCTGGTGTCCGGCAGCATGACCGAGCAGCAGTGGATCGACGGAATCAAGTCCGCCAGCGACCAGATGCGTGCCAATATCATCGAATAATTGAACCCTGCCCAGCGGGGGCGGTTTTGACCGCCTCCGCTTTTTGTGGTTTTCGGGTTCCGATAGAAAGGAGCGGTTTGTCTATGAGATCTGACAAAAGCCGCAGACGGTTCGTCTTTCTCTGCGTGGCACCGGCCACGATCCTGTTCTTTCTCTTTATGATCCTGCCCACCCTCAACGTGTTCCGCATGAGCCTGTACGAGCGCGGTGCCTATTCGCCCAACGAGACCTTTGTGGGCCTGAAGAATTTCCAGCACCTGCTCAAGGACACCCAGTTCATCCGCTCCATGCAGAATATGATCCTGCTGGTGGTAGTGGTGACCATCGTCACCTTTGCCTTTGCGTTGGTGTTTGCGGCCATTCTGACCCGGGAAAAGATCAAGGGGCAGAATTTCTTCCGGGTCATCTTCTACATCCCTAACATCCTGTCGGTGGTCGTTATCTCCGGCATCTTCTCGGCCATCTATAAGCCGGAAAACGGTATGTTGAACAGCATCATCGGCCTGTTCCGGGATATGACAGACCCCATCCTCTGGAAGGGCGAAAAGCTGGTCATCCCCTCCATCATCCTCGCCATGGTCTGGCAGGCCGTGGGCTATTACATGGTCATGTATATGGCTTCCATGTCCTCGGTGCCCGCCAGCCTGTACGAGAGCGCCAATCTGGACGGTGCGGGCCGCCTGACCCAGTTCTTCCAGATCACCATCCCCCTCATCTGGACCAACATCCGCACCACCCTGACCTTCTTCATCATCTCCACCATCAACATGGCCTTCCTCTTTGTCAAGGCCATGACCAGCGGCGGGCCCAACGGTGCTTCGGATGTGGCGCTGAGCTATATGTACAGCCAGAAGGACGCGGGCCTGTATGGCTACAGCATGGCCATTGGCGTGGTCATTTTCCTGTTCTCGTTTGCACTGTCCGCCTGTGTCAACAAGGCCACCGACCGCGATCCGCTGGAATTCTAAGGAGGGAAGAAGATGCAGAATACCACCGAAAGATCTTCCCGCTCGGCGGAAGGTCTCTACAAGTTCTTTATCTATTTTGTGCTGGTCCTGCTGGCGGTGATCATCATCGTGCCGGTGGCATGGGTATTCATGGCCTCCATCAAGCAGAACGCGGAGTTTTACGGCAACCCGTGGGCGCTGCCTGCCGGGTTCTACTGGCAGAACTTTGTCAATGCGTGGAACGGAGCCAAGATGGGCGAATATATGCTCAACTCGGTCATCGTGACCGCATTGGCGCTGGTGCTGCTGCTGGTCATTGCGCTGCCTGCCGCCTACTGCCTGTCCCGCTTCCGGTTCAAGGGCCGCAAACTGCTGAACACCCTGTTTATGGCGGGACTGTTCATCAATGTCAACTACATCGTGGTGCCCATCTTCCTGATGCTGCGGGATGGCGATGTCTGGCTGAAGAGCCACTTTGGCAGCAGCTTCCTGCTGAACAATCTGGTGGTGCTGGCGGTGGTGTATGCAGCCACAGCCCTGCCTTTTACCATCTATCTGCTTTCGGGCTATTTTGCCACCCTGCCCCATGATTTTGAGGAGGCCGCCTACATCGACGGTGCAAGCTACTTCTCCACCATGACCCGTATCATCTTCCCCATGGCAAAGCCCTCCATCATCACCATCATCCTGTTCAATTTCCTGTCCTTCTGGAACGAGTACATTATTTCCATGACGCTGATGAGCTCCACCAGCGCGCCCCGCACCCTGCCGGTGGGCCTTTTGAATCTGATGCAGGCCCAGCAGAGCGCGGCCCAGTACGGCACCATGTATGCCGGTCTGGTGCTGGTGATGCTGCCCACCCTGATCCTGTACATCTGCGTGCAGAAGCAGCTGACACAGGGCATGACCGTGGGCGGTCTGAAAGGGTAAGGTGACAAACGATGAAAGCATTCTGGAAAAATCATCCCGCCCTGCGTATGGTGCTGATGCTGGTGCTGTTTGTGCTGTCCATCGCGCTGGTGACAGCAGGCTGGAAAATGACCGGGCAGCTGGCCGGTCTTGGCATCATGCTTTTGGGGGTGGCGCTGCTGCTGGCCGTGCTGGCGCTCTATAACGCCCCCTATCGGGATTGAGGAGAAGAGAGATAAAGGAGAATTCCCATGGAAGAAAATAGAATGACCGGGCGCGTAACGATCCCGACCGATCTGGACGTGGTGCCCGAAACGCTGCAGATCCTGAAAAAGTGGGGCGCGGATGCCATCCGCGACTGCGACGGCACCGACTTTCCGCAGGAGCTGAAGGATGCCGACGCAAAGATCTACTCCACCTATTACACCACCCGCAAGGACAACGCGTGGGCCAAAGCGAACCCGGATGAGGTGCAGCAGTGCTACATTATGACCGGCTTCTACACCGCCCCCGGTGACACCGTGACCATTCCGCTGATGAAGGGCATCAGCCCGGAGCTGATGCAGGTGAACACCAACGACGATATCACCCGCTGGTGGGAGGTCATGGACCGCACCACAGGCCAGCCGGTGCCCCCGGAGCTGTGGAGCTACGCCGACGGCAGCGTGACGGTGCAGGCCGTGCCGTTCCATGAATATACGGTCAGCTTTCTGGCCTACCTGATCTGGGACCCGGTGCACATGTACAACGCCACCACCAACGGCTGGACCAACTTCGAGCATCAGATCACCTTTGATGTCCGTCAGCCCAAGACCCACAAGTATTCCATGGAGCGGCTGCGGAAGTTCATTGCAGATCATCCCTACGTCAACGTCATCCGTTACACCACCTTCTTCCACCAGTTCACCCTGATCTTCGATGAGCTCAAGCGGGAGAAGTTCGTGGACTGGTACGGCTATTCCGCCTCGGTCAGCCCCTATATCCTGGAGCAGTTCGAGCGGGAGGTGGGCTACAAGTTCCGCCCGGAGTACATCATCGATCAGGGCTACTACAACAACCAGTACCGGGTGCCCAGCAGGGAATTCCGGGATTTTCAGGCCTTCCAGCGCCGGGAGGTAGCAAAGCTGGCCAAGGAGATGGTGGATATCACCCACGAGTGTGGGTGTGAGGCCATGATGTTCCTGGGGGACCACTGGATCGGCACCGAGCCCTTTATGCCGGAGTTCAAGACCATCGGTTTGGATGCCGTGGTGGGCAGCGTGGGCAACGGTTCCACCCTGCGCCTGATCTCGGACATCGAGGGCGTAAAGTACACGGAGGGCCGCTTTTTGCCCTACTTCTTCCCGGACACCTTCCACGAGGGCGGCGACCCGGTGCGGGAGGCCAAGGAAAACTGGGTCACGGCCCGCCGCGCCATCCTGCGCAAGCCCATCGACCGCATTGGCTACGGCGGCTATCTGAAGCTGGCGCTGCAGTTCCCGGAGTTCGTGGACTATGTGGAGAGCGTCTGCAGCGAGTTCCGTGAGCTGTATGAGAACATCAAGGGCACCACGCCCTACTGCGTCAAGCGGGTGGCCGTGCTGAACTGCTGGGGCAAGATGCGGGCCTGGGGCTGCCACATGGTGCACCACGCCCTCTACTACAAGCAGAACTACAGCTACTCCGGAGTCATCGAAATGCTGTCCGGCGCGCCCTTTGACGTGAAGTTCATCAGCTTTGAGGACATCAAGAAGGACCCCGCCCTGCTGGATGAGCTGGATGTCATCATCAATGTGGGCGATGCCGACACCGCCCACACCGGCGGCATCTGGTGGGAGGACCCGGAGATCTCCTCCGCAATCCGGAAGTTCGTCTGGAACGGCGGCGGCCTCATCGGCGTGGGTGAGCCCTCCGGTCATGCCTATCAGGGCCACATCCTCCAGCTGGCCAGCGTGCTGGGCGTGGAAGAGGAAAACGGCTTCACCCTCAACTACGACAAGTACAATTGGGACGAGCACCCGGACCACTTCATTCTGCAGGATGCCGACCAGCCCATCGACTTTGGCGAGGGCAAGAAGAACATCTACGCCCTCGAGGGGACCGAGGTGCTGGTGCAGCGGAACCGGGAAGTGCAGATGGCGGCCCACGACTTTGGTAAGGGCCGCGCCGTGTACATCAGCGGTGTGCCCTACAGCTTTGCCAACAGCCGCACCCTGTACCGTGCCATCCTGTGGAGCGCCCACAGCGAGGAGGAGCTGCACACCTGGTTCAGCTCCAACTACAATGTGGAAGTGCACGCCTACGTGAAAAATGGCAAGTACTGCGTGGTGAACAACACCTACGAGCCGCAGGACACCACGGTCTACACCACCGATGGAAACCATTTCGACCTGCATCTGGAAGCCAACGAGATCAAGTGGTATGAGATCTGAGTTCTCCGTTTCATAAGCAAACACCCCTCTGCATTCCGAAAGGAGCGCAGAGGGGTGTTTGTGTATCCGGGCGGCTCAGCGGGGAGAGCCCAGACGGTATTTGAAATCGTGGTAGCCGAAGCGGGCCAGCGGCTGGGTGGTGCCGTTTTCATGCAGCACCCAGATATCCGGCAGGGGCATCCCGTTGAAGGTATTGTTCTTGCAGGTGGAATAGATGGCCATGTCACCGAAGATGAGCCGGTCGCCCTCGGTGAGGGGGGCGGCAAAGCTGTAATCGCCCACTACGTCCCCGGCAAGGCAGGTGGGGCCGCCCAGCCGGAAGGTGCAGGGCTTTTCCCCCGGCTCGCCCGCGTCTAGCAGGGGCGGGCGGTAGGGCATCTCGATGACATCCGGCGTGTGGCAGGCTGCGGACATATCCAGAATGGCAAGATGTGTCTGACCATTCTGCAGGGTGTCCAGCACCGTGGTGACGAGGTAGCCTGCGTTCAGCGCCCAGGCCTCGCCCGGTTCCAGATACACCTGCACGCCGTACTTTTCCTGCGTCCCGGTGATGCACTTTTCCAGCGTGGCAAGGTCGTAATCCGGGCGGGTGATGTGGTGCCCCCCGCCAAAGTTGAGCCACTTCATCCGGGGCAGCAGGTCACCGAATTTCGCTTCCAGCGCGGGCAGGGTGGCCGCCAGCGCGTCGGAATCCTGCTCGCACAGGGTGTGGAAGTGCAGGCCGTCCAGCAGGTCGGGCAGGTCAGGGTGCTGCGCCGCAGCGGCATCCCACTGGGCACGGGTGGTGCCCAGACGGCTGCCCGGGGCGCAGGGGTCATAGATCTCGTGGCCCTCCTGGGTGGAATGTTCGGGGTTCACCCGCAGGCCCACGCTCTTGCCCGCCGCCTTTGCGGCCGGGCCGAACTTTGCCAGCTGGTGGGGCGAGTTGAACACGATGTGGTCAGCGTATTGCAGCAGCTCCTCGAACTGGTCGGCCCGGTAGGCGGCGCAGAACACATGGTTCTCCTTCTCCGGCAGCTCCTCCCTGCCCAGGCGGCTCTCGTACAGGCCGCTGGCCTCGGTGCCTGCCAGATAGGGGGCCAGCACCGGGTAGAGGTCGTAGTTGGAAAAGGCCTTCTGGGCCAGCAGGATCTTGCAGCCTGTCCGCTGCTGCACGCCCAGCAGGATCTCGCCGTTGCGGCGCAGCCGGGCTTCATCCAGCAGGTAGCAGGGGGTGGGCAGGGCAGCCAGTGCAGCCTCAGAGAGGTTCGCCAGCCCCGCAAAGGGCGGGCGGGTATCGGCCAGCCGCATCAGTCCACCAGAGCCGGGGCGTGGCTCTCGGAGCGGGGCAGGCCGTACTTGTCCAGAGCATCCAGATACGGGTCCGGATCAAACTCTTCCACAGTGTGCACGCCCTTGGTGGTCCACTTGCCGGTCAGCAGCATCAGTGCGCCGCACATGGCAGGCACACCGGTGGTGTAGCTGATGGCCTGAGAGCCGACCTCCTTGTAGCACTCCTGATGGTCGCAGACGTTGTAGATGTAGTAGGTCTTTTCCTTGCCGTCCTTCTTGCCGGTGAAGATGCAGCCGATGTTGGTCTTGCCCTTGGTGCGGGGGCCAAGGCTGGCGGGGTCGGGCAGCAGGGCCTTGAGGAACTGGATGGGCACGATCTCCTGACCGTTGAAGTTGACCGGGGTGGTGGACAGCATGCCCACGTCCTCCAGACAGCGCATGTGGTCGAGGTAGCTCTGGCCGAAGGTCATAAAGAAGCGGATGCGCTTTGCCTCGGGGATGTTCTTGGCCAGAGACTCGATCTCCTCGTGGTGGAGCAGGTACATATCCTTCTGGCCCACCTGATCAAAGTGGTACTCCCGCTTGATGCTCATGGCCGGAATCTCCACCCAGTGGCCGTTCTCCCAGTAGCTGCCGGGGGCAGAGACCTCGCGCAGGTTGATCTCAGGGTTGAAGTTGGTGGCAAAGGCATAGCCGTGGTCGCCGCCGTTGCAGTCCAGAATGTCGATGGTGTCGATGGTGTCGATGGTGTCGAACTCGTGCTTCTTGGCGTAAGCGCAGTAAGCCTGGGTCACGCCCGGGTCAAAGCCGCTGCCCAGCAGGGCGGTCAGGCCGGCCTCCTCAAACTTCTTGGCGTAGGCCCACTGCCAGCTGTAATCAAAGTAGGCGGAGAAACCGGCCTCCTTGCAGCGCTTCTCGTAAATGGCGCGCCACTCCGGGTCGTCGGTGTTCTCCGGCTCGTAGTTGGCGGTGTCCATGTAGTTCACGCCGCAGGCCAGGCAGGCATCCATGATGGTCAGATCCTGATAGGGCAGGGCGATGTTCATCACCAGATCGGGCTGGTAGCTCTTGATGAGGGCGATGACCTCATCCACATGGTCAGCATCCACCTGTGCGGTGGTGATCTTGGTGGTGGTCTTGGGGGCCAGCTCGGCGGCCAGCTTGTCGCACTTTGCCTTGGTGCGGCTGGCGATGCAGATCTCGGTGAACACCTCGGGGACCTGGCAGCACTTGTGGATGGCAACGGAGGCCACGCCGCCGCAGCCGATGATCAGAACTTTGCTCATATCGGTTACTCCTTTATCTGTAAAGTTGTCTTTTTACGGTCTGTCCTTATACCTGAAAGCCCGGCCAGCCCTTGTCCAGCGCAATCAGCAGCTCCCGCAGGACCTTGCAGGCTGTGGCTGTGGAAACGCCGGTGGTGTCCAGCGTGGGGGCCAGTTCGTTGAGGTCCGCACCCACGATGTTGGCCTTGGTCACGGTGCGGATGGCCTCCAGCAGCTGCAAAAAGCTCACGCCGCCGGCCTCCGGGGTGCCGGTGCCGGGGAAGCAGGAGGGGTCCAGGCAGTCGAGGTCAATGGTCAGGTAAACGGGCACCTTGCTGGCACAGAGCTGCTCAGTGAGCTGGGCAAGGCCCGTGAAATCGAACTTGTGCATCTCGGTGTGGGCAGCTGCGAACTCAAACTCGGTGCGGTCGCCGCTGCGGATGCAGAACTGGTGGATGCGCCCGTCGCCGATGAGGTCGTGGCAGCGGCGCAGGACACAGGCGTGGCTGAGCTTTGCACCCAGATAGTCGTCCCGCAGGTCGGCGTGGGCATCAAAGTGGACGATGTGGAGGTCGGGATACTTTTCCACCATGGCCCGCACGGCACCCAGCGTGACCAGATGCTCGCCGCCCAGCAGGAGCGGGAACTTGCCGTCGTGCAGGATCTCTGCCGCGCGGCTTTGGATGTCGGCCAGTGCGCTCTCGCTGGAGCCGAAGCAGAGCTCCAGATCGCCGCTGTCGAAGATGTCAAAATCGGTCAGGTCGGCGTTCTGGTAGGGGCTGTAGGTCTCCAGACCGTAGCTCTCGTGCCGGATGGCAGCCGGGCCGAACCGGGCCCCCGGGCGATAGCTGGTGGTGGAATCGTAGGGGGCACCGTACAGCACGATGCTGGCGGCACGGTAGCTGCTGTCGCAGCCGATAAAGGTTTCAACGTTGGGGTAAAGCATCAGTGTTCCTCCACTTCCCGCAGCATCTCCTCCAGAAAAGCCGGCAGGTAGAATGCTCCGATATGCAGTTTGGTGGTGTAGTACCGGGTGCGCATGTTCAGGGCCTTCCAGGCGTTTGCATCCAGATCATCGATGGGGTGGTACTTCTTGCTGGCAAAGCCGAACAGCCAGTAGCCCGCTGCAAAAGTGGGGATGTGGGCCTGATACACCCGGCTGATGGGGAAGGTGGAAGCAATGCGCTTGTGGCTGCGCTGCATGGCGTTGGCATCCTCGGCGTAGAAGGGGCTGCCCTGCTGATTGACCATGATGCCGTCCTCTTTCAGGGCGTTGAAGCAGCTGCCGTAGAACTCGCGGGTGAACAGGCCCTCGCTGGGGCCGAAGGGGTCAGAGGAGTCCACGATGATGAGGTCGTATTCCTCCTCGCACTGGCGGATGAACTTGAGGGCGTTCTCAAAATAGATGTGCACCCGGCGGTCATCCATCCGGCAGGCGTTGCCGGGCAGGTAGGCGCGGCAGGCCTCCACCACCTGGGGATCCATCTCCACCAGGTCGATGCGCTCCACCCGGTCGTAGCGGGTCAGCTCCCGCACCACGCCGCCGTCGCCTGCGCCGATGACAAGGATATCTTTTGCCTCCCGGTGCACGGCCATGGGCACGTGGACGATCATCTCGTCGTAGATGAATTCGTCCCGCTCGGTCAGCATCACATTGCCGTCCAGTGTGAGCACCCGGCCAAACTCGGGCGTTTCAAAAATATCAATGCGCTGATAATCGCTCTGCTTGGAGTAGAGCTGCTTGTTCACCCGGATGCTGTGCTTCACATCGGGGGTGTGAAATTCCGAAAACCAAAACTCCATCTGTTTTCCCTCCTTATGCCAGAACGTTCAGGTGCAAAATATCAGGGTCCTCGGGGCCGGTCATGCTGCAGCCCTTGGCCTTGGCGTACTCGATATAGTTCAGGATCTCCTTGGTGATGCGCTCGCCGGGGGCCAGAATGGGGATGCCCGGCGGGTAGCACATGACGAACTCGCTGCAGACCATGCCCTCGGTCTCCCGCAGGGGCAGGCTCTTTTTGGGGGCATAGAAGGCCTCCTGCGGGCTGGCAGCCACCACGGGGTCGATGTATTCCTGGCTCAGCAGGCCGGTGCCGTCGGTGTGGTAGCGGCGCTTGATCTCGGCCAGAGCGCTGACCAGCCGCTCGATCTCCTGGGGGCGGTCACCGATGGAGAGGTAGGCCAGGATGTTGCCGATATCGCCGAACTCGATCTGGATGTCGTACTCGTCCCGCAGGATGTCGTAGACCTCGATGCCGGCAAGGCCGATGTCCAGCGTGTGGACGCTGAGCTTGGTGGTGTCAAAGTCAAAGACAGAGTTGCCGTTGCACAGCTCCTTGCCAAAGGCATAGTAGCCGCCCACGGCGTTGATCTCTTCCCGGGCGTACTCGGCCATATCCGCCACCTGATGGAACACCTGCCGCCCCCGCAGGGCAAGGTTGCGGCGGGAGATGTCCAGACTGGACATGAGCAGGTAGCTGCCAGAGGTGGTCTGGGTCAGGTTGATGATCTGCCGCACATAGCCCTGATGCACATTGGGCCCGATGAGCAGCAGGCTGCTCTGGGTCAGGCTGCCGCCGCTCTTGTGCATGGAGACCGAGGCCATATCGGCCCCCGCTGCCATGGCGGAAACGGGCAGGCCGTTGCCAAAGTAGAAGTGGGTGCCGTGGGCCTCGTCGGCCAGGCAGAGCATCCCGGCCTCGTGGGCCATCTTCACGATGGCGCGCAGGTCGGAACAGATGCCGTAGTAGGTGGGGTTGTTCACCAGAACGGCCACGGCGTTGGGGTGCTCCTTGATGGCCTTGGCCACCTGCTCCCGCTTCATGCCCAGCGAGATGCCCAGCCGTTTGTCCACCTCGGGATTCACATAGACCGGGACCGCGCCGCAGAGCACCAGCGCGTTCAGCACACTGCGGTGCACGTTGCGGGGCAGGATGATCTCATCGCCCCGCTTGCAGGCTGTCAGCACCATGCTCTGCACAGAGCTGGTGGTGCCGCCCACCATTAAAAAGGCGTGGGCCGCGCCAAAGGCATCGGCGGCCAGCTCCTCGGCCTCCCGGATGACCGATACCGGGTGGCAGAGATTATCCAGCGGCTTCATGCTGTTCACGTCCACACCCACGCACTGCTGGCCCAGAAAGGCTGTCAGTTCCGGGTTGCCGCGGCCCCGCTTGTGGCCGGGCACATCAAAAGGTACCACACGCATCTGCCGGAACTGCTCCAGCGCCTCATAAATGGGCGCGCGGCGCTGATCCAGCCGGAACCGTGTACGGTTCTCACTCATCTTTTCTCCTCCGTCCCTGGTTCCGGCGCAGCAAAAAAGCGCAGGCCCACCACACTGGTGCAGACCTGCGCTTGAAAAAGCGTTCTGAACATGCAGACAAAGCCCCCGGTGACACTGGGGAAAACCTCCGCATGGTTCAAAAAGACGGGATGACGAGAGTCTATATAGCAATTACACTTTTACTACTCTTATTGACCGTTTCACAAGTCTGCGCACGTTCTGCGCAATTTCATGGCTGTAAAGGAACCAACTTATAAAATTTGAGCTTTCAACTCAATCAATAATGGCAGCTTGCGCCGCCGGTCGGCAGTGGACCCGGCTGTCCGTATGGCCTTAGCCCCGATGGGCGGTCCCAGGTAATTTGCTTTGAAAAGACTCTGACACGCTTTGTCTCTCAAAATCGATGATATCTTATCATGCTATGAGGGTGGTGTCAATACTTTTTGGGAAAATAAAGCGGAAAATGGGCATGCGGTTCGCATTATGACAAGGACACTGTAAAGACATGGTAAAAGTGTGGCAAAACACTTTGCACAGACACGGCAAAACGCTTTTGCTTGACAAATGAAAGAAATTCTACTATACTGATTCTTACCGGTGCGCCATCGCCAAGCGGTAAGGCAGGGGACTTTGACTCCCCCATCGTAGGTTCGACTCCTGCTGGCGCAACTGAAAAAGAACCCGCAGGGGGCCTGGGCGACAGGTTCCCTGTGGGTTTTCTTTTTGTGAAAAGAGGGTGTTTGTGTGAACGAAGAGAATTCTCTGTTGACCGGGGCGGCGCTGGCGAACCTCTCAGGCACTTCACACCAGCTCCCCTAATAGGGGGGCTTGCCTCTCCTATTAGGAGAGGTGGCATCCCGCCGGGATGACGGAGAGGTTCAGCCAATCACCTCATACTGAAAATACTCGCACTTGACCTTGCTGCCCACCTCGATCTCGGGCGGCAGCAGGGCCAGCGCAACGGGATTCAGCTCGTCGCTTTCAATGTCGGTGCGGCGCAGGTTGACATAATCGCCGTCAAAGCTGACGACCTCGTAATACCAGGGGCCCATAGGATACCTTCTTTCATTTGTGCTTTTCTTTGAGCTGCCGCTTCTTGGAGCGGCGGCTTTTTTAATGCTTCCGTCTTTTCTTTTCGTCCCAGGCAAAGTGCCCGGCGTAGAGCAGGAACACGGGCAGGGCGGCAAGGGAGACAGTCCGGCTCAGGCGGATGCCGTCCGGCTGATAGACAAAGTCGATGGTGACCGTTCCGGCGGGGCAGAGGACGGCCATCAGGCCCTCGTCCACCCGCAGGATCTCGGTCTCCTGCCCATTCACATAGGCCGTGAAGCCGTCATCGTAGGGCACGGAGAAGAACATCAGGTTGGTCCTGTCCAGCGTGGCTTCAGCGTGGAAGCCTGCGCTGTTCATCTCAAAGGCGGTGCAGGCAGAGGCCCGGCGGTCGGCGCAGTCCTGAGTGTAGCGGGTGTAGGTCAGGTCGTTGAGCTCTGCCGTGGGCAGGGGCGTGAGGTACTGCCCGTAGGCCACCGCATCCTCCTCAGTGAGCACCAGTGCCCGCATGAGCAGGTTGGAGCGGGTGGGGGTCACGGTGTCCTCGTACTGGGCCTCGGTGAGGTAGTAATCGTAGGTGAAACCCATGGGAACGTAGTTCTGATTCTCGTAGAGAACATAGCCGTCCAGGGTATCGTAATACGCCCAGCCCTCATCGGCCTCAGCGTGGAACTGCTTCTGATGCGCAAGTGTGGTCAGCAGGTATCTGACGCTGAGCAGGCCGCGCAGGGCGTAGTTGGAGAGCTCGGGCTGACTGCGCACATCCCGCTTGACCCCCAGTGCCGGGTAGAAGCTGAGGATGCTGGGAGCGGCGGTGCTGCCGAAATACTGCAGGCAGCTCTTGTCCAGCCACAGGCCCAGATTGTCGTGGGTCTTGTAGGTGTCAATGCGCCAGTCGCCCTCGGGCAGATCCTCCTTCAGGGCCAGCGCGTTGATGTACTGCTCCACAAGGTCACTGTCGGTGTTCCACTGGCCGAACTTGCCAATGCCGATGTGGACGATGCCGAACAGGCAGCTGAACGCCAGCACACCGGCCAGCAGGCGGCGGGCAAAGACCTTGCGCTGCTGCCAGCGCCTGCAGATGCAATGGTAGACGGCCAGCCCGCCCAGACCAAAGGCAAGCACAGCACAGTACTGGCCCGGATTCTGCAGCACGCCCAGGCTCCACTCCTTGGTGGTGGCATCCTGCACGGGCACCAGTGCAAAGGCCAGCGTGGCGATCATCACAAAGGCAATGCTCCGGGCGGGGCGGGCGAGGTCGAGGCTGGGGTCCTCCCACGCGCTCACCGTCATGGCCGCAAGGATGAGCACCGGCATATAGAACCACCGGGCATAGTAGCTGGAATTGAGGGCATAGAACGCGCTGTTCAGGATGGGGACCAACGCAAATACCATGCAGACGGCAATGATCCGCTTTTTGCTGTCGCCCTGCCGGGCACGCCAGTAGGCCACCACACCGGCCAGACTGCACAGGGGCAGATAGGCTGTCATGCTGGTCCATTTGATGATGCCCTCAGACCAGATGGAGGTCATATAGGGGGAATCCGGGGGCAGCACCCAGCTCAGCAGGATGGCCAGATACTGCTGGGGCTTGGAATAGGTCAGAAAGCCCCAGCCGGAGGAAAGATCGATGGTGCGCGGGTTCTGCAGAACGCTGAGGACAGTGGGCCAGAGCACCACAAAGCCCAGTGCCACGCCCAGCAGGCTCTCAAAGGCCAGCTGACCGAAGAGGCGGGGCGTGAGCCGGAACTCCCCGGCAGAGAGCTTGCAGACGAAGTAGATGACAAGGAAGAGCACCTGCCCCACAAAGAAAAAGTAGTTGTTGAGCAGGTTCACCGCCACCCAGAAGGCAAACCAACCGTGGCGGTGCTCGTAGATGGTCTCATCCAGTGCCCAGAGCATCCAGGGGAAGAGGGCCAGCACATCAATGAAGTGGTTGAAGAAGATGTTGTACAGCCCCCAGCCCGAAAAGGCGTAGAGGGCCGCACCCAGCACCGCAAAGTTCGGGTCTTTGACGTAGCGGCGCAGGTACAGATACGCGCCGCCGCCCGCCACCGCGAACTTGAGCACCAGCAGCGGCACCATGAGGTAGGGGAGCCAGTTCTGCGGGAAGAGCAGGGAGAACCAGAAGAAGGGGGAGCCGTACAGGTAGAACGAATAGGCGTTCATGGTTCCGCTGCCCAGGTCAGTTGCCCAGGAAAAGGTGTTCTTCACGCCTTCGTATCCGGCAGGGTAGCCTGCCCCCTTGAGAAAGCCGTTCATGTAGCGGTAAAAGCTGATCTGCTGGCTGTTGAAATCGCCTGCATAGTGGAAAAAGCCGCCGTCCAGCAGATAGAACGGCAGGAAGATGAGGGCGGCTGTCAGGGCGCAGAGCCCCACGGTGAGCCAGAACTTGTCCTGCTTCTGTCCCAGCATCCGGGGCGAAGAATGAAATGCAGTCATGCGTCAGTCCTCTTTTCAGTATCGGAAATTTCCCGCTTACGGGAACGGCACCTCGCGGGTGTCATCGGGGTCCTGCGCGGCCCTGCGCTGCTGCTCGAACACCGCGTCGATGAGGGTGTCGAGGTCAGAGAGGCGGCTCAGCTCACAGCAGTAGCGCCGCAGGCTGGCGGCCCCCTTCAGGCCCTTCATGTAGTGCATGGTCTGGGCCCGGGCCTGGGGCATGGCAACGAACTCGCCCTTCTGCTCCACCATCTCCTCCACCTGCCGGCGCAGGGCGTTCATCCTGGCCTGCAGGTTCGGCTCCTTGGGGGCGGGCAGGCCCTCCAGCGCGGCGTTCACCCGCTCAAAGAGCCAGGGGTCGCCCAGGGCGGCCCGGGCGATCATCACGCCGTCGCAGCCGGTCTCCTCCACCATCCGCACAGCATCCTCGGCGGTGCGGATATCGCCGTTGCCCAGCACGGGAACGTGGACAGCATCCTTCACCGCCGCAATGATGGACGGGTCGATGCCCGGGGTGTACATCTGCTCCCGGGTGCGGGCGTGGACGGCGATGAGCACCGCGCCCGCCTGCTCGCAGGCTTTGGCGCATTCCACGGCCGTGACGTGCTCCGCGTCCCAGCCCTTGCGCATCTTCACGGTGACGGGGCGGGAGGTGTTTTTGACCACTTCCTCCACAATACGGCCGCAGCGGTCGGGGTCAAGCATCAGCTTGCTGCCCGCCCCGCCCGAGACGATCTTGGGGGCCGGGCAGCCCATGTTGATGTCCAGAAAATCGAACGCGTACTGTTCCACGGCGGCAGCGGCCTGCCCCATGATCTCGGGCACCTCGCCAAAGATCTGCACGCCGTAGGGGGCACCGTTGGGCTCGGCCTTGAGCAGGCTGACGGTTTTGTGGTCGCCGTATACCAGCGCCCGGCTGGACACCATCTCACTGACGGTAAAACCGGCTCCGTGCTGGGCCATCAGCCGCCGGGCCGGGGCATCGGTAAAGCCCGCCATGGGGCCGAACACTGCCCGGTGGGGCAGGGAGATCTCCCTGATCTTCAAAGGGGTGTTGAAAGGTTCCATGATACTCCTTAGCGCTATCTGATTTAGTTGATAACATGATAAAATTTGGATTATAAGTATACCATATTTCCGGCGGCAGAACAAGAAGCGGAACATCTTTCTTGTCAGCGCGGGATTTTTCCGGTATACTGGGGGCAAAAGGAGGAGCGGCTGGAACACGGCAGCCAGCTGCACAAAAGAGATGGAATACAGAGCATGGAAAAAGCAGAACGGCGCAGGGGAGAGCATCCGCACCTCCCTGCTGGGCTATGGCTGTATGCGGTTCCCCACCACACCGGAGGGAGCCATTGACGAGCCCCGGGCCGAAGCGCTGCTGAATGCCGCGCGGGACGCAGGCGTGAACTATTTTGACACCGCCTACCCCTACCACGGCGGCCAGAGCGAGCCCTTTGTGGGCAGGGTCATTGCAAAGTGGCCCCGGGAGAGCTTTTATCTGGCCACCAAGATGCCGCTGTGGCAGTGCGGGAGCCTGGAGGAGGCCCAGCATATCTTTGAAGAGCAGCTCCGGCGGCTGGGCGTGGAGTACATCGACTTCTACCTGCTGCACTCCCTGCACGTCGCCCGGTACGACCGGGCCAAGGAAATGGGCATCGTGGACTGGCTGTGGGAGCAGAAAAAGCTGGGCCGCATCCGCAGCTTCGGCTTCTCCTGCCACGACAACGCGGCGGGCCTTGAGCACATCCTGCGGGATCAGCCCTGGGATTTCTGCCAGCTGCAGTATAACTATCTGGACACCGATGACCGTGCCGAGGAGATCTCGGGTGACCGCGGCTATCAGTTGACCGAAGAGCTGAACATCCCCCTCATCATTATGGAGCCCATCAAGGGCGGCACGCTGGCCAACCTGCCCCCGGAGGCCGAAGCACCCCTCAAGGCCCTGCGGCCCGAGGCCTCGGATGCCTCCTGGGCCCTGCGCTGGGTGGGCAGCCACCGGAACGTCCATGTCATCCTCTCGGGCATGAGTGCCGAGGATCAGCTCACGGATAACCTGGCCACCTTTGCCCGCTTTGAGCCACTGACCGCTGCAGAGACCGCCGCAGTGGAGCAGACCGCCGCCTTCCTGCACAGCCGCATCAAGATCGGCTGCACCGGCTGCCGGTACTGTATGCCCTGCCCCATGGGGGTGGACATCCCGGACAACTTCAGTATCTGGAACAAGCTGGGGATGTTCGGCCAGCCCGAGGCCATCAAGCACCAGTGGGAAGCCCACTTCCCCGATGCCGAAAAGGCCAGCCACTGCGTCCGCTGCGGCAAGTGCGAGGCGGCCTGCCCCCAGCATCTGCCCATCCGCAATGCGCTGGCCCAGCTGCAGCAGGAGCTGGATCAGCTGTAATCTGCATCAGAAAAGCCACCGGCAAAAACCGGTGGCTCTTTTCTCTTATTCGCTCCACTCCATCCCGATCTTATCCAGCATTGCGCGGCGCTCAGGGGTGAGCTTGGGGTCGTGGGTGGTATCCCACTCCCGCATCCGGCGGAGCCAGTCGCCCAGGCAGAAGCCGGTTTCGTCGGATTTGTAGTTGGCGGCGGCGTGGAGGTTGCCGTGGGCCTTGTAGTAGGCCTTGGCCTGCTGATAGGCAGTTCCCCACTTGGCATCCCGGGCATCCCACACCATGCCGATGCTGTTCAGCTTTTTGATGTGGGCGAGCGTGACCTGATAGGAATCCGGGCGGTTCTTGCGGGCTGCACGCAGGTTGGAGATCCACACGCCCAGCCGGACACCGTCGCTGTCCACATAGCTGGCGGGGACCAGCAGATGTTTGTACTTGCGGGCGTAGCGGGCGGCACTGCGGAAGTTCCGCTCCCAGTTGGCCTCGCGCACGGTGCCGTGGTCAGCAGCGGGATCACTGGGGCGGCGCTCGCCCTTGAACAGGGTGCGCAGCAGCTTGCGGCGCTCACTGCTCAGGGCGCTGCTGCCGGAGTTCAGGGCCTGCCGCTGGCGGTTGACCCAGCTGCCCAGCCAAACACCGTCCGCGGTCTTGTAGACAGAGGGAATCTCCAGATCGCCGTGCTCTGTCTTGTAGGCCAGAGCCAGATCATAGCGCTCCTGCCAGGGGTCGTACTTTTCCCACACCATGCCCAGCTTGTCCAGCAGGGCCTTGCGCTCAGGGGTGACCCGGGCGCTGGAGCGGTCCGGGTTCAGGTAGGCATAGCGCTGGCGCGCCACCCACTTGCCCAGCAGTACTCCGTCCGGCGTGACATACTCCGAGGGGACGTTCAGGTTGCCGTGCTCATGGTAGTAGGCGGCGGCAACATCGTACAGGGACATCCACTTGCGGTCGTTGCGGTTGGTCCAGTCCATGCCCAAAGCGTCCAGCCGCTCCACCTGTTCCTGAGGCAGCTCGCCTGCCTTGTGAGCGGCGCGCTGGGCCCCCAGCCAGACCCCCAGACCGAAGCCGGAGGGCGTTTCGTACTTGATGGGCACTTCCAGATCGCCGTGTTCCAGATAATACTGGGTGGCGGCGGCATAGTTCTGCTCCCACAGGTCGTTGGAGGTGCTCCACACCATGCCGATGGCTTCCAGCCGTTCGATGCGGTTCTGGGTCAGGTTGCCGCCCAGATAGCGCTGGCGGTTGTAGACGATCCATTCGCCCAGTGCAAAATCATTTTTATCGCGGTAGCGCACCGGCACCAGCAGGTCGCCGTGCTCGGTGCGGTATTTTTGCGCGGAGGCAAAGCCCTTTTCCCAGGCAGCTTCCAGCCGGTGGTTCCAGCGGATGCCCAGTTTTTCCAGCTTGGCGGCCTGTTCAGCCGTCAGGCGGCCCGGGCGCTGCCCGGCCTGTACCTGCCGCTGGAGCTCGAGCCACTTGCCCACGGGCACGCCGCTGTGGATGGTATAGCTCCGGGGCAGCTCCAGGGTGCCCTCTTTGGCGGCGGCATCGGCGGCGGCCTGGCACAGCACCTCCCAGCGGGCCTCCATCTCCCGGCGCAGTTTGCCATACAGGCGGTAGGTCTGCTGCATGGGGCGCTCCTGCCGGAAGCCCGGCGTTTTGCTGCCGGCCCTGGTCATGGCCTCGGTGCAGTCACGCTGCAGGGTACGGCCGTTGCCCAGCCCCTCGAACTGCGCCACAAGGTCGAACACCGGCACGCTGCGGCTGCCTGCAGCCACCAGCGCGCGGCAGAGCATCTGCTTGAAGGTGGACATCAGGCTGGACTGGCGCACCAGAATGACCCCGGCCAGCCCCTCCAGCGGCTGCTGGACTCCCGGCGCGTTGACGCAGAGCAGGACCTTGGGGCCGGGGGCTGTATCGGAGAGGAAAGTCTCCACGGCAGCAGAATCCGCAAAGCAGGCGTGATCCGCGGCGTAAAAGCGGACGGCAGGGTCCACAGTGCGCAGCAGCTGTTCCAGCTCCGTGCCCAGCTTTTCCTGATAGGCGGCGGATTCAAACAGGACCAGATAATGGCCGCTGGTATCGCTGAGCAGGCGGGGCAGCAGAACGGTCAGGTTTTCCACCTGACGCAGAGACCAGCTCAGCTCTTCATATTGAACGCGCAGGGAGGTGTCGCCCTTGGGCATACACAGGTTTTTGATTCGGGCGCGCAGGGTGGCCAGCTCCTCCTCCTGAGGCCAGAGCAGGGCCGCGTAAGCCGAGGGCACCGGCATGGTCCCGGCGGCCATGGCCTCGGCCACAGTCATGTGGGAGACGATGCAGTCGGCAAACAGCTCCTGCGCGGCGGCGCAGACGGGGGCACCGTTGGGCACACCCAGCCCCAGCACCTTTGCCTGGGGGCACATCCGCAGCAGCTTCTGCACCGACTGTGCCCAACACACGGCGCTCAACTCATGGTAGCAGTCCAGCACGATGCAGCCGGGCTTCTGCTCCCCCAGCCGCACCCACTGCTCCGGGGTGGCAGCGGCCAGTTTTTCGCAATCACAGAAGCGGACATTGCCGGGCAGGGTACCGCCGTTGTAGCGTGTCAGCTCTGCCTGCCGCAGGGCCAGACGCTGTGCACCGGCCACCAGCCAGAAAAAGGTAGTCTGGGGGTGAGCCTCCACCACCTTCCAGGCAATACAGCTTTTGCCGGTGCCGGTGGGATGGAACACGGCGGCCCGGTTCAGGGTCTCCAGAGACTGTACAGCTTTCTGAAAAGCGGCTTCGTTGACGGGATTCAGGGTCATCGACATGGTGGTAGTGTCCTCTCCGAGTTGCATGTTTGACATCGTTGGATACAACGAAAATATTTCATAGAATTAGTTTATCGCAAAAAACATTTTTCTGTCAAGCCCTTTGAAGAGAATTTAGGGCAAAACTTGGGAAAAGGATAAAAATATTCTGGAACCTGTGGCCGGAACCATGAACTTTGTGCGCAGCAACGGGGATACTGAAAGTGGAAATGCGTCCCGGAGCGGAGAGAAAGTATGACCCATGGCAGGAAGAAGGCTTCTTTTGCCCCGGCAGAGCTGCCCGGGCTGCACCGGGGAGATCCGGGCAGGAAGGCTGATGCGGGGCATCCAAGAAGCATTTCATCTTTGCGGCCGAAAAAATGAAAAATTCCCTCTTGACTTTATGAAAATAAAGCGTATAATGCAATCAACAAACCGATGAGGCGGAAGAGAACCTGCAAGCGCACTTACAGTGAGCCCGAATGGTGAAAACGGGCAGAGAGCGGGGCAGAGTTCGTGGGCCGCCGAGGGCCGGGCGAACAGGGCAGTGCCTTTAGTAGCTTGGGACGGAAGCCTCCGTTACAGGGCAGGGGAGTGTTGGCTCTCCGTTGAGGGGCTCCTGCAGTTTTCCATGGTGGAAAGACGAGCGGAGCAAGCAAGGTGGCACCGCAGATTCGAATTTCTCGACTCTGTCCTTGTGGATGAACACACAGGGACGGGGCCGTTTTTATTTTACCCGTTCCGCAGGTGGAGCGGGTTTTATTTATTTTTGGGCCGCCCGCTCCGGGAAAGGAGCAACCGCTATGAAAACCATGAACATGATCTCCCGCCGCAGCTTCCTGAAGGCTGCCGCCGCAGCCGCTGTCGTATCCGCACTGGGCCTGACCGGCTGCGGCTCCTCCGGCTCTTCTGCCGCAGCATCCAGCACCGCTTCCAGCGCTGCCGGTTCCGCTGCCGCCGCTTCTGAAGCAGGCCAGACCTTTAAGGTGGGCATCGTCAACTATGTGGATCATGCTTCCCTGAACCAGATCGTGGCCTCTGTTGAGAGCCGTTTGGATAAGGTGGGCGCGGAGAAGGGCGTGACCTTCGACTATGCCGATTACTACGCCAACGCCCAGGCTGACCAGTCCAACCTGAACCAGATCGGTGCAGACCTGGTGGCCGACCAGGTAGATGTCATCGTGGCCGTGGCCACCCCCACCGCCGCCACCATGCTGGCCGCTGTGGAAGATACCGACATCCCTGTGGTCTACTCTGCCGTCACCGACCCTGTTTCTGCCGGGTTTGATGGGGAGGAGGGCATCACCGGCACCTCCGATGCCCTGAACACCGAGGCCATTATGAACCTCATCACTGCCATCAACCCCGACATCGACACCATCGGCCTGCTGTACGACCTGAGCCAGGATGCCTCCACCCAGGCCATCGCCGATGCCAAGGCGTTCTGCGACAGCAAGGGCATCAAGTACATTGAAAAGAACGGTACCACCACCGCTGAGGTGCAGATGGCTGCCGAGGCCCTTGTGGCCGCCGGTGTCAAGGCAGTGTTCACCCCCACCGACAACACCGTGATGACTGCCGAGCTGTCCATCTATGAGACCTTCCTGGAGGCAGGGATCCAGCACTTCACCGGTGCCGACAGCTTTGCTTTGAACGGTGCCTTTGTGGGCTACGGCGTGGATTACGTCCAGCTGGGCGAGGCCACCGCCGATATGGTGGTGGAGCTGCTCTGCGGCGGCAAGACCCCCGCAGACCTGCCCTACCAGACCTTCGACAACGGCATCGTTACCATCAACACCGAGAGCTGTGAGGCACTGGGCCTTGATCTCGACACCGTTAAGGAAGCCTTCAAGCCCTATTGCACCGAAATTGTGGTAGTGACCACGCAGGAGAATTTCTAAAAAGGAGTACATCAACCATGCTGGCGAGTATCTTTTCGCTCAACGTGATCCAGACGGCGCTGGAGCTGGGCTGCATTTACGGTCTGGTGGCGCTGGCGCTGTTTCTGAGCTATTCGATCCTGAACATTGCCGACCTGTCCACCGATGGCTGCTTCACCCTTGGCTGTGCCGTGGCCTGCCAGGTGGCGCTGACGGGCCACCCCATTCTGGCCCTGTTCGCGGCCATGGCGGCGGGTGTGTGTTCGGGCTTTGTCACCGCCTTTTTGCAGACACGTCTGGGCGTTGAGAGCATCATGGCAGGCATCATCGTGAACACCGGCCTGTACACCATCAATCTGGCGGTCATGGGCTTTTCGTCCACGATGTCCCTGGTCAAGACCGATACGGTATTCTCGCTGGCAAAATCCGCACTGGCCTTTACGGGCGGCTGGTATAAGCTGCTCATCGCGGCGGCGGTCATTGTACTCGCCTGTGCCGCCATGGTGGGTTTCCTGGGCACCCGGCTGGGCCTTTCCATCCGCGCCACCGGCGACAATGCCGCCATGGTGCGGGCCTCCAGCATCAACCCGGCCTTCACCATCACAGTGGGCCTGTGCATTTCGGGCGCGCTGACCGCCCTTTCCGGCGGCCTGCTGGCCCAGTATCAGAAGAGCAGCGACATCAACGTGGGCACCGGCATGGTGACCATTGCACTGGCTTCCCTTATCATCGGCGAAACGCTGGTGGGCAAGCGCACCATGGTGCGCCGGGTGCTGGGCGTGGTGTTCGGCAGCTGCCTGTATCGCTTTATCGTGGCCGTGGCCCTGCGCTTCAATGTGCCCGCCGCCGCCATGAAGCTGGTGAGCGCCCTCATCGTGGCTGTGGCCATCTCGATGCCCGCCATCCGGGCAAAGTTTGCCTTTGAGCAGCGCAAGCACAATGCCCGGAAGGAGGTGCACTGAGATGGAAATGCTGGAGCTGAACAACCTGCACAAGACCTTTAACCCCGGCACCGTCAACGAAAAAGTGGCCCTGAACGGTGTGAGCCTGCACATGGAGGCAGGCGACTTTGCCACCATCGTGGGCTCCAACGGCGCGGGCAAATCCACCATGTTCAACGCCATCACCGGCGGTTTCATTGCCGACGAGGGCAGCATCGTGCTGGGCGGGCAGGACATTACCTTTGCGCCCGAGTATGAGCGCAGCAAGGTCATCGGCCACCTGTTCCAGGACCCCCTCAAGGGCACGGCCCCCAATATGACCATTGAGGAAAACCTTGCGCTGGCCTATCTCCGGGCAGGAACCGCCCCCCACGCTATCTTCTCCCGCATCTCCCGCAAGGATAAGGAGCTGTTCCGGGAAAAACTTGCCCTGCTGAACATGGGCCTTGAGGACCGGATGAAGCAGCCGGTGGGTCTGCTTTCCGGCGGCCAGCGGCAGGCGCTGACCCTGCTCATGGCCACCCTCGTTACCCCAAAGCTTCTGCTGCTGGACGAGCACACCGCAGCCCTAGACCCTGCCACGGCGGAGAAGGTACTGGAGCTGACCAAGAGCATCGTGGCCGAGAAAAAGATCACCTGCCTGATGGTCACCCACAACATGCATCAGGCCCTCGAGCTGGGCAACCGCACCCTGATGATGGACGGCGGCCGCATCGTGTTCGATGTCAAGGGCGAGGAGCGCAGTAAGATGACCGTGGACGATCTGCTGGAAAAGTTCCGCGAGAACGCCGGCAAGGCCCTGGACAATGACCGCATCCTGCTGAGCAAGGTGGAAGCGGGCAACTGAAAAGAAACTCAAAATACCCTGTCTGGACCCGAAACCGTGTCTGACAGGGCATTTTTGATACAACAAGGAGAAAACGAGATGAAAATAACGATCCGTACCCCGCAGATGCAGGATTATGACCGATTTTCTGCTATTATGGATCAGGTCCAGCAGATGCACGTGGATTGGCGGCCGGATGTCTACAAACCGGCCAGCCCATTGATCACAAAGGAACTGTTTGGCGAACTCCTGAAAGGGGACAGCTGGTATATTGCCGAGACGGACGGCATCGTTGTTGGTGTTCTGGAAGTCTTCAAGCGCCATGTGGAAAGCCCGGCACAGGTGACGAAAGATATTTTGTTCGTCAGTACCATGGCGGTGGATGAGGCGTACAGGGGCAAGGGCATCGGGCACCAGTTCTTTGATAAGGTGAAGCAGCTCAAAGCAGAAAAGGGATGCGACACCATTGAACTGCAGGTGAACGCTAAAAATAAAATGGCGTATGAGATGTACCGGAACTACGGCTTTACGGAAAAGTCCATCAATATGGAGCTGAAATAAAACGATTGTAATGATCCTTGTATATGTAGTCATAATGTGATACAATGCTTTTGACAGGAGGTGTCACTTATGATGCAGACATTTGTTCGCCCATCCCGTGATCTGCGCAACCACTACGCTGAAATTTCAGATATGTTGAAAGACCACAATCATGTTATTATCACAAATCATGGTCGTGGGGAATCCGTCCTCATCAACATTGAGGACTACGCCAAGTACGAGGAGTTCATGCACCAGCGGTATGTTGCCGAGGAGCTTGCCAAGGCAAAACAGCAGGCGGCAGACCCCAACACGCAGTGGACAGAGCATGAAAGCGTATGGGAGACGCTCCACGAACAGTATGACGTATAAGATCAAATACCTGCCCCTTGCTGTACAGGACTTGAATGACATTGCCCGGTATTTGTCCGGCTTCTACCCCCAAACGGCCCGCCGTGTGCTGAAAGAAATGCGGGAAAAGATCACAAAGCTGGGGGATACCCCACGGATGTGTGAAGTCTATGCCCTTGACCCGACCTACCGCAAGCTGGTGGCAGACCAGTATCTGGTGTTTTACCATGTCAATGAGAACGTCAAGGTGGTGGAGATCCACCGTGTACTGCGCGGCTCATGGAATTTGCCGCAGTACCTGGAATAAAACAAAGAGCAGAGCGCTCCAGCCAGCTGGCCAGACGCTCTGCTCTTTTTAATGCAATATACTGAAAACTCAGAACTTACTTCACGTATTCAACGGTGTACTCGAAACCATACTCTTCCTGCAGTTTCTTGACGGCAGGCTCGCAGTCCTCGATGAAGCTGGGTGCGTAGACGGAAGCACCGTTGTGGTCCTTCTTGTAGTCCTCCACGATCTGCTGCAGCTTTGCCCAGCCCTCGTTGGCCTTGGCGTTGTCAACAGTGTCGGGGAAGTTGATGATGAATTCACGGTGCTGCGGAATACGAGCTTTCATAAGTGATATCTCCTTAATTGACAATTTGTAGTTTGTTACTTGATTTATACAGAAGCATAATGCTTTTGTAGATAACGGATAGGCCCTGCTCTCTGTGCCCGGCTGCTGCCGGTTTCAGACGGAGAGGTTATATACCTGGCAGGCATTCTCCACCGTCTGCCGGAACACCTGCTCCGGTTCCTCATCCTTGATGCTGGCGATATACTCGCCCACATAGCGGATGAGAGAACTGTCGCAGCGGGTGCCGCGGACAGGTTCCGGGGCCATATAGGGGCAGTCGGTTTCCAGGACGATGCGTTCCAGCGGCAGGGCGGCAATGGCCTTGGCGGCCCGCTTGGCCCCCTTGAAGGTGCAGGCCCCGCCAAAGCCGATGTAGAGCCCCTGCTCTGCCAGCCAGAGCGCGTCATCGGCGCTGCCGGAATAGCAGTGGACGATGCCCTTGGGCCGGTACTTTTTCAGCAGGGCGTAGACATCGGCGTGGGCGCTGCGGTCGTGCACGATGATGGGCTTGTCCAGTTCCAGCGCCAGCCGGATCTCGGCCTCAAACAGCGCCAGCTGGGCATCCTTGGGCACGGGCCAGTGGTAATCCAGTCCGCACTCCCCCACAGCCACCACCTTGGGGTCCTCGTAATAGGGGGCAAGGGCACGCATCTCTGCGGCCCAGTCGCCGCCGTATACCGAGACAGTAGGGGCGGGGCCTTCCTCACCGCAATCCTCCGGGGCCAGCAGGCTCTCCGGGTGGATGCCGACGGCGGCGTACACCCAGGGATATTTGTGGGCCAGCTCCAGCACCTTGGGCGCATCGCCCGAATGGGTGGCCTGCTCGCACACGCCCACCACCCCTTTGCCGGGCAGGCTGTCCAGCAGGGCAAAGCGGTCCGCGTCAAAGGCGCGGGCGCTGTAATGGGCGTGGGTGTCAAAGATGGGGTATTCCATATTACCGGGCACGCTCCTTTTTGGCGGGGGCCTTGTTTACCAGCCAGATGCCGATGCAGACCAGCACCAGCGCCCCCAGATACTGCCACCGGAACAGCGGCTCCCCATTGATGAGGGCGCTGAGCAGGACATTCACCACCGGGTTCACGAACCCGAAGATGGCGATCCGGCTGACGGGATTGTTCTTCATCAGCAGGGCCCAGACGATGTAGCCCGCGCCGCAGATGAAGGCCAGCGCCAGCAGGTCCAGCACGCTGAGCACAGACCAGTGTTCCAGCCGTCCGCCCAGAACAGCGCCCAGCAGGAACAGGGCCGCACCGCCCACGAACAGGTTCACAAAGCAGACGGCAAAGCTGTCTGCCCGGCGGGTGACGGATTTGTTCCAGGGGCCTGCCAGCGTGAAGAGAACGGTGGCAATGAGCATGTAGGCTACGCCCCGGGCGCTGCCGCCGCCGTGGTTGCCCAACGTGGCGATGAGAACGCCCGCAAAGCCGATGCCGCAGCCCAGCGCCTTGGCTGGGGTCATGCGGTCAGCCCTGCCGTAAAGGAAGTGGGCGAAGATGACCCCCAGAAAGCTCTGGGTGCTGTTCAGGATGCCCCCAAAGGCACCGGTGAGCAGGGCAACAGCGCTGTAGAAAAAGGCGTACTGCGCTGTGGTCTGCCACAGGCCCAATGCACAGCATTCGGCCAGGATCTTCCCTTTGGGCATGGCGGGGAGCCTGCCCTCCAGCAGCAGGCTGCCGCCCAGTACCAGCACACTGCCCAGCATGAACCGCACCCCTGCAAAGCAGAGAATGGAGGCCGTGTCAGCGGTGTCGATGGCAAAGAGCCGGTAGCCCAGCTTGATGAAAGGGAAAGCCGAACCCCACATGGCGTTGCAGAGAATGGCGATGATAACGGCAAAGGCCGGTGTGCCGAAAAGCCGGTCCAGCTTTTCGGCGCGGCTCAGCTGTGTCTCCATGGCTCAGTGGATGCGGCTGCCAACGGGGGTGTTGTCGCCGTAGAAGGCGATGGAGCAGCCGCCGTCAGCGGTGTCGGCAGCAAAGATCATGCCCTCGCTGACATATTTGCCCTTCAGCATGGGGCGGGGGGCCAGATTGCAGACGATACCGATCTTCTTGCCGATCAGATCCTCCGGCTTGAACCACTTGGCAATGCCGGACAGGATGCAGCGCTCACGCTCGCCGTCAAACACGGTCAGGTGGAGCAGCTTCTTGCTCTCCTTCAGGTTCTCGCAGGCACGCACTTCGGCCACGCGCAGCTCCACCTTGCAGAAGGTGTCAAAGTCGATCTCTTCCTCGTGGGTAAAATCAACGGTGCTTTCCTCAGCGGCGGGGGCGGCAGCAGCCTTTTCGGCTTCGGCCTTGGCCTTGTTGGCAGCTTCGGCAGCGGCCTTGCGCTTCTCGTCCTCTTCCTTCAGGTGGGCAATCTCCTTGGCCACGTCAATGCGGGGGAACAGGGCATCACCCTTGTGGACGGTGTAGGTCTCCTGCACGCCGTAGGCAGCCTTGCTCAGGTCGATGTCGGCAGTGGACAGGCCCAGCTGATCCATCATCTTGGGAGCGGTGGAGGGCAGGTAAGCGTTCAGCAGGATGCCTGCCACACGCAGTGCCTCGCACAGGTGGTAGAGCACGCTCTCCAGACGGGCCTTGTTGGCCTCATCCTTGGCCAGAGCCCAGGGAGCGGTCTCGTCGATATACTTGTTGGCGCGCTGGATCACGGCAAAGATCTCCATCAGGGCCTGGGGGATGGTCAGGTTGTCCATGTCGGCAGTGACCTTGCCCAGCAGCTCATTGACCATGGTCTCCAGCTCCGTGTCGATGGCCTCGGTGCCAGCGGCCTTGTGGACCGTGCCGCCGAAGTACTTCTCGCACATGGCAACGGTGCGGCTGAGCAGGTTGCCCAGGTCGTTGGCCAGGTCGCTGTTGATGCGGTTGATCAGGGCCTCGTTGGTGAACATGCCATCGTTGCCAAAGGGGATCTCACGCAGCAGGAAGTAGCGGATGGAGTCCACGCCGTAGCGGTCACACAGGACCACGGGGTCAACAACATTGCCCACGGACTTGGACATCTTGCCGCCGTTCATCAGCAGCCAGCCGTGGCCAAACACGCGCTTGGGCAGCGGCAGATCCAGAGCCATCAGCATGGCGGGCCACAGGATGGTGTGGAAGCGCAGGATCTCCTTGCCCACCATGTGCAGATCAGCAGGCCAGAACTTGTTGTAATCGTGGTAGGTCTCGTTGCCGTAGCCCAGCGCAGAGATATAGTTGCTCAGCGCATCGACCCAGACATACATGGTGTGCTTGGGGTCAAAGGGTACGGGGATGCCCCACTTGACAGAGGTGCGGGAAACACAGGTGTCCTGCAGGCCCTGCTTGATAAAGGCGATCATCTCGTTCTTCCGGCTCTCGGGCTGAATGAACTGGGGATTCTCCTCGTAGTACTTCAGCAGGCGGTCGGCATACTTGCCGGTCTTGAAGAAGTAGGCCTCCTCGTGGGCATCATAGACCTCGCGGCCGCAGTCGGGGCACTTGCCGTCCACCAGCTGGCTGTCGGTCCAGAAGCTCTCGCAGGGCTTGCAGTAGTGGCCGATGTACTCGCCCTTGTAGATATCGCCCTGCTCATACAGTTGGGTGAAGATCTTCTGGCAGGTCTCCACATGGTAGTCATCGGTGGTGCGGATGAAGCGGTCGTAGCTGACATCCAGCAGCTTCCACAGATCCTTGACGGTGGCAACGATCCGGTCAACGTACTCCTTGGGGGTCACGCCTGCATCGGCGGCCTTGTCCTGGATCTTCTGGCCATGCTCATCGGTGCCGGTCAGGAACATGACTTCCTTGCCCTGCATCCGCTTGAAGCGGGCCAGCGCGTCGCAGGCCACGGTGGTGTAACTGTGGCCGATGTGCAGCTTGTCGCTGGGGTAGTAGATGGGGGTCGTGATGTAGAATGTGTTGTGTTCGCTCATGGGGGATGATTCTTCCTTTCTGTTGTGGCTGTGTCACAAAAAAGCTCCCGTCCTGCCGGAATGCACCGGACAAGGACGGGAGCTGAACTTCCGTGGTACCACCTTGCTTCGCCGCGCCCTTGCGGGCATGGCCTTGCGTGCCGGGATGAACCCGGCCTCCGCGCGATAACGGGCGCACCCGGCGGGGGCTTGGCGGCGTGCCGCTTCACCCCCACAGCTCAGAGGCCATCTTCCACCCCGTGCTCACCTGCCCGGTTCCATCCTTCGGGCTTTCTGTCAGGCGCAGGCGGGGCGTACTCTCCTCGTCAAGGCTGTTCGCTTTTTGCCAAAGGGGCACACGACCCCCTTGTTCCTATTATAATACGCAAAAACGGCGGGTTTGTCAACTCTCCTGGTAAAGTGTTCTGTAAAACGGCTTTTGACTCGGTTTGTGTATATAAACAAGATGGTTATTAACAAAAAGATACAGTCAGGAATTGCTATCCTATTCTGTGTTTACATGGATTTACAGAAAAGCGGCTGCCAATTTTAGCAGAGAGCCGGAAAACAGAGTCCAAAAGGTGCTCTAGGGGCTTCATTAGCTGGAAATTAGCTGAGCTAATGAAAAGTGGCCGCTCTATTGTACAACGCTCACCTTTCATTAGCTGGAAGGCGCGTGGCTGTTCATAGGCACCAGAAGAACACCAGTTGCAAAAAGCAGCTGAAGCCTGTTTCTGGATTTATGATACCATGTCGGAATCGCAGTTGCAATAGGAACATGGCCAGAACACAATATGAAAGGATTCTGACCTATGTAGTGGAAAGCATACTTCATCTTGTAAAAAGAACGGTTTTATGGTATTCTTACCTTAGACAAGGAACAGAAAGCAGGTGAACCGATGGCAGAAGTCGAAACGCAAAACAACCTTGATTTTGAGCGCAAGCATGAAGAAGATTTGCGGCGTATCCGTGATTTTCGGCTCATGGATGATAACTTTATGAGCAAGGTCTTTGAGGATAAGCCATGTGCGGAATTCCTGCTCCGGATCATCCTGAATCGGGATGATTTAAAGGTTAAAGAAGTCCATGGGCAGCATGACCTGAACAATATACAGGGGCGTTCCGTGCGGCTTGACATTCTGGCAGTGGATCATGAAAATCGTGCCTACAATGTCGAGGTTCAGCGCAGTGACAGTGGAGCAGTCGCAAAGAGGGCAAGATATAACAGCAGCCTGCTGGATGCCAATCTCACCCGAAAGGGCGATGCGTATGATGCGCTGAACGAAACCTATGTAATCTTTATCACAGAGAACGATGTGCTTCGGGGTGGACTTCCTATTTATCATATCAATCGCATCATTGAGGAAATGGGGAAATCCTTCGGAGATGAAGCACATATTATCTATGTAAACTCTCAGATCAAAGACGACACCGCATTGGGAAAGCTGATGCACGACTTTACCTGTACGAACCCGGATGACATGAACTATCCTGTTCTGGCACAGCGGGTGCGTTATTTCAAAGAAGATACGAAGGGAGTGGCAACGATGTGCAGAGCATTTGAAGAAGTGAGAGAAGAAACAAAGCATGAGCAGTCGATTGAAATTGCAAAATCTTTGCTAGAAGTTGGAAAAATGACCTATGAAGAAATTGCTCGGTCGGTTCAGCTTCCTGTTGAAGAAGTAAAGGCACTGGATACAAAGAAACCCGCCTGATCTTAATTCAGCCAAGATATTCTTAAAAACAAACAGCGGCAGTTTTCCAAATCGGAAAGCTGTCGCTGTTTATGTATGTATAGGGGCTTATAAGTTCTTTGCAAGATTTTTGATGAGTTCGGCCATAGAGGGGTCAGCCAGCAGTTTAGCAAGAGCTGCTGCCGCATCTGTATCGACTGGACTGGCTTTGGGAGTGGATTGCTCTGCGCGAGGGAGGGCTTCAGGCTCTGCACCATGATGCTGATAGAAGAAATCGTCGAATCGTTGTGCGTTCAAACGCCGATCATCATCCAGAATGTGTGCGTACTGCTCGGTGACCATCGAAGCCTGTGCATGACCGGAATCGCCCTGCACGGCTTTGATATCGCCGCCGTTCAGCTTGAGCTTGTATGTAATGCTGGAGTGTCGGAAGCTGTGGAAAACCACTTTGGGGAGATCGTTTTCCTCAATCAGCTGCTTCAATGCACCGTTAATGGTGCATTGTTCGGTCGGCATTCCCAGCGGGCCGGCAACCACGAGATTATAGTCTGCATACTCTGCACCCAGTGCGTCCTTTGTCATGTCCTGCTCGGCTTTATAGTGGACAAGCATTTCAGCAACTGTTTTGGGGAGAAAAATGGTTCGGATACTGCTGTCTGTTTTAGGGCTTTTCAGAACCTGGACCGTGGTGCAGCGGGAACTCAGCGAGGGAAAACGAGTGATGACATTTTTATTTTCCAAGGCGTTCAGCGAAGCAATATCTACACGCTGCAATTCCTTATTTATGTAAATGGAGGCTCGCCCGGCTTCAATGCTTTCGGGGGAGATATCCACACAATCCCATGTCAGACCGAGCAATTCCCCTAAGCGCAGGGAACAAGAGAAGGAGAGGTTGATGCAAAGCCGGAGCCGTGGATCATCACAGACTTCTAAGGCATGGAACAGGGTCTCGGCAGTCCAGATATCACGCTTCTTTGCAGTGTATTTGGGCAAGGTGGCATAAATACAGGGATTCTTTTCCATAAGTTCCCACTTTACAGCCTGCTCAAAGGCACTTCTCAAAATTTTGTGAACCGAACGAACCGTGCCGGGAGAAACGTATTGATGCTGACGCTTTCCACACATAGGGTCAACGGCTTCGTATTTAAGCAGCCGCTGATAATATCCCTCAATTACGCGGGTGGTGAGATCTTGCAGCTTCATTGAGCCGATAAGCGGTTCTATGTAGTTTGAAATCAGTGCAGTGTTTGATTGATAGGTTGAAAGTGCCCATTTGGTTCTTCCGTACAGGGCGACGTATTCTTTAAGCAGGTCTTTTAGAGTTCGGCACTGGGGTGCCACAAAGGTACCGACGGATTCTTTGTATTCGACCTCTTTCTTACGGTTTTTGGCATCTGCAAGGTCGGTAAAGGTTTCCCATTTCTGCTTTAGCGTTCCATTAGTGTGTTTGTAGGTATAGACAACGCAGTATCGGTTATTGCGTTTGACAATGCTAGCCATTATACATCCTCCTCTACTTTACGTTTGGACTTCAGAACTTCATCGAAAGCATCTTTTTGGATGCGTTTTACCCTTCCCAACTTCATCGTTGGAATTCCTTCTTTGAGAACCCACGAGTCAAGTGTTGGGCGGCTGATTCCGTAAAAAGCCTGAATTTCCTGAAAACTGTAGTATTTCCCATTCTTGGGACATTGCAGTTTTAGCGGCGGCTCCTCATGCGTTTCTTTTTTCGGTTTTTGAAGTTGGTATGTAGATTGGCTTTTAAGCCATGCCTTAAAACTTTTTTTGGTAATGCGCGGCCTGTCGGCCACGCGCTCAATGACGAAACAATCTCGGTATTTTTTGCAATCAAGAATCCCATAAACATTCTTGCGTGGGATACCGAGTAGTTTTGCCATTTCCGGGATGGAGATGGTTTGCGCTTCAATCTCCCGGTCACGCTCACGGTCGGCTGCTGTGCGGTAGCGACTTTGTGATCGGTACCACCGCTCAAAGTCCTCTTTGGGAATTCTCATACAGAAGTCTGCCGTTTCTGTTTTCAACTTGCCCTGTCGGATGAGTGTATAGATCGTTTCGGGTTTCACCTTCAATATCTCGGCGGCGTCAGGAACGGAATAGGACCGTTTGCAAAGTTCCTCGCCCGGTGGCGAACCATTGACCTTATGATATTTGACCTGATTGGCATACCATTTCTCAAAGCTGGAAATAACGATACGCCTTTTGTCGTTTATCAGAATGACTTCAAAGAGATTCTTATGAAGCAGCCAATAGCTGTCTGTTTTGCCAAGGCCGAGAAGCTGCCGCATCTCACGAACCGACATGGTGGTTTTGGTAGTGGCAGGTTCAGCTTTTCCGTATAAGGGAGCCGAAGTATTCCGCATATCATCCATGAAAGACACCTCTCTATCTATGTAAAAGTTTAGCCGGGATTTCTCATCCCGGCTAAAGAATAGCAGATTTCGCGTGAAATGTTGAGGATGTCAAACAGCAGGATTGCGTTCAACAGTGCCATCATTGAGCCATGCTTCAAAGCTGGCTTTGGAAATACGGTAAGCGCCGCTTACCTTGAACCAGCGGAATTCGTTCTGCTTCAGTAGACGGTAGACAGTGGGACGGCTCAGGAGCAGCATTTCCATCAGGTCTTCTACGGTATAGCAGCGGCTGTCCTTTGCTGTGGAAACAGGGGAGGAAACCGAGTTGGGCGAAGGTTCTTCATGGATAATCATTGGATAATACCTCGTTAAATATACTTAAAGTTAAAACTTGAGCGGCAATGCAGCCCGGCGGCTGCCACCATTATAAATAGTATAGACCTGCTGAAGGTACTTCGTCTTGCCGGGAAGGCTTACGCCTGCGGTTCGTGCAAGGCGAAAAATCGTGAATGCATCGACCTGCCGCAGTTTGGCAATCAGACGGCTTTTACTGTATTCGGAGTGGTACAGTTCTACAAAGCGGCAGATGCCGAGCAGATTTGCAGAACTCATGGAATCAGGTTCTCCGTCCCACGCATTCAGCAAAACATCAAGGGATTCGATATACAGTTCAGGACCAAGCCGGATGAATTCGTGATAGGCGGTTGCGATGCAGCTGATCCGCTGCTTGCCCCGGCCTTCTTCAAAAGAAAGATGAACGCCAGCCAATTCGGTGGCCTGCTGGAATGCAACGGCAGCAGGCTCCCCTGCAAAAATCAGGGCACGGAGCTTCTGTCCTGCACTCAGCCGTTCCGAAATGCCTGTCTGCTGTGCAAACAGGAGGGCTTCTTCTCGTTCTGTCATACCAAAATAAACCTTGCAGCGAATCTGCAAATCTTCGCCGCCGTTCAGAAATTTCCGTGCAGCGATGGTGTTCTGTCCGTCCATCACATAGTAGTGACCATCCCGGAAGCTGATCTTCGGCTCATTGGCAACCCGCTCGTCAAATTCTTTTGCGATGCGGGCAACACGAGCGGGGTGAAGAGCACGCTGATAAGTGTCGCGCGGCACGATCAGTTGCCGCATTTCATATTTGGACAGGTGCCCAAGGTAGCTTAACACTCTGGATTTATCTGCGGGGCGCGGACTTTCGCAAATCGCCATAGATGGCGCACTCAAAAAGCGATTGTGCAGAATAAAATGCGTCGGCATATTTCGCTTTTTGATCTGTGTTGTCAGCGGAACGGACCAGAAGAACATTGGAATAAAAATTACCGTCATCGTTCTGGACAACAATGGCAGGTCGGATGCCGCCTTGTTCGGAACCGCTGTAAGGATTCAGATCCATCATGTAGACATCCCCGCGCTTGTACATCCAGTTTGCGGGCATAGGCGGATACTTTTTCTCTTTTTTGCCTCGTGTTGCCAATTTGGATTTCTCCTTTCTATCCGTATATGTAACAGTGGGCTGCTCGCACAGCCCACCCTACTATCTCAAACAGCAAAAATGCTGTGATTTATAGTTCTATACCTTTCCGTATTTGTCCCCGACATCCCCGGAAAACGAAAACTCAGTTTTCGTGTGGGAAATCTTTCAGCCGTCCGGCAGCGTACCGAATCCATAGGGTTCTCACCTCTCCGTGGTTCTCACCGAGCTGCCCGAAGGCAGAAGTATCATTATTCTGTGATGGCTCTTAGCTATGGAGAAGCTGTCATCCATTTACCGTCAACCTACCGCTCATTCCCTCAGTGGGAGATCATCGCATTTGTTACGGACGTGGCTCATCATCACAGGAACGTGACTGAAGAATGCGTGTTCAATTTTCAAGGGGCGGGATAGCTTGAGGGCTGCTTTGAACGCTTTCCGAAGCTATGGCTGTATTGTAACCGATGCGGAACGAAATGAACAGGAACTCAGAGTTCACAATTTTTGAGGAAAATAGGAAGTATCGTTCCTGTTTCTCGATGAGCCGTCAAAAATATATTTCTTGACTTTATGTAAGAAATGAAGTATTATACTCGTAAGAAACTAACTTACGAGTATATAAATTTGATAAATACACTTTGGGGAGGGAACAAAATGAGCCGATTTTACTGCCGCGATGAGGAACTTCGGAAGTTAAACAAACGATATGAGAATGGAAAGTTTGAATGCGTTGTCATTTACGGCAGACGCCGTGTTGGAAAAACTGCGCTGATCAATGAATTCTGCAAGGATAAACCGACCATTTTCTTCTCTGCCTTGAATACGACCGGAAAAGAAAATCTGGAAGCCTTGTCCAAGGCAATCATGAGTTTTGAACGACCCAATGCAGAATCATCTCCGGAATTTACAACCTACGATGCAGCATTGGACGAACTGACAGCTCTCTCCAAGGAGCAGCGGATCGTATTTGTAATTGATGAGTATCCTTATCTTGCAAAGGCTAAACCCGCTATTTCCGCAATGCTTCAGCACATCATCGACCATAAATGGACAGAGTCCCAAATGTACCTGATCCTGTGTGGCTCGTCCATGAGTTTTATGGAAAGTCAGGTTTTGGGCAAAGAAAGCCCTCTGTATGGGCGCAGAACAGCGCAATTCAAGATCATGCCGCTGGATTATAGGGAAACTGCGGTATTCCATCCGAATCTGTCTGAGGAAGATAACGCCCTGATTTATGGCATCACAGGCGGCGTTCCGCATTATATCAACAAATTGGATGTTCGGGACAGCGTAGATGAAGCACTGATGGAAAACTTGTTTGACCGTTCCAGCTACCTCTATGAGGAACCGGCCAACCTGTTAAAGCAGGAGCTGCGTGAGCCTGCAATTTATAATGCAATCATCAAGGCAATTGCAGAGGGGGCTTCTCGCCTGAACGACATCACCACAAAAGTTGGTGAAGAAAACTCTGTGGTGGCAAAGTACCTCAAAACGTTGATGGACCTTGGAATCGTCAAAAAAGAAACGCCGATCACCGAGAAACCGGGCAAAAAAACGATCTATCTTCTGGCGGACAATTTTTTTCGTTTTTGGTACCGTTTTGTGCCGGTCAATGCAAGTGCCATTGATTCGGGGCGGATCGCAAAGACCTATCCCCATGCGGTGAAGCAGTATTTTCCAGACTATATGGGTCTGATTTTTGAGAAGATGTGCCAAGACTACTTGCTCTATTATGCGAATGATCTTCCTATCGAGTTGAGTGAGATTGGGCAGTGGTGGGGAACCGACCCCAAAAAGAAAAAGCAGATACAAATCGATATTGTCGGTACGCCGGTTGAGGGCAATGACTATATCATCGGCTCCTGCAAATATCGCAATGAAAAAATCGGTTTGGACGAACTGGAACTGATTCGGGAATATGCAGCAGTCTTTGGGAAAGGAACAAACTACCACTACTACATTTTCTCGAAAGGCGGATTTACGGACGGACTACTTCAGGCACAGGAACGCGGAGAAGTACAGCTGCTTACCCTTGCCGATATTTTTGAATAACACAAGAAACGCTCTTGTCGGTGTAAAACCGGCAGGAGCGTTTCTTGTTGAAGTGATTATAAAAGACCTTTGATTTTTTCAAGATGATCTATAGCGGCTTGCAGTTCATTTTGAAACTGATCCCTAGAAGGATCTCGGCCCAAAAGAAGATAATCCATACTGACATGGAAGTATTCTGCAATATCGATCAGGATTTTTACAGAGCCATTGGAGCTTCCCCTTTCAAGATCGCCGAGGTGGCGATGGGAAACACCAAGTTTTTCAGCAAGTTTTTCCTGCGATAACTTCGCATTTGTACGCAAAGTAAAAATACGGTTACCAATAGCATTCGGATCAAAACTCATGTGTGACCTCCAAATTTTCGATAAAGCGTGAGAAGTCGAAAACTCGGAGTTGCTACGGATATCTAGCCGCTTGGGGCATCCACGAAAAACGGACAAACATAAAGCCTGCTCCTTTTTACGGGAGCAGGCTTCCTGAAGGCTAAAAAAATAGCCGGACAACAACCAACTGAGAGATCTTCAAAGAAAATCTCTCAATCAGCTGTTGCCCGGCTATTTGGAGCACGTTTCATACATTGCCTTGCGGCAATGGCCCGTTGCTCGGAGCGAACAGTCCATATTCAGGGTGCAATGCACCCGTATTTGTTAAAATGACTGGAAAATCACCGGCATCTAAATGCCAGATCAAGTCTCAGGGTTTCTTTGCATCTATTGCACTTCACTTGTAGTATACCTGAACACCCCTCGATTTTTTGGTATAACTTATTTCCACAAACAGGGCAAAATCTCCAGCCTATGCTAAATTCTGCCTGCTGTGTAGTAGTCGGTGCTTTACCGGCAAAGGGACGGTTCTTTAACTGAATCATATTCATTCTCCAAATCGCATGATGTCCAATGGATGGCAGTGGATGGGTTTGCCTTTTATAACCTGCATCTGCTGCAGTCTGATCCTGATTGCAGACCAAGAAACCCCAATCCGTCGAGCCATCTCCAGAATTTTTTCATAGTTAGGGTCAGACACTGATTTGTACAGAATCCCATTTGGCAGAGTCAACGCCACACGTTCTATTTCGGCATTGATCAGAAATGTTGGCATCAGCAGCTCTGCTGCAAGGGTATCCGCCTGCCATTCTTCCCACGAGGGCTTTCCGTTTCTCTCCCGATAGGCAATGTGCCCACGGCACTTGACTGCTTTTCCGTAGTCGTTCGGAAACAGATCAGCCAAAATCTGATGTGCTGCTTCATGCGCTATTGTGAAATTCCGGCATCCTGTGCATCTGTCTGCCGCAAGAGCAGAATCGATTACGATATCCCTCGGCATAAATACTTCAACAAGCTTTGTTCCATCCTCAAGGGTTGCTGTGAAGCTACATCTCTGGAAAACCGTTAATCCAAGGATGTGACCATCGCTACACAGCGGCAACATCTTCAGGTTCAGTCCAAGAACAGAATTTGCAAACTGCTCTGGGTTAATAGGAGCGGGGTCATTTTTGCTTATTCCGAAGAGTGCATAGTACATTTCAATATATTTGCCTGCTATGCACGAAAGTTCTGCCCGCAAATCAGGCAGGTGAAGCAATGCCCTTTCACGCCAAAACGTGATGTACCGTGCTTGACTGCCAAGACACGATCAATTCCATAAGTGCGAGTCTTGTCATAGTTTATGGCAAGAGGACGGATCTTGCCGTTAGGAGTAAAACGAACATCCACTTCGACGTATCTTTTCTCACGGCGAAGGTTGTAATCACCACACATCAGAAGTCCTCCTTTTTGCAGATTTATCAGAATGCAGCGTGCATTACTTGCGAATCATACTGCGTGCCACGAGCTGCTTTTCGTTTAACAGAGGAACGGACACTGTATGCTTTTTCCACTCATCCATAGAGCAGGTTACCGCACTATGGCGTCGATGTCAGTGACAAGGGAATCAGTAAATGGGAAAAAGGATACACCACTCCCAGCATCTACCAACTGGTTGCAATCTGCCACGCATTGAACATCAAGGAAGGACCTTCCTACTTTACAAAGACCTTTCAGAAACCCGCCCTTCTAAATGCCATCGGGCAAAAAAAGGTCGCTGAGTACGAAATGGACTTGATTGCATCTCGGCGCTACCAGCCAGGCACAGAAGAGCCTGCGAAAATCGACTGCATAATGATGCCAGTATCGGCAGGTCTAGGAGCTTTTCTTGAGGGTGAAATGTTCCAGCAGATACAAGTGCCTGCCAGTAGCGTTCCGGCAGGGACTGAGTTCGGGATATACGTTAGTGGTGATAGTATGGAGCCGCGTTATCATAACGGACAGATTGTATGGGTGAAGCGCTGCGAAGAACTTGAATGCGGGGATATCGGGATATTCGTATATGATGACTGTGGATATCTGAAAAAATACGATGAACATACCCCAGACAAATCCCAAGCAGAGTTCTTTACCGACAGCTATGGCGTGGTGCATAACCAACCGGTTTTGGTTTCTCTTAACACCAAATATTCGCCGATCCTTATATCTCCAGAGCAAAGATTCGAGGTTGTTGGAAAAGTTTTGAACTAAAAAGATGGGAGGAGTTTTCGTGGATACGATCAAGCGTGTTCAGGATTTGATGCAAGCGCGTGATATGAATCTGTGTGTGTTGGCAAAGAAATGCGGAATATCGTACTCCACAATCCAAACCACTGCTCGTCGGGGAGGCCAGTTGAGCGTAGAGACGATTGAAAGAATCTGTCTGGGTTTGGGAATCACACTAAAAGACTTCTTCGATTCCTCATACCTGTAAATATACGATTGACCGTCACGGTATTATCATAGAGGTTCCGTACAAAATCGCCATACTTGGAGAGAAACTCTTCCTCGATCTCCTCCGGCACATTAGCGTAGCAGGTGGTGAACATCGCCTTGGGGCGCACCACCAGCACCGGGAAGCCGTATGCTTCCTCCAGATCTTTAGCCAGCAGAAGCAGTACGGCCTCAAAGCCGCTCGTCGCGCACCTCAGTTCAGCAAGCGATAATCTACAGCTTAAAAATGCTAAAAAAGCACAGAAATACGCCATTTCCGGGCTTTTTCTATGCCTAGAATCACCTGATTCCGATGGTGAAATTTGAGGAAATTTGACTTCAAATTAGCCCATTTTGATGGTTTTACCATGGGTTTACGGCCTATTTTTGAGCCTAATGGGTGGGAAAATGGGTTTACAGAAGGCCATTTTGGAGGGGAAATTAGCCCCATCGCATTGTTCAAAATGGAAAAAAGCAAGAGCGGCAGTCCGGCGCAGGAATATCTATTACTGCGGCAATGACACGTCAACGCAGTTTTTTACGGCGAGTGTGGCGGAGGAACTGCTGCTGAATACCGAATTGACGGAAGAAAGCAAAGACCGTGCAATACATCTGCTGAAAGAATTTGGCCTTTACGAGTACAGGGATGCGCACCCGTCCACCCTGTCCAGCGGACAAAAGCAACGGCTTGCCATCGCCTGCGCCGTCTTTTCCGCCCCTGCCGGCAGCTCCACCGCGATGGTCGTGCCCTTGTCCGAGCTTTCCTCCACCCAAACGGAACCGCCGTGGAGATCGGCGATCTCCCACACCAGAGAAAGTCCCAGTCCCGCGCCGCCGTACTCGCGGCTGCGGGATTTGTCTACCCGGAAGAAGGGATGGAAAATGCTCCGCTGATACTCCTCCGGAATGCCGCAGCCAGTGTCGGAAACGCGAATGATGCACTTTTCCTGCCCCTGTGCAAGCTCGACCCGCACCGAGCCGCCGAGGCGGTTGTATTTGACAGCGTTCTCCGTCAGGTTGAAGAGCATGCGGTAGATCAACGCGTCGCTGCCGGTCAGGGCGGCGTCGCCCTCCGCTTCCAGCGTGATGCTTCGCTTCTCCGCCAGCGACGCAAGATCCGTAAAGATCTCCTCGACCATGGGGGCGAGCTGGAGCTGCTCGTTCCGCGCCACCTGCTGCAAATTGCTCATCTCCAGCAGCGTCTTGGTCATCTGCGTCAGCCGCTCCGTCTGCTCGCGCAAAAGCGTGAGGAATTCCGCCGTCTCCGGCCGCACATCGGGATGCTCCGCGGAAAACAGCTCCAGCTGCGCCTGCATCAGCGCCAGCGGCGTGCGCAGCTCGTGGGCGGCGTTGCCGGTGAACTGCCGCTGGGCGGAAAAGGCGTTGTTCAGCCGCTCCAGCATCTGGTTGAACGAGCGGCTCAGCTGCCGGAACTCCGAAATGGAGTCTTCATCGATCCTCATATCGGCAAGATTGTTCAGCTGCACCTGCTCCACCTGCGAGGTAAAGCTGCGCAGGGGCTTGAGGGCGCGTCCGCTGACGAAATAGGCGAGGATGCCGCTGAGCAGCGTTACCGCCGCCGTGATGTACCAGTTGGTGGTGCGGAAGCGCCCCTGCACCCCATCGACGACGATGGTCAACTCCTCGTT
Organism: Faecalibacterium sp. I2-3-92; assembly: GCF_023347315.1. Lineage (GTDB taxonomy): Bacteria > Bacillota > Clostridia > Oscillospirales > Ruminococcaceae > Faecalibacterium > Faecalibacterium duncaniae. The sequence goes on from NZ_CP094470.1 coordinate 841,720, forward strand.
GGGCGCTATGAGCTGCGGGTCAAAGCTCGCCGCTCCGCTATCATTCAGAATCACCGTGCCGCCGCCCTGTAAGCTGTCCGCAATGGTGTCCATATAGTACACACCGGAGGAGCACAGCAGCAGATTCATGGCCACGCAGGTGATGCCGATGAGCAGGACGGACATCAGCGTGATGCGCCACTGCAGGGAAAGCCGCTTCATTCCTCCTCGCCTCCCATCAGATAGCCCTCGCCGATGCGGTTGCGGATGGGGTCATAGCCCAGCGCGGCGCGGAGTTTTTTGCGCAGGGCGGAGATGTGGACGCGGATGGAATTGCTGAAGCTGTCCACGCTGTTGTCCCAAACATGATCCATCAGCTCTTCCTGACTCACGGGCCGCCCCTGATGTACCATCAGGTATTCGAGAATCCCCGTTTCCTTGCGGGTCAGCGTCAGCAGCTGCCCGTTGACAGCGGCGGTGCGGGAGCGGGTGTCAAAGGTTAAAGCTCCGCAGCTTAGCAACACATCCTGCTGGGTGAACTGCCGCAATGTCAGGCTGCGGATGCGGGCCTCCAGCTCGGCAAGATGAAAAGGCTTTGCCAGATAGTCGTTGGCGCCCGCATCCAGCCCCTCCACCTTGTCCTTCACCTCGCCGCGGGCGGAGAGGATCAGTACCCGCGTCTCTCGGTCGGTCTGCCGCAGGGTGCGCAGCACCGTCATGCCGTCCTTTTTCGGCAGATTCAGATCAAGAAGTACCAGATCGTAGCACTCCACGCCCAGCAACTCCAGAGCCTTCTCCCCGTCGTAGCAGTAGTCCACGCTGTAGGCCAGCCGCCGCAGGCTGCGGACGATCGTCTCGCACAGAGCGCGTTCATCTTCAATTACTAAAAGGTGCATGAGAGCCCTCCTTTTTATTTCTCCGTTTTTGTGTTGTTTTTATTATAGCAAAAATAGATAAGGTTTGCGTTAAGTTTTTGTTCTTAACAGAGACTTTAACTCTCCCGCGCTATGATGGGGGCAGAAAATCGGAAAGGATGATGAAAAATGAGCTGCGGGAAAAAGGCCGCGGCGCAGATCGCGCTGCTGATGGCCGGAATCGCCATGCTGTGCTTCGGCGTATGGCGGGGCGAGGCGGCGACAGTGCTGAGCAAAGCAATCAAATTATGTCTGGAGTGTGTGGGTATTGGGTAAAAAGTTTTCAGGCGTTTCGCAGACCGTGTCCCGATTTCGGGGCTGGATACAGGCGGGTGCGACGCTGCTGACCAACCTGCACCTGCCGAACTTCTTCAAAGGAGGACTGTACCAAGGCACAGGGAAAACCGTTTGCGTGCCGGGGCTGAACTGCTACTCCTGTCCAGCGGCCTCCGGAGCCTGTCCTATCGGGGCATTTCAGGCGGTGGTGGGGTCTTCCAAGTTCAGCTTCTCCTATTATATCACAGGCTTTCTCATTCTGCTGGGCGTGCTGCTGGGGCGCTTTATCTGTGGTTTTCTGTGTCCCTTCGGCTGGTTTCAGGAGCTGCTGCATAAGATCCCGACGAAGAAGCTCTCCACAAAGAAGCTCAGACCACTGACCTATCTCAAGTACGCTGTACTGCTGGTGATGGTTTTCCTGCTGCCGGCGTTCCTTGTGAACGACGTTGGCATGGGCGACCCCTTCTTCTGCAAATACCTCTGCCCCCAGGGCGTGCTGGAGGGAGCCATCCCGCTGTCCCTCGCCAATTCCGGCATCCGGGCGGCGCTGGGCAAGCTGTTTACATGGAAGTTCAGCATCCTGCTGTCAGTGATCGTGCTGAGCGTACTGTTCTACCGTCCCTTCTGCAAGTGGCTCTGCCCGCTGGGCGCGTTCTACGCCCTGTTCAACCGGGTGTCCCTTTTCCAGATGAAGGTGGACAAGAGTAAGTGCGTCTCCTGTGGGAAATGTGCCAGAGCCTGCAAGATGGATGTGGATGTGACGAAAACGCCCAACCATACCGAGTGCATCCGCTGCGGGATGTGTATCCGTGCCTGTCCGACGAACGCCGTGTGCTTCCGCTACGGCTTCGGCGATGGAAAAGAGAAAGAAAACGCAGCGACACTGCGAGAAAACAACAACAAAGCTTAAGGAGAAACGAATATGAACGCAAAGAAGATACTGGCTCTGATGCTGTGCGCGATGATGCTGCTCTCCCTTGCAGCCTGCGGCGCAAAGGACAACGACAAGCAGGCGGATATGAGCGGAGACAGCTCCGCCATGACCGGCGAGCCGAAAACCGCCGAGGAGGCGCTCGCTCTGCACAAGGAGCTGCTGGAGCGGGAAAACGCGCTCCTGTCGGAAAATGCCGAACTCTGGGAGAAGGTGTTCATGGCGGCCGATAAGGGCATGACCATGCAGGAGGACGGCAAAAACTACGGCGACTTCCTGCTGGATACCGTCGAGGCCGCTAAAGAGCAGTTCACCGACAAGGAGTATGCGTGGCTGAAGGAGTCAGCCACGGAGATCAGCAATATTGAAAACAAGCTGACCGAGTTGGAAGAGAAGTATCCCGAGATCATGCAGAAATCCAAGGACGGCGATATGAGTATGCCAGCGGGCAGCGACACGAGCACCCCTCCCGACGACGGCAGTATGCAGAAGTTCCCCGCCTTTGAGGGGAAAGACCTGGATGGCAACACGGTGAAGAGCGACGAGCTGTTCTCCGGCAACACCGTCACTGTAGTGAATTTCTGGTTCACCACCTGCAATCCCTGCGTGGGAGAGCTTGCCGAGCTGGACGCACTGAATAAGGAACTCGCGGAGAAGGGCGGCTCCCTCATCGGCGTCAACACCTTCACGCTGGACGGCGACGAGGCAGCGATTTCCGAGGCGAAGGACGTGCTGGCCAAGAAGGGCGCCACCTATCAGAATGTGTATTTTGACTCAGATGGTGAGGCGGGAAAGTTTACTACCAACATCTTTGCTTATCCCACCACCTATGTGGTCGACCGCAGCGGCAATATCGTAGGTGAACCCATCGTAGGAGCCATCACAGAAAAGAAGCAGGCGGAGACGCTGCAAAAGCTCATCGAGCAGGCGCTCGACGCCGATGTGGGCTGACCCGAGATTTAAAAAAGAGCCTGCTGTGCGCCGCTGCTGGCCTACTTCTATGTCATCGACCCCACGGTGCAAAACCGGCAGGGCAACGACCGCGGCAGCCAGTACCAGACCGGCGTTTACTTCACCAACGAAAGCGCGCGAGAGACGGTGAAGCGCATCGCGGAGATCGAGCGCGGCCGCAGCGAAAAATTCTTCGTGGAGATCGGCCCGCTCAAAAACTTCTATCCCGCCAAGGAATACCACCAGAACTACCTCGAAAAGAACCCGAACGGCTACTGCCACATCCCGCGCGCGGAGATGGAGCTCTTTTCCCGGCTGCGCATCGACCCGGGTGACTATCAGAAGCCCGCGGCGGAGTCCATCCGGGACAAGCTGACGGTGGAGCAGTACCGCGTCACGCAGGAGAGCGGCACGGAGCGCGCCTTCACAGGCGAGTTCTGGGACAAGTTTGAAAAGGGCATCTATGTGGATGTCGTCACCGGTGAGCCGCTCTTTTCCTCCACGGATAAGTACGAGAGCGGCTGCGGCTGGCCCGCCTTTACAAAGCCTATCGAGGGCCCCGCTGTGGTGGAAAAAGAGGATTTGAGCCGCGGGATGCGCCGCACAGAGGTGCGCAGCCGCGCCGGAGACTCCCATCTCGGCCATGTGTTCACCGGCGATCCGGAGTCGCCCAACGGCGTGCGCTACTGCATCAACAGCGCGGCCCTGCGCTTCGTCCCCTATGAAAAAATGGAGACCGAGGGCTACGGATACCTGCTGTACCTGTTTGAAAAATAGGACGCAAACGGTCGGCAGTTCTCATGCAAGGAACTATCAGCACATCACAGCATATCGGACTGCCACCGGGCAGTCCGATATGCTGTGAATGGAATTTTCCGACACTCTCAATGCCGGCATAACGATCTGCGCGGAGGAGAACGAAGAACATCTCTCTTAAGGAACTAATTCAAACTTATTGCTGTTAGCCGATGGATTCAGGTGTGCCAAAGCATTGCAGGGCTGGAAGTATTCAGCTTCGGCTTCGGCAAAAGATGTGTAAAATAGAGAAGCGCCCGTATCAGCATTTAAAGGACTTCTTCGATTCCTCCTACCTGTAAATATAGTGGCAGCAAAAAAGCCGTTCGCCACGCTGGAAAATCTGCGCGGTGAACGGCTTTAATACTGCTTCTATTTATCCTTTGGTAATCTCCAGATAAACACTAATCTCCATGATTGTTACCATTGAAGGAATACATTTGCGACGATCTTCGGGCATACCGAATAAGATTTGCATTGGCAGTTGAAAACGGCTCATGTTACCTATTGCAATTCTGACTATTTGGAATATACGTGTAAGTATCAAATTATTTCACTGTAGGAATGTGGAAAATAGATTTACACAAATTATCTTGTATTTACATGGATTTACAGGAAAGCGGCTACCAATTTTAGCAGAGAGCGGGAAAACAGAGCTCAAAAGGTGCTTTATGGGGCTTTATTAGCTGGAAGCCTGATTTTATTAGCTGGAACTGAAAATTCTGCTAATGGCATTAGCTGGCTAATTTTGGTGATAGGTTCAAAATGAAAAATGCGAAGGCCATCTTTCACATGGAAAAATGACCTTCGCATTTTTTTGAAATAGTGTCCTCAGGCGGATTCGAACCGCCGGCCTTTCGCTTAGGAGGCGAACGCTCTATCCAGCTGAGCTATGAAGACGAATACCATATTATAATACCGCAACTTCCCCACAAAATCAAGTTGAATCGGAAAGAAAAAAGGTGTATCCTATAGGAGAGGTACTCATGCGCGGCATGGGTGCAGAATGAAGTGCAGGTGCAGCACAGGCGGCCCGGCACAAAAAGGAGCCAACTTATGGGGATGAAACGGAAAAAGAGAGCACCGCGTCGGCGCGGCTGGCTGCTGGGCAGCAGTGCAACGCAGGTCATCTGCATCAGCTTTGTGCTGCTGATCGCGCTGGGAACGCTGCTGCTGACACTGCCCATTTCCAGCCGCAGCGGTCGGCTGGGCGTGGTGGATGCCATGTTCACTGCCACCAGTGCCACCTGTGTGACAGGTCTGGTCGTGCGGGATACCTGGACGCAGTTCACGCCCTTTGGGCAGGCGGTGGTTTTGCTGCTGATCCAGGTGGGCGGTCTGGGCCTGGTGACCCTGACCAGCTTTTTTGCGCTGGCTGCCAAACGCCGGATGGGCTTTAAGGACCTGCGACTGCTGGGAGAAAGCGTTTCGGCCAGCGGATACTCGCAGGCCACCGATGTGCTGAAGATCGTGGTCAAGCTGGCGATGACCTTTGAGATCATTGGTATGGTGCTTCTGATGATCGCCTTTGTGCCGCAGTTTGGTGCGGAGGGCATCTGGATTAGTGCATTCACGGCCATCTCGGCGTTCTGCAATGCGGGCTTCGATCTGTTTGGCCGGTTCGGGCAGTATTCCTCGCTGGCTCCCTATGTCAGTAATTATTATGTACAGGCTGTGATCATGTTCCTGATCATGGCAGGCGGTCTGGGCTTTATGGTCTGGGTGGAGATCGGAGAGTGGCGCAAGAAGCGTCATCTGTCTCTCCATGCCAGGATGGTGTTGCTCTTCTCCTGCATCCTGTGGGTGGGCGGTGCTGTCCTCATCGGTCTGATGGAGTGGAACAACCCCAAGAGCATGGGCGGGTTGTCCGTGCCGGGCAAGGTGATGGCTGCCCTGTTCCAGTCGGTGTCAACCCGTACTGCCGGTATGAACACCATCGACCTGGCCGCCTGTGGGCCCATCACCAAGCTGCTGATGAGCGTTCTGCAGTTCATCGGTGCGGCTCCCGGTTCCACCGGCGGCGGTGTGAAGGTGACCACCTTTGCCGTTCTGATCCTGACCATGCGCAGCGTGGCACAGGGCCGGGATGACTGTGTCATCGGCGGCCACCACATTGAATCCAAGACCGTTTACCGCGCTCTGACCATCATCATGCTGGGCATGGTGGCAGCGCTGGGCTCTGCCGTGGTGGTCTATTACAACACCTCGGATGCCGTAACGGTCATTGACGCGATCTTTGAATCCTGCTCCGCCTTTGGTACCGTGGGCCTCTCGGTGGGCGTGACCAGCCAGCTGAACACCGGGGCCAAGCTGCTGTATATGTTGGTGATGTTCATGGGCCGTGTGGGCCCGGTATCCTTTGCCATCAGCCTGACCAGCAAACCCGATGACAACAAGCGCAAGATCCTGCCCGTTGGACAGATCAACGTAGGATAAGAAAAAATGGACGGCTCTCGTTTTCGGGAGCCGTCCATTTCTTATGTGCAGTCAGCGTGGAAACGTTTCGGGAGCGGAATCATTTGCTGTAGATCTCCACGATATTCAGCAGGATTTCGGTTGCCTTGTCCATGCGCTCTACGGTGGTGCACTCGCACACGCCGTGGAAGTTGAAGCCGCCGGTGCCCAGGTTGGGGCAGGGCAGGCCCTTCCAGCTCAGGGTGGCACCATCGGTGCCGCCGCGCACAGGCACTTCCTCGGGGGTCAGACCGGCCTTTTCGATGGCCTTGCGGGCGTTCTCCACCAGATGGAAGTGGGGCTTGATCTTTTCCAGCATGTTGCGGTAGCTGTCCTTGATCTCCACCTCCACGGTGCCGGGGCCGTACTTGCCGTTGAGGTAATCGGCAATGTGGAGGAGGTTATCCTTCTTGTACTGCAGCTTGTCGGCATCGTGGTCGCGCAGGATGTAGCCCAGCTTGGCGTTGGTCACGTCGCCGTACATCTGGCAGAGGTGGTAGAAGCCCTGACGGCCCTCGGTGGTCTCGGGACGGGCCATGATGGGCAGGGCCGTGTGGAACTCCATGGCCACATTGGAGGCGTTGATCATGGCATCCTTGGCGGAGCCGGGATGCACCGAGAAGCCGTGGATGGTCACGGTGGCGGCAGCTGCGTTGAAGTTCTCATATTCGATGCCGCCTACGTCACCGCCATCAACGGTGTAGGCGAAATCCGCGCCAAAGCCCGGGATATCGAAGAGGGAAGCGCCCTCGCCGATCTCCTCGTCGGGGGTGAAGGCGATGCAGAGCTTGCCATGGGGGCGGCCCTCGGCAAGGAGGATCTCGGCGGCGGTCAGGATCTCTGCCACACCGGCCTTGTCGTCTGCGCCCAGCAGGGTGGTGCCGTCGGTGGTGATCAGAGTCTCACCCTTGAGGTTGGCCAGGAAGGGGAAGGTGGAGACCTTCATCACCATGCCGGTGGCGGGCAGGGTGACATCACGGCCGTCATAATTCTCGTGCAGGATGGGGGAAACACCCTCGCCGGAAGCATCGGGGGCGGTGTCCATGTGGGCGATCAGGCCCAGGGCAGGCTTGTCCTCACAGCCGGGGGTGGCGGGTATGCTGCCGTAGACATAGCAGTGCTCGTCTACCCGGGCATCCTCGATGCCCAGAGCCTTCATCTCTTCCACCAGCTGGCGGGCCAGGTCAAACTCCCGCTCTGCCGAGGGGTGGGTGCCGCTCTCGGGGTCGGAGGTAGTGTAAACGCGGACATAATTCAACAGTCGCTCGTATGCACGCATAAGAATGCTCCTTTGCTTGTATTTGATTCTATGATACGCTTTTCCGCGGCAATTTACAAGAGGGTGCAGCAGGGGAGCACAGATCGAAGCGCAGTAAAACAACAAAAACACCGTCAGCCCGTTGTGTCAGGCTGACGGTGTTCTGTTTGAGGGGAGCGTTTAACGCTTGTATTTGGCGGCCGTCTGCAGGCGCTGCATGGCGCGGTCCAGTGCGATCTTGCTCTGGTAGTACTCGTGCATGCTCTGCTTGTGCTGCAGGCGCTCCTCGGCCCGGATGCGGGCAGCCTCGGCGCGGTTGCGGTCGATATCCTCGGGCCGCTCAGCGCTGTCCACCAGCAGCAGGACAAAGGTGGGGGTCACTTCTGCAATGCCGTCGCCCACCAGCACCTCGCGGGTCTCACCGTCCACGGTGAACTTTGCAATGCCCATGTGCAGGGCCACCAGCACGGGGTTGTGCCCGGCCTGCACGCCGTACACGCCGTCGCCGGTGGGCAGGGTCAGGCTCTCGCAGTAGCCCTGATAGAATTCACCGCTGGAAGCCGTGATGTTCAGGATGAACTTTTCCATCAGTTGGCACCGCCCTTTTCCTCCGCCTGTTTGTCTGCGTACTTCTTGCGGGCATCCGCAAGGGTGCCCACGTTGAAGAATGCCCACTCGGGCAGGTCATCGCACTGGCCGTCCACAATGGCGGCAAAGCCCTTGACGGTCTCTGCCAGCGGGACGTACACACCCTTCAGGCCGGTGAAGTTCTCGGCCACTGCAAAGGGCTGGCTGAGGAACTTCTGCAGCTTGCGGGCACGGGTGACGGTGAGCTTGTCCTCTTCGCTCAGCTCGTCCATGCCCAGGATGGCGATGATGTCCTGCAGCTCCTGATAGCGCTGCAGGGTGGCCTGCACTTTGCGGGCCACACGGTAGTGCTCCTCGCCCACGATATCGGCTTCCAGAATGCGAGAGGTGGAAGCCAGCGGATCGACAGCGGGGTAGATGCCCTGCTCCACGATCTTACGGCTCAGAACGGTGGTTGCGTCCAGATGGGCGAAGGTGGTTGCAGGAGCCGGGTCGGTCAGGTCGTCGGCGGGGACGTAGACGGCCTGCACCGAGGTGATGGAGCCGTCGCGGGTGGAGGTGATGCGCTCCTGCAGGGCGCCCAGCTCATTGGCCAGGGTAGGCTGATAGCCCACGGCGGAGGGCATCCGGCCCATCAGGGCGGAGACCTCACTGCCTGCCTGCACGAAACGGAAGATGTTATCGATGAACAGCAGCACGTCCTTGTGGGTCTCCTCACGGAAGTACTCTGCCATGGTCAGGCCGGTCTCGGCGACCCGCATACGGGCTCCGGGAGGCTCGTTCATCTGACCAAAGACCAGCGCGGTCTTGTTCAGAACGCCGGAAGCGTTCATCTCGCCCCAGAGGTCACAGCCCTCACGGGAGCGCTCGCCGACACCGGTGAAGATGGAGTAGCCGCCGTGCTCGGTGGCCACGTTGTGGATCAGCTCCTGGATCAGCACGGTCTTGCCGACACCGGCACCGCCGAACAGGCCGATCTTGCCGCCCTTGGCGTAGGGAGCCAGCAGGTCGATGACCTTGATGCCGGTCTCCAGAATTTCAGTTGCAGGTTTCTGCTCCGCAAAGCTGGGGGCCTTGCGGTGGATGGGCCAGTGGGGCAGATCGTCCACCGGGCCCTTGCCGTCGATGGGGCGGCCCAGCGGGTCGAACATGCGGCCCAGAGTGCCCTCGCCCACAGGGGCATTCAGGCCGTGGCCGGTGGCGGTAACTTCCATCCCCTTGCCCAGCCCCTCGCTGGCAGAAAGCATGATGCAGCGCACCGTCGTTTCATCGACGTGTTGCGCCACCTCCATGGTGCGCTCAGTGCCCTCTGCGGTCACAGTCAGCGCTTCCTGCAGGGCAGGCAGCTTGCCCCCGGTGAATTTGACATCCACCACGGGGCCCGCTACTCGAATAATAGTTCCCTGTATCATACAATTGCCTCTTACTCATGTATTGAACCTCTCAGGCACTTCGTGCCAGCTCCCCTAATAGGGGAGCCAAGTCTACGCGGCAGCTTTCTTGCCTCTCCTACCGGGAGAGGTGGCAATGCGAAGCATTGACGGAGAGGTTTACTCGTTATTCTGTACCGCCGCCGCGCCGCCGATGATCTCGGTGATCTCTTGGGTGATGGAACCCTGACGGGAGCGGTTGTACTCCAGCTCCAGATCGTGGATCATATCCTTGGCGCTCTTGGTGGCGGAATCCATGGCGGTCATGCGGGCGCTCTGCTCGGCGCAGAAGCTCTCGGTCATGGCACCAAAGATCATGCCGTGCATATAGATGGGGGCCGTCTGCTCGAACACCGTCCAGGCATCCGGGAACATCTCCACCTCGCCGCGGGGGTCACCCAGACCCTTGGGAGCAGGCGTGAGGTGGGCACGGTCCAGCGGCAGCAGGCGTTCCATGACCGGCTCGCTGGTCAGCGCGTTCTGGATCTTGGTGTAAACGATGTAGATCTCGTCCAGTTTGCCGGACTTGAAATCATCGATGGCATCCACCGTGATATCACGGGCGCGCTGCAGGGTGGGAGCCGTGGCACCGTAATGGAAATCCTCCACCAGACGGGGATCCTTGCGGAACAGGGCACGGTAGCCTACCTGACCGATGACATAGAACCGGTCATTCTGGTCGGCGTGCTCCCGCAGGAACTTGAGCAGGTTCTGGTTGTAGGCACCGGCCATGCCCTTGTCGGCGGTCAGCACGATGTAGGCCCGCTTGGGGTTCTCCAGATTCCGCTCGTGGAAGAAGGGGTGCACCGGCTCATCGGGCAGGTGGGGCACCACGCGGGAGATGGTATCCCGCATCCGGGTGAAGTAGGGCAGAACGTTCTGGTAGTTCTGCCGGGCCTTGCGGAGCTTGGAGGAGGAGATCAGGTACATGGCATTCGTGATCTTCATGGTATCCTGAATGCTCTCGATCCGCTCCTTGAGCAGCTTACTGGATGCCATTGCTCTCCCCTCCCGCGAATGCCTTCCACGCGGTCAGGATGGTGTCCACCTGTTCCGGGGTGATCTTGCCCGTAGACGTGATCGCGTCCATGGTGCCGGAAACATCGGCGTGGAACTGGCGCACAAAGGCATTGGTCTTTGCGCGCTGGTCAGCCAGCGGCAGGTCGTCCAGCATCCCGTGGGAAGCCAGGGTCAGCACGACCACCTGCTCGGCATCGGACTTGGGCTGGTACAGCGGCTGCTTGAGCATCTCGGTCAGGGCTTTGCCGTGTTCCAGCTGGCGGCGGGTCTCAGCGTCCAGATCAGAGCTGAACTGGGCAAAGGACTCCATATCCTTGTACTGGGCCAGCTCGATACGCAGGTTGGAATTGGCCTTTTTCATGGCCTTGGTCTGGGCAGCGCCGCCCACACGGGAGACCGACAGACCGACGTTGACGGCGGGGCGGTTGCCTGCGTTGAACAGGGCGCTTTCCAGGAAGATCTGACCATCGGTGATGGAGATGACATTGGTGGGGATGTAAGCAGAGACATCGCCCGCCTGGGTCTCGACGATGGGCAGGGCAGTGATGGAACCGCCGCCCAGATCGTCGCGCATCCGGCAGGAGCGCTCCAGCAGACGGGAATGCAGATAGAACACGTCGCCGGGGTAAGCCTCACGGCCGGGAGAGCGGCGGAGCAGCAGGGAGATGGCACGGTAGGCCACCGCATGCTTGGAAAGGTCGTCGTAGACGATCAGGACGCTCTTGCCCTTGGACATGAAATACTCGGCCAGTGCAGTGCCCGCATAGGGTGCGATGTACTGCAGGGGAGCGGAATCGGAGGCCGTGGCGGCCACGATGGTGGTGTAGCTCATGGCACCGTGCTTCTTGAGGTCCTCGGCCACGCGGGCGATGGAGGAAGCCTTCTGGCCGATGGCAACATAGATGCAGAGCACGCCGGTGTCCTTCTGGTTCAGGATGGCATCGGTGGCAATGGAGGTCTTGCCGGTCTGGCGGTCGCCGATGATCAGCTCACGCTGGCCGCGGCCGATGGGGAACATGGAGTCGATGGCCAGGATGCCGGTGTGAAGCGGGGTATCCACGCTCTGGCGCTCCAGAATGCCGGGGGCCTGCTTCTCGATGGGGTTGTAGCCTTCGGCGTTCACCGGGCCCTTGCCGTCAATGGGCTCGCCCAGCGGGTCGATGACACGGCCCAGGAAACCATCACCCACAGGGATGCCGGCGCGCTTGCCGCTGCGGGTCACCAGAGTGCCCACGCCCACGGTCTCGGCACCGTCGAACAGCATAATGCCCAGCTTGCCCGGGTCCACGCTTTCGACCATGCCCTTGGCACCGTTCTCAAAGGTGACGATCTCGCCGTAAACGGCCTTGTCCATGCCCTCCACCTGCACGATGCCATCGGCAGAGGAGATGACCACGCCGCCCTCGGCAGAGGTCTGGGCAGGCTTGTAATCCTCGATGCGGGTCTTGAGGGTGGCCAGAGAGGGCTTGCCAGCCATCATCTGGTCCAGCTGGTGGCGGCCGGAGTTGTCGAATACCCGGTCGCCCACCTGCAGCACATAGCCGGAGAGCAGGCTCTCGTCTACCGAGACATTCAGGATGACCTCAGTGGCATCATAGAGCTTCTTGACCTCGGCCTTGATGCGGGCGAGGTCCTCTTCACGGAGCTGATGTGCGGCGCGCAGGTCGGCCTTGACGATGCGGTTCTCAGAGAAGAATTCGCGGCTGAACTCAGTTGCCATGCTCAGCACCTGCTTTCTCCAGCAGATCGTCCAGCAAACGGGAATCGTCCTGCTCGGTCAGGTTCCGGCTCAGCAGCTTCTCGCACATGGCGCGGGCCAGTGCGGTGGTCTGTGCGTCGGCTTCGCGCAGCTTGTGCTGGCGCTCTGCCTCAGCAGCGGCCTTGCCCTCGGCTACAATGGCATCGGCCTGTTTCTGGGCCTCGGCCAGCAGCTGCTGCTTTGCAGTTTCGGCCTGCTGTTCGTAAGTCTCGCGGCGGGCAGCAGCCTCGGTGTCCACATTGCGCAGCTTGTCCTGCGCAGCGTTCATGGCCGCAGCGGCCTCCTTTTTGGAGGTCTCGGCGGCGTTCAGTGCGTCATCCACCTGTTTCTGACGCTGTGCGATGATCCCCATAACAGGCTTGTACAGGAATTTCCGCAGCAGCAAAAACAGAATCAGAACGTTGACGACTGTATACAGAAGATTCAGATTCAGTGTCAGCATTCGTCATGCCTCCGTTATCAACCCAGGAACAGGATGATCAGCAGTGCAACGACGAAACCGAAAATTGCAGTACCTTCGGCCAGAGCAGCACCCAGCAGCAGGTTGGTCTGGATCTTGCCGGAAGCCTCGGGCTGGCGGGAAATAGCCTCGGTTGCCTTGCCGGTTGCAATGCCGATGCCAATGCCGCCGCCAATACCAGTCAGCGCTGCAATGCCAGCGCCCAGAGCGATAAGTCCGTTCATAATTTTAATCTCCTTTTGATTTGATGATGGAAAGGGTTTACTCTTCGTCTCCCATGGTCTCCTTCATAAACAAAGAGGTAAGGAACACAAAGACGTAGGTCTGGATCAGACCATCGAACAGGTCAAAATACAGGCTGAAGATGGCAGGCACGAACACAGGCACCACCAGCTTGATCAGCTCCATAATGACAAAAGCGCCCAGCACGTTGCCGAACAGTCGCATGCACAGGCTGGTGGGCCGGATGGCCACCTCCAGCACATTCATGGGGGCCATGATGGGGGTGGGGGCAGCCAGGCTCTTGAGGAAGCCAACGCCGCCGCGTGCATGGATGCCGGCATACTCGATCAGGCAGATGCTCATCAGAGCAAGAGCCGCTGTGACGTTCAGGTCCTTTGTGGGGGGCTTGATGCCGAACACACCAATCAGGTTGGAGCAGCCGATGTACAGCGCCACGCTCATCAGATAGGGGACATAGCGCTTTCCACTTTCGCCCAGCAGGCCCACAAAGAAATCATTGATCGTAGTAACGACCGTTTCCAGGATGGCCTGCCGCTTGGTGATGTGATCCACCCGCAGATTCCGCGTCAGCAGGATGGAGACGATGACAAGAAACGCCATGATGCCCCAGCTCACGACCACGGACTCCGGAATGGAAAGCCCGAACACCGTGACCATGTCAACATTCAGCTCTTCTTTCAAAGCAGCAGTCAACGCATTCATTGATTAGCACTCTCTCCTTTCTTAATTTGTGATGGTATCATAGCACGATTTCTGCCGGTTTTACAGCCCTCCACCTAACATTCTACTTTTTGTTATATTCCATTTCTGCTTTGGATGAAAACAGTTGTGCAGATTGCAAAAAGTACAGGGGGAAAACTATGCGATTTGCACAATCTCTTTGCTGATTCTTAGCCATCTGTACCATTTTCTGGCCTTTGGATGAGGTGAAATCAACATTATTATTCACAAATTTTATAGCGGGCATATCAGATTTATATAGCTGCGTGCTCTGTGATGATACCTATTTAATATGCCGGAGCAGTGTCTGCGATGGCCCTGCACGATCTGCGGGGCAGAGCCCTTGCCCGGGGAGGTGGAGTAGTGCACCGGAAAGACGAAATTCATGTATCCCAGAAATTTGGACTTTTGATGCAAAAGTATGTCTGATTTGTTGTGCACTCTGCGAATAGACAAACTGTGCATCTTCCTGTATAATAAAGCCAGAAACCAGAGAAGTACAGCAGAAGCTCAAATGAGAGCTAACCCCGCTGACTTTAAGTAGAAAGGAGCGAGACCGATGGTTGATATGGAACCCGCACAGTTCGGACAGACTGTCGGGATTCGCTGAGAAGCAAAACAGAGGCTCTCCACAAACGGGATGTTTCCCCCGTATAACAAAACAAATCAAAGAGCCGGTCTTGAGCATCAAAAATGCGAAAACAGTACAGTCTGTCAGAATAAATCCCCTGGCAATTCAAATAGATCCGCCCGAGGTGATCTCCCATGATGAGGACAGTTACACGGATGCACCTGTTTGAATGACCAAAAAGGAGTAACTCCAATGTACTAAGCAATGGAATCCCTGGCAAATCTAACTCGAAAGAATGTGGTAATATGAAATTCATTTTCAGAATCTCGGTACCGCAGTCCAACAGTTAAGAGAAGGGTCAGTCCAATGTACTAGAGTAGTTCATCCCCTTGCACAGAACTCTTCAGTTTCAGGTAGTTTCTAAGGAGAGTCACCCTATGAAACGCATACTCCGAAAATGAGAGAACCCAAGGAGAAGAGGCTTATGACTCCGAAGAAGTAAGTATCCAGCCGGACAAGGGCTTGCAAACGCCTCGATCCGGCTGGTTTTTGTTTATGGAGTTTTTACGGAGGTACCCCCGCATGAAATTTGACACATCCCTTTTGCTGAACCTGTTTGCTGCCGCTGCCATGCTGGTAATGGGCTTTCGCAGTTTTTCCAAAAAGCACCAGATGAAGTTCAGCGATGACGAAGAGCGGGCTATGTGGGAGAAAAAGTTCGGTGTGTTCTATTTCTTTAATGCCGTTGTGTTTGCGGCTTCGCCGTTTTTGCCCCACACTTCCATTGGCGGCAGCCGCCTGCTCTCTATCGGCATTGCTGCGGACACCGTGTTCCTGCTGATGTACCACGCTTGGAAAAAAGGCCGGGAAGACGACTGAACCGTTTCAAAAAGCATTGCACCTCCTGCATTTCTCTGCTACAATGGAGAAAACGCAGGAGGTATTTTTATGGTCAAGCATATCATTCTCTGGCAGCTCAAGGACGAGCTTTCTGCCGCCGAAAAGGCAGAGATCAAGGCGAACATCAAATCCGGGCTGGAGGGCCTGGCAGGGCAGATCCCGGGCCTTGTGGAGGTGCATGTGAACATCAACGGCCTGCCCTCTTCCAACGCAGACCTGATGCTGGACACCACCTTTACCGATGCCGCTGCCCTCAAGGGCTACTCCACCCACCCCGCCCATGTGGCTGTGGCCGATGGCAAGGTGCGCCCCTACACCAAGACCCGTGTCTGCCTGGATTTTGAAGTGTAACGGAACATGCAAAAAGAACACCCCCTCTGCGGCGCAGCTTCAGAAACTGCCATGCAGAGGGGGTGTATTTTGTGTTATGAGCAGATGGAACGCTTAGCGAGCGTCACGGTTTGCCTCGTACTCGTCCATGGAGATGTAGTGGTCGAGGACGTGGATACCCTTCAGGCGCTTGTTGGAGAAGCCGATGGAAGCGTACTGGCCCTCCCAGTAGTTCAGGCGGGTCGCCAGATAGGCGGGCACGCTCATGCCGCGCGGAATGACCAGTGCGTTGGTGATGAGCAGAGCCTCGGCATCGGCAAAGGCCTTGTAGCGGGCATCGATGTCATCGGTGATCTGCTTTGCGGCCTCGATGGCGTTCATGTAGGCCATGACAGCATCTGCGGTCTCGCCGGTGATGAAGCCGTCTTCCACGCCGGTGCGCAGGTAAGCATAGCGCATTCCACGGGAATCCTTAGCCTGATAGAACGGGTCAGTCTCGGTCTCGGGGTCGGAGTAGTCAGCGCCCCAGTTGCAGAGCAGGAACTCGAACTTGCCGTTGCGGCGCACAGCAGACAGGAAGCTGTCGGAGGGGCCGGCGGTGATGATGATGTCGATGAAGTCGGTGCCGTCGTTCAGCACACCCTCCAGCTGCTGCTTGAGCACCTGGCACTGCTTGTCCCAGTCGGTGGAGGAGGGGTTGTAGGGCAGCTGCACCTTGATGGGGAAGGTGACCCCCTGTGCGGTCAGCTCCTCAATGGCGGCATCACGGTACTCCTTGGCCTTGGCCTCGTCAAAGAACTCGGTCAGGTCGGCCAGGCCGCCGCACTTGGTGTAGTCCACGCCATCGGTGGTGGCGCAGAAGTTCGGGGGAGTGATGGTGTTCAGCTTGTAGCTGTCGTAGGCCAGAGGTGCGCTGACAGCCAGCGTAACAGCGTTGTTGATGCCGTACAGGAAGGCCTTGCGAAAGTTGGTGTTGTTGATGGCCTTGGCCCAGTTCTCGGGCTCGTATTCTGCATCCACACCCTCAACGCTCCAGTTGGAGAACTCGTGTGCAAAAGGCATGAAGTTGAACATGTAGAAGTAGGTGTAGTTGGTGTTGGGACGATCCATGGAGACCATGTCCTTGGTGGTATCGTCGGCCAGCCAGCTGTCCAGAATATCGGAGCCGATGGTGGCTTCGTCGATCTCGCCGCGCTTGATCATCTCGGGGCCGTTCACGGCAGCCTCGGCGTTGTAAATGCGGCTGATGGTGTCGATAAAGACATTGTCCGCATCGTAGTTCTCGGGGTTCTTCTTCATGATCCAGGTTTCCAGAGACTCGTAATCAGACAGGTAGAACGCACCGCAGCTGTACAGGGTCTCGGCGCTGGTGGCATACTGGTCGCCCATCTCGCTCAGCAGGGGGCCGTAGGCGGGCTCATAGGGCAGGTAGCACAGCAGGCTCAGGAAGCCGGGGAAATCGTAAGTCAGGGTGTAGGTCAGGGTGTGGTCATCCACAGCGGTCACGCCCACGGAATCAAAGTCCACGGGGGCGTAGGTGGAAGCGGTGCCGTCTGCTGCAGTCACGGTCACGTTGCCGCTGCCATCGGTGACATAGGTGGTGCCGTCATCGTCCACAGTGCCGTTCTCGGCATTGGTCAGGTAGACGTGATAGTTGTAGTAATCATCCGCACCGGCGATGTAGGCGGTGACCAGGCCCACGTTGGAGGAGGCGTAATCCGGGGTCAGCACATACTGCAGGGCATCCACAAAGTCCTGTGCGGTCACGGGGGCAACGACTTCGCCGTTGTTGTCCACCCAGTTCTCCTCGCGCAGGGTGAAGGTCCAGGTCAGGGTGTCGGCATCCCACTCCCACTTGGTGGCCAGGCCCTCGCGCATCACGCCCTTGTTGTCGTACTCGACCAGGGTGTCCACACAGTTTGCACCCACGACCATTTCCAGGTCGGTGGCGGTGGTCAGATAGTTCAGGGTCGCAGGCTGGCTGGAATAAAGCACGGTGTACTTGCTGGTATCCGCACCGGAAGCAGAGCCGGAGGAGCTGCCGCCGCTCTTGCCGCCGCAGCTGGACAGCAGACCGGCGGCGCAGGCACCTGCGGCTGCCAGGCCGCTTGCCTTGAGGAACTGACGACGAGAAATAGACTGTTTCATAATGAAATTCCCTCTTTTCTTCGTGTTGAAGTCTGGTTGCCGCCCAAAGCCGACAGGCCCGCTGTTTCCCGGCAGCGGGAAGCAAAAAAGCGTAACGGAAACACATCCGTTACGCCTTTGTAACTTGTCCTTCCGACCACAGCTGGGTGGTTAAGAAGAATTATAGCATTATTTTGGGGTTGCGTCAATGGGAAACATGCTCGCCCTCTCAGTCATTGCTCGGCAATGCCAGCTCTCCCAAAGGGAGAGCCTTTGGCAAACTGGGAAAGCAAGTTTTATTCATTTACAGTGGAAGTGACCGGAACGCCAGGGGCTCCCCCTTCGGGGGAGCTGCCGCCGATAGGCGGCTGAGAGGGTGAGGCATTTTTAATTTCTTCTGCCAGCTCCTTTGCGGCCGCCTCCGCGGCCTTTTTGGCCTCGCGCTCGGCCTGACGCTCCTTGGCGCGGGCCACAGCCTCCTCCTGACGCTTTTTGGTGCGCAGCTTGATGCGGCAGACCGAGCAGATGCCGTCTGCGCAGTTGGGCGCAATGGGCTTGCCGCATTCTTTGCAGAGGGTCTTGGTGCACTTATAGACACTGACGGGGCCAAGGCTGGTGAGCTGGCGCAGCTTCAGGCCGTCCAGACCGCCGTTGGAGCAGGCGGCAACGCAGACCCCGCACTCGCTGCACTTCCACGGCGTGATCACCGCGCGGGTCTGGCCGTCGGGCAGGTCCTCAAACTTGATGGCACCGCTGCGGCAGCTCTTCTCACACCGGCCGCAGGCAAAGCACTTCTGGGTGAAGTTGGGCAGGTGGTAGCCATAGCGCAGGGGCGTTTCGGACACTGCCTTGAGCTGCTTGGTGTACTGGTGGAGCAGCAGCCGGAAATCCTGGCAGCTCTCGTCCTCGCTGCGCAGGCCGGGCAGCATCCGCAGCAGCTGCTTGGTACCCTTTTTGGAGCCGGAGGTCACCTGTTCCATCATCTCACGGCGGGAATACTCCTTGACGTGGAAGGGGGCATCGTCCAGCTCGTATGCCAGCGTGAACCGGGCCTCGAACAGGGGCTGGCCGAAGAACTCCACCAGCCGGGTCAGAACGGCACGCAGATGCTCGGCACAGACATCGTTCTCGCACTCGCCGCAGGGGGTCAGGTCGAGGACGATCCTCTTGTTCAGGGCAAGGTAGGCCAGCGCTTCCCACGAATAGGCCGAGACGCAGGTGCGCACCACGGTGTTCTTGCGGGTGGATTTCTCGCAGCCGATCCAGATGGTGTCGCCATCGCTGTCGGCAGGGGAGATATCCCGCTGCACCTGCTCCGGCGAGGGGGCAATGCAGCCCGACCGGCAGGCCGAGACGCACAGGCCGCAGTCGGTGCAGGGATCCCAGTCCTTGACAAGGTTGGGGCGGGTGAAGATCTCATCGCCATAGGGGCAGATGTCCTTACAGGCTGTGCAGGGGGTGCGGTGGGGGTGCAGGTTCCAGCACTGCTTGCGGTTCACCTCGGGGTGGGTGGTCTTCATCAGCGCATCCATGGCGTAGCGCGTAAAGATACTCATAGGATCACTCCTTTTCAGGGTCCATCACAGTGGTGATGTCGGCGTTGTCCAGCAGGAAACGCTGGACTTTCTGTGCAACCAGTGCGGCGGCAAGGGTGTCCGGGCTCAGCACCCGGCGGATGTCGGCCTCCGGGGTGTCCTGCAGCTGGGACAGGCGGCGGTACTCGTTGTTGACCTCCAGCGTGCTCACGGTGATGTTCTCGGCCTCGGCAATGGAGCGGGAGGCCAGCATGGAGCGCAGGTTCCGCTCGGCAGCGTCACGGTAGCCTGCCCGCAGGGCGGCAGCGGTGGTGTGGCTGTTCTTGCAGTGCTTTTCCAGGGTGATGTTGCTGCGGGAGAGCCGCTGCTCCAGCATCCGCATCTCGTTGTCGGCGGTGCGGTCCAGCATGGCTTCGGGCAGATCCACGGTCAGGTTGGCACCGGCCTTTGCCAGCAGCTCCTGCCCGGCGGCGCGGTCGGCGGCATCTTCGTGGATCTTCCGCTTTTTGGCCCGCACGGCCTCGCGCATGGCGGCAAGGTCTGCATAGCCCTGTGCCCGGGCAAATTCCTCGTTCAGCTCCGGGGTGGTCTTTTCGGCCACGGAGTGCAGCTTGATCTCAAACTGCGCGGTCTTGCCGGAGAGCTCCTCCACCCGGAACTGCTCCGGGTAAGTGAAATCGAAGCGGAAGGTCTCGCCAGCGGTGTGGCCGTAGATGGCATCTTCGGCGGCGGGCATCAGCTTGCCGTCCCCCAGAACCACCATCACCTTTTCCATCCGGCTGTCGGGGATCTCCTCCCCGTCCATGAAGCCGACAAAATCCAGCAGGACCCGGCTGCCGCGCTTGGCGGGGGCGGTGGAGTTGTGGTAGACGGAGCGCATCCGGGTCTGGTGGACCATCTCCTGGTCAATGGTCTTTTCGGAAAGCGGCCGCACATGGCGGGTGACAGCCAGCCCCTTGTACTGACCTAATTTTACTTCTGGTAGATTTTTTGCGTTGTTGGACATATCGTTTTACTCTCCTTTTATAAACCATGAACAGCCAGCCAGTTTTCCGCAACTGCGGAAAACATTTCTGGGTATTTGGCGTTTTCAGCATCAAATTCATGGAGATAGGTCTCCACTTCCTCACGTGTCACGGGAGTGGTGCGTTCCCAGATCGTGAACACCGTGCCGTTGCCCATATCGAAGGTCGCAACTTGCTGGTGGGTAGTCTCTCTCAGCTGAAGAAAAACGGCGTTGAACCGGTGGCCCAGTTCCGTGTCCGGAGCCAGTGAGAGGGGGAACGGGTCTGCAGTTACCACATATCTGGCATCAAAGAAACCGGTGGGGAAATAGTGGGTGCCCGGCACCGAGAAGCTGTCCGGCAACTTGCCGTCCAGTGCATGGTTGGGCAGGTCACAGTTCCGCAGGTGGCCGGGATTGTAGAGCATGTCATCCGGGATCATATAGGCGACCTCGCCCTCCCCCAGATGTTCAACCAGCCATTGTGCCATGGCCTGGATCTGCGGTTTGTCCTTGCGGTCATAGGTCAGCTCGTCCAGCCGCTGATACTCAGCAAGGTCTGCCGGGTGGAACGCATGGATAACGAACTCTGGCAAGGCCATGACAGTGAGCGGGGAGCACCGCACCGACACGGCGAACAACAGTGTAAAGACCCAGAAACAAAGCTTTGGTATTTTGAAATGCTCGATACTCTCTGCCAGACCCGCCGCACCGCAGAGAAACAGAATGACATAGGCGGGCACGTACAGCAGCATCTGGTGGGAGCCGGAATTCTGCACTCGGGTAAACAAGAGCATACTGAGCATCAGCTCACACAGCGCCAACACAGGCAGGCTGGGCTTTTTCCGCTTGACGCAGAGCCACAAACCAAACAGGATCAAAATAAGGTTCAGCAGGCCGGTGCGCATGGCATGATAATAGAGCTCTACTGCAATGCCGCCGACATTATAGTACGAGTAGCGGTCGGAGTAGTTAAAAGCCAGGATCTTGCTGACCATGGGCCAGAGCAGAACCACCATTGCTGCCATGGCGCAGACACCAAACAGGATGAGGTTGCGTACTCGGCGCAGGGCAAGGCCCTTTTGGCCCTGTTTTGCGAGCTTTGCACTGCTTACAAAGAGCAGAAGCGCATAGGAAAAATAATAGCCCACCACAAAATATAAGTACCAGCGGCGGCTCAGGATAATCGCGGCCGTTGCCAAGAAGATGAGCACGAACCGCCCCGGCTCCAGCTTTTCAAAACGGTAGTCCAATGTGAGGAGCAGAATGGCAAAAGCGAAGATCAGACCGAACCAGTCCGGCTGTGCCAGCATAGCGCTCATTCGCAGGAACGGATAGGTCAGCACCCAGGAAAAGCCGATGATAAAATACCAGAACTTATTCTTGACCTCCAGAATCTGCCCGATTTTGATCGTGAGACCAGCCAGCATCAGCATAAGGCTGGGGAGCACACAGAAAACCTGTGCAAAAGCGTAGCTGTCACCCGTTTTTGCGGTGAGGCAGAATGGGAACTCGGTGAACAGAGTGATGAAATTGGTGTAATCTTCAGAAAATGTGCTTATGATATACTTAAAACCGGCCACCGGACCCAGCGCAAAAGCCGCTTCGGTATTGAACTGCTTCTGAATGTAGTTCACATAATCCCAGGCGTAAATGAACTGCCGCCGATCCAGCGCCCAATAGAAGTAGAGCACAGCTCCGGCCCAGAAGGCGATGATGACCGCACGGTGGAAAAAGTCCAGCTCCACACCGGCAGTGTGCAGCACCCACAGCGCGCAGTAGAACAGCACACAGCTGCACCACAGGCTCACCAGCGGGAAGAACGCCGCTGCAGTGGGGAACAGCAGACCCACCAGCACCAGCAGGAGTGCTCCGGCACCCAGCCCGATGCCGCCTTTTGCCCAGGGCGAAAGGGTCTTCTTTTCAGAAAGTATCGTTGACATTGTACATGCTCCTCGGTTTTGAACCACAATATTACAGCTTACAGTATAATGGTTCCGGGCGGCGCAGGCAAGGGGGCAGCCCCCCGGAAGATAAAATATCCCGCCTGCATTTCAGCAGACGGGATATTTTGAATGCGATATTACTTTTTGGAATTCTGCTTTGCCGCGATGGTGGCCTTGCGCTTCTGGGCGGCGGCCTTGCGGGCAGAGGCTTGTGCGGCTTCCGGGTGGGGAGCCTCCGGCGTGATGCGGTACATCCGGCTGCCCATGGCGGGCAGATCCACGCTCAGGGTGTAGTCCCGGCCGTACACGCCGCCATCGGTGGTGTGCAGGTGTCTGGTGCGGCTGCGGTCCGCACCGTTCCAGCAGGCAGCCTCGCTGTTCAGCAGCTCATCGGCGGCGCAGGGGTACTGGAAGTAGAGCGGGAACTTTTTGTGGGCGGTATTCTGGGTGTTCATCACACAGAGGATGGTCTGGCCCGCGCCCTTCCGCAGCCAGGCGTACACGCCCTCGTCCCGGCTCTCGCAGGCGATCCACTCAAAGCAGTTCGGGTTGTATTCGCCATCGTAGAGGGCGGGCTCGGTGGCATACAGGCGGCCCAGCTCGGCAAAATATTTCTGGAAGCTGTCGTGGAAGGGATACTTCATCAGGCCCCAGTCCAGCTCCTTTTTCTCATCCCACTCCCGGAAATGCCCCAGCTCATTGCCCATAAAGTTCAGCTTTTTGCCCGGGTGGGTGTACATGTAGAAGTAAAGGGTGCGCAGCTGGGCGCATTTTTCCTCGTAGGTGCCCCACAGCTTATCAATGATGGTCTTTTTGCCGTGCACCACCTCGTCGTGACTGAGTGCCAGCAGGTACAGCTCGTTGTAGAAATACTGCATACTGAAGGTCAGTTTGTGGTAGGCATCGGGCCGTTCACCAAAGGGCGTGGCAAAATAATCCAGCGTGTCGTGCATCCAGCCCATGTCCCACTTATAATCGAAACCGATGCCGTCGTAGCGGGTGGGGGCGGTGACCTTGAGGAAGTTGGTGGAGTCCTCGGCGGTGTAGATACCGGTGGGCCAGCGCTCGTTCAGGCCGTGGTTCAGGTTCCGCAGGAAGGTAACAGCACCCTCGTTCACGCCGCGGTTGGGGTCGCCCTGCCAGTAAAGGGCGCGTGAGATGGCATCCATCCGGATGCCATCGCAGTGGTACACATCCATCCAAAGGGCAGCGGCGCTGTTCAGGAAGCTGCACACCTCCCGCCGGTAATAGTTGAAGTTGCAGGTGCCCCACTCGCTGTGGCCCACATCGCTGTCGTACTCGTAGAGGTGGGTGCCGTCAAAGTTGGCGAGCGCGTCGCCGTTGGCGGCAAAGTGGACGGGCACAAAGTCCATGATGACACCAATGCCCATCCGGTGGCAGGCGTTGACAAAGGCCGCAAAGTCGGCGGGGTCGCCGTAGCGGCTGGTGACAGAGAAGTAACCGGTGGTCTGGTAGCCCCAGCTGCCGTCAAAGGGATGCTCTGCCAGCGGCAGCAGCTCCACATGGGTGAAGCGGTGATCCAGCAGCCAGGGAATCAGCTCCCGGGCCAGCTCCCGGTAATTGTACCAGCCGTCCGAGCCGTCCTCGCGGGTGGCGTTGGGCTTGTGCTTCCAGCTGCCTGCATGGAGCTCGTAGATGTTCAGGGGCAGGTTGCGGCACTTGTCCCGACGCTCCATCCAGCTGGAATCGTCAAAGGCAAAGTCCATCCGGGCCAGCCTGCTGGCCGTGCCGGGCCGCAGCTCAGTGGAAAAGGCGTAGGGGTCAGCCCGCATCACGGTGCTGCCATCCTTGCCGTGGATGCGGTATTTGTACAGCTCTCCCTCGGCAAGGCCGGGCACAAAGCCGCTCCACACGCCGGTGTCGGCCTTCTGCATGGGAACGCCCGGCCCCCAGCCGTCAAAGCCGCCGCAGATCTCCACAGCCACAGCCCCCGGGGCCCACACGGCAAACCGCCAGCCCTCCTGCCCAAAGTCATCCCGGCAGGGGTGCGCGCCCAGCACACGGTAGGCATCAAAGCATTCGCCCGCAAAGAACGAGCGGTCGATGGTGGGAAAATTCATGCAGATTTCTCCTTTTCTCAACGGGATACACCCGGTCATATTTACCAATAATTTTTGATCAAAATCGTCACACTTGCTGATTTTAACAGAGACTATGCAGAAAATTTATCAAACATCCACACAATTGGTGGAGTTTGTGGTATACTGAGCCTGCCGCTGCTGGGCGGCAGAAGAAATGATATGGGAGAGAGTAACTATGGCATGGTATGATACCGCAGTTTTTTATCACATTTATCCGCTGGGCCTGTGCGGCTGTGCGCACGAAAACGATGGCCAGCCCACACCGGGCGCGTTCGCAAAGCTGAACGCCTGGGCCGAGCACGCCTCCAAAGACCTGGGCTGCACGGCCATTTATATCGGCCCGCTGTTCGAGAGCGGCTCCCACGGCTATGATACCATCGATTACCGCCGGGTGGACCGCCGCCTGGGCACCAACGAGGAGTTCAGGGAGTTCGTGGCCAACTGCCACGCCCGGGGCCAGAAGGTCATTGTGGACGGTGTGTTCAACCATGTGGGCCGGGATTTCTTTGCCTTCAAAGACCTGCAGGCCAACCGCGAGAATTCCCGCTATAAGGACTGGTTCTGCGATGTGAACTTCTGGGGCAACAACGAGTACAACGACGGCTTTTCTTATGGCAACTGGGGCGGCTTCAACCTGCTGGTCAAGCTGAACCAGCGCAACCCCGAGGTGCAGAACTACCATTATGATACCATCCGCTTCTGGGTCGATGCATTCGACATTGACGGCATCCGGCTGGATGCCGCGGATGTGCTGGACTTCGACTTTATGAAGGGCCTGCGCCGCCTTGCCAACGAGGTCAAGCCTGAGTTCTGGCTGATGGGCGAGGTCATCCACGGCGATTACAGCCGCTGGGCCAACCCTGAAATGCTCCATTCCGTTACTAACTATGAGCTGCACAAGGGCCTGTGGAGCGGCCACAACGACCACAACTATTTTGAGATCGCACACACCATGCGCCGCCTGCAGGGGCTCTGCCACGACACCCGGCTTTATACCTTCTCGGACAACCACGATGTGGAGCGCCTGCCCAATAAGCTGCGGAACAAGGCGCACATCCGGCACATTGCAATTCTAGTATACACGCTTTGGGGCATTCCGTCCATCTACTACGGCTCCGAATTTGGCATCGAGGGCAAAAAGGAGTGGGGCAGTGACTGGCCCCTGCGCCCCTGCCTGGAGCTGGACAAATTCCGGGATGACCTGACCACCAACCCCGTCACCAGTGTGTACGCCGCATTGGGCAGGCTGAAGGCCGAATACCCGGCCCTGAGCTGGGGCGAGGTGAAGGAGCTCCAGCTGACCACCCAGTGCTATGCCTTTGCCCGGGTGCTGGATGGAAAAGCCCTCGTGGCCGTATTCAACAACGGCGACGGCCCGGCGGAGATGGAATTCCAGCTGCCGGTGGAGGCCAACGCTGCAACGGACCTGCTGGCCGATACCGTGGGCGCTGAGAATGTGATGGTCAGCCTTGCATCTGGCCGGATGAAGGTCCAGCTGCCCTCCAATTACGCCACGGTCCTGCGTCTGGATTGACAGGACACCTGTCATGCACTATTATAATAGGGAAAAATGCTGACAGGGGGAACAACAATGAACGCAGCACAGCGCCGGGAAAAGATCTTGCAACAGCTCCATGGGGCCAGCGCACCCATCAGTGCCAGTGCACTGGCCGCAAAGCTGGGGGTCAGCCGCCAGATCGTGGTGGGGGACGTGGCCCTTCTGCGGGCAGGCGGGGCCGAAATCGAGGCCACCCCGCGCGGGTATCAGTTCCACCCGACCCCCGGCGGCTACACCGGCATCCTGGCCTGTGTGCACAGAACCGCCGATGAGATGCGCACCGAGCTTTATACGGTGGTGGATCAGGGAGGCGTGGTGGTCGATGTGGCGGTGGAAAACCCGCTTTACGGCGAGCTGCGGGGCAACCTGAACCTCGCCAGCCGATACGATGTGGACACCTTTATCACCCAGGCAGCCAATACCCCGGAGTGCCTGCTCAGCCGGATGACCGGCGGCGTGCACCTGCACACCCTCCGCTGCCCGGATGAAGAAACATTCCAGAGGATCGAAGCCGCATTGAGAGAGAAAGGGATTCTCTATTGATATTGTAAGAAAACTCGAACAAACTGTCTATCCCCGAAAAACGAAAAGCGTTGGATATCCAACGAAACAATGAAAGTGGTGGATTATTTTGGACATCCGCATTGAAAAGACTGACCGCGCCATCGAAAAGGCATTCATGGAGCTGCGTGCCCGCCAGCCGCTGGAGAAGATCAGGATCAAAGACCTGTGCACACTGGCCAAGGTGAACAAATCCACCTTTTATGCCCACTATGAGGATATCTATGAGCTGTCCAGCCGGTTGGAAAACAAGCTCATCCATGTCATTCTGGACAGTGTGCCCAATGTGGGGCTTACCGCTGCACACACAGAGCAGCTGACCCGTGAACTGTTCCATGCCTTTGTTCAGAACCAGGAGGCGGTGAATATCCTTTTCTCCGGGGCAAGGCAGGGAATCTTTGCCAACTGCATTGAAAAGGGTCTGCGAGACCGTCTGGCGGCCAAAGACCCCACCTTTGCAGCGGACCCCGACCGGGGCATCCTGCTTTCGTTCTGCGTGCAGGGCTGCTTCTATGCCTTTGCCAACAACAGCGGCCAGATGGATGTGGAACATCTGGTCGATCTACTGGCTGTGATCGCCAAAGCGGCGCAAAGCCTGAACCGATGACAGAATCGTAATAATGAGAAAGGCTCCTGCTTTCGCAGGAGCCTTTCTCATTTAAAATACATGAAAACCGGTTCTTTTTATTGTTTCAATTCATGGCTCCGGCCTTTGTGAACATCTGTTCGACCTGCGCGGCAAGCAGGCTGTGCTCCGGCGCTTCCAGCAGGGGGTCTGCGGCCAGCAAAGCGGCGGCCTCGGCCTGAGCGGCGTGAAGAGTGCGGGTGTCGTTCATCAGGTCGGCAATCTGCAGGGTGGGCAGGCCGTGCTGGCGGCTGCCGAAAAAGTCGCCGGGGCCGCGGGTCTCAAGGTCGAACTGCGCCACGGCAAAGCCGTCCGAGGTGGAGCAGAGGAACTTGAGCCGCTTCTGGACGCTCTCGGCGGTGTTGTCGCTGACAAGGAAGCACCAGCTCTCGGCGGCACCCCGGCCCACGCGGCCCCGCAGTTGGTGCAGGGCACTCAGGCCGTAGCGCTCGGCATTCTCGATGACCATGACGGTGGCGTTGGGGACATCCACGCCCACCTCGATGACGGTGGTGGATACCAGGGCATCCAGCCGGCCGGCTTTGAAATCGTCCATTACAGCGGCTTTTTCCTTTGGCTTGAGCTTACCGTGCATCAGGCCGACCCGGCGGTCGGGGAGAAGGGCTTTGGCAATGTCCTCGTAGTAACTCTTCACAGCGTTCAACCCGCCGTCCGGCGTGTCCTCGATGGCGGGACAGACGATATATACCTGCCGTCCGGCTCCGATCTCCCGGTCAAGAAAGCCGTAGAGATCCCGCCGCTTTTTTCCGGTGATGCACCGGGTCTTGACGGGCTTGCGGCCCGGGGGCAGCTCGTCGAGAATGGAAATGTCCAGATCACCGTAGATCAGCAGGCCCAATGTGCGTGGAATGGGCGTGGCGCTCATCACCAGCAGATGGGGGTTCGCGGCCTTTTCGGCCAGCATTCCGCGCTGGCGCACGCCAAAGCGATGCTGCTCGTCCACCACAGCCAGACCCAGCCGGGCAAACTCCACGCCCTCGCTCAGGATGGCGTGGGTGCCCACCACAAGGTCGGCCTCGTCACTGCGGATGGCAGCCAGCGTGGTGCGGCGGGCGGCGGCCTTCATGCCGCCGGTCAGCAGGGCCACACGCATCCCGAAGGGGGCCAGCATCCGGTTCAGATTCTCTGCGTGCTGGGCGGCAAGGATCTCGGTGGGGGCCAGCAGGGCCGCCTGGTATCCGCTGCGGATGCAGGCCCAGATGGCGGCGGCGGCAACCAGCGTCTTGCCGCTGCCCACATCGCCCTGCAAAAGGCGGTTCATGGAGGTGCTGCCGGACAGATCGGTCAGAATTTCGTCTACGGCCCGGCGCTGGGCACCGGTGGGGGAGAAGGGGAGCGATGCCCAGAAGGGGGCCGGGTCGAGCCGCTGCATGGGTGCACCGGTGGAGGCGCTGCCCCGGTTCTTCATTCGTCCAATGCCCAACTGGAGCACCAGCAGCTCCTCGTAGATGAGCCGCCGCCGGGCTGCAAAAGCCTCCTCTTCCGTGGCAGGGCAGTGGATGGCCCGCACGGCATCGGCCTTGGAGAGCAGGCGGTATTTTTTCAGCATCTCCTCTGGCAGCGGGTCGGGCAGGAGTTCCGCATGGGGGAGCAGCTGCCGGATGCATTTTGCGATCACAGTGCTGGAAAGCCCCTCGGTCTGGGGGTAAACGGCCTCGAAGGGAGCGGCGGTGATCTGTGCCGCTGTGCGCACCTGCGGGTTGACCATCTGACGGCGAAGCATCCCGCCGGTCACGATGCCCTCAAAATAGTATTCCTGCCCCAGCTCCAGCTTCTGGGTGGCATAGGGATTGTTGAACCAGGTGATCTCCAGGCTGGAAACATCATCCCCGGCGGTGATGCGCTCCATCCGCCGCCCGCCCGGCAGGATGCGCCCGGCAGGTTTGGCGAACACCTCGGCCTTTACCACGCACTCGGTGTCTGGCGGGGCCTCGGCAATGGAGTAGGGACGGGAAAAATCGATGTAACGCCGGGGATAGTGGCAGAGCAGGTCGGCCAGTGTCACGATGCCCAGCTTCTCGAACCGCTCGGCGGTCTTGGGCCCCACGCCCTTGAGGTAGCGCACCGGCGTGTCCGGGGTCAGGGTGGTGTGATGTTCAGCGGGCATGGCAGGCCCTCCTTTCCGCAAAAATAGTATCCCCATTGTAACACGGGAACGGGGAAAAATCTGCCTTACAAAATCCGCTTTTGAAGATCCTCAACAGAAGGCAGCTGCTTTTCAAACTCTTCCGGCAGGCAGCTTGTGATACGGTATGCGCTGACTCCGATGGGTTTGCTCATATCTTTAAGGGAGTACTCTGCAACCAGATCGTTCTTGCTTTTGCAGAGAAGAAGGCCGATGGAAGGGTGATCCTGCTCTTTTTTCAGTAATCCATCTACCGCAGAAAGATAGAAATTGAGCTGTCCGGCATACTCTGGTTTGAATTCACCGGTTTTCAATTCGATCACAACATAACAGCGCAGGCTCAGATTATAAAACAGCAGGTCGATATAAAAATCATCACCGCCGACATTCAGATGATACTGGTTGCCCAGAAAAGCAAAGCCAGTGCCCAGCTCCAGCAAAAGCTTGGTGACATCTTTGACAAGAGCCTGCTCGATATCCCGCTCAAGCATATTTTCCTTCAAAGGGATAAAATCAAAGAGATAGGGGTCTTTCATCGTTTGCAAGGCAAGCTCACTTTGCGAGGCGGGCAGACGAGCTTCAAAATTTGTGATTTTTGATGCAATGGCCTGACGTTGATATAATCCACCCTCGATCTGATGAATCAAAACATTCCGAGACCAACCGTTTTCAATAACTTTTTCAGCGTACCATAGGCGTTCTTCTGGTGAGGAAAGCTTATCCAGGAGAACGGTATTGTGTCCCCACGGAATTTGTGCAACAGGCTGTTGCACAAATTCCTCGTCAGGGTAAGCAAGTGCAAATTTTGCCATATACTTCAAGTTCCGAACGGAATAACCGGAAGCGTCCGGAAAAGCAAGTTTGATATCGGCAGAAAGGCTTTCAATGAATTTGCTGCCCCAGGTCTTATGTGCATTGATCGTATTGCCGATCGTATGATAGAGAAGCAGAAGCTCCCGGTTGACACTGACAGATGCGCGATACTGCGCCGCGCGAATTTCCTGCTTGATGGATTCAACGGTATTCAGATATTCGCTGGAATTCAAGAGCACTTTGCCGGCCCCCTTCGCAAAAATAGTATCACCATTGTAACACGGGAACGGGGAAAAGAAAAGCAAAACAAAAAATCCCGGAAGCCGCAGCTTCCGGGAACTTTTGGAGGTGACGACCAGATTTGAACTGGTGGATGAGGGTTTTGCAGACCCTTGCCTTACCACTTGGCCACGTCACCATATTTGGAGTGAATATTTCCACTCCATTTGGAGCGGCCGACGAGGCTCGAACTCGCTACCTCCACCTTGGCAAGGTGGCGCTCTACCAGATGAGCTACGGCCGCATATTGGTGCATTTACCCTTGCACCACAGGGAAAGACGACCCGGATCGGGCTCGAACCGACGACCCCCAGCGTGACAGGCTGGTGCTCTAACCAACTGAGCTACCGGGCCATATCCGGAGCGATTATTACCACTCCGTTATGGAGCGGCCGACGAGGCTCGAACTCGCTACCTCCACCTTGGCAAGGTGGCGCTCTACCAGATGAGCTACGGCCGCATGTCAGAGGAACAGGAGTAATTCTTGTTCTTCTGAAAGGTGGTGCCTCCGATCGGAATCGAACCAATGACACGGGGATTTTCAGTCCCCTGCTCTACCGACTGAGCTACAGAGGCGCACCGGACGATGATTATTATACCTGAAATTTTGATTTTGTAAAGGGGTAAATTCAAATTTTTTGAAAAAAACTGAAACTTTTTTCGTTTTATGCGTTTCAACGCGCAAAATAAGAATGACTTTCTGGGCTTTTTTCTGCCGGATCGGGAGGACAAGAAATCTGCCCGAAGAAATTGACAAGTAATACAACCTATGGTTTAATAAAAGAAAAGAACACCGACGCTTTTGCTCTTTACACATCGCTTATACTTATTATAAGGGAAAGAGCAAAGGCGTTTTGATTTGACGACCTGCTCATTACAAGAGAACAGGCCCGGAGGACAGCATGGCAAGAAAACAGGAATATGGCAACGAAAGCATTACTTCGCTGAAGGGTGCCGACCGTGTGCGCAAGCGCCCGGCCGTCATCTTTGGCTCAGACGGCGTGGAGGGCTGCGCCCACTCTATTTTTGAGATCGTCTCCAACTCCATCGATGAAGCCCGCGATGGCCATGGCGATACCATCAATGTGACCCGCTGCAAGGACGGCAGCGTGATCGTGGAGGACTTTGGCCGCGGTATGCCCGTGGACTGGAACAACGGCGAGGGCCGCTACAACTGGGAGCTGCTGTTCTGTGAGATGTACGCGGGCGGCAAATACGGTGAGGGCGAGGACAACTACGAGTTCAGCCTGGGCCTGAATGGCCTGGGCCTGTGCGCCACCCAGTACGCCTCTGCCTGGATGACCGCCGATATCTACCGCGACGGCTTTCATTACCACCTCGACTTCAAAAAGGGTGAGAACGTGGGCGGCCTGCAGAAGGAGCCCTACAAGGGCCGCCGTACCGGCAGCATCATCCACTGGAAGCCCGATGATGAGGTGTTTACGGACATTGACGTGCCCGGCAGCTACTATAAGGATGTGCTGCGCCGTCAGGCCGTGGTCAACGCGGGCCTGACCCTGAACTTTACGGACGAAAAGGAGAAGGACCCCGCCACCGGCAAGCCCTGGAAGGAGAGCTGGTGCTACCAGAACGGCATTGCCGACTATGTGCAGGAGGTGGCAGGAGAGGATACCCTGACCCCGGTGTTCAGCTGCGAAAGCGAGGCCTCCGGCCGTGACCGTGAGGATCAGCCGGATTATAAGGTGCGGATGAGCGCTGCCTTCTGCTTCTCCAATAAGGTGCAGCTGCTGGAATACTATCACAACTCCTCCTGGCTGGAACACGGCGGCAGCCCCGAGCACGCCGTCCGTACGGCTTTTGTCTACCAGATCAACAAATACCTGAAGGACAAGAACCTCTATAAGAAGGGCGAGAGCGCCATCAGCTTCCAGGATGTGCAGGACTGCCTGGTCTACGTCTCGTCCAGCTTCTCCACCCGTACCAGCTACGAGAACCAGACCAAAAAGGCCATCACGAACAAGTTCGTCTCGCAGGCCATGACTGATTTCCTCAAGCATTACCTGGAGGTCTACTTCCTTGAAAAGCCGGAGGAGGCCCAGAAGATCTGCCAGCAGGTGCTGGTGAACAAGCAGAGCCGCGAGCACGCCGAAAAGACCCGCCAGAGCATCAAAAAGACGCTCTCCACCCAGATCGATCTGGCAAACCGGGTGCAGAAGTTCGTGGACTGCCGCACCAAGGATGCTTCCCGCCGGGAACTCTACATCGTGGAGGGCGATTCCGCTATGGGCGCGGTCAAGCAGAGCCGCGACAGTGAATATCAGGCCATCATGCCCATCCGCGGCAAGATCCTGAACTGCCTGAAGGCCGATTACGCCCGCATCTTCAAGTCCGATGTCATCGTGGACCTTATCAAGGTCATGGGCTGCGGCGTGGAGCTGGGCGGCAAGCACAACAAGGAGCTTGCCACCTTCAACATCGATAACCTGCGCTACAACAAGATCGTCATCTGTACCGATGCTGACGTGGACGGCTACCAGATCCGCACGCTGGTGCTGACCATGCTCTACCGGCTGACCCCCACTTTGATCAACGAGGGCTATGTCTATATCGCGGAATCGCCGCTGTATGAGATCACCACAAAGGATCACACCTATTTTGCCTACACCGAACCGGAAAAGGCAGCATTCCTGAAGGAGATTGGCGACAAAAAGTATACCATCCAGCGCTCCAAAGGTCTGGGCGAAAACGACCCCGAGATGATGTGGCTGACTACCATGAACCCCGAGAGCCGCCGCCTGATCAAGGTGCTGCCCACGGACGTGGAGGAAACGGCCCGGGTGTTTGACCTGCTGCTGGGAGATAACCTTGCCGGACGCAAAGAACATATTGCACAGCACGGCGCGGAATATCTGGATGATCTGGATGTGAGCTGAGAACCCTCTCCGTCATCGCTGACGCGATGCCACCTCTCCCGAAGGGAGAGGTCTGGCACAAGAGGGAAACTTTGCGGAACGACCCCAAAAGCTCCCCCCTCGGGGGAGCTGGCTGCGCAGCAGCCTGAGAGGGTTTTTCCCTATGGAGAGGAACTATAATGGCAAAACGAACAACCAAAAAAACGACCAAGCCTGTCCGCCCGCAGCTGGGCGACGGCGTTGAGATCCTGAACGCGGGCAGTGTGCTGGAAGATCCCATTACCAGCACGCTGGAGACCAACTATATGCCCTACGCGATGAGCGTCATCGTCTCCCGCGCCCTGCCCGAGATCGATGGCTTCAAGCCCGCCCACCGCAAGCTGCTGTACACCATGTACGGCATGGGCCTGCTGAAGGGGGCCCGCACCAAGTCGGCCAACATCGTGGGCAGCACCATGCACCTGAACCCCCACGGTGATGCCGCCATCTATGATACCATGGTGCGCATGGGCCGGGGCAACGAGAGCCTGCTGGTGCCCTTTGTGGACAGCAAGGGCAACTTTGGCAAGGCGTACAGCCGGGATATGTCCTGCGCCGCTGCCCGTTATACCGAGGCCAAGCTCGAGGGAGTCTGCGAGGAACTGTTCCGGGATATCGATAAGGAGACCGTGGACTTTGTGCCTAACTACGACGGCACCACCACCGAGCCGACCTTGCTGCCCGTGACCTTCCCCACCATTCTGGCCAACAATACCCTGGGCATTGCAGTCGGCATGGCCTGCAACATCTGCTCCTTCAATCTGGCAGAGCTGTGCGCCACCACCGTGGCCCTGATGAAGGATCCCAAACACGATATCTCCACCACCATGCCTGCCCCGGATTTCGTGGGCGGCGGCCAGATCCTGTACGATGAGGCCCAGATGCGGGAGGTCTATGAGAATGGCCGGGGCAGCATTAAGGTGCGTGCCCGGTACAATGTGGTGCCCGGCGAGAATATGCTGGAGATCACGCAGATCCCGCCCACCACCACTGTGGAAGCCATCATGGACAAGATCGCCGAGCTGGTCAAGGCGGGCAAGGTCAAAGAGATCAGCGATATGCGGGATGAGACCGACCTGAACGGCCTCAAGCTGACCCTTGACCTCAAGCGCGGTGTAGACCCGGAAAAGCTGATGGCCAAGCTCTACAAGACCACCCCGCTGGAGGACAGCTTCAGCTGCAACTTCAACGTGCTGGTGTCCGGTCAGCCCCGGGTCATGGGCGTGCGGGAGATCCTGCAGGAGTGGACCGCTTTCCGCATGGAGTGTGTCCGCCGCCGCACCTACTACGATCTCCACGGCAAGGAAAAGCGGCTCCACCTGCTCAAGGGCCTTGCCGCCATCCTGCTGGATATCGATAAGGCCATCCATATCATCCGCACCACCGAGGAGGAGACTGAGGTGGTGCCCAACCTGATGATCGGCTTTGGCATCGACGAGGTGCAGGCCGACTATGTGGCTGAGATCAAGCTGCGTCACCTGAACCGGGAGTATATCCTCAAGCGGACGGGTGAGATCGAACAGCTGGAAAAGGACATTGCCGACCTGAACGATATTCTGGCAAAGCCTGCCCGCATCCGCCGCATCATCATCAATGAGCTGAACGATGTGGCCAAAAAGTACGCACAGCCCCGCCGCAGCGAGATCCTGTATGATCTGCCCGAGGAGGAGAGCGGTGCCGAAGAGGAATCCATCCCGGATTATCCTGTTACCGTGTTCTTTACCCGTGAGGGCTACCTGAAAAAGATCCCGCCTCAGAGCCTGCGCACCGCCGGTGCCCACAAGCTGAAAGAGGGCGATGAGATCATCCATCAGGTGGAGACGCGGAACAACGTGGAGGCCCTCTTCTTTACCGACAAACAGCAGGTGTACAAGGTGCGCCTGAACGAGCTGGAGGACGGCAAGGTGGCCCAGATGGGCATCTACCTGCCGGGCCGTCTGGGAATGGATGAGGGTGAGAATATTCTCGCTATGGTCATCACGGGCGATTACAGCGGCTATGTCCTCTTCTTCTTTGCGGGCGGCAAGTGCGCAAAGATCCCGCTGGCCTCTTACGCCACCAAGCAGAACCGCCGCAAGCTGCTCAAGGCCTACTCCGACAAGGAGCCGCTGGCAAAGCTGCTCTTCCTGCCCGAGGACACGGAGCTGGCCATCCGCACCAGCGCTGGCCGGATGCTGCTGGTCAACACGGCGCAGATCGCTGCCAAGACCACCCGCGACAGCCAGGGTGTTGCTGTTGTGACCCTGAAAAAGAACCAGACCATTGCATCTGTCGTCCCGGCGGAAACGCTGGAGCTTGCCAACCCCCACCGCTACCGTGTCCGCAGCCTGCCCGCCACCGGCGCGCTCATCCGCGCCGAGGACGAGGGGGAGCAGCTGACAATGCTGTAAAAAACTCCCCCAGTCTCGCATTCGCTCGACAGCCCCCTCTAGGATGGGGCCTTTGGCATGGCGGGAAAGCTTTTGCTTGAATTGCAAAGTATCCGGTTTCGCCAGAGGCTCCCTCTCCGAGGGAGCTGGCACGGCGTAAGCCGTGACTGAGGGAGTTCAAGCAGTAGCGGAGACAATTTTAAATCGTTTATCCTGAAAAGAGGAAGCTGTAATGCAGAATATTGACCTGATCTGTATTGGTAAAATGAACGCAAAATATTTTGCCGAGGGCGTGGCAGAGTACCAGAAGCGTCTGGCTGCCTTTGCGGCATTCCGGATCATCGAGCTGCCGGTGGAAAAGATCGAGGAGAAAAATGCCTCCGATACTGTGGTGAAAAAAGCACTGGATAAGGAAGGAAAAGCCATCCTCTCCAATGTCCGCAAGGGTGCTGCCATCGTTGCCATGTGCATTGAGGGCAGGCAGATCTCCTCCGATGAGCTGGCGCAGTTCCTGGCCGACCGCGCAAACAGCGGGGCAGGGGATGTGGCGTTCGTCATCGGCTCCTCCCACGGCCTGTCCGATGAGGTGAAAAAAGCCGCAGCCCTCAGATTCAGTATGGGCCGCATCACCATGCCCCATCAGCTGGCTCGCCTGGTGTTGACCGAACAGATCTACCGGGCCTGTACCATCAATGCCGGTATGAAGTATCATAAGTAAAACTTGCAAAGAGAAACAGAGGACGGAACAGGCAGCCGTCGCCCGGTGTTAGGAGATGCGGGAAACGTCAACCCGCCTGTTTCTCAGAAAGAAAGGGCCGTTGCAGAAATGCAGCGGCCTTTTGCTTTACAAATATAAGAAAACATGATAAAGTAGAGATACGCGGCAGTGGGGAAAGCTGCCCGAAACAACACACACGACACGGCAAGCCAGCCGCGGACGGAAAGGATGTTATTACAATGGAACAGAGCGAAAAGACCCTTGATATGATCGTCAATCTCTGCAAGAACCGTGGTTACGTGTTCCCCGGTTCTGAGATCTATGGCGGTCTTGCCAACAGCTGGGACTACGGTCCCCTGGGCGTTGAGTTCAAGAACAACGTCAAGAAAGCATGGCTGAAGAAGTTTGTCCAGGAGAGCCCCTACAATGTGGGCCTGGATGCCGCTATCATTATGAACCCCCAGACCTGGGTGACCACCGGCCACGTTTCCAGCTTCTCTGACCCCCTGCTGGACTGCCGTGCCTGCAAGGCCCGCCACCGTGCCGATAAGCTGATCGGTGAGGAGCATCCCGAGGTCAATGTGGATGCCATGAGCTTTGATGAGATGGATCAGTTCATCGCCGACCACGAGGACATCGTCTGCCCTGTCTGCGGCAAGCATGACTTCACCCCCATCCGCAAGTTCAACCTGATGTTCAAGACTGCCATCGGTGTCACCGAGGACAGCTCTTCTACCTGCTACCTGCGCCCCGAGACCGCACAGGGCATTTTCGTCAACTTTGCCAACATCCAGCGCACCACCCGCCGCAAGCTGCCCTTTGGTGTCTGCCAGGTGGGCAAGGCCTTCCGCAACGAGATCACCCCGGGCAACTTCACCTTCCGCACCCGTGAGTTCGAGCAGATGGAGTGCGAGTTCTTCTGCAAGCCCGGCACCGATCTGGAGTGGTTCGCTTACTGGAAGAACTACTGCGAGAACTGGCTGCTGAGCCTGGGCATCAAGAAGGAGCACCTGCGCCTGCGTGACCACGAGCCCGCAGAGCTGGCCTTCTACAGCCGCGCTACCACTGATATCGAGTATGCCTTCCCGTTCACCGACTGGGGCGAGCTGTGGGGCATTGCAGACCGCACCAACTATGACCTGACCCGCCATCAGGAGGCCTCCGGCAAGAGCCTGGAGTACTTCGACAGCGAGACCAACGAGCACTACATCCCCTACGTGATCGAGCCCTCTCTGGGCTGCGACCGTGTGGCGCTGGCCTTCCTGTGCGAGGCTTACGATGAGGAGCATCTGGTCGATGCCAAGGGCAAGGAAGATGTCCGCACCGTCCTGCACCTGCATCCGGCTCTGGCTCCCTACAAGTGTGCTGTGCTGCCCCTGAGCAAGAAGCTGGGCGACAAGGCCATGGAGATCCGCAATGAGCTGAGCAAGTACTTCATGGTGGACTACGATGATACCGGTTCCATCGGCAAGCGTTACCGCCGCGAGGATGAGATCGGCACTCCCTACTGCATCACCGTGGACTTCGACACTGTGGGTGACGAGGCCAAGGGGATCGCAGCTGACAACTGCGTCACCGTCCGCGACCGTGATACCATGGAGCAGGTGCGTATGCCCATCTCCGAGCTCAAGAGCTATATCGAGAGCAAGATCGAGTTCTGATCCAAATAAAAACAGCCCCGCCGTTGCAATTTCGGCGGGGCTGTGGTATATTATAGATAAAGAGAGTGCTGTCCGGCAAACGGTCAGTACCTTCCCGGCAAGTTATTCACAAAGAATGACCGCTCAGGTTTGGACGCTGAGGGCGGTCATTTTTTGTGTGTAAAGATTTTCCATGCGATATCGAACACGCCAAAGCCGACGGTTGCAAGCAACGTCAGCAGGGCTAAAGTTTCCAATAGCGTCATAGAGCATCACCCCTTTCGCAGCAGAGCGTCAGGGGCACGACAAAAAATATTCGCCTCCCCGACGCTTGGGCCGGAAAGGTTAGACCGCTTACCGTATGTGGACAGCACTCCCAAGGTTAGTATAGCAGACGTTTCCCCGTTTTTCAACGACGGAAGCGTCTGTTTTCTTTTATCCGATGGACAGAATTGAAAAAAGAGGGTATACTTAGGGCAAAACAACCATGCCGTATTCTGCGGCAGAAAGGAACCTTTTGTGAAAAACTTTGATGAACTGCTCAAAAAATACGCTGACTTTATCGTCCGGGTGGGCGTGAACCCTCAGCCGGGCCAGACCATGATCATCCGCTGCCCGTTGGAGGCTGCCCCGCTGGCCCGCCTGTGCGTGCGCAGCGGCTTCGAGGCCGGAGCCCGTGATGTTCAGGTGGACTGGAGCGACAATGCCGTATCCCGCACCCGGATGGAGCTGGGCAGCGAGGAGGCCCTGACCGACAGCAAGCCCTACCAGCTGCGCCGCTACCTCGACTACGCAGAGAGCGAGGGCAGTGTCTGCGTGCTGCACCTCATTGCGGATGACCCCGAGGTCTACGCCGGTCTGGATGGTGCCAAGATCAGCCGTGTGAACGCCGCCAACCGGAAATTTATGGCTCCCTGGCGGGAGTACACCATGAACGACAGGGTGCAGTGGTCCATTGCCGCCATGCCCAGCGCCCCCTGGGCAAAGAAGATGTTCCCCGAGCTGGACACGGATGCCGCCATCGAGAAGCTGTGGCAGCTCATCTTTGATGTCTGCCGCGTGACCGGCGGTGACCCCGTCAACGAGTGGAAGGCACATCTGGACCGCCTGACGGGTCTGGGTGAGAAGATGAATGCTCTTGATCTGGAGAGCGTCCACTTTGAGAGCGCCAACGGCACTGACCTGACCGTGGGCCTGGCCGAGAAGGCCAGCTGGGAGAGCGCCGGCAGCAAGAACGAGAAGGGCGTGTTCTTCCTGCCCAACATCCCCACCGAGGAAGTGTTCACTGCTCCCCACAAGGATAAGGTGGACGGCATCGTCTACGGCACCAAGCCCTATGTGTTCAATGGCCAGCTCATCAAGGGATTCCATGTTACCTTCAAGGATGGCAAGGTCGTTGAGCATGGGGCCGAGGAGGGCGCTGACCTGCTGGGCCGGCTGCTGGATACCGACGAAGGTGCCCGCCATATCGGTGAGGTGGCACTGGTGCCCGCATCCAGCCCCATCAACCGCAGCGGCGCGCTGTTCTACAGCACCCTGTTCGATGAGAACGCTGCCTGCCACATCGCCTTTGGTGCCAGCTACCCTGGCACCACCGAGGGCGGCACCGGCCTGACCAAGGAGCAGCTGGAAGAGCGCGGCATGAACCAGTCTACCATCCATGAGGATGTGATGATCGGTGCAGAGGACAGCCATATCACCGGCAAGTGCCGTGACGGCCGTGTGGTGGAACTGTTCCGGAACGGTGTCTGGGTGCTGTAATCGTTCAATATAAATAATTCGTTAAATCCTTACAGTCTGTGATTAGTCTGTAAGGATTTTTGCTTATTTAGAACGACTAGAAACTCGATAATTGTATGAATGCACAAAAGATATTTCACATGAAAGAAAAATATTGACATCAAAAAAGGGGATGTTATACTTTTACTATAAAAAGTGCACTTTGACCGAACCACAAGACAAGATGAAAGGATGGAAATGCTATGAAGCGTTTGATGATGTTCCTATTGACCTTGGCTATGGTATGTACGATGGGCGTGATTTCTTTTGCAGAAGGAAATATCGCTCCGCATGATTTATCTCCGGAACCGATTATACCGGATGTATGCAGCCATTTGTATAGCTTTAAGTATGCTACAAGTGTATCGGAAACGGACCCGAAGACGGGTAGAACATATACGGTTACTACGGAGTATTATGTCTGCACAAATTGCGGTGCAGAATATATTGTGACCACGTATAAGTGATATTAATATGGGTAAGAGAAAGGAGATGCAAACTATGAAACGATTGACAGCGGTGCTATTAAGCCTTTTACTGGTTATATCTGTTGGTGCAACGGCTTTTGCGGCGTTTGACACCTCCAGAATCGATCAATATTTTGAAACAGAGACCCAGAAACGGATTGACAGTATGCTGGAGCTGGTTCTGGGAAAAGAAAAGGCAGAAGAACTTGTTGAAACTTCAAGAACTTCCAGCTATGATTTTACGCAAGTGGAAGCGTATGTAAATCAGCATGTGGCGCAGCAGTCGAGCGAAATGTTCCGTTTGATTGAAGCGGCAGAACAAAAAGCATGTGATGTATCCCCGGAACCGATTATACCTGATACCTGCAAGCATAATTATGATCTTGATAAGGTTGTCCGGGAGGAATTCCGGAATATGCCGATTGGAAGAGATTTTATCAAGGTGACTTATTATTATGTCTGTACCAAGTGTGGAGATACAAAAACAGAAGTGGAAACCTATGATGCATAAGAAGATTGTGAGAAGGTTTTGATTCTTGAAGTGCTGTGGTACGGCAAAGGATAAGGCAAAATTTCACGAAACCCCTTGCATAATTACCGGAAGTATGCTATATTCTAATAGTACGATATAACTTTTACTGAAACGTGGGCCGCAAGGTCCGCGTTTCTTGTTTGTTTGGAGGTTTTTATGGCGAAGCAGTCTGGCGGAAATACCGCCCAGAGGGTCGAAGCGCTTGTCCGCCCCACTGTGGAGGGCATGGGCCTGCGCCTGTGGGACGTGGTCTTTGAAAAGGAAGGGCCGGACTGGTATCTCCGTGTCCTCATCGACAAAACGGACGGCACCACCATGGACACCGACACCTGTGCCGATGTCTCCCATGCGCTGGACCCCATCCTGGATGAGGCGGACCCCATTGAACAGAGCTATTATCTGGAAGTCGGCAGCCCCGGCCTGGGCCGCAAGCTGACCCGCCCGGAGCACTACGAAGCCGTTCGGGGCCAGAAGATCAGCGTCAGGCTGTACCGGGCCAACGAGAACGGTGTTAAGGAGTTTTCTGGCCTCCTGACTTCCCGCGAAGGCAATACCATCACGCTCGAAGGCCCGGCCGGCCCCATGCAGTTCGAGCTTTCCGCCGTCAGCACGGTGCGCCTGTGTGACGACGAGGACCTGTTTGATTAAAAGAGAAAGAATGATATTTAGGAGGAACCTGAAAAATGGCTGCAGCGAACAATGATTTTTTTGAAGCTCTCTCCATGTTGGAGCATGAGCGCGGCATCACCGCAGAGTACCTGATCGAGAAGATCAAGGCTGCCATCGTGATCGCTGTCAAGAAGAACTATGAGGTCGAGGACGACAACGTTCTGGTGGAGATCGACCCCGACAGCGGCAAGTTCAACGTCGCTCTGGTGCAGAACGTTGTTGCCGATGAGGACTGGTACGATGAGCACGCCGAGATCGGCATCACCGAGGCCCAGAAGATCCGCAAGAGCTATGAGGTCGGCGACCGCGTTGTTACCCCCCTCAAGACCAAGGACTTCGGCCGCATTGCCGCCCAGACCGCAAAGCATGTCATCCGTCAGGGCATCCGGGAAGCCGAGCGCAGCCAGCAGCTGAGCGAGATCCAGTCCCGCGCCCATGATATCATCCAGGCCACCGTTACCCGTGTGGACAACGAGAAGGGCATTGTGGCCCTGGACCTGGGCAAGGGCGGCGAGGCCATCCTGCCCCGCAACGAGCAGGTGCCCGGCGAGACCTACACCGAGGGCCAGACCCTGCAGGTCTACGTTGTGGACGTGGTCAGCGGCGAGCGCGGTGCCCGCGTGATGATCAGCCGCACCCACCCGGGCCTGGTCAAGCGCCTGTTCGAGCTGGAAGTGCCCGAGATCTATGACGGCACCGTTGAGGTCAAGGCCATCAGCCGCGAGGCCGGTGCCCGCACCAAGATGGCTGTCTGGAGCAAGGATGCCAACGTCAACCCCGTTTCTGCCTGCATCGGCCCCCACGGCGACCGTGTGGCCGCTGTGGTCGAGAAGCTGGGCGGTGAGAAGATCGATATCGTCAAGTGGAGCGAGGATGTCTCCGAGTTCATTTCCGCTGCCCTGAGCCCCGCCAAGGTGCTCAAGGTCGAGCTGCTGCCCGGCGAGACCCGCTCCTGCCGCGTCACCGTGCCCGACCAGCAGCTGAGCCTGGCCATTGGCAACAAGGGTCAGAACGCCCGCCTGTGCGCCCGCCTGACCGGCTACAACATCGACATCCGTCCCGAGAGCGGCTACTACGGCGAGGACGAGGAGCCCAAGGCTGCCGAGCCCAAGACCGAGGACGCTGAGTAAGAGCGGCTGTGACCGCACCTGAAGGAGGGAAACCGGATGGCACAAAAAAAGATCCCTGCCCGCCAGTGCATCGGCTGCATGACCAGCCGCCCCAAAAAGGAACTGGTGCGGGTGGTGCGCGCCCCCAGCGGCGAGATCAGCATCGACCCCGTGGGCAAGAAGCCGGGCCGCGGCGCTTACCTCTGCCCGGACCCGGCCTGTCTGGCAAAGGCCAAAAAGAAAAAGGCGCTGGAGCGCTGCTTTGAGCAGCCGGTTCCCGCCGAGGTTTACGATGCGCTGGCCGCACAGCTGGCCGACGTGGAAAAGGAGGCCCAGCCGAATGGCGAAGCATAACAATACCCCCGAAAAGCCCAAAATGGCCCCGGAAGAAGCGCTGTTTCAGGCGCTGAGCCTCTGCCGCAAGGCAGGCGCGCTGACCATGGGCTTTGATG
Organism: Faecalibacterium sp. I2-3-92; assembly: GCF_023347315.1. Taxonomy (GTDB): domain Bacteria; phylum Bacillota; class Clostridia; order Oscillospirales; family Ruminococcaceae; genus Faecalibacterium; species Faecalibacterium duncaniae. Next base: position 884,641 of record NZ_CP094470.1, read on the forward strand.
CCGTGGAAGATGCCTGCGTCAAGAGCAAGGCATGGCTGGTAATGGTCGCGTCCGATGCCAGCGCCAAGACCGTGCAGCGCCTGAACTACGCTGTGGGCGACTTGGTGGACGTGATCTCCATGCCGCTGACCCAGGACCGCCTGGCCGATATCAGCCGCAAGCCTGTGGCTGTTTACGCGGTGACTGACCGCAACCTCGCAAAGCTCTGCTTTGACCGTCTTTCGGACTGCGGGGCAATCAAAAATGAGGAGGATATGAGCGAATGACCGTAAAATATAAAGTGAGCGATTTTGCAAAAGACCTGAATGTTTCTGCAAAGAAGGTCCTGGATGAGCTGGCTGCCATGGGCAGCACCGGCAAGAAGAACAGCTCTACCCTGGAAGAGAATGAGCTGAACTACCTGCTGGAGAAATTCAGCAAGGACAACAGCGTTGCCAGCCTGGACGAGTACCTGAACAGCGCAAAGCAGCCTGCCCAGCCTGAAAAGAAGGCGGAGAAAAAGGCCGAGAAGCCTGCGGAGAAAAAGGCAGAGCCCAAGGCTGCTGAGAAGAAGCCCGAGGCAAAGCCCGCTGCCCCTGCCGCAAAGGCAGAGCAGCCCAAGGCAAACAATAACAACAATAAGCACGGCGAGAAGAAGAACGAGCAGCACAAGAAGCGCGAGGAGAAGACTGTCTCCCTGAGCGAGCTGGCCCGCGAGACCGGTGCCAAGGCCTCTGCTGCTCCGGCTCAGTCCGTCTCTGTCCGCCGCGAGGACAGCCAGGTGACGGTCGATACCCGCACCGTGGATGTGAACGTGGATCGCTTTGATGCCCGCTACGACGATCTGGCTTCCACCAAGAACACGGAGAACCGCCGCAAGCCCACCCCGCAGGGCAATAAGCAGAAGTTCACCCAGCGCGGCCAGCGCCAGCGCCAGCAGTTCCAGAAGGGCAAGCGCGAGACCGAGTTCGAGCGCCTGCAGCGCATCCAGCTGGAAAAGGCCCGCAACGCACAGCTGAAGGTGATGATCCCCGATGAGATCACCGTCGGTGAGCTGGCTGCCCGCCTGAAGCAGCAGGCCGGCAAGGTCATTGCCAAGTTCATGCAGATGGGCGAGATGCACGCCATCAACGATGTGATCGATTTCGATACCGCATCCCTGCTGGCTGAGGAGTTCCACGCAAAGGTCGAGCACGAGGTGCATGTGACCATCGAGGAGCGCCTGTTCACCCAGGAGGAGGATTCCGCCGAGGATCTGGTGGAGCGTCCCCCCGTTGTCTGTGTCATGGGCCACGTTGACCACGGCAAGACCAGTATCCTGGATGCCATCCGCAAGACCAATGTCACCGCAGGCGAGGCTGGCGGCATCACTCAGGCCATTGGTGCATATCAGGTCAAGATCAACGACAGCCTGATCACCTTCCTGGATACGCCGGGCCACGAGGCATTCACCTCCATGCGTGCCCGCGGTGCCAACATGACCGATATCGCTGTTCTGGTTGTTGCCGCCGATGACGGCATCATGCCCCAGACCGTGGAGTCCATCAACCACGCCAAGGCTGCCAATGTCAAGATCATCGTGGCCATGAACAAGATGGATAAGCCCACTGCAAACCCCGAGCGCGTGATGGAAGGCCTGACCAAGTACGGCATCATCACCGAGGACTGGGGCGGCGACGTTGCCTGCATCCCCGTTTCCGCACTGACCGGCATGGGCATCAACGACCTGCTGGAGCGGATCGCACTGGAGGCCGAGGTCATGGAGCTCAAGGCCAACCCCAACCGCCGCGCCAAGGGTGCTGTTGTTGAGGCTCGTCTGGACAAGGGCCAGGGCCCCATCGCCACCATTCTGGTGCAGAACGGCACCCTGCATGCCGGTGATGTCATCATTGCCGGTACCGCTGTGGGCCGTGTGCGTACCATGCGCAGCGACAAGGGCGTGCTGCTGAACGATGCAGGCCCCTCCACCCCCGTGGAGATCACCGGCCTGACCGCTGTGCCCGAGGCAGGCGACCTGTTCGAGGCCGTTGCTGACGAGCGTCTGGCCCGTGAGCTGGCAGAGCAGCGCATTGCCGCTGCCAAGGAGAAGCAGTTCTCCTCCTTCCAGAAGGTCACTCTGGATAACCTGTTCAGCCAGATGGCACAGAACGATATGAAGGAGCTGGCCATTGTCGTCAAGGCTGATGTGCAGGGCTCCGCCGAGGCCGTCAAGCAGAGCCTGGAGAAGATCTCCAATGATGAGGTGCGCGTCCGCGTCATCCACGCCGGTGTCGGTGCCATCAGCAAGTCCGACGTTGACCTGGCCGATGCCTCCAACGCCATCATCATCGGCTTCAATGTCCGCCCCGACAACGTGGCCAAGGAAGAAGCCGCTGCCACCAAGGTCGAGATGCGGATGTACCGCGTCATCTACGATGCCATCAACGATGTCACCGATGCTATGAAGGGTATGCTGGCTCCCAAGTTCCGCGAGGTCGCACTGGGCGAGCTGCAGGTCCGTCAGGTCTACAAGATCAGTAACGTGGGCACCGTTGCAGGCTGCCGCGTGACCAGCGGTAAGATCACCCGCGACAGCAAGGTGCGCGTTGTCCGTGACGGCATCGTCATCACGGAGGACGAGATCGCATCTCTGAAGCGCTTCAAGGATGATGCCAAGGAAGTGGCCGAGGGCTACGAGTGCGGTGTTACGCTGGCAAAGTTTGCCGATGTCAAGGAAGGCGACGTATACGAGGCCTTCAAGATGGAAGAATATCGGGACTAAGGAACGGATTAAACCTCTCCGTCATTGCTTCGCAATGCCACCTCCCCTAGTAGGGGAGGCCTTGGCAGCCGGGTGAAGCCTCATCTTTATGCCAAAGGCACCCCCATTAGGGGAGCTGTCGAGCGCAAGCGAGACTGAGGGGTTTTGTTTTAGAGGAGAAGCTATGTCTCAGAAAAATATGGGTCGTCTTGCCCAGGATATGAAGCGTGAGGTCATTGCCATCATCGGACGGCTGAAGGACCCCCGCCTGGAGGGCGGTCTGCTGACCGTCACCCGTCTGGATGTGACACCTGACCTGGATGTTGCAAAGGTCTATGTGAGCGTGATGGGCCGCGAGGACGGCCCCAAGCCCGCCATCGAGGCACTGAACCGTGCCGCAGGCCATGTGCGCACCGAGGTCAGCAAGAAGATGCACATCCGGAAGGCTCCGCGCTTCATCTTTGTGGAGGACGACGGTGCCGCCTACGCAGCCCACATCAATGAGCTGCTCCGCACGCTGAACGTGAACGGTGACGCTGAGGAAACCAGCCAGCCGGAAGAGACCGAGGAATAATCAGCCTTGCGGAAAGGATGGAACATGGGATGACAGAACAGCTGAATGTACAGCAGATGGCAGAAAAGCTGCTTGCTGCGGATAACATCTTGATTCTGTGCCACAAAAACCCGGATGGTGATACGGTCGGCTGCGGCAGCGCGCTCTACTATGCGCTGCTTGCACTGGAAAAACACGCAGCCGTGCTCTGCGCCGACCCCATCCCCGGCCGGTACGCATTTACCAACCCCCGCCTGTTCAAGGGCGAATTTGAGCCGCAGATCGTGGTGGCTGTGGATGTTGCCAGCGTCCAGCTGTTTGGCGAGGGCAACGGCGTTCCCCAGTACACGCGCCATGTGGACCTGTGCATCGACCACCATGCAGGCAACAGCGGCTACGCCGAGTTCACACTGCTGGACGGAAGCGCCGCCGCTGCGGCAGAGCTGCTGTATGAGGTGATCTGTGCCATGCGTGTGGAGATCACCCCCCACATTGCCGATTGCCTGTATACCGGCCTGTCCACGGATACCGGCTGCTTCAAGTTCTCTTCCACCAAGGCCAGCACCCACATCACTGCTGCCAAGCTGATGGAGGCTGGTGCCCATGTGGAGGAGCTGAACACCCTGCTGTTTGACACCAAGTCCCGGGAGCGGATGGAAGCCGAGCGGATCGCCCGCAACCATCTGGAATATCATCTGGATGGCCGCTGCGCCCTCATCTACCTGACCCGGGATGAGATCGAGCAGAGCAGGGTAGACCCTGCGGATCTGGAAGAGCTGACCAGCCTGCCCATCAGCATTGAGGGCGTGAAGGTCGGCCTGACCCTGCGCCAGCAGCCCGGCGGCAGCTATCGCATCAGCGTGCGCACCGCCAAGGGCGTGGATGCCTGTGCCATTGCCCGCCGTCTGGGCGGCGGCGGCCACACCCGTGCGGCGGGCTGTGAGCTGCTGGGCAACCTTGACAACGCCAAGAGCGCGATCCTCTCTGAGGTGGAAGCTGTTCTTGATGCACCGCAGGAGGAAGCATGATGCAGGGGATCCTCATTGTTGATAAGCCCACCGATTGGACCAGCTTTGATGTCATTGCCAAGCTGCGGGGCATTCTGGGTACCCGGAAACTGGGCCACAGCGGTACGCTGGACCCCATGGCGACCGGTGTTCTGCCGGTGTTCTGCGGCGGGGCCAGCAAGGCAGTTGATCTGCAGCTGGACCACACCAAGGCCTACCGCGCTGTCCTCAGGCTGGGCCAGTGCACCGATACCGGGGATGTGACCGGCACTGTGCTGCAGACCGCCCCGGTAACGGCAGGGGAGCAGGAGCTGCTGGCTGTTCTGCCGCAGTTCCTCGGCCCCCGGATGCAGACCCCGCCCATGTACTCGGCGGTCAAGATCAACGGTCAGCCGCTCTATAAGCTGGCCCGCGAGGGCAAGACTGTGGAGCGCAAGGCCCGGCCGATCGAGATTTTGGACATCCGGTACGAGGGCAGCCCTGCGGAAAACGAGTATGCCCTGACCGTAAAGTGCTCCAAGGGCACCTATATCCGGGTGCTGCTGGAGGAGATCGCCGAAGCCATGGGCCAGAAGGGCACCATGAGCGCCCTGCGCCGCGTGGCCGCCGGGGTGTATTCCGAAGCCGATGCCCACACGCTGGAAGAGATCCAGGCGGCAAAGGATGCGGGTCCGGAGGCCCTGCAGGCTCTGATGCTGCCGGTGGAAAGCGTGTTCGCCAGCCTGCCGCTGCTGGTGGCGGACGAGCGGGTGGAGCAGCACCTCTACAACGGGTGCCCCACCAGCCGCTATCCCGCTGCCGACGGCCGCTACCGCGTGCGGAACGCCGGAGGGCAGTTTCTGGGTCTTGCCAATGTGGTGAACGGTGTGCTCAAGGTGGAAAAGCTGTTCGTGGAAAGGAACTGACGACCAATGCAAATCGTTTCATCTCTGTCGCCGCTGACGCTGGAACATGAGGGCGGCACTGCTGTTGCCATGGGCTACTTCGACGGTATCCACATCGGCCACCGTGCCGTCATTGAGGGAGCAGTGGAGTGGGCAAAGGCCCACGGCGCTGCCCCGGCGGTGTTCACCTTCAAGCTGTCCGCTGACAGCAAAATGAAGGGCCGCCGTCTGCTCTCCACCGAGGATAAGCATGCCCTGATCGCAAGCCTGGGTGTGGAGTATTACCTCTGCCCCGAGTTTGAGGAGATCCGCGCCATGACCCCGGAGCAGTTCGTGTACGGTATCGTGCAGGACTGCCACGCCAAGGCGTTGTTCTGCGGCGAAAACTTTACCTTTGGTGCCAAGGCCGCCGGGACCCCCGAGCTGCTGAAGCAGCTCTGCGCCCCGCTGGGGGTGGAGGTCGTGGTGGTGCCTATGGCACAGTTTGAGGAAAAGCCGGTGTCCTCCACCCGCATCCGCACGGCATTGGAGGGCGGCGATGTGCCTGCCGCCAACGCCATGCTGGGGATGCCCTATGCCATCCGCTTCGCGGTGCAGCACGGGGTGGGTCTGGGCCGCACGCTGGGCGTGCCCACCATCAACCAGATCTACCCGGCGGGTTTCCAGATGCCCCGCTACGGCATCTATATCACCCGCACCCGGATCGGCGATACCTGGTATCCCTCGGCTACAGGCCTGGGGACCCGGCCCACTGTCAATTCGGACGAGACCAAGGTGACCTGCGAGACCTTTATCCCGGATTTTTCCGGCGACCTCTACGGCACCGACCCGGTGGTGGAGTTCTACGCCTACCTGAGTCCCAGCAAAAAGTTTGATACCCTGGACGAGCTGAAGGCCTGCATCGACCATGCAGCCCGGCGCGCCAAGGCCTATTTTGCAAAAGTATAGTAAAATTTTTCTTGCTTTTTGCACGGATTTCTGTTATACTAGCCATGTTACCGCGGCACGGGGCTGGGAGTATGCCCATTTGGGAGTACCGTTTTCCCGCATTCTGTGCCGACGGCAAATAAAATTTTATAAAGAGGTACTGTTACTATGAACAAGCAGGAAGTTATGGCCAAAGTCGCTCTGACCGAGAAGGACACTGGCTCCCCCGAGGTTCAGGTCGCTCTGCTGACCGCTCACATCAACGAGCTGAACGAGCACCTGAAGAAGAACCCTAACGATCACCACAGCCGCCGTGGTCTGATGAAGATGGTTGGCCGCCGCCGCAATCTGCTGGCCTACCTCCAGAAGAAGGACATCGAGCGTTACCGTGCTCTGATCGCAACCCTGGGTCTGCGTAAGTAATAGAAAACAGAGGGCAGGTACCGCATTGTGGTGCCTGCCCTTTGCTCTTTTTTGAGGAACAACAGGCCGCTGCTGCGCGTTGCAGCAGTAAATCGAGCGCCTGTGCTGTAAAAGGCACGGGCGTTGGCTTTATTGCTATGATGCGCTGGCCGCTGCCTTTTGGAAGATAAGAAGATAAACCGCAAAAGGACAAAGGAGGCAAAACCAAATGGCAATTGAATTTGGTTCCCGCAAAGAGGCCTTTGAAAACTTCAAGGTCTACGAGACCACGCTGGCTGGCCGTCCGTTCAAGGTCGAGATGGGCAAGATGTGCGGCCTGTCCAACGCAAGCGCCCTGATCCGCTACGGCGAGACCTGCGTGCTGTGCAACGTTGTGATGAGCCCCAAGCCCCGCGAAGGTGTGGACTTCTTCCCCCTGAACGTGGAGTATGAGGAAAAGCTCTACGCCGCAGGCCGCATCCCCGGCAGCTTTATGCGTCGTGAAGGCCGCCCCGGTGAGCGCGCCATCCTGACCAGCCGCGTGGTGGACCGCCCCATGCGCCCGCTGTTCCCCAAGGAGATGCGCAACGATGTCTGCATCACCATGACCGTGATGAGCCTGGACCCCGATTGCAGCCCTGAGATCGCCGGCATGATCGGTGCGTCTCTGGTCACCGCTGTGTCTGAGATCCCCTGGAACGGCCCCATCGGCGGTGTTCAGGTGGGCCTGGTGGACGGCGAGATCGTCCTGAACCCCACCCAGGAGCAGCGCAAGGTGAGCGACCTGGCCCTGACCGTTGCCGCCACCATGGACAAGATCGTGATGATCGAGGCCGGTGCCAACGAGGTGGACGAGGACACCATGCTCAATGCCATCAAGGCCGCCCACGTTGAGATCAAGAAGATCATCACCTTCATCAACGGCATCGTTGCAGAGCGCGGCAAGCCGAAGATCGATTTCCAGGTGGTGGGTCTGGATATGGATGTGTTCCATGCCATCCAGAACAAGTATCTGGACGACTTCAAGGCCGCCATGGATACCGACGACAAGAATGTGCGGGATGCTGCCCTGCTGCCCATCATGGACAAGATCGCCGAGGAGTACCCCGATCTGTCTGACGCAGATCTCGACCTTGTCAGCTACAAGATGCAGAAGTACGTTGTCCGCCGCTGGCTGCTGGATGAGGGCAAGCGCGTGGATGGCCGCGGCATCAACGAGATCCGCCCGCTGGCTGCCGAAGTGGGCATTCTGCCCCGGGTCCACGGCTCCGGTATGTTCACCCGCGGCCAGACCCAGGTGCTGACCACCTGCACCCTGGGCGGCACCAAGGACAACCAGCTGATGGACGATCTGACCGACGAGCAGACCAAGCGTTACATCCATCACTATAACTTCCCGCCGTATTCTGTCGGCGAAGCCCGCGCACCCCGCAGCCCCGGCCGCCGCGAGATCGGCCACGGCGCACTGGCAGAGCGCGCTCTGGTTCCCGTGCTGCCCTCTCTGGAGGAGTTCCCCTACACCATCCGCTGTGTCTCTGAGGTCCTGAGCTCCAACGGCTCCACCTCTCAGGCTTCCATCTGCGGTTCCACCCTGGCTCTGATGGATGCCGGTGTGCCCATCAAGGCACCTGTTGCCGGCATCTCCTGCGGCCTGATCACCGAGGGCGACCGCTGGATGACCATGCTGGACATTCAGGGCGTGGAGGATTTCCACGGCGATATGGACTTCAAGGTGGGCGGCACCCGCAAGGGCATCACTGCCATCCAGATGGACATCAAGATCGACGGCCTGACTTACGATATCATTGCCGAGGCCTTTGAGAAGTGCCGCAAGGGCCGCCTGTACATCCTGGACGAGATCATCAAGCCCGTGATCGCACAGCCCCGTGAGGAGCTGAGCCGCTGGGCTCCCAAGATGTTCAGCATGATGATCCCTACCGATAAGATCAAGGACGTGATCGGCAAGGGCGGCAAGGTCATCCAGGACATCTGCGCCACCTGCAACTGCAAGATCGATGTGCAGGAGGACGGCCATGTGTTCGTCTCCGCCGTGGATCAGGAGGACGCAAAGCGCGCCATCTTCACCATCAAGACCATTGTGGAGGACCCCGAGATCGGTGCCATCTACAAGGGCAAGGTCACCCGCCTGATGAACTTTGGTGCCTTTGTGGAGATCGCACCGGGCAAGGAAGGTCTGGTGCACATCTCCAAGCTGGACACCAAGCGTGTGGAGCGCGTGGAGGATGTGGTCGCCGTGGGCGATGCCATCGTGGTCAAGGTCACGGACATCGACCAGCAGGGCCGCATCAACCTGAGCCGCCGCGATGCCATTCTGGCGCTGGAAGCCAAGCGCGCCGCGCAGGAGCAGCAGTAATCCATAAATCAGAGGGACCCCACAGCCGGTTGGCTGCGGGGTCCCTTTTTGCTGTCCGAAAAAACTTTTGGGTTTCCTCTTGACAGAAATGCAAAAATGTGTATTATTGTATTAGCTGCTTAATACAGCAACACATAAGGAGGGCAAAGCAGAATGAGTGAACAGTTTGATGCCAGCCGCCCGATCTATGCCCAGCTGGTGGAACGGCTCAAAGCCAGAATTCTGGCGGGCACCTACCCGCCGGGGGGCCATCTGGATTCGGTGCGGGATCTGGCCGCAGCTGCCGGGGTCAACCCCAACACGATGCAGAGGGCTCTGGCCCAGCTGGAAAGTGAGGGCCTTGTGCGCACCGAGCGCACCAGCGGACGCTACGTCACGGAGGATACGAATTTGATCGAACAACTGCGGGCTGCCGCCGCCCATGACATCGCGGCAGATTTTCTGGAGAAGATGCGCAGCATCGGCTACACGCCGGAAAAGGCGGCAGCCCTGTTGGAGCACTGGGATACAGAGGAGGTAGAACCCCATGAGTAAGGTACTGACCTGTGAAAAATTGACAAAAGTATACGGAAAGGAAAAGACCGCGCTGGACGGCATCGATCTGGAGCTGGATTTTGGCCGTATCGTCGGCCTGCTGGGCCCCAACGGCAGCGGCAAGACCACCTTGCTCAAGCTGGCCAATGGTCTGCTGCAGCCCACGGAAGGCCGCATCCGGATCGCGGGCATGGCCCCCGGCCCGGAGACCAAGGAGCTGGTCTCCTACCTGCCGGACGCCGACTGGCTGCCCGACTGGATGCGGGTGGAGGAGCTGGTGGAGATGTTCCGGGATTTTTACGGCACGCCCAGTCAGGCCAAGGCTTACATCGGCTTTGATGCCGACAAGGCCAATGAGATGCTGGCCCGGCTGAACATCGCCCCCAATGCCCGGCTCAAGACCCTTTCCAAGGGCAACAAGGAGAAGGTTCAGCTGGTGCTGGCCATGAGCCGCAACGCCCGTCTCTACCTGCTGGATGAGCCCATCGGCGGCGTGGACCCTGCGGCCCGGGACTACATCCTGAACACCATCATTTCCAACTACAGCAAGGACGCGACCGTTGTCATTTCTACCCACCTCATCGAGGACATTGAGCCGGTGCTGGACGAGGCCGTGTTCCTGAAGGACGGCAAAATCTTCGCCCACCGCGCCGTGGATGATATCCGCGAGACCGAGGGCAAGAGCGTCGATGCATATTTCCGGGAGGTATTCAAATGCTGAAACAATTGCTGAAATATGAGTTCAAGGCCACGAAACGCCTGTATTTCGGGCTGTATCTGGCGCTGGCGCTGTTGAGCGTGGTGCTGGGCGTGACCTTCCGGCAGGAACACGCGCTGGCTCACAGCACAAGCTTCCAGAATCTCGAAGTGATTCTGATGATCGTGTATGTTTCGGTCATCCTTGCCATCGCGGTGCTCTGCTTCGTGAACACCATCCAGCGCTTTTATCAGAACCTGCTGGGCCGGGAAGGCTACCTGATGCACACGCTGCCGGTCAATGAGAACCAGCTCATCCTCTCCAAGCTCCTCACCAGCATTGTCTGGGTGCTGTGCAGCGGCCTTGTGGGCATCGTCTGCATCACGGTCATGGTTGCTGTCGGCGTGTTCGACCCGGAGACCTTCGGCATGGTGGACTGGGAAAGCTGGAAGCAGCTGTGGGGGATGCTGTATGGGGAACTGGGCGCGAAGTTCTGGCTGGTGACGTTCTGGACCATCCTCATCAATCTGGCCCGGCTGGCAAGCCTCATCCTCTGCGTTTACGCTGCCTGTATGATCGCCCATCAATTCCCCAAGCATGTGATGGTGGCCGGGATCCTCGCGTTTATCGGCCTGAACATCGTGGAGACCCAGCTCGATAAGCTGCTGGGCACGAATGATGTGAGTATGATCGTGGATGTCACGTACCGGGTCGTGGATGTGAACGTGACCGGTGTGAGCTATGGAGTGACCCCGATGCGCTGGCTGACGGCGGCACTTGGAACAGACGTTGGCTATCTGTTCTGCTTTGCCGTGACTGCAGCCATTGCGGCGGCATACTTCTTCCTGACCCGGTGGCTGATGAAAAATAAACTGAATCTGGAGTAAACAAAAAGGCGGTGTGCCCGGAGCGGACACACCGTCTTTTGCTGTCTGGAAAAAGGATTATACGCCGGAAGCGCCGTAGTTTGCCAGCACACGGGCAGAAGGATCGTTGACGTTGCAGCCGGGCCATGCCTTGTTCGGCATCCAGAAGCCCACGATGGTGCGGCTCTGGTCGTGGTAGTATTTCTCGAAGATCTCGCGGTAGAACAGGCTCTCCTTGGTAAAGGGCATACAGTGGGCCGAGTAGTTTGCCCGGCGGAGCTGGAACTCCTCATCGGTGTACAGGCTCTCGGCGTACTCCTTGATGTCGTCCACCATGCTGTGGCCCACGGCATCGGAGAAGGCGGCCTTTTCGCGCCAGAGGATCTCCGGGGGGAGCCAGTCGCCCTCAAAGGCCTTGCGCAGCAGGTACTTGCCCTTGCCGTAGCTGTTCAGCTTCTTTTCAGGATCAATGGCCATGACGTAGCGCACAAAATCCAGATCGCCAAAGGGCACGCGGGCCTCGATGCTGTTGGCGGAGATGCAGCGGTCGGCCCGGAGAACGTCGTACATGTACAGCTCCCGGATGCGCTTCTGGCTCTCCTGCTGGAAGGCATCGGCGGTGGGGGCGTAGTCGGTGTACTTGTAGCCGAACAGCTCATCGGAGATCTCGCCGGTCAGCAGCACGCGCACATCGGTCTGCTCGTGGATGGCCTTGCAGAGCAGGTACATGCCCATGCTGGCGCGGATGGTGGTGATATCCCAGGTGCCCAGCAGTCGGATGACCTCCTCCAGGCTCTGGATGACCATGTCCCGGTTGATGATGATCTCATGGTGTTCGCTGCCCAGATAATCGGCGGTCTGGCGGGCATATTTCAGGTCGATGGCATCGGTGTCCATGCCGATGGCAAAGGTGCGGATGGGCTTGCCCAGCTTCTTGGCTGCAATGGAGCAGACCAGCGAGGAATCCAGACCGCCCGAGAGCAGGAAGCCCACAGGGGCATCGGCATCCAGACGCTTTTCCACGCCTGCGATCAGCTTTTCGCGGATGTTCCGCAGGGTGGTCTCCATGTCATCCTCCATGGGGGCGGGCACGTCGGCAATGTCCTCATAGCGGACAAAGCGGCCATCGCAGTAGTAGCTGCCGATGGGGAAGGGGCGGATGTCGTCGCACCAGCCGATCAGGTTCTGCATCTCGGAGGCAAAGGCGATCTGGTGGCTGGACTTGGAATAGCCGTAGAACAGCGGACGGATGCCGATGGGGTCACGGGCTGCGATCAGCCGGTCCTTGCGGGAATCATACAGAATAAGCGCGAACTCGGAGTCCATGTGGCGGAACATATCCAGACCGTACTCGTAATACAGCGGCAGCAGGATCTCACAGTCGCAGTCGGAGGCAAACTTGTAGCCCCGGCGCTTCAGGATCTCCTTCTCAAAGCGGAAGCCGTAGAGCTCACCGTTGCAGACCACGCAGTCGGCACCGCGGTAGAAGGGCTGCATCCCCTCCGGGGTCAGGCCCATGATGGCAAGGCGGCCAAAGCCCATCAGACCAAAAGGCCCTTCCACCACACGCTGGTCGTCCGGCCCGCGCATCACGGTGCGCAGCAGATACTCCTTGAATTTGGCGGCACTCAGGTCGTGCCCCGTGTAACCCATAACACAACACATATTTCTTACCCCTCTCTCTAAACCTCTCCGTCAATGCTTCGCATTGCCATCTCTCCTGATAGGAGAGGCAGGTTTCCCGGTGACTGAGAGGTTTTTGCAAATAAAAAAATACGGCAGCCTTCATCCCATTTGCTAGGACGAATGCTGCCGTATCCGTGGTGCCACCTAAATTACCGGTGCGCGAACACACCAGTCACTTTTGTGTACTCTCCCCGTTGAAAGCACTGCCGCGATAACGAGCGGCTGCCGTCGGCCCCTACTAACTGCCCGAAGCAGGTTCAGGGGGAAGCTCACGGGGGTTCGTTCGGGGCTCATTCTCTGTGCGGCTTCCACCGGCCCGCACTCGCTGCAAAAGAACCTTGAGCACTTACTTTTCCCGATCAACGCTTTTCCTGCCTGCATTGTATCACGGCTCTTTGTCCGTGTCAACACAGTGTTCGCATTTTTGTGCGGTCTGCCCCGGATGGGGGCTGTTTTGTGCGCAGTTGCGGCACAATCCGTACAAAACGCTGCCCTCGCACTGCAGGGTGAAGCCGTGCTCCGCCATCAGATGGGCACGCACCTCATCCATAAAGTGGCAGTCCAGGTGATAGATGCGCCCGCACTGCACGCACTTCAGGTGCAGGTGCTCGCGGCAGTGGCGGCCTTCGTCCACATACTGGAACACGGCCTTTTCGCCCTTATCGGCCACATATTTCATAATGCGCTGCTCGCCTGCCAGCTTGTCCAGATACCGGTACACCGTGGTGGGATTGGGGCTGGCCCCCTCTGCCTCCAGATGTTCCAGAATGTTGGATGCACTGACCGCGTGCTGGCGGTTGTTGATGAGATAATCCAGGATCAATTGCCGGGTTTTGGTGTTGTACCCCCCGCGACCTGCCATGGTATCAGCCTTCCTTTCTGGGTCAAGTGTACCACAATTTATCCTTTGATGCAAAACAAGAACGAAACACTGGCGACAAGCACAAAAAAACTGTTCAATTTATAGCAAAATAATGCATGATATCTGTTCAAAACGGAAAAGCTCCCAAAGTTTTCAAAAAAGTCTTGTAAACATTGTCCGGATATGTGATAATAATGTTAATGATTACTTGGATTATTTAAGGGATACAAGCTGTCCGGCGGGCGACTGATTGCTGCCTGAATGGTCCTGCTTGCGAACTAGGAGATAGAACAATGAAAGAGATGGATTCCCAGTCAAAGACCAGCCTGAAGCTGCAGGCTTACCAGTACCTGAAAACGAAGATTCTGAACTGTGAGTACCGCCCCAACGAATTTCTGAACGAGCAGAAGCTCTGCGCTGAGATGGGCAACATCAGCCGCACCCCCATGCGTGACGCGCTGGGCCGCCTGGAGCAGGAGGGGCTGATCACCATCCTGCCCAAAAAGGGGCTGATGGTCTCCGGCATTACCGAAGAGGACGTGCACAGCATGTTCGAGATGCGCCTGCTGGTGGAGCCTTATGCCCTGCGCACCTACGGCAACCTGATCCCCCGGGAGCAGCTGGAGGCCTACACTGAGCTGATGCACCACCCCGAGCGGATCGACGACTTCTGCAAATCCGACGATGATTTCCATGAGCTGCTGATGAGCAGCCTGCCCAACAAATATCTGCGCTCTGGCTATGACCGCATCACCGGCCTGAACACCCGTTTCCGCATTATGACCGGTAAGGTGAGCATGATCAATCAGGATCAGACCTGTGAGGAGCATCTGGAAATTCTGAATGCCGCCCTGAGCGACAACTGGAACACCGCCGCCGATGCGCTGCAGCATCACCTTGAGCTGGCCCGCGATAAGGCCGAGGGAGTCATCAAGGTCATCCGGCTGTGGTAAATGAAACGATAAAACGCTGTATCACTCCTTCCGGCATCGCTGATGCGATGCCACCTCCCTCTCAGAGGGAGGCTTTTGCGTTGGCCGCCGCGTTAAGGCTCCCTCCTGGAGGGAGCTGTCGAGCGAATGCGAGACTGAGGGAGTGGTACAGCGTTTTCTTTTGCTGGAAAGTGTAAAAAATTCATAGAAATCACAAGAAAAGTGCATTGAATATTGTTTAACAATGTGGTATCCTTAACAACAGAGAGAGCCCGCTGGCAGGCGGGCAGAATGATTTCGGAGGAAAATAATTATGGCTGACCGCATTGTTCTGAACACCATTTCCTACCATGGCCACGGTGCCATTGAGAACATCGTTCCCGAGCTGACCGCCCGCGGCTACAAGAAGGCTTTTGTCTGCTCTGACCCCGACCTGATCAAGTTTGGCGTGACCAAGAAGGTCACCGACCTGCTGGATGCTGCAAACTTCGCCTACGCTGTTTACAGCGAGATCAAGCCCAACCCCACCATCGCCAACGTGCAGGACGGCGTGGCAGCCTTCAAGGCTGCTGAGGCAGACTGCATCGTGACCATCGGCGGCGGCTCCTCCATGGATACCGCAAAGGCCATCGGCATCATCATCAACAACCCCGAGTTCGCGGATGTGCGCTCTCTGGAAGGCGTGGCTCCCACCAAGAAGCACGCTGTGTTCACCATTGCCGTGCCCACCACCGCCGGTACTGCGGCTGAGGTCACCATCAACTACGTCATCACTGATGTGGAGAAGAAGCGCAAGTTCGTCTGCGTGGACACCAACGATATCCCCGAGATCGCTGTGGTCGATCCCGATATGATGTCCTCCATGCCCAAGGGCCTGACCGCCGCCACCGGTATGGACGCTCTGACCCACGCCATCGAGGGCTATATCACCAAGGGCCACTGTACCATCTCCGATATGTTCCATCTGGAGGCCATTAAGCTCATCAGCGAGAACCTGCGCGGTGCCGTGCAGAACACTCCGGAGGGCCGCGAGGGCATGGCTCTGGGACAGTACATCGCCGGTATGGGCTTCTCCAATGTGGGTCTGGGCATCGTCCACTCCATGGCACACGGCCTGTCCGCTCTGTATGATACCCCCCACGGCGTGGCCTGCGCCATCCTGCTGCCGGTGGGTCTGGAGTACAACAAGACCGTTGCCGGGGAGCGCTACCGCGCAGTCGGCAAGGCCATGGGCGTGAAGGGCATTGACGAGATGAACGATGCCGAGGCCGCCGATGCCACCATCGCCGCTGTCAAGCAGCTGAGCGCAGATGTGGGCATCCCCGCAAACCTGCAGGGCATCCTGAAGGAAGAGGACATCCACTTCCTGGCCGAGTCTGCTTTTGCAGATGCTTGCCGCCCCGGCAACCCCCGCGATACCAGTGTGGAGGAGATCGAGGCACTGTATAAGAGCCAGCTGTAATTCGTAAACTGAACAAAGAGGGTCGGGAATGCCGCTTCCCGGCCCCTTTTTGTTCCGGGAAAGGAGCACTATGAACCTGAATTTCTATACTCTTTGTGTAATTTATCTGGTATATTCCTTTTTGGGCTGGGTAGGCGAGACCGTTGTTGCAACCGCAAAGGGCCGCCGGTTCACCAACCGCGGCGTGGCCTCCGGCCCCTTCTGCTTTGTGTACGGCACGGCAGGGGTGCTCATCACCATCGGCCTGAACGACCAGCGCGCCAGCCTGGCGGCACTGTTCTTCGGCAGCATGATCTATGCCACGGTGGTGGAGTGGCTGACCGCCAAGCTGCTGGAACGGATCCACCACCGCCGCTGGTGGGACTACTCCGATAAAAAGTTCAATCTGGACGGCTATGTCTGCCTGCAATACTCCCTGCTGTGGGGTCTGCTGGGCATGGCGGCAGTCCGCTGGGGCAACGACCTGCTGTTCCGGCTCTGCGCCCACCTGCCGCCGCTGCTGTTCCACGCTGTGGTGTGGGTCGGCATGGCGCTGGCCGTCCTTGACCAGATCTCTGCCATGGTGGTGGTCAGCCGGTATGCGAACCGCCACCCACGGCTCGAGCAGCTGAATCGGGAGCTGGGCAGGGGCTCGGAGAGGCTGCGGCAGAAAATTACCGCCAGCGTGGAAAAGCGGATCCAGCGGGCGTACCCTGCTGCGGCCCGTCCGGAGCCCACCACCAGTGCCGAAAAGCAGCTCTCCCTTGCCGACCTGCTCTGGCTCTTTGTCATCGGGGCCTTCCTCGGAGATGTGGTGGAGACCATCTTCTGCCGCATCACCGCCGGGGTCTGGATGAGCCGTTCCAGCCTGGTCTGGGGCCCGTTCAGCGTGGTGTGGGGGCTGGCGCTGGTGCTGGCCGCCATCCTGCTGCGGGGCGGCGAACAGAAGAGCGAGAGCCGCATCTTCTGGTTCGGTGTGATCCTGGGCGGTGCGTACGAGTATGTGTGCAGCGCCGTGACAGAGCTGCTGTTCGGCACCGTGTTCTGGGATTACAGCGGCTTCAAGTTCAATCTGGGCGGGCGCATCAACCTGCTGTACTGTTTCTTCTGGGGCATTGCGGCCGTGACCTGGATTCGCTATGGCTACCCACTGGTGGCAAAGGGGATGAAGGCGGTCAAGCGCAGGATCCGCCCCTGGATGACCGTTCTGCTGGCTGTGTTCATGGCCGTGAACCTTGTGACCAGTGCGTTGGCGCTGGCCCGCTACGATGCCCGCACCAGCGGCGCGGCTCCGGCCAATGCGGTGGATGTGCTGCTGGATGAGCATTTTGACAATGCCCGGATGGAGCGCATCTACCCCAACGCCAAAAAGGTGGAGAAGGCTGGGTAAAAATACACGATTTTGCTTGCGTTTTGCAGGGGAAACAGGTATAATACTTTTTGGATTAAAAAGGAGAGATTTTATATGCTGATCCCTGTATTATTGTTTATCGTGGGCCTGCTCTGCCTCATCAAGGGCGGCGACTGGTTCGTGGACGGCGCAACCGGCATCGCCCGCCGCTTCAAGGTGCCAGAGCTGCTCATCGGTGCCACGGTGGTGTCCATCGGCACCACCCTGCCTGAGGTCATGGTCTCCACTACCTCGGCCATGACCGGCCACGGCGAGATCGCCTATGGCAACGCCATTGGCTCGGTCATCTGCAACGCGGCCCTGATCGCGGCCATCACCATTGCGGTCCGCCCGGGCAAGGTGGACCCCAAGAGCCTGCGGGTGCCGGTGCTGTTCTTCTTTGTGGCAGCGGCCCTGTATGCGGGTGTGGCCTACACCACCGGCTACTTCAGCCGCCCCATCGGCATTGTGCTGCTGGCAATGTTCGTGGCGTACATGGTCTGCAATGTGCTGGCTATGAAAAACGCCCCCGCCCCGGAAGACGATGAGGACGAGCCGGAAAAGGAAATGTCCTTTGCCAAGGAGATCGGCCTGCTCGTCCTCGGCGCAGCCCTGATCGCTGTGGGTGCAAACCTGCTGGTGGACAACGGCACCCTGATCGCGCAGGCGCTGGGCGTGCCGGAATCCGTCATTGCCCTGACCTTTGTGGCGCTGGGCACCTCTCTGCCTGAGCTGGTCACGGCAATCACCTCGCTGGCAAAGGGCCACGGCTCCCTCTCGCTGGGCAATGTCATCGGTGCCAACGTGTTCAATCTGGTGCTGGTCAGCGGCATGTCCATCACGGTGTCGCCTTTCAGCATCCCGCAGAACTCCACCATCATGGGCATCAATTCCTCTCTGGTCATGGATCTGCCCGTGATGTTCGCGGTCATGATCCTCCTGACCGTGCCCGCTCTGCTCAAGGGCAGGCTCTCCCGCTGGCAGGGTGTGCTGCTGCTCTGCATCTATGCAGCCTTCTGCGCCGTCCAGTTTGCAATGTAAGCCTCTGCGCCGGAGCGGGCGCTTTGGGGCAGAAAACCGTTTTGAGAAAGGCATCCTCGTTCTGTGAAGTGCGGGGATGCCTTTTTTCTGTCCCTGCAGCAGGGTCTGACCGGAAGAAGCGTTTTCTTAAGAAATCCTTAGAAAAATTTCATGGAAAATGCAGGAAACTGCTGTTATACTAGAACCGAGAATGACAAAAGGGGAGAAGACCATGGCAGAGCAGACCATTCTGATCGCGGAGGACGATCCGGATATCCGGGACGGCGTGCGCATCTTGCTTTCCGGCGAGGGATACCATATCATCGAAGCCGAAAACGGTACCCGGGCACTGGAGGTGTTCCGCCCGGAGGTCGATCTGGTGATCCTGGATATTATGATGCCGGGTATGAGCGGCCTGCGCGTCTGCGAGGAGCTGCGCAAGCTCTCCACAGTGCCGATCCTGTTCCTCACGGCAAAATCACAGGAGTCCGATAAGCTGCTGGGCCTGACCGCGGGCGGGGACGATTACCTGCCCAAGCCCTTTTCCTTTGCGGAGCTCAGCGCCCGGGTCAAGGCATTGCTGCGGCGGTACTGCGTCTATCAGGGCAAGGGGCAGGCCCCGGCCCGGGCCGAAAACCTGACCCTGTGCAGCCATGGCGTGAAGCTGGCGCTGGACTGCAACCGCGCCTGGGTGGACGGGGAGGAGATCGACCTGACCGAGACGGAGTACAAGATCCTGCGGCTGCTCATGCAGAGCCCCCAGCGCATCTTCCCGGTACAGGTGATCTACGAGGATGTGTGGCAGGAACCTTATTTCTACACCTCCAACGGCACCGTGATGGTACATATCCGCAATCTGCGGATGAAGATTGAAAAAGATCCGCAGAACCCCGCCCGTCTGCAGACCATGTGGGGGAAAGGGTACCGCTTTGTGCCCGGGGAGGAGAAGGATCATGCGTAAAAAGCTGGGGCTTTCCGGCAAGCTGATGCTGATGATCCTGTTCTCAGCACTGGCAAGTGCTGTGTTTCTGGTGGGAATGCAGGTCGTGCTGAACAAAGCCCTGTGGCTTTATTTTGACCAGCCGGAAACCCAGCAGCGGGCTGTGGAAAAACAGGTGCAGGAGCTGCAGAGCTATATCGACCGGCGCGGCCTTTCCAGCCGGGATATCGACAAGCTGGACGACTGGTCTGTGCGGAACGGCAGCACGATGTTCATCATCTACGACCGCTCCCGGATGCTCTATTCCTCCTATCCGCTGGTCGCTCCGGTCTACGAGGGGCGGGGAAACGTGACGGAAGCGGTTCCGGCCGAGCACTGGCTCCCGATGTATTCACTCACTTTTTCTGACAAAGAGACCACCGCCATGTTCTATTACAACGGCGTGGATGCCTATTACGGCAAGGGGTGCGAGATCCTGCTGCTTGTCAGCTTTGCCCTTTTCCCGCTGTTTTTCTTCCTGAGCAGCCGGAAGATCATCCGCTATATCCTCCTGCTCAGCGGGGAGATCCAGGCCATGGAGGGCGGTGACCTTGACCATCCCATCACAATCCAGGGAGATGATGAGCTGGCCCTGCTGGCCACCAGTCTGGATGGCCTGCGTCTGACCCTGCGCCAGCAGCAGGCTGAGGAGGCTCAGGCTGCCGCCAAGGTCAAGAGCCTGATCACTGAGATGTCCCACGACCTGCGCACCCCGCTGACCACCCTGCTGCTCTATACCGAGATCCTGCGTCACCACAAATACGAGACCGAGGCCCAGCAGGATGAATATCTGGCAAAGATCGACGGTAAGGCCCGGCAGATCAAGCAGCTGTCCGACAATCTGTTCGAGTACGCGCTGGTCACCCGGGACACCGTGGTGCAGCTGGATGCCCCGGCCCGTTTCTCCCAGATCTTTGAGGAACCGCTGGCCGAGATGGTGGAGATGCTGCAGCAGCGCGGCTTTGCCTGTGCGCTGGAGCTGGGCAGCGAGGATGTGCTCCTGACCGTGCGGGCGCAGTACATCCGGCGCATTCTGGATAACATCGGCTCCAACCTGATCAAGTACGCCGACCCGGCCCGGCCCATCGAGGTGCGGTTCCTGCGGCAGGAGGGGAAGGCGGGCCTTGTGTTCCGCAACCATGTCCTGCCCGCGCCCCCGGCAGTGGAAAGCACCAAGGTGGGCCTGACCAGCATCGAGACCATGATGGATAAGATGCACGCAGACTGCAAGATCGAACAGGAGAATGAGCAGTTCACCATGACGCTGCTGTTCCCGGTAGAATAAGACAACCCTCTCAGTCAAAGCCTACGGCTTTGCCAGCTCCCCCGAAGGGGGAGGCGGCATTGCAATGCGATGACGGGGAGGGTCGCTTTTTACACTTTTTCCACCGAACTTAAGCAAGTCTTAAGAAATATCTCCGGCGAATGTTAAGAAAGGTCCGCTATACTGTTGGAAGAAGGGCGGGTGCGGCTTTGCACCCGGCCATAACATCAGGGAGGGGCAACCAATGCTGCGAAAAAAGAAACAAACACCGCAGGAACAGAGCGACCAGGAATTCAATCTGGCGCTGGAAGTGCCTGCAGAACAAAGACCGAAGGGCTGGAGACCTTTTGTAAGGCGCAACTGGAAACGCATTGCCGCTGCCGCCTGCGCAGCCGCAGTGGCCGGTGCGTTCCTGCTGCCGGGGAAGGGCGCAAAACCGGCAGGCGTAGATACCGCCTATCTGGAAAGCGCGGTGGAGCGCCGGAATATCACAAATGTGTTCAGCGGCTCCGGCACCATTGCCGCCGCCAACACCTACACCGTCAATGCGCTGGTGTCCGGCACCGTGCTCACCGCCGATTTTGCGGTGGGGGACACCATTGAAGAGGGAACGGTGCTCTACACCATCGACAGCTCCAACGCCGCCAACAGCGTGGAAAAAGCCCAGCTCTCGCTGGATCAGGCCCAGCGCAATTACGAGGATGCAGTGGATGCCCAATACATCCGCAGCACCATCGGCGGCACGCTGGCTTCCTACAAGGTGGCGGTGGGCGATGTGGTCACCGCCGGGCAGGAGGTGGCCACTGTGCGGGATGCCTCCACCCTGCTGCTGACGCTGGAATTCCCGGCGGCGGATGCGGCGAACTTTACCGTGGGGCAGGCCGCACAGGTCACGCTGGACGGCACCTTTGAGGCCGTCTCCGGCACCGTGCGCTCCGTCTCCGGTGCGGATGCCCTGAGCAGCGGGAACCTGCTGGTGCGCACCGTGACCATTGCGGTGAACAACACCGGCAGCCTGACCACCGCGCAGGCCGCAACGGCCAGCGTCAACGGGGTCAGCGCGCTGGCATCGGCAAAATTCAGCTACCAGAACGAGCAGACCATCACCGCCTCCACCGGCGGCACCGTGACCGCCCTCTGCGTGAAAGAGGGCTCCTCTGTCAGCGCCGATACCGCGCTGGTCAGGATCTCCGGCAAGGAGCTGACCAAGCAGGTGCAGAACGCCTCCGATAACCTGCGCAGTGCCCAGATGTCCATGGAGGACACCGAGGATCAGCTGAACAACTATACCATCACCTCGCCCATCAGCGGCACGGTCATCTCCAAGGAGGTCAAGGCGGGCGACACCGTGAGCAATACCGCGGGCAGCACCAGCCTGTGCACCATCTACGACCTGAGCTACCTGCAGATGACGGTGAATGTGGATGAGCTGGAGATCCTCTCCATCAAGGAGGGGCAGAGCGTGACCATCACCGCAGATGCCATCTCTGACCGCACCTTTACCGGCGTGGTCACCAGCGTATCCAAGGCGGGCACCACGGCAGGCGGTACCACCACCTATCCTGTCACCATCCGCATCAACGATACCGGCGACCTGCTGCCCGGCATGAATGCCACCGCCGAGATCACGACGGCCAGCACCGAGAACGCGCTTTCCATTCCCAATGCCGCTGTGGTGCGGGGCAATTATGTGCTGGTGACCAGGGATTCCCCCAGCGCTGCCAACGCCGACCCCAGCATGACCGCCCCGGAGGGCTATGTCTATGTCAAGGTGGCCACCGGCACCAGCGATGATGATTACATCGCCGTAACAAACGGCCTGCAGGAAGGCGACACCGTGGCCTACACCGCCAGCAGCACCGCCTCTGTCAGCGCTGACGGACAGATGGAGGAGATGGTGGTGGTCGGCGGGCCCGGTGGAAGCGGCGGCCCGAACGGCGGCGCACCGGGAGGTGGCCCGCAATGAGCGCTCTGATCGAATTTGAGGATGTGTGCAAATATTACCGGATGGGTGACACCACGGTAAAAGCCGCCGACCACATCAGCATGAAAATTGAAAAGGGCGAGTTCGTGGCCATCGTGGGCCAGTCCGGCTCCGGTAAATCCACCTGCATGAACATCATCGGCTGCCTGGATGTGCCCACAGCGGGCAGCTACCGGCTCAATGGCCGGGAGGTGGGCAACATGTCCGGAAATGAGCAGGCCGAGGTGCGCAACGAGATGCTGGGCTTCATCTTCCAGCAGTATAACCTGCTGCCCAAATTGAATCTGCTGGAAAACGTGGAGGTGCCGCTGATCTATGCGGGCGTGCCCCGCGCCGAGCGCCGCCGCCGGGCCCGCGAGGCACTGGAGCAGGTGGGGCTGGGCGATAAGCTGAAAAACAAGCCCAGCCAGCTTTCCGGCGGCCAGCAGCAGCGCGTCTCCATTGCCCGGGCACTGGCCGGGAATCCGGCGGTCATTCTGGCCGACGAGCCCACCGGCGCGCTGGACAGCCACACCGGCCGCGAGGTGCTGGGAATGCTGCAGCAGCTCCACCGGCAGGGCAACACCGTGGTGCTCATCACCCACGACAACTCCATTGCCGTGCAGGCCCAGCGCATCATCCGGCTGGAGGATGGCCGCGTGGTCTACGACGGCGATGCCCGGGCACCGGAGGCCATCGTTCAGCCGACACTGAACTTTGAACCGGCAGAACAGGAGGGGGACGCATGATCTACGAGACCTTCCGCGAAGCAGTCAAGAATATCTGGAGCAACAAGTTCCGCACGGTTCTGACCATGCTGGGCATCATCATCGGTGTCACGGCGGTCATCGTCATCGTAGGTCTGGGCAATGGCATGACCCAGAGCATCAAGGACAGCTTTTCTGAGATGGGAACCAATGTCCTCAGTGTCCAGATCACGGGCCGCGGCTCCCGCACCGTGACCGTGCAGCAGCTGTACGACATCGTGGACAGCCACCCGGAGGTGTTCACCGGCATGTCGCCCACCACCACGCTGGACAGCACCGTGAAGGTGGATACCACCACCTATGGCTATACGAGTGTCAAAGGCGTGAGTGAGACCTACCTGGATATGATGGGGCGCACGCTGGCCCAGGGCCGGGGCCTGACCTATGTGGACATCATGGATAATAAAAAGGTCTGCGTGGTGGGCGATTACATTGCCCGTGCGGCCTACGGCGGCAACGCCATCGGCCAGACCATCAAGATCGGCAGTGAGAGATTTACCATCGTGGGCGTGCTGGAAGCCAATGTCAGCAGTACGACCGATCAGGAGGGCACTGACGATGACATGATCTTTGTGCCCTATACCACCGCCCAGCGCATCAGCAAGACCAGCGCCAGCTCCTACGGCGTGGTTCTGGTGAGCGATGAACTTGCCGATGAGGGCAAGAATCTTCTGGTAGTAGGGATCGAATCCATTCTCCACGCGGAGGACGGCTATTTCATCACCAGCCTGAGCGAGATGCTGGAGACCATGACCAGCATGATCAACATGGTGGTGGCGATCCTGACCGCCATTGCAGCCATCTCCCTGCTGGTGGGCGGCATCGGCATTATGAACATTATGATGGTGTCCGTCACCGAGCGCACCCGGGAGATCGGCATCCGCAAGGCGCTGGGAGCCAAGGAACGCAGCATTCTGGGCCTGTTCGTCACTGAGGCGGCCACCACCTCCGCGCTGGGCGGCCTGCTTGGCATTGCACTGGGCTATCTGTTCAGCGCTCTGGCCAACCGGGTGCTCCCGCTGCTGGTGTCGGATATGGAACTGACGGTGGCCCCCTCCATGACCTCAGTGCTGGTGGCCTTTGGCATTTCGGTGGGCATCGGTGTACTGTTCGGCTACCTGCCTGCCAAGCGCGCCGCAAGGCTGAACCCCATTGAAGCATTGAGATATGATTAAACCTCTCAGTCTCGCTTCGCTCGCCAGCATACGAGTTGCGGCTCCCAGCGTCCACTTCGTGCAAAGGATTGCACTCGTGTCCTGTTGGCCGCTGCCCCAACAACTCCTCCCTTTATCCGCCACTGGCGGCGGTCGTCGTTGTTGCCTGATAGGGGAGCCAAGGATCAATGAAACCCTTTGTTAAGGAGTTCGATATGAAAAAACGTTTTCTAGCATTTCTTCTGGCCGTTTGCATTGCCTGCTCGATGCTGGTGGTGCCGGCAAATGCCGCTGCCAGCAATGCGGCGGTGCAGACTGCCGTGACGCTGGGCGGCTTGACCAGCGAACAGGCCTCCGCCCTGAGCACCGCCCTGACCCGGGGCCAGCTGGCAAAGCTGCTGGTGGCATTCTCGGCCTACCGGGAGAGCGCCGCCACGCAGGGGAACACCGGCACCCTGTTCACCGATGTGGACAGCGGGAACGAATATGCCCCCTATATCCGCATTGCCGTCCAGCAGGGGTGGCTCAGCGGCTATACCGATGGCTCTTTCCGGCCCGACAACGGTGTGACGCTGGAAGAGGCCTGCACCGCCGCCCTCAAACTGCTGGGCTATGAGGTTACTACCCTGAGCGGCAGCTTCCCGGCGGCACAGCTCAACAAGGCCGGCAGCCTGGGCCTGCGGGCCGATCTGAGCGCCGTGCAGGGGCAGGGCCTGACCCTGGAAGATGCCGCTGTGCTCTTCTATAATGCCCTGACGGCCAGCACCGCTGAAAACCAGACCTATGCCGCCACGCTGGGCTTTACCGTGACGGATGGCCGGATCGACCTGTCTTCGGTGTTGCTCAGCAGTGTGGAGGGCCCCTTTGTGGCCGATGGCACCACCCAGCTGCCCTTTGCCCCGGCGGCGGTCTACCGCAATGATACCGTGGCCACAGATGCCGCTCTGAACGCCTACGATGTCTACTATTACAGCGCCAGCGCCAGAACGGTCTGGATCTACTCCCGCAAGGCGGCGGGCCGCATCACGGCGGTCTCGCCCAGCGCCAGCGCCCCCACCAGTGTGACAGTGGCAGGCACCAGCTATACACTGGCTTCCTCGGCAGCGGCATCGGTCCTCTCATCCCTCAACGGCGGCGGAGTGGGGCAGGTGGTCACCCTGCTGTTGGGCATGAACAACGAGGTGGTGGCCGTTCTGACTGGCGAGGAAGCCGACAGCGTGTTCTATGGCGTGGTGCAGACTTCTTCCCGCAGCCTGACCGAGGAAAATGGCGCGGATGTGCTCCAAAGCGTGCAGGTGGCCTGCACCGATGGCGTGACCCGCACCGTGAATGTGGACAAGAGCCTGAACTTTCCCGCCGGCTGGCTGGTGAAGATCACCGTCAACGCCGACGGTGAGAACGTGGAGACCCTGAGCGGCCAATCGGTCAGCGGCACCATCCGTGCGGACAGCACCGCGCTGGGCGATGCGGCCCTTGCTTCGGATGTGGAAATCCTGGATACGACAGCGGAGGGGTTGGCTGGGACAGTAAGTCCCAGCCGCCTATCGGGGGTGACACTTTCTGCCTCGGATGTCCGTTACTACACCGTGGATGAGAACGGTGCCATTGACCGGCTCATTCTGAACGATGCCACCGGCGACTTGTGGACCTACGGTGTGCTGGATGATGTGACCAACCTCATCAGCACCGCAGCCAGCTCCACCACGAACACCGGCTCCGGCTCGTCCACCTCCAACACCACCGGTTCCAGCGCCTCTGACCTTGTGGCCGGTGCGGTGGAAAGCGTGATGCCCTCCACCAGCACCCTGCTGTATGGGCTGGTCGATGGCAGCATTGGCAGCACCCTGTGGGAGAGCGTGACCAGCAGCACCGCCAGCCTGGCAAGCTATCTGCTCAAGATCGGTGCCAACAGCACCACGGGCGTGGTCAGCTCGGTGCTGGATTACCTGAGCAGCGGCGCAAACTATGTCTGCTACGTCAACGGTGAGCAGACCACCTATAAGACCAGCGTGAAGTATCCCGTGCTGGCGGGCGGTATCTCGGTGCGCAAGACTGCTTCCGGCAGTGTGGGCACCATGGCCCAGCTGCTCCCGGTCACGGTGGATCAGCTGGGGGCCGCCTCCGTGCGGAGCGGCTCCACCCGCTATGAGACTGCCGATGACATGCAGGTGTATCTGTGGTACAAGGGCAAGTATTACGCCACCACCCTTTCCAAGATCAACGCCGAGGATTACAGCCTCATCGGCTGGTACGATGCCCACGGCAGCGCGGCGGGCGGAAAGATCCGCGTTCTTGTGGCTGTGAAAAAAGACTGACCGCGTCTCCGACAGGCTGTGAAATGGGACGAAATCCTGTCGTAAAAAGGCAGTTAGGCGACATTTTTCACGATTTATCCATTGAAATTCTCCCCCGGGGATGATATGATAGACCTGTTCCTGCGCGGCAAAAGGCCGGGAACGAAATCTGAAGTGGGAGAATTTTGTACCAGATGCAGAAAAAGAAGCTTTATCAGCTGGCTGCGGCCATCGTTCTTGTGGTGATCGTGGCAGCTGCTTTGATCCTGACAGGGATGCGAAAAAGCACCCCTGTGTCCGAGGCGCAGGCCAGCTCTGTGCCGTCCTCCGCTCTGCCCGGCGGGGAAGCTGAGGAACCCTCCAGCGCCGCCGCCTCCAGCGAGAGCGCCGTCAGCAGTGAGGTGACGGAAGAATCCCCGGTTTCGTCCTTTTTGGAACAGCTGGAAGAGGAACTTGGCATTTCCTCTTCGGAGACAGCTTCGTCCAGTGAAGCCTCCTCTGCCGCCAGCGCAAGCAAGGCGGACAGCGTGAGCTCCGCAGTGTCCGGTTCCAGTGCCGCACACTCGGTGCCCGCGTCCTCTGCGGCTTCCGGCAGCCATGCGGCCAGCAGTCAGGCCCCCGGCAGCAGCCATGCCTCCAGCAGCTCCGCTGCTTCGGAGAATGAGGTGGATGCCAAGATCGACAGCTACATCCGCCAGCTGCAGAACCTGAAGAGGCAGACGGAATCCAAGCTCTACGGCGTGATCTACGAGGCCTACAATGAGTATATCTCCCACCCGGTGGAGGAGCGCAATCTGGGGATGAAGGTCTCCATCGTGGTGTCCAAAACCGCCAAGCTGACCAGTGTTCAGGGCGAGTGTGACAAGGAGTTCAACGCCATTCTGAAAGAGCTGCGCCAGTACCTGCGGGACAATGGCCGTGACCAGAGCGTTGCGGATCAGGCAGAGCAGGAGTACAAGAAGATGAAGTCCGACCTGACCAGCGAGCTGACCGGCATTGTCTATGACAGTGCGGTGGGCAGCGGCGATGGCGGCAAATGGATCCAGGAACACATTGAGCATAAGCGCTGAAATAGATAAGAGCCGTGCAGTTCAAACGCTGCACGGCTCTGCTTTTTTGTTACTGCACACGCTTTAACGCTGTGTTGATGAGATCGGCAAACTGCTCCAGACGTTCCCGGAGCTGGACGATGGAATCGATGTCGCTGTCGGAAATGACACTGACGGGAGCCGAAAGGCTGTTGACACCGGCTTCCAGCGTGCCGCTCAGGGCTGCATTGACACCGTGGGCGGGGATCTCCACATGGACATCCACGGGGATGGTGTCATCGAAGAGCAGGGACTTCAGCGGCAGGCCCACCACAAGGACAGCCGCGTCCTCCCCCTCAGACGGGAACTGATAGTAGATGTAGCCCTTTTTGGCATAATCGGGGTGGACGACGCACTGGCGGCTGAGGGTCAGGGTGTAGCCGGACATCTCCTGCATGGCTACCTGCGTGTTGGGCACGCCGAGGATCTTTGCCAGCTGGGCCTGCGTGATGTAGTTGGGCAGAGACCACTCCGGCAGGAACGCACCCACCAGCGGCGCGCTGTCCGCGATGGAATCCCGCAGGGTGCGGTAGAGCCGCCCGGCATCGAAGTAGGTGTCGTTGGCATCAATATAGAGGTCGGTGAAAAAGTCGGTGCCGCCGGTCTCGGCGCGGGCAAGCCCACCGGAGGGGTACAGGTACAATTGCAGCTGCCCCGGCGAATACAGCCCGGCCACATCGCCGGAAGTTGCACCCACCTGTTTCAGAATATTGTACAGGGCCGGGGTACTGGCACTGTCCTGTGCGGTGATGTTATAGCTGAACTCAAAGGCCGCACCCTTTTGTAAGGCACGGACTTTGCTGTTGACCAGACTGAAAAGGACCAGCGCAGCCACCAGACACACCGCCAGAATGCAGGCCACCACCGTGACCACGGCGCGGGAACGCTTTTTGGAAGATTTCATGGCAGAACCTCCTGTTCTTTTTATAAGGAATACGATCCAGAGCTTAAAAATGGTTCAAGTTGGCTTTGATTTTTTTATAATTTATTTGCAGGCCGCCACAAAGGCATCAAAGATCCCCTGCATGGCGGGGTCGGCGGCGCTGAGCCACTCAGGGTGCCACTGCACGCCCAGGCAGAACTTCGCGTCCGGCTTCTCAATGCCCTCCACGATGCCGTCCTCGCTCAGGGCTGACAGCACGAGGCCGGGGGCGACCTTGTCCACCGCCTGATGGTGCTGGCTGTTGACCAGTACGGTATCCTGCCCCAGAATGCGGGAGAGCAGGGTATCCCGCCGCACGGTGACGGTGTGGATCTTGCCCCAATGGTCGTTGTGGGGGACGTGCTCAAAGGGCTTGATGTCCTGATACAGATCGCCGCCCAGCGCAACATTCATCAGCTGGATGCCCCGGCAGATGGCCAGCACCGGCTTGTCGGCGGCAAGGAAGGCGCGCAGCAGCAGCGGCTCGGCGGTATCCCGCAGAACGTTGGGCTCACCGCAGGCGGGGATGCGTTCCTGCCCGTAGAATTTCGGGTCGATGTCGCCGCCGCCCGGCAGCAGCAGGCCGTCACAGGCCAGCGCATCCTGCACGGCCTTTTCGGGGTCGTCCAGCTCGATCCAGCGCATCTCTGCCCCGGCCCGGGCAAGGCTTTCGGGATATTTGGCGTGAGCCTCTGCCAGCAGCTGGTTCGGCACCATGCGCGGCATTGCAATCGTAATAGCAGCAGACATTGTAGAAACTCCTTTTTACGTCAACAGAAAAACCCCGGAACATTCGTTCCGGGGTTTCTGGCGGAAAGATGGGGATTCGAACCCCAGAACGCTTTTGACACGTTACACGATTTCCAGTCGTGCGCCTTAGACCAACTCAGCCATCTTTCCACATCTTCAGTTTTCAGCGTTTCGGGCCGTGGCCCTCAGCGCTCCACTATAATACCTGAAAGGATGACTTTTGTCAAGGATTTTTTTGAAAAAATTTGAAAAATCTAAAAATCAACGGTTCTGCGCCATACATTTTTTCGTTGGAAAAAGCAGAACCCGATGATCCCCTTGACGAACCTATAAAAACGGACTATGATGTGGGCAGAGAGCGGTTGGAATTTGCAGGTTCCGCCCGAAAAAGAGAGCCTGAACAGGAGGATGCGATATGAATTACGCTGATGTTTTGAACAATGCCCGCCAGTGCATCGGGCAGTACTGCAAGGCCTGCCCCGTGTGCAACGGTGTGGCCTGCAAAAACCAGATCCCCGGCCCCGGTGCCAAGGGCGTGGGCGATACGGCCATCCGCAATTATAATAAGTGGGCGGAGATTCGGGTGAACATGGACACCCTGTGCGAGAACGGCACCCCCGACACCGGTGTGGAGCTGTTTGGCAAAACCTTCAAGTATCCCTTCTTTGCAGGCCCTGTGGGTGCGGTGAACCTCCACTATTCCGACACCTACACCGATATGACCTACAATGACGTGCTGGTGCGCGCCTGTGCCGAAAACGGCATTGCCGCCTTTACGGGTGACGGCACCAACCCCGACGTGATGACCATGGCCACCAAGGCCATTGGCGCGGCAGGCGGCTGCGGCGTGCCTACCATCAAGCCCTGGAACATTGACACGGTCAAGGCCAAGATGGAGCAGGCCAAGGCCAGCGGCTGCTTTGCCGTGGCCATGGACGTGGATGCCGCCGGTCTGCCCTTCCTGAAGAATATGACCCCGCCCGCCGGCAGCAAGAGCGTTGCCGAGCTGGCCGAGATCGTCAAGCTGGCCGAGCGCCCCTTCATCGTCAAGGGTGTGATGACCGTCAAGGGTGCCCTCAAGGCCAAGGAAGCCGGTGCTGCTGCCATCGTGGTCTCCAACCACGGCGGCCGTGTGCTGGATCAGTGCCCCGCCACCGCCGAAGTCCTGCCGGAGATCGCAGAGGCCCTCAAGGGCAGCGGCGTGAAGATTCTGGTGGATGGCGGCATCCGCTCCGGCGTGGATGTGTTCAAGGCGTTGGCTCTGGGTGCTGACGCTGTGCTCATCTGCCGTCCCTTTGTCACCGCAGTCTATGGCGGCGGCGAGGAAGGCGTGAAGTGCTACATCGACAAAATCGCCGCCGAGCTGGCTGATACCATGCAGATGTGCGGCGCACACTCTCTGGCCGAGATCACCCGGGATATGGTGAGGATCTGATGAACTAGCATAAGAAAAGCGGCATCTTTCCGTTTGCACGGAGAGGTGCCGCTTTTTGGTCAGTCGTTTTCCGAGAAATAATCGCTGTCGATGCGCTTAATGAGGTAAGTCTTTTGAGTGGAAACACCCACGCCGTGCTCAATCATCAGGTTGGTCAATTTTTCACCGTCCACCAGAATGATGTGCTGTGCATTGGCATACTCCTTCGCTTTGGGCGAAAACTTGGCAGTGGTGATAAAAAGTCCTTTATCGACCCTGGGCGGCCCCATCATGGCACCTGCAAACTTTTGGAGTTCCGGTTTTCCAATCGTGGTGTCGGGTTTCCAGCGCTTGGCCTGAATGTAAATGAGGTTGAATCCCAGCTTATCCTCGTGGACGATGCCGTCGATGCCATCGTCACCACTGTATTTGGTAACAAATCCATCGCCGTAGTCCATAGCCTTCATCAAATCAACCACAAGATGCTCAAAGAAAGCAGCGCTTTGATTCAGAATATCCGTCAGCAGATCGTCCGCCAGTTGATTGTTGATAAGAGTATACACCCGCTCGAAGGTCTCCTGCGGTGTTTCGGGCGCGTCATCCGGGACACTGGCCTGCGGTTGTGCAGAAGCGGTGCTGTCTGTATTCTGCGGCCGGTAGAAATCGAGAAACGCGGGGCACTTCTGAGCAAGAACTGCATTGGTAATTGGTTCTGTGCTGGCAAGGAGCGAGCGGCCAGCCGGTGTAATGGCAATATAACCCCGCTGAGGGGAGTCGATCATTTCAGCTTTCTTGAGATAGGTCTTTGCCCAGCCGACCCGCCCGGCATAGACTGAAGAACCATTGGAAAGCGTTTCGGAAAGATCCTCTTCGGTCAGCTGGAGCGTCTGAGCGATAGAATCTCGAACCTCCTTCATGGAATGCGACTGACCATCCTGTAAAACGGTCAACACAAGCCGATAAAACTCGTTATACTTTGGAAGAGCCATAAAACATCCTCGCAATCAACATTGATAAAGCAAAGTTTACTTCAACGTTCCATCCAATACCTGCTGGTAATACCAGGGCTTCGGTGCGCGGAAGGTCTTGCCGGAGAGGTCGGCGAAGTCGGGGGAGGTGAAGCGGGGGAGGACCAGCTCCCAGGCGCAGAGGGCCTGATACTTGAGCTTAAGCTCCCGGTTGGCGGTGTTGTTGCCGTATTTGCTGTCGCCCAGGATGGGGCAGCCGATGCTTGCCATGTGGGCACGGATCTGGTGGGTGCGGCCGGTGATGAGCCGGACCTTGAGCAGGGCCAGACGGCCGGAGACGGCAACGGTCTCATATTGGGTCTCCACGTCCTTGGCACCGGGCTGCTTGTCGGGCACGATCTTCACGATGCCCCGGTCTGCATCCTTGAGCAGGTAGCCGCCCAGGGTGCCGTCCGGCGGGGTGGGGCGGCCAAAGGTGACGCAGAGGTAGGTCTTTTTGACCTCGCGGTTCTTGATGACCTCAAGGAACAACTGCTCGGCCTCGGGGGTCTTGGCGATGATGACCAAGCCGCTGGTGCCGGTGTCCAGCCGGTGGCAGAGGGCCGGAGTGTACAGATCGTTCTCCTTGTACTCGCCCTGCTGGTTGAGGTAGAGCAGAGCACGGTTGAGCAGGGTGTCGTCCTCGGGGCCATCCACGGCAAGGCCTGCAGGCTTGTTCACCACAAGGATCTGCGGGCAGTCGTAGATGACCTGTGCCGGGCCGCGGGCGTTCTTCCACGCCGGGCCTTCTACCCGCTTGTCGGCATCCAGCACCTCGTCCAGAATGAACAGCTTGATCTCGTCGCCCGCCATCACGCGGGTGGAAAGGGGCTGCTTTTTGCCGTTCAGCTTGATCTTGTTCTCCCGCAGAGCCTTGTTCAGGCGGCCCGGGTTCAGTGCCGGGAACTGCTGCATCAGGTAGTTGTCGAGCCGGGTGGGGGCCAGACATTTTACTTTTAAGATTTTCACGGAAATTTTCCTCTCTATCTTGAAATAGAATGTGTCTTTGAATCGTTTTTATTGTAGCGGAACGGAAACGTTCCGTCAAGCAAGAGAAAGAAGGTTTTCGTATGAGATGGAACCATAAAATAGGAACATTTACGGTGCTTTTGGCGCTTGGGATCACCATGGCGGGCTGTGGGGCCTCCAGTTCCACGGCGGGAAGCACAGCGGCTTCCACGCCAAGCACGACCTCTTCGGAGGCGCAGGAGGCGCAAAAAACGGAAGTACAGCCCATGCAAGGCGTTTTACTGAGCGACCCCCTTTCGGATGGCACCTATCACATCAGCTTTGAAAGCGATAAAGTATGGGTCGGTGAACGCAAGAATACCATCAACGACGCGGTCGTATACGACTATGACCGGTACACAGCCCCAGAGATAGAAGCATTGAGCGAAGGCGATACCATTGTAACACATCTAAACGGGACAGAGGAAACTACAGCCCTGACCGTGGAGAGCATCGAGCGGGAAAACAACTATGTGACCATCAACGGCGGAATAGAAGAAGGCGGCATCGACTTATGCAAAGAGGAGGACCATTACCGGACTCTGACATGGGATGATTTTCCCGCTTATTATGAAGTTGGTGTGGTGAAGCAGCTTGTTATGGCAGACGATATCGAACTATCGGACGGCGCAGCAGACTTTGGAGCCGACCCAGTGATGGTCAAGGGAGACCGGGCGGTTTGCGATGCAATGAGCAGCGAAGAAGATGTTTATGGGTGGAATGCGGGAAACACGACCGTGACCATCCAAAACGGCGAGATGACCCATGTAGACCGCATCTGGGTGCCGTAAAATTTGTGGAAAACCCGTTGACAAACGCTTCCGGGATGCTATAATTTAAGTGTACGCAAGGGGCACTGTGCCTTTTTGCGGGATGTGAATTATGACAGATGGCATTGATGGGGTCAGAAATGCACACCGCCGCCCAGAGAGAGCGCTCCCAGCTGCAAGGCGCTCCGGCAGGTCTCGTTTCGTGCCACCCCGGAGCTTCCGGCGAAACAAGTCGGACGCAGCGCAGCGTTACCGCGCCGAAAGCGGCAGGGGACAAGCAGTTTTATCCTTTGCAATTTGGGTGGTACCACGGAGCAGTTTTACACAGCCTCGTCCCTTTTGGGATGGGGCTGTTTTTGTTTTTGCGCCTGCCCGCCCCTCTGCCATAACATCATAAAAACTGACGTGCAAACGCCAAGGACAATTGAGGAGAGAAAACCTATGCAATGGACCGGTTTGAATGAACTGCGTGAAAAGTACCTGAGCTTTTTTGAGAGCAAGGGCCACCTGCGTCTGGACAGCTTCCCGCTGGTGCCGAAGAACGACCCCAGCCTGCTGCTGATCAACAGCGGCATGGCCCCCATGAAAAAGTGGTTCCTGGCGCAGGAAGAGCCTCCCCGCCACCGTGTGACCACCTGCCAGAAGTGCATCCGCACCCCGGATATCGAGCGCGTGGGCATCACCGCCCGCCACGGCACCTTCTTTGAGATGCTGGGCAACTTCTCCTTCCAGGACTACTTCAAGGAGGAGGTCATTCCCTGGGCATGGGAGTTCCTGACCAGCGACGAGTGGATGGCTATCCCCAAGGATAAGCTGCACATCTCCGTCTACGAAGAGGACGACGAGGCCTACGATATCTGGACCAAGAAGGTGGGCATTGCTCCGGACCACATGGTGCGTCTGGGCAAGGAGGACAACTTCTGGGAGCACGGCTCCGGCCCCTGCGGCCCCTGCTCTGAGATCTACTTTGACCGCGGCCCCGAGTACGGCTGCGGCAAGCCGACCTGCGGCGTGGGCTGTGACTGCGACCGCTATATGGAGATCTGGAACCTGGTGTTCAGCCAGTTTGATGCCGACGGCAAGGGCCACTACGAGCGTCTGGCACGTCCCAACATCGATACCGGCATGGGCCTGGAGCGTCTGGCCTGCGTGATGCAGGGCGTGGGCAACCTGTTTGAGGTGGATACCGTTCAGAGCGTGCTGCACCATGTGGAGCACATTGCCGGTAAGACCTACGGTGAGAACGCCAAGGATGACATCTCCATCCGTGTCATCACTGACCACATCCGCAGCTGCACCTTCATGGTGTCTGACGGCATCCTGCCTTCCAACGAGGGCCGCGGCTACGTTCTGCGCCGTCTGCTCCGCCGCGCTGCCCGCCATGGCCGGATGCTGGGCATCTCCCGCCCCTTCCTGGTGGAGCTGGTGGAGACGGTCATCCAGTCCAGCGAGAGCGCTTACCCCGAGCTGCGTGAGCACGATGCCTATATCAAGAAGGTCATCGGCACCGAGGAGGCAAACTTTGCCCGCACCATCGATGCCGGTATGAACATCCTGAACAACATGATCGACGGCCTGGAAAAGGCACACCAGCACCTGCTCAAGGGTCTGGACGTGTTCAAGCTGAACGATACCTTCGGCTTCCCCCTCGATCTGACCAAGGAGATCGCTGCCGAGCAGGGCATTGAGATCGACGAGGACGGCTTCCATGCTGAGATGAAGAAGCAGAAGGAGCGCGCCCGTGCCGAGCGCCTGAAGAAGAACATCTCCGGCTGGAGCGAGGACCTGTTCGGCGGCCTGACCGTTGAGCCCACTGTCTTTACCGGCTATGAGACCCTGAACGACACCGGCGTTGTGGTTGCCCTGAGCGACGAGGAGACCCTGACCGATGCCATTGCCACCGATGAGGAGGCAAAGGACGGCGTGCTGGTGGTTCTGGACAAGACCCCGTTCTACGCTGAGATGGGTGGTCAGGTGGCGGACAACGGCCTGCTGACCGGCCCCGAGTGCAGCCTGCGTGTGCTGGACGTGAAAAAGACCCCCAAGGGCTACTACGTCCACACCTGCGTGCTGGAGAGCGGCATCGTCAAGGTGGGCGACCACCTGAACGCTCAGGTGGACAAGGAATACCGGATGTCCGTCTGCCGCAACCACACCGCGACCCATCTGCTGCAGGCTGCCCTGCGTGAGGTCCTGGGCGACCATGTCCATCAGGCAGGCTCCTATCAGGATGCGGAGATCACCCACTTCGACTTCACCCACTTCAGCGCCGTCACGCCTGAGGAGCTGGCCCGGGTGCAGAAGATCGTCAACGATAAGATCTACGAGTCGATGAACGTCACCGTCAAGGAGATGCCCATCGAGGAGGCCAAGAAGCTGGGCGCAATGGCCCTGTTCGGCGAGAAGTACGGCAAGGTCGTCCGCGTTGTGAACATCGAGGGCTGGTCCACCGAGTTCTGCGGCGGCACCCACGTCAAGAACACCGCCCAGATTGGCGGCTTCAAGATCGTTAGCGAATCCTCTGTTGCCGCCGGTATCCGCCGCATCGAGGCTGTCACCGGCCGCAACCTGCTCGTCCGTGCAAATCTGCAGGAGGCAATGCTGCACACCGTGGCCAACACCCTGAAGGCCAACAACATCACCTCTCTGCCCATCCGTGCCGAGGCCGTCATGGCCGAGAACAAGGCCATGAGCAAGGAGCTGGAGGAGATCAAGGCCAAGGTCGCCGCCTCCAAGGTGAGCAGCCTGTTCGACAATGCCGAGGAAGTCGGCGGCGTGAAGATCGCTTCTGCTTACTTCACCGGCACCACCGGCGAAACCCTGCGCGGCATGTGCGACTCCATCCGCGATAAGGCGGTGAACCCCTGCGTGGCGGTTCTGGTGGGCAAGGCTGAGGATAAGGTCACCATGGCTGTCACCGTGAACAAGCTGGCACAGGAAAAGGGCCTCAAGGCTGGCGTGCTGGTCAAGGAGATCAGCGCCATCGCAGGCGGCAAGGGCGGCGGCAAGCCCGACTTTGCAATGGCCGGCCTGAAGGACGAGACCAAGATCGACGAGGCTCTGGCCGCTGTCAAGGGCATTGTTGAGAAGCAGCTGGGCTGAGTGAAAGGAGCAATTCCCATGGAAGATTGTCTGTTTTGCATGATCGCCGAGGGCAAGATCCCCTCTAACAAGCTGTATGAGGACGATCAGGTCGTGGCGTTTTACGATATCAACCCGCAGGCCAAGGTGCACTTTCTTGTTGTGCCCAAAAAGCACATCCAGAGTGCCGCTGCCCTGACGGAGGAGGACGGTGCCCTGCTGGGCCATATCTTTGCCGTGATCGCCAAGCTGGCCAAAGAGGTTGGCCTGGACAACGGCTACCGCGTGATCTCCAATGTCGGCGAGGATGCCGGCCAGACCGTGAAGCACCTGCATTTCCATGTGCTGGGCGGCGAGAAGCTGCCTGTCTGAGCCGCGCATAAAAATAACGGATCGAACAAAAGGAAGGGAATTGTTATGGCAAAGACCTATACCCTGAATGTCGCGGGCCTGACCCGTGAACTAACCATCTGCAAGGTGAACGACCACATGGACATTGCGGCCTTCATCATGCTGGGCGATGCAGAGCTGACCGTGGCTGCTGCCACCGAGCTGCTGAAAAAGTGCCCCGAGTTTGATATCCTGCTGACCGCTGAGGCCAAGGGAATCCCTCTGGCACACGAGATGAGCCGCCAGAGCGGCAAGCCCTACATCTGCGCACGCAAGGGCGAAAAGCTCTATATGGCCGACCCTGTCGTGGTGGAGGATCAGTCCATCACCACCGCAGGCAAGCAGAAGCTGGTCATCGACCGCAAGGAGCTGGACAAGATGAGCGGCAAGCGTGTGCTTGTGGTGGATGATGTCATCTCCACCGGCGGCTCCCTGAAGGCGCTGGACGCACTGGCAGAGCAGACCCAGTGCACCATCGTGGGCCAGGCCGCTGTTCTGGCCGAGGGCGATGCAGCCGAGCGCAAGGATATCATTTTCCTTGAGCCGCTGCCCCTGTTCTTCCACTAAGTAAGATGCGCCGCCCGCTCTGTGTTTTCTGCGCAGGAACGCTGGGGCTGGAGTTGGTGTGCGCCTTTTTGCCGCAAACGGGACATTTTGTGCCGTTTGCGGCATTTTTTATTGCCGGTCTGCTGTGGGCGCTGGCGGGCCGTTTGCGCAAGAGCCCGGCCTGGGGCTATGGCATCTGCCTGATCCTGGGGGCAGTGCTGGGCCTTGTGCTGACCGGCTCCACGCAGGCAAAATGGGATGCGATCCAGACCGCCTACGATGGCCGCAGTGTCCTGCTGGAGGCAGAGGTGGAGAGCACAACCTCTTCCTATTCCCCCGGCAGGGTGCGGGCGGTCCTGCAGGTGAAAATGGTGGACCGGGAGGCGGCCTCCCTCCGGGTGGAGTGCGCCAGCCTGCCCACCTGCAGCCCCGGCGACCGGGTCAAGGGCCGCTTTGCGCTGGAAACACCCGATGACACCGCCCGCCTGAATGCCCTGGCCGATGGCATTGCCCTGAACGCTGCTTATGAGAAAGGCTTTGCGCTGCTGGGGCAGAGCACCTCCTTCCGCGCCCGGACGGCCCGGCTCCAGAAGCGGCTGAGCGCCGCCCTGCGGCAGGGGATGGCATCCGGCCCGGCGGGCGTGCTGGCCGCCATGGTTACAGGCGACCGCACCCATCTCTCCAAGGAACTGCGCACAGCCTACCGGGGCGCGGGGCTTTCCCATGTGCTGGTGGTCAGCGGAATGCATGTTTCGATCCTGTGCGGCGATGTGCTGGGCAGGCTGCTGCCCAGCCGCAAAAAGCGCCTGCGCGGCTATACCGGCCGCCGGGTCAGGGCACTGTTCAGTGCGGTGCTGGCATTGCTGCTGGTGGGAGTGACGGGTTTCACGCCCTCTGTTCTGCGCGCGGCGGGGGCCGTCTGGCTCAGTGCGCTGGGGGTCTGGGTCTACGGCCCGCCGGATGCCCTGACCTCGCTGGGCGTGGCTGGTGTTCTGATGACGGCGGGCAACAGCTACGCCGTCTGTGACGTGGGCTTTCAGCTCTCCTTTGCGGCGGTGGTGGGCACCCTGGCCGGTGGGGCCGTGGTGCGACGCAGTCAGGAAGCCTGGGAAAAACAACGGGCAAAGAAAAAGCACCACCGCCTCCGGTTCTGGAAGCGGAAAGCGCTTGGGCTTGCGGGAAGTCTGTGGGAAACGGTCTGCATTTCGGCTTGCGCCTCCATGGCTACCTTCCCGGTGCTGGTGCTGCGGGGGATGAGCACCAGCCTGTACGCGCTGGTGTCCGGTGCGGCAGTGCTCTGGCTGGTGGAACCCATCCTGCTCACCGGTCTGGGGGCGGCCCTGCTGGGACTTGTGCCTGCATTGGCCCCGGCCCAGCGGGTGTGCTCGTGCTGCGCGGAATTACTGGCAGAGGTGCTGGACCGCTGGGCGCTCTGGGTGTCCGGCTGGCCCGGGGCACAGATCTGGTTCGACACCGCCTATGCCGCTTTGGTCTGCCTGCTGCTGGCCGGGCTCTGCTGGCTGGCGTTCCATAACAGGGTGCGCCTGCGGGTGGCCCTGCCTGCCCTTCTGCTGACGGCGGGGCTTGCTGTTTTCACCGGCAATGCCCTGAACCGGAATGTTGTCCGGGTGGAGCTGGTGGGCAGCCGGAATGCCCCGGCGGTGGTCATCAGCCGGAACGAGAGCGCCGTCATCCTCTTCCGCGGCGGCGACGTGACCCGGTGCGCCGTGGAGACCACGCTGGAGCGCCGGAACATCCGGACCGTGGAGTGCCTGATCGACCTGCGGCTCAGGCCCCGGAGCGCCCAGCGGATGGGGGCGGAACAGCGCATTGCCGTTGACCGGATGGCGCTCTATGCCACCCGCCGTGTCCGCTGCGGCCCGGCAGAGGTGGAGGTGCTCCGCACCCGGAACGGCTGTGTGGCCCGCATCCACGCCGCCGGGCAGACCTTTGTTACCCTGAGCGGCAGTGCTGCGCTTGCGGCCCCTGTGCAGGCGGATTACCTGCTGGCCTCGCCTGCCCGGCCGGACTGCGTGAAGTATGATGCGATCCTGAGCCTGAGCAGCGATTATCGGTGGATGCCGGAGGCTCTTTCTTCGGAGCAGCTCTGCCACAGTTTTTCAAGGGCAGAGTAGGCTTTGAGAGAAAAAATTGGCTTTTTGTCAGGAGCTGTTATATAATAGGAGATATCAAAGTAAAATCCGGAAAGGAATCAAGAAATTTATGGGTATCGTAGTCATCGGCGCAGTGTTTGTGGACATCAAGGGATATCCGCTTTCCACCTATATCCCCGGCGGGCGCAACGCGGGCAGAATGGAGCAGGTCCACGGCGGCGTGAGCCGCAACGTGGCAGAGGATATCGCCAACGTGGAGCTCCGGCCCACCTTCGTGAGCCTTGTCGATGACAGCGGCATGGGTCAGGATGTCATTGACAAGCTGGAGAACCACAAGGTCAACACCCGGTTCATCAAAAAGGTACCGGACGGCATGGGCACCTGGCTGGCCATCTTTGACAACAGGGGTGATGTGACTGCCGCCATCTCCAAGCGGCCGGATACCACACCGCTCATCGGCCTGCTGGCTGAGCAGGGGGATGAGATCTTTGCCGACTGCGACAGCATCGCGCTGGAGCTGGACCTTGAAAAGGAGACGGTCAAGCAGACCTTGAAATACGCCAAAAAGTACGGCAAAAAAGTGTATGCGGCCGTTTCCAACATGAGCATCGCTATGGAGCGCCGGGACTTTTTGCAGCAGATCGATTGCTTTGTCTGCAACCAGCAGGAGGCAGGGCTGCTCTTCTCGGACGATTACGACCATCTCGAGCCTGAGGAGATGTGCAGGGTGCTGGCGGGCAATGTGCACAGCGCCAACATCCCCTGCATGGTGGTGACCATGGGCGGCAAGGGGGCTGTGTTTGCCCGCGCCAACGGCGAGTGCGGCATCGTGCCCGCCAAAAAGGTGGATGTCATCGACACCACCGGTGCGGGGGATGCCTTCTTTGCCGGAACCGTCATCGGCTTGACCTACGGCAAGACTCTGGCGGAATCCTGCGAGATCGGCAGCCGCCTGGCCGCCTCGGTCATCTGTATCACAGAAAATGTCTGCCCCCGCTTCCGCCCCCTTGAGTTCGGGCTGGATATCCCGGTGGTGGATTGAGAGAACAAGTAAAAAGGGACGGCGTGTGCTCCACGCCGTCCCTTTTGTATATCCTCTCAGCCCTGCTTTTTCGCCTTCCGGTCCAGGTACAGGAAGAAGCAGACATTCAGCAGCACACCCACCGCTGTGGAGGTGGGTGCGGCCAGACCGATCATGGTCAGGCTGGCGTTGGGCTGGATGCTCATAATGTAGGCCATGGGCAGGCGGACGAGCAGGGTCTGGAACAGGCCCTGCGCCATGACGAAAACGGTCTTGCCGCTGCCGTTGAAATAGCCGATCATGCTGAACAGGATCGCGGTGAGGATGGTCTCCAGCGCAAAGCCCTTGAGGTAGGCATAGCCGTTGGCGATCACAGGTGCATCCGTGGTGAAGAAGCTGCAGAGCAGGTCGCCCTTGCACAAGACCAGCGCAAAGACGAACAGGCCAAAGAACAGACCGATGCCGATGCCGGTGCGCAGGGTCTGCCGGGCGCGCTGATGCTTGCCTGCGCCGATGTTCTGGGAGATGAAGGAAGCCATGGACTGCATCAGGGCGCTGGGGATCAGCATGGCGAAATTGACGATCTTGCAGGCCACGCCGTAGCCGGAGGAAGCCTCCAGACCCAGGCGGTTGACAAAGGCACAGAGGGCCAGAAAAGAGAGCTGGGTCAAAAACTCCTGCAGCGCCAGCGGCAGGCCGATGGCCAGAAACTTTTTGCACTGGAAGTTCAGCCTGAAGTCCGCCTTTTTGATGGAAAAGGGCAGAGCTTTTTTCAGCAGCATGACAACAGCGCAGACCACGCTGACAGCCTGTGCGGCCACGGTGGCAATGGCGGCACCGACAGCATCCAGATGGAACCCGGCCACCAGGACCAGGTCGCCGATGATGTTGACCACGCAGGCCACCAGCACAAAGATCAGGGGAGATCGGCTGTCGCCCATGCCGCGGAAGAGGGCCGAGAGCATATTGTAGGCTACGATGAAGAAGATGCCTGCACCGCAGATGCGCACATAGCTGGTGGTCAGGTCAAGGGCCTCGGCCGGGGCCTGCATCAGGCTGGAAATGGGCCGTGCCAGAAACACCAGAACCCCGAACAGCACAGCGGCCAGAAGGGCGAATACAACCGCCGCGCCGCCGATGACCGGGCTGATGAATTCGTGTTTCTTTTCGCCGAGATACCGTGCGATCAGCACTGTGACACCCATGGCCAGCTGGGTGACCACAAAGGTGACAAGGTTGAGCACCTGGCTGCCGGTGGAAACGGCAGACAGGCCCGAGGTGGAGCCGAAGCGGCCCACCACCAGCAGGTCTACCGCGCCGTAAGCGGCCTGCAGCACCAGTGCGCCCAGAATGGGCAGCATGAACAGAGCCAGCTTTTTCAGGATGCTGCCCTGCGTGAAATCGGTCTTATCATTTTTCAAGGGAATCTCTCCTTTCGACCATGATCTGATAAAAAATCTCGATGGTGCGGATCATGGTCTCCGCATCCTCTTCCGGGATGACCTCCAGCGCCGGAACAAGAGAGCTGAAATATTCCGCATCGTATTTGCGGGAAAGCGCCCGCCCGGCCTCTGTGATGGTCAGGTAGGTCACCCGGCCGTCCTCAGGGGAGGTATGCTTGGTCAAAAGACCACGAGCTTCCATGTCCTTTACGGTCCGGGTCACGCCGGGGCGGGGCAGGCTGAGCGCATCGCTCAGGTCAGAGACCTTGACCTGTATGCCCTGCTGTTCCAGTGTCTGAATCGCATCCAGATATTGGATGAAGGAGGGCAGAACCCCGTCCGGCAGGGCAGGCAGCAGATCCCGCACCCGCTTGGCCTGATAGCAGGCATCTATCATCCGTTTGATCAGCGCGATGTTCATATTGGTTTCTCCTCAAATAGTGACCAAAGATAATTACCGTAGATAATTATACGGAACTGCCGGGATTTGTCAAGCATTTTTTGCAAACAAAAATGCACCGCCCGCAGAAAGCGGACAGTGCACTCTTTGAAACAGAGATCAGATCGTGAAATGTGAGGATGAGAAACGTTGACGCTGCGGTAAAATGGCGGGTCAGAACGTCTCCACCTTTTCCTGCGCGCGGTACTGCAATGCTTCCAGCAGGGCCTCTTCATCCAGCAGCTGTTTGCCTGCGAGATCAGCAACGGTGCGGGCCACCCGGAGGATGCGGTCATGGGCGCGGGCAGAAAGGCCCAGTGTGTCGTAGGAGGCGCG
This sequence comes from Faecalibacterium sp. I2-3-92, assembly GCF_023347315.1. Lineage (GTDB taxonomy): Bacteria > Bacillota > Clostridia > Oscillospirales > Ruminococcaceae > Faecalibacterium > Faecalibacterium duncaniae. The sequence goes on from NZ_CP094470.1 coordinate 927,684, forward strand.
GAGGAGCCGCTCGGCGGCGGGGGTCATCCGGCAGACACGCCGCACCTGCCCGGCTGTGAGCTGGGCATTGCAGCGCACGCCCTCATATCCGGGGGCGGCATAGCGCTTGGCCTGCACGGCCCGGGCAGCAAGCACCTGCTTGCGCAGGTCTGCGCTGCTCTCGGCGGGGGTGCTGGTGTGGAGCTCGTCAAAGGCAACGGGGTCCATCTCCACACAGAGGTCAATGCGGTCCAACAGGGGGCCGGATACCCGGCTGCGGTACTGCCGCACCGCACTGGGCGAACAGGTGCAGGGACGGGTGGGGTGGCCGTAGTAGCCGCACTTGCAGGGGTTCATGGCGGCTACCAGCTGGAACCGGCTGGGGTAGGTGGCGCTGCCTGCCGCACGGCTCACGGTGATCTGGCCGTCCTCCAGCGGCTGGCGTAGAACTTCCAGACTGTCCCGGGAAAACTCCGGCAGCTCGTCCAGAAACAGCACGCCGCAGTCGGCAAGGCTGCACTCGCCGGGCCGGAAGGTGGTGCCGCCGCCCGCCAGCGCCGCCGCGCTGGCCGAGTGGTGCGGGCTGCGGAAGGGCCGGGCGGAGATCAGGCCCCGCCCCTTGGGCAGCTGGCCCGCAATGGAATAGATCTTGGTGGTCTCCACGGCTTCCTCCCGGGTCAGGGGCGGCAGGATGCCGGGCAGGCGCTTGGCCAGCATGGATTTGCCGGTGCCGGGCGCGCCGATGAGCAGCACGTTGTGCCCACCGGCTGCTGCCAGCACCATGGCCCGGCGGGCCAGCGGCTGGCCCATCACATCCGCAAAATCCGGGGCGGCATTCCAGCCGGAAGCGGGGTCAAAGGGGATGGGCGCGGCGGGGGAGAGGGGTACAAGACCCCGCAGCGCATCCACGACCTCCCGGGCTGTGCGGGCGGGGTAGACCTGCATCGCGTCGCCGCCCGCCTCGGCGGCTTCAGCAGCGTTTTCGGCGGGCACATACAGGCTGCGGATGCCGTCTGCTGCCGCCGCCAGCGCCATGGGCAGCACGCCCGAAACCGGGCGCAGGCTGCCGTCCAGTGCCAGCTCCCCCAGAAAAGCCGCGTCGGCGGGCGGCTCTTCCATCTGGCCGGAGGATGCCAGCACCGCCAGCAGCAGGGGCAGGTCATACACCGGGCCGCTCTTGCGGATGTCTGCCGGGGCAAGGTTGACCGTGATGTGGCGGTCGGGCCATTTGTAGCCCAGATTCTTCACGGCAGAGCGGACACGGTCGCCGCTTTCCCGCACGGCGGAATCCGGCAGGCCCACCAGCGAAAAGGCGGGCAGGCCGCCGGAGACATCGGCTTCCACGGCCACGGCAAAGCCGTTCAGGCCATTCAGACCATAGCTTTTCAGAACGGAATACATGGGGCCTCCTCACGCCGCGTCTGCGGCCCGACGGGGAAATGACCGGGAAAATGCCCGGTCTCGGCAGAATAATCTATTGTCCCAATTATAGTGTCGGGCAGGGGGCTTGTCAATGCGCGGGCACTGCCGCAGGCTCTGCGGACAGCACGAAAGCCCCAAATGATGGAAAAGGCTGAAATCTTTGTTGTATTTGTATGATTTGCGGAGCAAAAATTCTTACATAATATGGAATTGACACAGTACCAAGAAAGGGTTTATAGTATAAATAGGTTTGGAAAAACTATCCCTGTGCGAAATACGAATTAAAGGTAAGGTGTGCAATATGTATCTGGATGAGTATAAGCGCTGGCTGGCTGCGGATCTGGAGGACGCGGATCTGAAACCGGAGCTGAGCAAGATCGAGGGCAATGACGAGGAAATCAAGGACCGCTTTGCCGTGGCCCTGAAGTTTGGCACCGCCGGTCTGCGCGGTGTGCTGGGTGCCGGTACCAACCGCATGAACATCTATGTCGTCCGTCAGGCCACCCAGGGCCTGGCAAACTGGGTCAAGACCCAGGGCGGCAGCCAGACTGTCGCCATCAGCTACGACAGCCGCCTGAAGAGCGATGTCTTTGCCAAGACCGCCGCCGGTGTTCTGGCCGCCAACGGCATCAAGGTGCGCATCTATGATGCCCTGATGCCCGTGCCTGCCCTGAGCTTTGCCACCCGTTACTACGAGTGCAACGCCGGTATCATGGTTACCGCTTCCCACAACCCCGCCAAGTACAACGGCTACAAGGCCTACGGCCCGGATGGCTGCCAGATGACCGATGATGCCGCCGCCATCGTCTATGATGAGATCCAGAAGACTGATGTTCTGACCGGCGCAAAGTACATCTCCTTTGCCGCTGGCGTGGAGCAGGGCCTGATCCGCTTTGTGGGCGATGACTGCAAGAAGGCCCTGTACGATGCCATCGAGGCCCGTCAGGTGCGCCCCGGCCTGTGCCGGACTGCCGGCCTGAAGCTGGTGTACAGCCCCCTGAACGGTTCCGGTCTGGTGCCCGTGACCCATGTGCTGAACGATATGGGCATCACCGATATCACCATCGTACCCGAGCAGGAGTACCCCAACGGCTACTTTACCACCTGCTCCTACCCCAACCCTGAGATCTTTGAGGCCCTGAAGCTGGGCTTGGAGCTGGCCACCAAGACCGGTGCTGACCTGATGCTGGCCACCGATCCCGATGCAGACCGCGTGGGCATTGCCATGAAGTGCCCGGACGGCAGCTATGAGCTGGTCTCCGGCAATGAAATGGGCGTTCTGCTGCTGGATTACATCTGCGCCGGACGCATTGAAAAGGGCACCATGCCCGCAAACCCCGTGGCGGTCAAGTCCATCGTTTCCACTCCGCTGGCCGACGCTGTGGCAAAGCACTACGGCGTGGAGATGCGCAACGTTCTGACCGGCTTCAAGTGGATCGGCGATCAGATCGCCAATCTGGAAGCCGCCGGTGAAGTGGATCGCTTCATCTTTGGCTTTGAGGAGAGCTACGGCTACCTGGCAGGCCCTTATGTCCGCGATAAGGATGCCGTTATCGGCTCCATGCTGATCTGCGAGATGGCCGCTTACTACCGCAGCATCGGTTCCTCCATCAAGCAGCGTCTGGAAGAGATCTACGCACAGTACGGCCGCTACCTGAACAAGGTGGACAGCTTTGAGTTCCCCGGCTTGACCGGCATGGAGAAGATGGCTTCCATCATGCAGAAGCTGCGTGACGAGCCCCTGACCGAGATCGGCGGCCACAAGGTCGTCAAGGTCATGGACTACAAGAAGCCCGAGGAGACCGGCCTGCCCGCCGCCAATGTCCTGATCTACACGCTGGAAAATGGCGCGACCGTTGTGGTGCGTCCCTCCGGCACCGAGCCCAAGATCAAGACCTACTTCACCACCCTGGGCAAGACCCTGGAGGAAGCCCAGGCACAGAAGGATGCTCTGGCTGCCGCCATCGAGCCCATCCTGAAGTGATCTCCTGAAAAAAGAAGCGTTTTTGCCCCTCTGCCCTGCCGCAGAGGGGCATTTTTGCTGTATAAAATCGGTTGCAGTTTGCCGGGCGATACGGTATAATAAAATATGGTTTATTCTATCTGTGCCCCGGGTGGTATTTCCCGGGAGAATAAGAGCAGGGCAGGTGCAGAAATTGGAAAAGAAAGTATCAGCCGTTCTGGTGGCGGCAGGGTCCTCCACCCGCATGGGGTTTGACAAGCTCAGCTTTGATCTGGGCGGGGAGACCGTGGTGCAGCGGAGCATCCGGGCCTTTGCGGAGTGTCCGCTGGTCAGCGAGATCGTTCTGGTGGCCGGGAAGAACCGGGAATTTCTGGAACAGCAGGCCGCGGCCTGCACAAAGCCGGTGCAGGTGGTGCAGGGCGGCGCGACCCGCGCCGAGAGCGCGAAGAACGGCGTGCTGGCCGCCCACGGAGAGCTGGTGGCTGTCCATGATGCCGCCCGTCCCTTTGTCAGTCAGGCTGTCATCACGGCGGCGCTGGAAGCAGCCGCTGCCTGCGGTGCTGCCGCCCCCGCCGTGCCGGTAAAGGATACCGTCAAGCGGGCTGTGCGGGGCGATGGCAAGACCGTGCCGGAGCATTGCATGGTCGCTGATACCCCTGACCGCAGCACCCTGTATGCGGTGCAGACCCCCCAGTGCTTCGACCGCGCGGCGTATCTGGCCGCGCTGGACGAGCTGGACGCGGAAAAGGCCCGCCTGGTCACCGATGACTGCAGCCTGTTTGAACTGACCGGCCGCCCGGTGCAGCTGACCCAGGGGGATTACGCCAATCTGAAGATCACAACGCGGGAGGATCTGCCCCGCGCCGAACAGAAAGAAGGAAATGATATGCGCATTGGTCATGGTTATGATGTTCACCGTCTGGTCGAGGACCGCAAGCTGATCCTGGGCGGCGTGGAGGTGCCTTTTGAAAAGGGCCTGCTGGGCCACTCGGATGCCGATGTGCTGGCCCACGCCGTGATGGACGCTGTGCTGGGTGCTGCCGCGCTGGGCGACATCGGCAAGCACTTCCCGGATACCGACCCCGCCTACGCCGGTGCCGACAGCCTGCAGCTGGCGCAGCATGTGGCACGCATCATGCGGGAGAAGGGCTGGAAGATCGTGAACATCGATTCCACCCTGCTCTGCCAGAAGCCCAAGCTGGCCCCCTACATCCCCGCCATGCGGGAAAATCTGGCCGCCGCCTTCGGGATGCCGGTGGATGCTGTGAGCGTCAAGGCCACCACCGAGGAGCATCTGGGCTTTACCGGCGAGGGCCTGGGCATTGCCGCCCATGCTGTCGCCCTGATCGAGAAGCTGTAACGGGAGAGACACTCTGATGACTCTGAATTCGATCATCGCCAATTTCCAGACCTTCAAGCTGGCCGATCTGCTGGATATCGTCATCATTGCTTTCCTGATCTACCAGCTGCTGGGCATCATCAACCGCACCCGCGCCGGGCAGCTGGCCAAGGGCGCGCTGCTGGTGCTGGCGGTCTATCTGGTGGCCAACGTGCTGAACATGCGCACCGTCACCTGGCTGCTGAACTCGCTGCTGCAGGTCGGCCTGCTGACACTGGTGGTCCTGTTCCAGCCGGAGATCCGCCGCGCATTGGAGCGGATGGGCCAGACCGACCAGTGGGCGGGCAAGCTCTTCAACATCAAGGGACGCTATAATGACCCCAGCTTCAAGGGGGCCTGGCGCAGCGCCATCATTGCCATCTGCGATGCCGCCGAGCGCTTTTCCGAGACCAAGACCGGTGCCCTGATCGTGCTGGAGCGCAACACCAACCTCTCTGAGATCGTGCGCACTGGCACACCCGTGAACAGTGCCGTCAATCTGGAGGTGCTGGGCACCATCTTCTACGAGGGTACCCCCCTGCACGACGGTGCCGCCATCATTGAGAATGGCCGCATCAAGGCGGCGGGCTGCGTGCTGCCCCTGTCCAACAACCTGGATCTGGGCAAGGATATGGGCACCCGCCACCGCGCCTGCCTGGGCATTGCGGAGAATTCGGATGCCATTGCCGTTGTGGTCAGTGAGGAGACCGGCATCATCTCCATGGCCAAGAACGGTGTGCTGATCCGCCACTTTGACCGCCAGACCCTGTACACCCGGCTGGTGGATGAGATGATCCCCAAGGAGACCGCCAGCGAAAAGGCAGCCGCCGACGGCTGGCGCGGCAAGGTCAAGAGCCTGCTGAACTGGATGAACCAGAAAGAGGAGGATGAGCAGCAGTGAGCAGCAATCGTACCAACGGCACAAAGCCTGCCATCCAGCACACCAAGAGCATTCTGGACGACCGCCGCATTCGGCTGCTGCTGGCCATCGTGGGTGCCATTGTGGCATGGATGGTGGTCACCATCGTCGTCCAGCCCGGCACCACCCGCACCATCAACAACGTGCCGGTGGATTTTACCTATGATTCCGCCGCGTACACCTCCCGGGGCCTGAGCATCGTCAGCGCGCCGGAAAAGTACGTCAGCCTGAAGCTCTCGGGCGATGGCTACACCATCGGCAGCCTGACTTCCTCTGATTTCGTGGTCTACCCGGACTGGTCCGGCGTGCGGGACAGCGGCGAAAAGACCCTGCACCTGCAGGTGCGGGGCGTGAACACCCTGCTCAATGGCGTGTCCGTTTCCATTGAGGGCGGCGACAACAGTGTGGACGTGGTGTTTGACGTGGTGGAGGAGAAAACGGTGCCCATCACCGTGACCACCAACTACCTGACCATTGCGGACGGCTATATCCTCTATGGCACCGAGCTCTCCAAGGAGACGGTGACCCTCTCCGGCCCCAGCACCGAGATCGATAAGGTGGAGACCTGCACCGCCGAGGTGACCCACAAGGGGGAGCTCACCGATTCTGTCACGCTGGATACCGCCCTGCGCTTTTATACCAAGAGCGGCAGTGAGGTCAAGTTTGAATACACGAATCTGGAGGAGTCCAGCGTGGAGGTCACGCTGGAGGTCTACAAGATGGCCACCCTGCCCGTGTCGGTCAGCTTTATCAACGCGCCCCGGAATTTTGATCCCTCGGTGCTGGTCTACTCCCTGAGCAAGCAGACCCTGAATGTCGCCGGGCCCGAGAGCCAGATCGAAAAGCTCTCCACCCTGTCTGTTGGCACCATCGATCTTTCCACCTTTGCGCTGAACAAGGTGTATGAGCTGCCCATCGAGCTGCCGGGCAACATCCGCCTGCTGGACAACATTTCCAGCATCACGGTCAGCTTCGACAGCTCCAAGCTCGAGACCAAGACCATGAACCTGCCCGCCAGCTGTGTGCAGGTGGTCAATCTGCCCTCCACCTATACCCTGACCGTGCAGACCGAGCGGCTGATGAACGTGACCCTCTGCGGCCCGGCGGGTCTGCTGGATACGCTGGTGCCCGAGCAGGTGGTCATTGAGATCGATGCGGATGATTTCTATGTGGCCGCAGGGCAGCAGAACATTGCCTGCCGCCTGTATGTGCCCTCCAATGGTAAGATCTTTGCGCTGGGGAGCTATGTTATCCAGTGCAAGATAGAAAGCAACTGAGCTGGCTCACCCTCTCAGTCTCGCTTCGCTCGCCAGCTCTCCCGAAGGGAGAGCCCTTGGCATAAAGATGAAGTTTGCAAATACTGCCAAGGCCTCCCACTTTGGGGGAGGTGGCATTGCGTTAGCAATGACGGAGAGGGTGAGGAGGCTGAAAATAGAAAGCGAAACCTGATAGATGATACTAGTAAGAGATATCCGCCTGCCGCTCTCTGCCGGGGAGCCGCAGGCATTCGAGAAAGCGCTGCATCTGGCGCGCATCCCCCGCAGCAAGGCGGCCCATCTGGGCGTGGCCAGGCTGTCGGTGGATGCCCGCCACGGGCAGCCAAAGCTGGTGTATACCATAGCGGTAACGCTCAAGGACGAGGGTGAGGAATCTGCGTATGCAGGGGCCTCGCCCTGCGTTGCTATCCGCGGCAAAACGGATCTCAGCGTTCAGAACGGCACCCAGCGCCTGCCCCACCGGCCTGTGGTCTGCGGGCTGGGCCCGGCGGGCCTGTTTGCGGCGCTGCTGCTGGCCCGGCAGGGCTACAAGCCCATCGTGCTGGAGCGCGGCCCGGTGCTGGACGAGCGTGTGAAGGCGGTGGAGCACTTCTCTGCCACCGGCGAGCTGGACCCCAACGCCAACATCCAGTTTGGCGAGGGCGGCGCGGGTACCTTTTCGGACGGCAAGCTGACCACCCGCATCGGGGATGAGCTCTGCGGCTTTGTCACCGAGGTGTTTCTGCAGCACGGTGCCCCGGCGGAGATCGCCTGGAAGCAGAAGCCCCATGTGGGCACCGACCTGCTCCGGGGCGTTATCACCTCCATCCGCAGGGAGATCGAAGCTCTGGGCGGCGAGGTGCACTTCAACACGGCCCTCACCGGTTTTGAGCAGAAGAACGGACGGCTGACCGGCATCTTTACCACCGGCGGGACCTTCCCCTGTGAAGCGCTGGTGTTTGCCGTGGGCCACTCGGCCCGGGATACCTTCGGGATGCTGATGGACAGCGGTCTTGTGCTGGAGTGCAAGCCCTTCAGCGTGGGCTTCCGGGCAGAGCACCTGCAGAGCGAGATCGAGAAGAGCCTGTACCACGAGGCTGCCGGGCATCCGGCTCTGCCGCGCGGTGAGTATCAGCTCTCCCAGCATGTGGGAGACCGGTGCGTGTACACCTTCTGTATGTGTCCCGGCGGTCAGGTGGTGGCTTCGGCCAGTGAGACCGGCCATGTGGTCACCAACGGCATGAGCTACCACGCCCGGGACGGCAAAAACGCCAATGCGGCGGTGGTGGTCAGCGTGGGAGCTGAGGATTTTGCGGGCGACCCGCGCAGGGCCATCGCTTTCCAGCGGGAGCTGGAGGCAAAAGCCTACGCTGCAGGCCGCCGGGGCGGGGCGTATGCGGCCCCGGCTGAGAACGTGCAGAGCTTTCTGGAGGGCAAAGGCCAGCTGAACATCGGCCGGGTGGAGCCTACCTATGACCGGGGCGTTGTGGCTGCGGATCTGGGAGCTTTGCTGCCTGGGGAGCTGGCTGATACCCTGCGGGCGGGCCTGCGCGCCTACGAGCGTAAAATTGCGGGCTACACCGCACCGGAAGCCATCCTCACGGGCCTTGAGACCCGCACCAGCAGCCCCGTGCGGCTGAAACGGGAGGAGACCTTGGAATCGGCCCAGCTGGCGGGGTTGTACCCCTGCGGCGAGGGGGCCGGATATGCGGGCGGCATTATGAGTGCCGCCGTGGACGGCCTGCGGGTCGCCCGTGCGATCATCGGCCGGTATGCACCGGCAGAAGGGTGAGAAATATTGATGAATCATCGTGAAAACGATACAACACAAGAAAACGAGGGAAAACAGGTGCAGCAGGAGCTGGAAGAGCAGCTGCGCGCCTTTGGCGACACCATGTCCGATGCCTTTGCCCATGGCTTTGAGGGCCGGGGCATGGACATCGGCGACCGCGCCTTTGATGTGGGCAAGGCCGCTGTTCATGCGGCCAATTACGGCATCTCGGAGGCGGGCAAGGCCGTGCGGCAGGCCCGGGACAGCTACTACCAGAGCCAGCGGCAGGCCCATGCCAACGGCGGCACGGCAGAGCAGTACGCCGGAATGCCCCAGTGGGCCAGAAATTTCTTTGCATCGCGCCCGGAGCTGACCCCGGTGGAAAAGCTGCGGAAATGCGCCAAGGAGCGTTACAGCTCGGGCGTGGCTCTGCTGGCTGTGGGCATCACCTTTGCGGTGCTTTTCGGGCTGGGCGCAGTGGGCTGCCTCATCGGGCTGGGCATTATTTCGCCGGCTGCTTTGGGCGACGTTGTGGTGTCGACTGCTGAGGGCGGCGGCATCCTGATGACGGGCACGGACTACGTTATGAACACCGCCTACAACGTGCTTGGCATCGTCAGCAGCGTGCTGGGCCTTGCCACGGCGGGCTTTGGCTGGATGGCGGCCTGCGGCGTTTCCCAGAGGGAAGCGGGCAGGCAGATGGGCCAGCTGGCCGACCTTGCTGACAGCATGGACGGCGGCAAGGGCCTGCCGGTGGAGATGCTGGCCGACTTGACCCACCAGAAGAAGAAAAAAACGCTCAAGCGGCTGAAAAAAAGCATCCGCAAGGGCTGGCTGAATGCATGGCTGGATGAGAAAACGGAGACTGTGTACCTGACGGCGGAGGATTACCGCGCCGCGCAGGAGCGCCCGGAGCCTCAGCCCGCCCCCGCACAGCCTGAGCAGGGGGAAACCGCCGAAACGCCCCTCAACCTCGAAACGGCCCGCCGCTTTGCCAAGGTGCTGGAGCAGGAGCAGCAGCTCATGCAGGACGCGCAGGGCCGGGAAGAGCTGGAAACGATGCAAAAGACCACCACCGCCATCTGCGAGTGGCTGGAAGCGCACCCGGAAAGCCTGCCCAAGGCCCGCCGCTTTGCGGAATACTATATCCCCACCACCCTCAAGCTGCTGCACACCTACAACGATGTGCAGGGCCAGCAGGGCGAAAATGCAGAGACCATCCGCCGGGATATCGCGGGCATCCTGCACACCCTGAATCAGGCTTATAGCAACCTGTATGATAACCTGCTTTCTGACGTTGCCATGGATGTTTCCAGCGAGATCGCCGCGCTGCAGGGAATGCTGGCCAATGACGGCCTGACCGGGGAGGGACTGTTATGACGACCTACCGGGCCTGGAACCTGAAGCCGCTGGACCGCTCCGCCCTGAAAGAGCTGACCGCAGCCATTGCCCAGCAGAGCACTGAGGAGCTGGAAAACCGCGCCATGGAAACGATGGATGGGGAGCCGTGGAGCGAGGAAAAATATCAGATGACGCTGGCCGCCCAGCAGAAGGAGGCGGGCCTGCTGGCAGGCATTCTGGCCGCGCGCGGCATTACCGACCCCGCCGAGGCCCTGACCCTGCTGTCGGGCGAGGAAGAACTGACCGACCCCATGCTCCTGACCGACATGGACAAGGCCTGTGCCCGCATCCTCGATGCCATTGACCGGGAAGAGACCATTGTTGTCTTTGGTGACTACGATGTGGATGGCGTGACCGCCACCGCTCTGCTCTACCAGCACCTCAAGGGGATGGGAGCCAACGTCAAGTGCATGCTGCCCAGCCGTGAAGGCGATGGCTACGGCCTTTCCAAAAATGCCATCCAGTCCATCCACGATAAGGGATACCAGCTCATCGTGACGGTGGACAACGGCATCTCCGCACTGGAGGAAGCCGAGTTTGCGGCTTCACTGGGGGTGGACCTGATCGTCACCGATCACCATCTGCCCCATGATACCCTGCCCAAAGCCGTTGCCGTGGTGGACCCCCGCCGCGCCGATGATACCAGCCCCTTCAAGGGCCTGTGCGGCGCAGGCGTGGCCTTCAAGCTCTGTGCCGCGCTGGACGGCTGCCCGCCCGAGGAGATGCTGGATTACTGCGGCGACCTTGCCGCCGTGGGCACCGTGGCGGACGTGATGCCCCTGACCGGCGAGAACCGCGCTCTGGTCAAAGCGGGCCTGCACCTGCTGCAGCACTCTGACCGGCCCGGCCTTCTGGCCCTGCTGGATGAGGTGGGGCTGGGCGGCAAGCCCGTGACCGCCGAGAATGTCAGCTATGCCATTGCCCCCCGCATCAACGCGGCGGGCCGGATGGACAGCGCTGTGACTGCCCTGCAGCTGGTGCTGTGTGAGGATGAGGAACGCGCTGCCGAGCTGGCACATAAACTGAACGAGATCAACGCCGCCCGGCAGGAGACCGAGGGCGAGATCGCCAAGGCCGCGCAGGCCCAGCTGGAGGCCGAGCCCGCCATTCTGGAGGACCGGGTCATCCTGATCTGGGGCCGGGACTGGCACCCCGGTGTCATTGGCATCGTGGCATCCCGGCTGGTGGAAAAGACCGGCCGTCCCGTCATCGTGGTGTCCATTGATGAACACGGCGAGGGCAAGGGCAGCGGACGCAGTGTGCAGGGCTTCAACCTGCACGCCTGCATTGCCTCCTGCGAGGATCTTCTCCTCCGCTTCGGCGGCCACGCCATGGCGGCGGGCCTTTCGGTACGGGAGGAGAACCTGCCGGAGCTGCGCCGCCGCCTGAACGAGTGGGCCGCCCGGGAGTGCCCGGTGCTGGTGACCCCGCCGCTGGAATGCGACCTGTCCATCCATCTCGACCGCATCACCGTGGAATCTGTCCGGCGGCTGGACCAGCTGGCTCCCTACGGTGCCGAGAACCCCGCCCCGGTGTTCCTGCTGGAAAAGGCCGTGGTGGAGGGAGTCTACCCTGTCTCGGAGGGGCGGCACTGCCGCCTGCGCCTGCGGCAGGGCAATGCCTGCATCTATGCGGTCTGGTTCGGGATGCACCCGGAGCAGTTGCCCTATGCCACCGGCGATGTGGTGGACGCGGCCCTGAGCCTCTCTGTTTACGAGGCCGCCCGGGGCGCGCAGCTTTCGGGACGCATTCTGGAGCTGCACCCGGCGGGCTTTGGTAACGCCGCTGCCCAGCAGACCGCACTGGTGCAGGCTTTGCGCCGCGGCAGCCCGCTGACTGCCCAGCAGCGCGCCCTGATCGCACCGGAGCGCAGTGATATCATTACCGTTTACCGGGAACTGCAGGCCCGGCGCTGGCACGCCGAGGATATGCAGCCCCTGTTTGCAAAGCTGGGGGAGGAGCACACCGGCAAAACGCTGGTGGCCCTGACGGCCCTGGAACAGGTGGGCCTGATCGCCGCCGTGGAGCGCGGCGGGGCAAAGTTCTGGGAGCTGGTTCCCACGGCGGGCAAGAAGAACCTGGCCGATGCCCCCATCCTGAAATGTCTGGAGGAATGAAAATATGCCAGAGGGAAAGAAACCGGCGGAGGATCTTTACTCCGCAAAAACGCATCTGCATCAGCCGGTGCCGGAGGTGTCTACCGTGAACGCCACGGCCCTGCCGGCCGACGCGCCCGAGGGTGCTCTGCCCAGCGAGGTGCGGCCTGAGATTGTTACCTGGGAGAAGCTCTGCGAGGCCATCAAGGCCAGCGGCAAGGCCTACAACATGGAGATGATCACCAAGGCCTACGACCTTGCCAACAAGGCGCACAACGGGGTCTGCCGCCGCAGCGGCGAGCCCTACATCTGCCACCCGCTGGCCGTGGCCCGACTGGTGCTGGATCTGGGCATGGATTCGGAGAGCATTGCCGCCGCCCTGCTCCATGACGTGGTGGAGGACACCCCCACCACGCTGGAGGACCTGACCGCCGCCTTTGGCGAGGAAGTGGCCCTGCTGGTGGACGGCGTGACCAAGCTGACCAAGATCCAGTTCTCCAACATCGAGGAGCTGCAGGCCGAGAACCTGCGCAAGATGCTGCTGGCCATGAGCCGGGATGTCCGCGTGATGATCATCAAGCTCTGCGACCGGCTCCACAATATGCGCACCGGCGATGCCTGGCCTGAGCAGAAGCGCCGCGACAAGGCCCGTGAGACGATGGAGGTCTATGCCCCCATCGCCAACCGTCTGGGCATCCTGAACGTCAAGGAGGAGCTGGAGGACCGCAGCCTGCACTACCTTGACCCCGTGGGCTACGAGGAGATCAGCAAAATGCTGAGCGAGCGTGCAGGGGAGGAGTTCCTTGCCAGAGTGTCCGGTGTCATCGAGCTGCGGCTGAAGGAGAGCGGCATCGAGGGTGCCACCATCAAGCGCCGCGTCAAGAGCATCTACGGCATCTACCGCAAGACCATCATGCAGAACAAGTCCTTCGATGAGATCTACGATATCTATGCCGTCCGTGTCATTCTGGATACGCTGGCCGAGTGCTACAGCACCCTGGGCCTCATCCACGATATGTACCACCCGCTGCCCAACCGCTTCAAGGATTATATCTCCACCCCCAAGCCCAACGGCTACCAGAGCCTGCACACCACCGTCATCGGCCACGAGGGCATCCCCTTTGAGGTGCAGATCCGCACCCGCAAGATGGATGAACAGGCAGAGTACGGCGTTGCCGCCCACTGGAAGTACAAGGAAGGGCTGGATGGCCACGATAAGTTGGACGAGCGCCTGGCCTGGGTCAGCCAGCTGCTGGAAAACCAGCGCGTCAGCGAGGACTCCGGCAACCTGCTCCATGACCTGAAAAGCGACCTGCTGCCCGAGGAGGTCTTTGCCTTTACCCCCAAGGGCGATGTCATCAATCTGCCCACGGGTGCCACCTGCATCGACTTTGCCTATGCCATCCACTCCGCCGTCGGCAACCGGATGGTGGGCTGCAAGGTCAACAACCGGATGGTGCCCATTGACCACATTGTTTCCACCGGCGAGATCATTGAAGTCATCCTCGGCCCGGCGGACAAGGGCCCCAGCCGCGACTGGCTGAAGATCGTGCGTACCAGCGAGGCCAAGAGCAAGATCCGCAACTGGTTCAAGAAGATGCGCCGGGAGGAGAACATCCAGGAGGGCCGCGACACGCTGGCCCGGGAGCTGCGCCGGGAGATGATCTTCATCCCCGACGACGAGCTGGATGAATTTATCGGCAGCTGCTGCCGCCGCCTGCGCCAGAACAACGCCGAGGAGCTGTATGCCGCCATCGGCTACGGCGGCATCACCATTGCCAACTGCCTGCCCAAGCTGAAGGAAGAGTGGCAGAAGCGGAAGAGCGAGGAGGGCAAGAACGAGCAGCTGGCCAAGGTGGATCTGAGCAAGGTCCACGCCACCGACGGTGTGGTGGTGGAGGGCTTCGACAACACCCCCATCAAGTTCGCCAAGTGCTGCAGTCCGCTGCCCGGCGACCCCATCGTGGGCTTTATCACCCGCGGTTTTGGCGTGTCCATCCACAAGCAGAGCTGTGTCAATGCCATCTCCAGCATGAAGGACCCCACCAACGCCCCCCGCTGGGTCAAGGCGTACTGGGCCGACAGCGTCAAGGACAGCTACAAGGCCGGCCTTGAGATCGTGGCGCTGGACCGCAACGAGCTGCTGCGGGATGTGCTGAGCGCTCTGGCCGATATCCGGGTGCCCATCTACACCATGAACGCCCGTCAGGTGGAAAATAACTGCGCCGTGGTCAGCCTGACCATCGGCATCAACAATACCGAGCACCTGAACCGTGTGGTGGCGCGTCTGTCCAAGGTCAAGGATGTGCTCAAAGTGACAAGGAGTTAAACCATGCGTGCAGTCATTCAGGCAGTGTCCTCCGCTTCTGTCCGGGTCAACGGCGGGGAGCCCCGTTCCATCGGCCCCGGCCTGGTCATCCTGCTGGGTGTCCGGGATACCGATACGCTGGACATCGTGCCCAAGCTGGCGGATAAGTGTGCGGGCCTGCGCATCTTCAAGGACGAAAACGACAAGCTGAACCTCAGTGCAAAGGACCTGGGCTATTCGGCACTGGTGGTCAGCCAGTTCACGCTTTACGGCGACACGAAAAAGGGCTACCGCCCCAGCTTTATCAAAGCGGCCCGGGCCCCGCTTGCGGTGGATGCCTACGAGCTGTTCCTTGCCGAGATGAACCGGCAGGGCCTCAGGGACGTGCAGCACGGCGAGTTTGGCGCGGATATGCAGGTGTCTCTGGTGAACGAGGGGCCCTGTACCATTGTCATCGACACGGACGAGTGGGCGCACCACTCGTAATGGTCCGCCCCCGGCAAAGCCAGAACATCTGAACAGTTAGAAGGATATAGGATATGAAAGCATTTCATCTTCTCGGCGCTGCGCCGCTTTATACCAACAGCTTTGTCCTGATCTCCGATGCGGGCCATGCAGTGGTCATTGACCCCGCCGCCGAAGTGCAGGAGTACGATAAAATTTTCAAAGAGAACAACGCGACGCTCGCCACCATCCTCTGCACCCACGGCCACTATGACCATGTGGGCAGTGCAGGGGTGCTGAGCCGGGAGTGGAAGGCCAGAATCTACTGTGAGCCTGCCGACTGCAGGGGCAGCCAGCTCTTTCCCCTGAAAAGCGCGGACAGCGGCTATCAGGAGGGGGAAAAGCTCACCGTGGATGAGCTGACCTTTACCGTCTGGCACACCCCCGGCCATACCGAGGGCGGTGTGGTGCTGCTGTGCGGGGACTATCTCTTTGTGGGCGATACCGTGTTTCAGGGCAGCATTGGCCGCACCGATCTGGAGGGCGGCAGTATGCAGAAAATGGATGCCAGCCTGCGCAAGCTGGCGGGCCTGCCCATCCCCAAAGAGACCCAGCTGCTGCCCGGCCACGGGGATTTTTCCACCCTTGGCGAGGAACTGGCGAACAATTACTATATCCGCAGCGCCCTGCGCGGCGGGAATGCGGATTTTTAAGGATAAAGAGAGAAAAACATGAAGATTTATATTACCGGCCTGCCCTCCGGCTACGAGGTGGAGCATCTGGTGCGCCTGTTTTACCCTATGGCTCCGCTCACCCTTACCCCGCCGGAAGAGGGCGAGGACTGTGTCTGGGCCGAGAAAAAAGAGGATAGTCTGTACGCCATGGTGCGGGAGCAGGGCCAGAGCAGGGATGCGGCGGCTCCATTGCCCCGCCCCGTGGAAGCAGGCGGCGAGACGGTGGAGCTCACCCTTGCCAGCCTGACCTATGACCTGCTGCGGAGCTGGACCGGCATCCGTCCGCCCTGGGGCAAGATGACCGGCGTGCGCCCGGTGCGGCTCATCCACGACAAGCGGGCCGCGGGCTGGACAAAAGCCGACATCGACCGGTTCTTTCTGGAGCGTTTTGACTGCTCCCGGCAGAAGTACGACATGGCCAAGGCAATCGCCGACCTGCAGGAGCCCATCCTGAAGCTGGGCAGCACCCCCAAAACGTACAGCCTGTATCTCGGTATCCCGTTCTGCCCCTCCCGGTGCAGCTACTGCAGCTTTGTCAGCTGCAACCTTGACCGGGACCGCAAGCTGGTGCAGCCCTATGTGGACTGCCTGTGCAGAGAGGTGGAGGCCATCCGGGAGCAGGCCGACAAGGCGGGACTGAAGCTGTGCAGCATCTATATCGGCGGCGGCACCCCCACCAGCCTGTCCGCTGACCAGCTCCGCCAGCTCATGGGTACGGTGCGGGAGAACTTTGACCTTTCCAAGGTGGTGGAGTACACGGTGGAGGCGGGCCGCCCCGACTGCACCGATGCCGAAAAGCTGGCTGTCATCAAAGAGTACGGTGCCACCCGCATTTCCATCAACCCCCAGACCTTCTCGGACGAGGTGCTGGCGGGCATTGGCCGCAGGCACTCGGCGCAGGATATCCTGGACTGCTATGCCGATGCCCGAAGGGCGGGCCATGAGGACATCAACATGGACCTCATCGCGGGCCTGCCCGGCGATACGGTCGCGGGCTTTGAGCACAGCCTGCGGCAGGCCATCGCGCTGGACCCTGAGAACATCACCGTTCACACCCTGACCCTCAAGCGGGCCTCCCGCATCGTCATCGAGGACCAGAAGGAGAACGACTACGCAGACGTGGCGGCCATGCTGGAAAAATGCCAGCTGCTGGCCGATGCAGGATATCGCCCCTATTACCTCTACCGCCAAAAGAACACCCTGCAGAATCTGGAAAATGTGGGCTGGTGCAAGCCGGGCCACGAGGGGTACTATAATATCTATATCATGGAGGAAGTCCAGACCATCCTTTCGGCCGGAGCAGGCGGCAGCACCAAGCTGGTGGCCGACGGCGGCCGACGGATGCAGCGCATCTTCAATTTCAAGTATCCGACAGAGTATATCCAGCGCTTTGCGGAGGTACTGGAGCGCAAAAAAGGAGTGGCTGATTTTTATGATCACGATTTGGGTCCCGAAACGTCTGGTTGAAGTCGGGCTGTACAACGTTGCCGCCCGCAGTCCGCAGGAACTTGCCGCCCTGAGTGAGCAGAGCTACCGTGACCGCGTGAAGTACGCCGCCGAAAAGGTGCGCCTTTCCGGCACCAAGATCGTCATGCTCACCGGCCCGTCGGCCAGCGGCAAGACAACCAGCGCCCACAAGCTGGCCGAGGAGCTGATCCGGCAGGGAACATACGCCCATGTGGTCAGCCTGGATAATTTTTTCCGTGGGGCGGAGTTCTACCCCCGCCTGCCCGACGGCACCCTGGATTACGAAAACCCCGATACCATGGATCTGCCCCTTGTCCGGCAGTGCCTGCATGAGCTGAGCGAGACGGGCCGGACCACCCTGCCCATCTATGATTTTGCCAACGAGCGGCGCTCCGACGAGACCGAGGCCGTGGACCTGCAGGGCGGTGTATGCATCGTGGAGGGCATCCATGCCCTGAACCCGGAGCTCACCGGCCTTGTGCCTGCGGAGGATGTCTACCGCATCTACGCCGGCCTGCGGGAGGAATATGCCATCGACGGCCGCCGGGTCATCAACACCCAGGACATCCGCCTGTGCCGCCGCACCCTGCGGGACGCTGCCGCCCGGGGCCGCAGCCCCGAAAAGACCCTTGCCATGTGGGACCGGGTGCTGGACGGCGAGACCCGGTATATCAAGGGCTTCAAGACCACGGCGGACTTTCTGCTGGACACCTCCTTTACCTATGAGCTTGGCCTGATCTCCAGGCTGCTGGGCATCGTGCGCCGCCAGTTCACGCTGGAGGGCCACAACGCCGAGCTCTGGGACGAGACTGCCCGCCGCTTTGAGCACGTGGTCCCGCTGGATCTGGAGCTTCTGCCCGCCGACAGCATGCTGCGGGAGTTCTACGGCAGTGCCGTAAAATAAAATCGCGCTCTGCGGGGAAAATGTTCCATTCTCTTGTTCAAATGCGAAAAAACTGTTTCCAAATCCGCACGAAACTGTAAAAGTTGTGAGGGATTCGTTGCAATCAGTGCCTGAGTGCGCTATAATGAAACCATCATCTGACAGCACACACAGGGCCAATGCCCGTAAGAGAGGTGTCATTATGGATTTCAATAAGATCAAGGAAATGGGTCTGGAATATGCGGAAAAGGGCCGCAATGCCGCCATGGATCTGGCAGAGCGCGGCAGAACGCAGGCAAAGATCGTCTCGGAACAGCCCAAGCTTGCCCGGGCACAGCGTCAGCTGGGTGCACTGGTCTACAGCCTGGCCAAGGGCAACGAGGAGAACCAGCCCCTTGTGGATAAGTATATCGAGATGATCAGCAGCATCGAGGCCAACCTGAACGCCCTCAAGGAGAGCCTTGGCCCCGCTGCCGAGGTCATCACCCACGATCTGGACGAGGAGCCCGCCGAGGGCAGCGGCATCACCATTGAGCCGACCGTGGAAAAGGACAAAAAGCCTGACACGGACAAAAAGACCTGCCCCCAGTGCGGCGCGCCTGTCTCTGAGGATGCGCTGTTCTGCAACAAGTGCGGCGCACAGCTGTAACTCAAAAGCCTTGAAAGGGCGGTGTCCCCGTAGGGGGATGCCGCCCTTTCTGCACAGAAACAGGGCAAAGTGTGAAAATTCTGGAAACAATTGAAATGAAAAGCCGGAAAATGCGCTTGTCCCCTTGAAAAATCGCAGATTCTGCGGTACAATCGAGCTCAGGTTTTTGAGCAGAGGAAAGGGGAGTGCACCCATGCAGGACTGGCCCGAACGGGAACGCTACACGGCGGAGGATCTGCTGCAGATCATCCGCATTCTGCGTGACAGAGAAAACGGCTGCCCCTGGGATAAGGTGCAGACCCACGCTTCCATCCGGAAGAACTTTCTGGAGGAGACCTGCGAGGCGCTGGAAGCCATTGATGCCGACGACGCAGCCATGATGCGTGAGGAGCTGGGCGATGTGCTGATGCAGGTGGCGTTCCATACCGTCATTGAGGAAGAGCGGGGCCGGTTCGATTTCGAGCAGGTCTGCCGGGAGGTGTGCGAGAAGCTGGTGTTCCGGCACCCGAACATCTTTGCCTCTTCGGCGGCTGAAAATGCCGGTATAAACAGCTGGGATGCGCTCAAAAATAAGGAAAAGGGCCGCACCACGCTGGCGGATGAGCTGAACACGGTTCCGGCCACCCTGCCCGCCCTGATGTATGCCCAGAAGATGCAGAAGCGTGCCGCCCGCAAGGGCGCGTTTGCGCAGACGGCAGAGGATGCCGCCGCTGCCCTGAAGGCTGCCGAGCGCGGCTGGGAGGAAGCGGTGCCGGAAAATGCCGCCGAGCGGGCCGGGGCGCTGCTGTTTGCAGCGGCCAATGCCATGCGGCTGGCCGGTGTGGACGCGGAAGAGGCCCTGACCTTTGCATCCGGGCGGTTCCGTCAGGAGCTGCTGCAAAAGACCGAAGATTCAGACGGGCAGGAACGCCCTGCCACTGTCTGATAGAAAAAGCTGAGTAAAATTTTGTGGAGGTACCCCATTATGACCAAGACCGATCTGATCGCACAGGTTGCAGCAAACACCGAGATGAGCAAGAAGAGCGCCGAGCTGGCTGTCAATGCCGCTTTCGACGCACTGAGCAAGGCAATGGCTGAGGGTGAGAAGATCACCATCTCCGGCTTTGGCACTTTTGAGATCCGTGAGCGCGCAGAGCGCCAGGGCATCAACCCCCGCACCCGTGAGCCCATCACCATCGCTGCTTCCAAGAGCATTGTCTTTAAGCCGGGCAAGGCTCTGAAGGATACCCTGTAAGTTCGATCTTTGCCGCCGGGGCCGCAGTGGTTCCGGCGGTTTTTTTGTAAAACCTCTCAGTCAACGCTTCGCGTTGCCGGCTCCCCTGTCCGGAGGTGCGGCGGCGGACAAAGCGCAATGATGGAGAGGGCCTGCTTTTCTGGAGGATCATAACATGAGACTGGATAAATACCTGAAAGTTTCGCGGCTCATCAAGCGCCGCACCGTGGCAAATGAGGTGGCCGATGCGGGCCGCATCCTCATCAATGGCAAGATCGCCAAGGCCAGCCAGGCGGTCAAGGAAGGGGACATCATCGAGGTCACCTTCGGCAACCGGCCCATCAAGGTAAAGGTGCTCTCTGACGTGGAGCCCCGCACCAAGGATGTGGCCCGGGAGATGTACGAGATCATTTCGGAATAACCTCTCAGGCGCTTTGCACCAGCTCCCCTAATATGGGTCGCTAAGTTTATGCTGCTGCATTCTTGCCTCGCCTATTAGGAGAGGTGGCAGCCCGAAAGGCTGACGGAGAAGTTCTATCCCGCAAGCTGTTTGCATAACCTTCACCAGAAGGGGGAGAGGTGCATGGCAGAGCAGGCGGGGAACAGCGACCTCATCCTGGAGAACCGGGAAAAGCTGACGGTAACAGGGGTCAGGCGGGTGCTGCAGTGCAACGCGGAGAGTGCTGCCATTGAAACAGCCCGGGGCGTGCTGCAGCTGGCCGGGGCGCAGCTCAACGTGACCAGCCTCGACCTCGACAGCGGGGAAGTGAAGCTGACGGGCCGCATCGACACGGTGGAGTACACCGCCGCGCGCACCCCGGGCGGCTTTCTGTCCCGGCTGCTCCGCTGATGGCACCGGCCCTTGCGCCCGCGCTCATCGGGCAGGAGGCGGCTGCCTGCGCTCTGCTGGGCCTTGTGCTGGGCAGCGTGCGCGCGGTGTTTCCGGTCAGGGGGCGGGCGGCGTTCCTGCCGGATATGGCCCTTGTGGGGGCTGTCCTGCTGGGGCTGCAGAGCTATGCCGCCGCCCTGAGCGCCGGGGGCGTGCTGCGGTGGTACATGCCGGGCAGTGCCTTTCTCTGTGCTTTTGGGGCCGAACGGCTTCTGCGGCCTGCCCTGCAGGCACTGGAACAGGGGCTGTTCTGGCTGGCGGCGGGACCGCTCCGGCTGGCCCGGCGGGCATTGCAGCCGCTGGCAGCAGCCCACAAAAACCGGTCGGAGCAGGCCAGAGCGCGCCGCGCGCAAAAAAGAAGCGCAAAAAAACCGAAAAAGAACTTGCCAAGCACACGGCGGTTGTTGTATAATTCTAACGTATCAAAGTAAGAGTACAGGCGTTTCGGGCCTGCTGAGCACAGGAGGCGCTGAAAAATGGCAAATACCACCCGGAAAAAGCGCAGACGCAGCCCGTTTGTGCGGACGATCCTTCGTCTTTTCTTCATTCTGCTGCTGTTGAGTATGCTGGTGGCCTACATCTCCAATCAGGTGTCCATCAGTTCCCGGCGTGCGGAATTGCAGACGCTGAACGAGCAGATCGAACAGCAAAAGACCCAGAACGAGGAGATGAAGCGCATCCTCAGCGGCGATGCCGACGATGTGACCGAGTGGGTCGCCCGGGATTCTTACAACTACGCAGCCCCCAACGAGCGCATCTTTGTGGATGTGACCGGCAACTGAGGGCACACCCCGCCGGGCAGCTCTGCGGACAGACCCGGTGCCCCCACAAAAAGAGAGCAAGGAGTATTGAGTTTTGGCAATTGAGGTAGGGAACGTACTGGAAGGCCGTGTGACCGGCGTAAAGCCCTTTGGCGCGTTTGTTGCGCTGCCTGAGGGCAAATCGGGCATGGTCCACATTTCCGAGGTGTCCAATGAATATGTGCAGGATATCAACACGGTGCTGCACGACGGCGATGCTGTGAAGGTGCAGGTCATCAACATTGCACCGGACGGCAAGATCGCGCTGTCCATCAAGCGGCTGCTGCCGCCGGCACCCCGTCAGCCGCGCAGTGACCGTGGGCCCCGGCCCGGCGGCCCGCGCCAGAACGGCCCCCGCGAGGGCGGCCATTTCGGTAATTCCCGCGGCGGCGGACGGCCCCCTCGTGAGGGTGGGCGCGGCCCTGCCAGGGATGCAGCACCCCGTGTGTGGCAGCCCAAGGCCCCGGCCAAGAGCGATAACCTGAGCTTTGAGGATATGATGAGCCGCTTCAAGAGCCAGAGCGAGGAAAAGATGGCCGACCTCGACCACGAGACCAACAACCGCCGCGGCGGCGGTTATGCACCGCGCTCCCGCCGCGGCCGCTGATTCACAGAACGAACCGGGCCTGCCCCAGCGGGGCGGGCCTGTTTTTTGGTGGTGCGGCAACGCCCACGGACA
This sequence comes from Faecalibacterium sp. I2-3-92, assembly GCF_023347315.1. Taxonomy (GTDB): domain Bacteria; phylum Bacillota; class Clostridia; order Oscillospirales; family Ruminococcaceae; genus Faecalibacterium; species Faecalibacterium duncaniae. The sequence continues at coordinate 949,935 of NZ_CP094470.1, forward strand.
AGAAAGGAACCAGAATGCCTGCAAAATTTGAACTGATCGCACCCTGCTTCTTTGGCTGCGAGGCAACTGCGAAATTTGAGCTGACCCGCATCGGGGCCGAGAACATCCGGGTAGGGGATGGCCGCCTGACCTTTGCAGGCGGGCCGGAAATGATCGCTGCCGCCAACCTGAACCTGCGCACGGTGGAGCGCGTGATGCTGCTCCTCAACACCTACCCCGCTTCCACCTTCGATGAGCTGTTTGACGGCGTGTACAGCATCCCCTGGGAAGAGCTACTGCCCGCCGATGCCGCCTTCCCTGTGACCGGCTCTTCCCTGAACAGTCAGCTCACCAGCGTGCCTGCCTGCCAGAGCATCATCAAAAAGGCTGTGGTCAAGCGCCTGATGAACAAGCATCATACCTCTGTTCTGCCCGAGACCGGCGCGGAGTACAAGATCCGCTTCATGCTGCGCAAGAATGTCTGCGAGATCATGCTGGATACCACCGGCGAGGGCCTGCACAAGCGCGGCTACCGCCGCAACGCCATGGAAGCCCCCATCCGTGAGACGCTGGCCGCGACCATTGCTGACCTGGGCCGTGTCCGCCGCGACAGTCTGGTGGAAGATCCCTTCTGCGGCAGCGGCACCCTGCTGATCGAAGCCGCCCAGAAGGCCATGAACATTGCCCCCGGCCTCAAGCGCCGCTTTGCCGCCGAGCGTTACAGCTTTGTGCCCGCTTCCATTTGGGCCGAGCAGCGCCAGAAAGCGCTGGCAGAGTCCAAGCTGGATGTGGGCTTTGAGGCCTTTGGCTACGATATCGACCCCGCCGCCGTGGCACTGGCCAATGCCAACGCAAAACTGGCCGGTGTGGAAAAGCGCTGCCATTTTGAGGTGGCCGATGTCGCTGACTTTGCGGCAAAGCCCGAAGCCATCGTTCTGACCAATCCCCCGTACGGTGAGCGGATGAGCACCATCGAGGGTGCCGCCAAGCTGGCCCGCACCCTGGGCCAGCAGATGGCCGAGCATCCCTGCGCGGGCCTGTACGCCATCACTGCCGATATGGAGTTTGAGAGCCACTACGGCAAGCGCGCCAACAAGCGCCGCAAGATGTACAACGGTATGATCCCCTGCCAGCTGTATATGTACTACGAGGCCCCCAAGTTTGAGCACAAGGCAAAGCCGATGCCCAAGCAGGGCTTTGACGGGAAGCGTACCGTCGAGTTCAAGAAAAAGTAAACAGGAGAATAAAAAGACATGGACGGTCGGATGCGGCCTTATCTTCCGGAGCTTACCATCCGGGATTATAATATCTACCAATGGTACCTGCGGGGCGTGCAGTATCAGCTGAACACGACCTACGGGCTCTACTCGTGCAGTCAGCTGCAGCACAACGGGGTTCTGTTCGCACTGCTGTCAGACAGCCTGGCCGGGCGGGAGGCGACCTGCAAAAAGGTGCGCCTGCCCTGGACGCTCTGCTGGAGGCCGATGATGTGCCAGACCCAGGGCATCCGGCTGGCCGCGCAGGTGGAGGTGCTGCTGGGCTGGCATAAGCTGCAGGACCGCCGCAGTGACGAGCTGCCCTTCCAACAGCGGGTGAAGCGCACCATCGACCGCATCCTGCTCCGCCGCGCCTATGAAAAGGCCGTGCAGGAGAACCCCGCGCTGGAACGGCTGTTTGAACAGGAGCAGGAGCAGGCGATCGTTCAGATGAACCTGAACGCCAAAAACTACACCGAGGTTGCCGAGCCTATGAGCAACATCTACGGTGCGCTCTACTCCACGCTTGCCACCGATGAGAACAGCCAGCGCAAGAGTATGCGCTATATCGGCAGCTGCATCGGGCGGGTGTTCTACCTGCTGGATAAGGCGGGCCGTGTGGCCGATGACAAGCGGGCCGAGCGGTACAATGTGTATCTGGTCAATGGTGTCGAGGACCCCGGTGCTGCACTGGAAAATGCCCGGCGGCAGTCGTTGGCTGCGGCAAACGATCTGGTGCGCGCCTACGGGATGCTGGATGTCAAGCTGAACAAGAGTCTGATCGACAATATTATGATCCTGGGCCTGCGCCATGCGGTGGAGCCGCTGGACCCGGAGAACCAGCCCGTGCGCTGGGAGCTGCCGTGAAGGCCCGCAAGAGCTGGGCGATGGCCTACTGCGGCATGGCGGCTGCCCTGAGCGTGGCCCTGATGCTGCTGGGGGCTGTGGTGCCGGTGCTGATGTTCATTGCCCCGGCGGTGGCCAGCCTGCTCATCGCTACGGTCTGCGTGGAGTGCGGCAGGACCATGGCCATGACAGCCTACGGCGCGGTGAGCCTGCTCAGCCTGCTCTTTGTGCCGGATAAGGAGGTGGCATTGATCTTTGTGTTCCTGCTGGGATATTACCCGCTGATCAAGCCCCGGTTTGAACGCATCCGTCTGCCGCTGGTGCGGGTGCTGTGCAAGCTGCTGCTCTGCAACGGTGCCGTGCTGGCCATGTACGGGCTGGTGCTGCTGCTGGTGCCTGCGGGCAGCATTTCGCAGGAGCTGAAGACCACCGCGCTGGCGGTCTCGCTGGCCACCCTTGCCATGGGCAACGTTGCCTTTCTGCTGTATGACCGGGCGCTCCACAACCTGCTGCAGGTGTATCAGCTGGTGTGGCGGCCGAAGCTGCATAAGATGCTGGGAAAAAGATAATGGGTCAAACCCCTCAGGCGGGCTTACGCCCGCCAGCCCCCCTAATAGTGGGGCCCTTGGCATTTCGTAAAGTTTCCCTATATACACAAACTGTATTGCTCTGCCAAGGCCGCCCCTAGTAGGGGCGGTGTCATCCCGAAGGGATGACGGTGGGGTTTAATAGCAGGGCTTTGTCTAAGAGGATTCTAATTGAGAGGAGTGATGTCTGCCACCAGTTGACACAAAGCGCCGGGCCACACGGGTGACAGCCGTGAGGGTGACGAGGAGAGGAATCATCGAAAAATTCGGCGGATGTTTCTCCGGCTGACCATGGGCTATACCAGCCGCAGAGAGGGGCAAAAATCGGCAGTGATACCGTAACAGATTCCCTCAAAGAAAGCCATACAAGAACATAAACTGTTACAGGAGGCTGACAGCTGTGCTGCGCGCGTTTTTTGCGCCGGGCTGTCGGCATGGAGGTGTTTTGTATGTGTGGCATTGTTGGTTATGTTGGAAAACGGAATGCACAGGATGTTTTGCTGGATGGTCTGGAAAAGCTGGAGTACCGCGGCTATGATTCCGCCGGTGTGGCCCTGGCTTTGGAGGGCGGCATCCGGGTGGTCAAGAGCAAGGGCCGTCTGGCTGAGCTGCGCAAGCGGCTGGCGGTGGAGGCTCTGGCCCGGAGCGGCTGCGGCATCGGCCACACCCGGTGGGCGACCCACGGGGAGCCCAGCGATGTGAACAGCCACCCGCATTCCACGCCCCGGGTGAGCATCGTCCACAACGGCATCATCGAGAACTATGGTGTGCTGAAGGAGCGGCTCATGGCCAAGGGCTATACCTTTGAGAGCGAGACCGACACCGAGGTCCTGGTCAAGCTCATCGATAGCTGTTATGAGGGAGAGCCCCTCAAAGCCCTGCGCGCCGCCCTGGCCATGGTGCGGGGCAGTTATGCGCTGGCTGTTCTGTTCCGGGATTTCCCGGATACCCTATTCGCGGTCAAGCGGGAGAGCCCGCTCATCGTGGGCTGGGGCGAAGAGGAAAGCTTTATTGCGTCGGATATCCCGGCGCTGCTGAAATATACCCGCCGGTACAGCGTGCTGGAAGAGGGGGACATGGCGGTGGTGAACGCCGACGGCATCCGCTTCTACAATGAGTTCGCGGAGCCGGTGGAGCGGGAGGTTCTGACCGCCAACTGGGATCAGGAAGCCGCTGAAAAGGGCGGCTACCCGCACTTCATGCTGAAGGAGATCAACGAACAGCCTGCGGCCATCATGGCCACGGTGAGCCCCCGTGTGGAGAACGGTCTGCCCGACCTGCGCGTTCCTGAGCTGACGGATGAGCGGCTGCGCCGCATCGGTACGGTGCATCTGGTGGGCTGCGGCACGGCCATGCACGCGGGCATGGTGGGCAAGGCTGCCATCGAGGCGCTGGCCCGGGTGCCTGCACAGGTGGAGATCGCCAGCGAGTTCCGCTACCGGAACCCCATCCTGCGGCCGGAGGATCTGGTCATCATCATCAGCCAGTCGGGCGAGACCAGCGATACGCTGGCCGCCCTCAAGCTGGCCAAGAGCCGGGGCGTGCCGGTGCTGGCCATTGTGAACGTGGTGGGCAGCAGCATTGCTCGCGCGGCGGACTATGTCATGTACACCTATGCCGGCCCTGAGATCGCCGTGGCCTCCACCAAGGCCTACATGGTGCAGATGTGCGTGCTCTACCTGTTCGCCCTGCGGCTGGCTTACGCCCGGGGAATGCAGACCGATGCCGAGATCCGCCGCCTGACGGCAGAGCTGCTCCGGGCCGGGGAGGTCATCAAGCCCCGCCTGGCCGATTGTGAGCAGATCAAGTATCTGGCCAGCCGTTTCGTCAATACCCAGAGCTGCTTCTTCATCGGCCGCGGGTTCGACTATTCGCTCTCGCTGGAGGGCAGCCTGAAGCTGAAGGAGATCAGCTATGTCCACTCGGATGCTTATGCGGCGGGTGAACTCAAGCATGGCACCATCAGTCTGGTAACAGACGGCGTGCCGGTGATCGCCCTTGCCACCCAGAAGCAGGTCTACGAAAAGACCATCTCCAACGCCAAGGAGACCAAGAGCCGCGGCGCAAAAGTCCTGCTCTTCACCACCCGGGATGCCGTGGTGCCCGATGGCGTGGCCGACTATGTGGTGCGTCTGGATGACTACGATGACCTGCTGATGCCCCTGCAGCTCATCGTTCCGCTGCAGCTGTTTGCCTACTATATGGCTGTTCTGCGCGGCTGTGATGTGGATAAACCCCGCAATCTCGCCAAGAGCGTGACCGTGGAATAACCGTAGAATCAGAAATCAAGCCTTGCCAAACCCGCCCGCTGGTGGTATACTATCTAGGTAACAGATGCTGGTGTGGCGCAATGGCAGCGCAACTGATTTGTAATCAGTGGGTTGCAGGTTCAACTCCTGTCACCAGCTCCAAAAAGACCTCAAAACGGAAAACGTTTTGGGGTCTTTTGCTGTTATAGAAAGTGCTTTTATTGCGGTAAAACGCAGGAAAATAGAGAACGACAGAAAAAGAGAAAATCCGTGGAAAAAGTAGTTGACAAATGCCACTTCAGATGATAAAATATACAGGCAGTCAGAGATGACTGCAAATAGGATATGGGCGTGTTCCCGAGTGGCCAATGGGGACAGACTGTAAATCTGCTGCTTTTCAGCTTCGGTGGTTCGAATCCACCCGCGCCCACCAAACAAGAAAAATCCGAACCTGTTTCCGATTGGAGAAGGGTTCGGATTTTTCGTTTTCTTCGGGTACAACAACGAAGGTTCCTGTGGACGGCGCAAAACTCCGATACCTTGTCATAGACCGTAAGCCAATAACAAGATTTGGAGGGTATGATTATGAAGTACGATGAAAGAGCCTGCAAGTTTAATATGGACACTGGCTGCGTGGAACTGCTGCTCCGGGACGGGAGAAAAATCTCCATCGACTGCACCGGGGTCGAGGATGCGTTGGATGTGACCATGGCACAGCAGACCGAATTGGACTACCTTATCTATAATGACCCGCTGGGCTATGCCGATTTGATTCTGAATGGTGACCCGGAGGAATATTTGAAGAATACAACTGGGAGCCATGGCTTAGAAGATTAAGGGCAAAAAAATAAGAGGTGTGCCCAACTGGACACACCTCGGTGAGATACATCTATATAAGGCAGGGCGTTCCCTTTACTGGAAGCGTCCTGCTGTTTTTATGCTGCAACAGGCAAGGCTTGCAGAGCTTCCTGCTCTTTCAGCCATTCCTCATATTCACGCTGGCCTTCCTCACTGTTGAAAAACTCAACCATGGAGGGATAAAAGCAACGCGCAAGGGTCTTGATTGCTTCATCCGGGTAGCCGGATTTGTTTGACTTCTTCTTTTTGTTCAAATAGTATCCTCCGAAACTCAAAGTTCCATATCCTGACCACGCTTGCGGTTTTTCTGCGGCACATTCATGGTGCGCTCCTGCTTGGGGGCAAGAATCTTTTCCAGAAAACCGCGCACCAGTTCAGGAGCACGGTGGAGAGCATCCAGATAGGGCTTTACATCGTACCACAGGTCGTGGTACTTGTTGTTCCAACGAACGGCCTCTTTCTTGGCGGTGGAAAGTTCTTCTTTCAAGCGACGGTTCTCCACGTCCATCATATAGCCGTGGTCAGCCTGTTTTTTCAGTTTGGAAAATTCTTCTTCGGTCAGCGAGTAGTTGCCGAGGAAGGTGCGCTTGCCGATATAATCCAGATCGCGCGCATGAATGAGGGCTTCTTTCGTGAGCGTGGCCTTTTTCTGCACAGCGGCAAGTTCCTTCTCCTTTTTGGAGAGGGTCTGACTGGTTTTGGCAAGCGACTGTGCCTGCTGGTCGGCTTGGGTGGTCAGGGTGTCCAGCCGTTCCTGCTCCCGCTGGACTTTGAACTGGGTGACGGTCAGGTGTTCTTCGGTGCTGCCGCGCTCACCGCGCTCCACATCCGTGTACCCGGCAGTACGCATATAGTTGAAGAAATCGTCTTGCAGGACGCTGTACGACTTCTTCAGGACTGGCTTGCCGTTCTTTTGCAGCACAGGCTTTCCGGCATCGTCCAGCAGGGGCTTGGATGCCCACTTCTTGCTCCGGCTGACCTGCATGACGGTCTCCTTGACTGTTCCGACCAGTGCCTTGTCCTTGCAGCGTTTCGACCACAGGATCTGCTTTTCCACCACAGGTACATAGACCACATGGAGGTGGTAGTGGTAAACTTCGCGGCCTAGTGCTTCGGTCATGGCACGGTTGATCTCATCGGCGTGCATGACTGCCGAGAGGATATACTGCTCACCACCCACGATTTGAACGGCTGCTTTGTAGGCATCCTCATAGAACTGTTTGGCGAACTCGTAGCCACCGTGATTGTCAAAATAGGCCGAGTTGACATCAAAGACAAGCTCGCAATAATGGGTGGCATCCGGCTTCAAGCCGCGCGTGGAAATCGTACCAGCGGTTTCCAGTTGGGCGAACAGGTCGGTGTAGCTAGCGGTAGGCTTTTTGAAGTGGACGTTCCATGCAGCGCGCTGGGGGATAATATCGGGGTTCCGATAACTGTCCTTTTCACGCTCATTGTGCTGCTGGGTGTTGCCAACGGCCTTGTCCGAAACGGCGAGATTCCGGACACTGGTGCGGTCAACGCCATCGTTTCTTGCCAAAGGGCATCCCTCCTTTCAAGGTTCATCGAGAGGTGACGAGGACGGAGATGCACTTCCCCGGAAGTGTAATAACCCACTATGACACTTTCATCCCTATGGGCTGCAAAGTGTAGTGGGCTCTTCGAGGACTCTCCGAGGGGGAACGTCTCCTGCGGGAGAGCTACGATCAAGTTCGCACAATGCGAACTTGATTGCTCCGTACGCATCTGAAAAATTGCGTACGGACTTCAAATAACCTGTACGGTCTGTACGGCGTACAGAAATCTGAAATACAAACGATAACACGTTTGTATTTGCTTCAATTTGCCGTACGGGTGCGTACAAGTACAGACCGTACAGGTTGTACGAACTTCTTCCGTGAAAAAATGCACTTTTTATGGACAGGGGTGGACAAGCGGCTCGATGCCCACAAAGCCCCGCACCCTGCGGCCACCGGGCAGGGCGATGTTATGTACTGCACCAGAGTACCCCAAAGTGGGAACTCTGGTGTTTTTTTGCCTTGTGCCTGAATATACGGAAAATTTTGCAGAAAAGGCGAAAAAACGGCAGAACTGCAACGGAAAAAGAAAAATGCCCTCACTGGTTGCAGGACTGCAACAGCAAGGGCGGAGAGGTAACCGTATATTGAACAAAACGGCAGAGCGTATTATAATGAGGAAAAAGCTCAAAAAGGAGGGCCGACCACATGGCACAGGAATATCTGCCTGCACCATCCAACATCCGTCTTGCGGACTTGATGAAAGAGCACAACATCAGCCAACCGGAGCTTGCCAAGGAAATCGGCTGCTCCAAGAGCACCATCAGCCGCTTTATCAGCGGTGCAAAGGGAACCCTGACCCATGAGCAGGTGCTGAAAATTGCAAGGCTGTTCAACGTGTCCACGGATTTTCTGCTGGGAGAAACCAACATTCCCGACCGCAAGAACTACGACATTGCCGAGTTAGGCTTGTCCGTAGAAGCCGCAAAGAACCTCTACACAGGACGTGTCAATACAGAGGTGGTCAACCTGCTGTTGGAAAACGCTCGCTTCGCAGAGCTTACTTACCGCATATCGCAGTATTTTGATGATACCTTTGCTTCCGGCATCGCAGCACAGAACGCCATGCTCACGACATTGAGCACCCTGCTGCGTACAAGGGTCAAGACCCCGGAAGCAGCCAAAGCCGCAAAGGACATCAGCCTTCGGAGAAAGCCAGTATACCAAGGTGACCTTGATGACATTGAGATGTACTTCATGGCAACGGTCAAGGAAATCAAAAAGGACATCGGGAGCCATTACGCCGAACAGGAAGCCATGAGCAAGAAAGTGGCAGAGAAGATGTTCACCGAATTGACCAAAGGGCAGGATGTGCAGCACCCAACGATTACGGCAGAGCAGTTGACAGATGCAATGTTGGACAGCGTTTCGGGTATGGAAGGAGCCACGCCGGAAGCACTGGAACAGCTGCGGAGCGGTCTGCTGGGAATCTTGCAGTCTGCCGCAGAGCAGGAAAACGCCCATGAAGCAGACGAATGAACGGCTTTGTGCGCTGGCACAGAAAGGCGATGCTGCCGCACTGGACAGCCTGATCGACAACAACAAGTCCTTTATTGGCAAGGTGGCAAATGACCTTTTCCGCAGCATGAATCTGGCACAGTCCGGCCTGATCCTTGACACGGACGATTTGAAACAAGCGGGCAGCTTTGGCTTATGGAAAGCCGTGCCGAAGTTCGATGCAGCGCGCGGCATGAAGTTCCTGACCTATGCTGCTCCTGCCATCCGCAACGCCATGATGGACATGGTTCGGGATGCCTTTACTGCTTTTGAGCAGCGGATGGTGACGGAGGATAAGGACGGCGTCTGCTACCAGCGCGTTTCGCTGGACGATGTTCTGCCGGGAGAGGAACAACTGCGGCGCATTGAAGCCATAGCCGACCCCTACGCCATGCAGCCGCAGAGTATTATGGAAGAGCAGGAATCGCGCCGGGAACTGTACGATGGCCTGAAACGGCTGACCCAACGGGAGCAGACCTATCTGCTGTACCGCTATGGCTTCACCGATGGCGAGGAACATCCGCTGATCGGCACGGCGATATACTTTCACCTGACGAAAGGCCGCGCCAAAAAGACGGAGGAACAAGCTATGGATAACCTGTGGCTGGAACTGCCGTGGTGGTTTATCTGAATGGGCAGAGAGGAATTGTGTCAAATTGACATAATTCCTCCCGATAAGAGGGATGTGAGCGAAAATGCTGGCAATGTATCTGGCAGTTCTGGATGACCAGAGCGGTGAAGAACAATTTGTAGATGTATACAATACCTACAAGCGGCTGGTCTACCATACTGCTTACAAAATTATGGGCGATTCGTATCTGGCAGAAGATGTACTGCAAGAGGTGTTTTTGTACGTTGCCAAAAATTTTTCTAAAATTCATCGAGAAAACTGTCACGAACTCGCCGCTTATCTCGTTAGTTGTAGTAGAAGCCGTGCATACGATATGCTTCGCAAGCAGCGAGAAGAACCATTAGAAGAAATCCCAGACGTGCCAGATGATGCCCCGGTGCCGGATGATGCAGTAGTCAGCACCGATAACATCCAACACCTGACAGAACTGATCGGACAGATGAAACCAATGTATCGTGCCCCACTACGTCTTTTGGCAATGGGCTACACCAACCGGGAGATTGCCGAATCGCTTGGACTGACGGATGAAGTGGTTCGGATGCGGCTTTTCCGTGGAAGAAAACTATTGTGGAAGGAGTTGAACAGCCATGAGTGAGAGAGCAGAAGTTTCTTTTGATGCTGCATTGATGATGGCACTCCGTGCAGATGCACAAAAAGAGCTGGATGAGCTGCCAAGTCCGGCCCAGCTTAAGGAACGCTACCCGGACACGTCCCGATGGGATGCTCGCCTGCAAGCGGCGTTGCATAAACACCGCCCTGTGCTGAAACGAGTGCTTATTACGGTCCTGACGCTGGTAATTTTAACTCTCGGCGCGCTTGCAGTAAGTGCAGATTTCCGCAGGGCAGTCTATACGATGATTCAAAAATTTCTGCCCATTGAGATGCAGCTGACGTATCAAGTGGACGGCGAACCGTTGGAGCAGCTTCCCGATGCGTATAGTGAACATTATGTACAAGTCGGATTTTGGCGTGACTATACGCAAGGCTATGATAAAAAGGAAACATTCTCTCATGCGTATGTTAATGCTGCCGGAGAAATCTATTTTGTGGATTGTTCAATTATAACCGCATACGGACAGATTGAAACATTCGATAATGAACATACCGTTTATACAACTGTAAAGATTGGAGATAAGGAAGCAACACTTGGAACAAGTGAGATTCCGGGGCAGGTCACCTGTTATATTTTGATTTGGGAGGATGCTGGTGTTTCCTGCACAATTATGGGCGATGGTTCATTGGATGAGTTGATGAAGGTTGCAGAAAGTATTTGTTAACAGCAAAATGCCTAGATATTTGTAGATGAGCACAAATGCGAGTATGGATTTTTGTTTAAGTAAACAAATTTGGAAAATCCTGCAACAAATGTGTTGGTTGCTGCGTTGTCTAAGTAAAAGCTTCTGATGGAAACAAACGGGAGGTGTATGTTCTATATGAAAAGGAGCTTCATTGCAATTTCGGTTGCGACAATCATAGGATTGTCAGCTTGCTCAACAAAAGTATCCTCTTCAACTTCTATGAACTCTCCTATATCGACATCGGTGACAAGCGAGCAGGAATTTTTATCTAATCTTGAAAATGCCAGCACAAGCCAAGTACTGCAAAAGCTTAAAGAATCGGATGGTGGGTATACAGAAGATTGCTTTTCGGTGTTGACAAATCGCCTTATCAAATTCCCTCAAGACACACTGTATGTGTTGAAATATGACAAACTGATGAATGATAAAGACTTTCAGCAGCTTGTTTTATCCGGCATAAAAACAGAGCTTCCCTATAGTGGGTCGGATGAAGAAAGAAATACGATTTATCAGTATCTGGAATCCATCACCACTGATAAAGAATATGGACAAATCGCATCAGATATTTTAGGAGAACAAGCTGAAAACAAGGAGAAACCAAATCGGCAAATTGAATTTCAACCTGAAGAATCAGGACAAGCGAGCAGTGTTATTTCAATCGAACTTCCGCAAGGGTGGAAAATTCAAAAGAGAGAACAAACGCAACGTGCTGATAATAAACCGCTTGTTCTTGCAAGCCTGAATCCGTCTTATCCAGTATATGATATTTATGACAAAAATCATGTGTTGGTTGGCGCGGTTGGATACAGTACCTATGAGCCATATGAAGGTGATAGAGATTCCGTGCAGATTGTTTACTCTGCACTTCGGCTAGGATCGGTTTACAGGTTTGACACGGATAATAAATACGATGTGATACAAACCACGGAACGCGGAACGACTGCACTTACAACGGTAATTTTTCAAGATGGTGCAAATTCAGAACCAGTAAACAATTTAGGCGTTCTCGCTTATGATAACGAGAAAGAATGCTTTGTTGCAATTGAACTTGAAGCAAGTTCTGTGTCGGAAAGCCAGGCATTGGAAATTGCAAAATCAATTCGCTTTTAGACATGATGGGAATAACGGTGTATAGGTGCCAGCAGATTAAGGAGAACAACTGTGAACAAAGTACCGTACTTTATGTCATTGCGGTACAGTCCTTGAAACCGGCAACGCTCCGAGATACTTTGACAGCAAGCCAATGGAGCGGTATGTGGTTCTTTTCTCTGGCATTTTTCGCCGTCATTTTTATGGAAATGCTGTCTGATTTCTTGCTGGTTACAGAACGCCGCAATACATGGAAAGCGTTAAATGGAAATGTCAGCGAAGCCGAATTTCACAATCTTCAGCAAATTGTCTTGTGCGAAAATCAGAAAGTTTCCATTGAGAAAAAACTTGCAAGTACGATACTACTGGTTCTGATGATATGTGCAACTGCTGCATTTGTATGGCTCACTTTTTGGTATAAGGTTTTGTTATGAAAGAGATAATTATTGAACCACATATTGGAATTGGACAATTAAAATTAGGCATGACATCAGATGAATTAGAAAATGCTCTTCTACAAATGAAGAAACAGTGGTCGAATTCTTCTGATGAAGCAATGCAAATGGAATGTTGTGCGGAAACCGATGACCCTAATTTGATAACCGGACGATATATGGATAATGATTCGTTCTTTCTTGTGCAGTATCGGAACGGAAAAGCTGCTGAAATCGGCATCCAGCGTGATTTGTCTAAAGTGGCATCAATAAAATTGTTCGGGATGGATATGTTTAATACAGCCGCCGAGTGTATTATTGATAGCTTAATGAAAAAGGACAACGTTATTTGCAACGAAAAGGACTTGCAACTGGGAACGGAATATTTTTTTCCCGAAATTGGAGTCCGACTCTGGAGAGAGCGAGCATTTCATCCCAAACTGTTGAAAGACCCGCTATACATGGAAGAAATGCAGGCGGTATTAGAAGATGAATACCAGTATCAGTATTTTCAGATGGTTACCATAATAGGTTGAACTACTAACTAACCATGAGCCCTCTATTTGCAACGACTGCAAGTAGAGGGCTGTTGTTTTGCCTTGGATATTTTAATTAAAGGTCAATCCTCTAAATCTGCCATGGTCACAGCTGAGTGAGAGATAATGCTCAATCTCACCACCCAGCACAAGCTGAGCATACTCCAAGGGCTTGTTGTAGAGCAGCCAGTCCAGTTCCGCCCGCTGCGTTGGAGTATTGCCGTATTCGTCCTCAATAGCGATGCAGATAAACAAAACTGTGATTATGCAACAAATTTTCCATGAATTTATGTGCAGCTATACGATTTTGAAAAATTTTGTAGACAAACGAAATAAATTGGGCTTAAATTTCGTTATTCCAGTAAGAAACGCAAGAGATTTCTTTTAGAGTGTATATAGGAGATCCTTTTATGCTAGAGCAGTTTTTCAAATCGCAAGTCGCAACCGTTTCTGATCCCTACCAAGGCAGTCGCATCACGGATGCGTTGGCGGCTGCGGGAATCAAGTTCTATTGCAAAACTAAAGATGTCAATCGGCGTAATACGTTCGATCAGGCAAGAATTGGAACTCTAGGTATAAAACCAAAGTATATCACAGAGATATTTGTAGACAAAGAAAATGCAGATATGGCACTGCATATTGTACACACGCTAAAGTAAAGTCTGCGATATCATAGTTCTTACAGCGTGATATGTTTTCAGTTGACTGGAGAAAAACATGAAAAGAATTTGCATTGGACTTTTGACCGCACTAGGGTGTATTGCTGTAGCTACGGCGTTGATTGTTCGGCCATTTAGCAAAAAATCCATCCAGTCTTATGTACTGCGAAATCAGGATGAGCTGACAAACTATGCGCGGAAAGTGATAGAAGAACATCCAATGGGACCGCTAGAGTGGAATGGATGGAAAGTATATTATTACGCAGATGATATGGTGGAATTTTGTACAGGCTCTTTCGGGCTCATTCCGAGTACTACATATAAGGGCTTTTACTATTCTGAAGATGATGAACCACATGGCTTTCAAGATGTTCCGGTTGAGTTTGTAAAAAGTGGAAATGGATGGTCGTGGGCAGAATCAGAAGGTGATAATACACAATATACTGAACGAATTGCAGCACATTGGTATTGGTATGAAGCAAAATTTTAGAAGTCGGAGAACCTGAAGTTATGTTGTGCAATATGGAGAAATTTAATTATAAGTTTGGGAGTTGTTGATTTGCAACGCAAAATACGTTACAATAAGGCCGAGGTGATAACCATGGAAAAAACAATGACACTTAACCTTCGTGTCAACCCTACCGTCAAACAGCAAGCCGAAGATGTACTGAAGCAGCTCGGCATCCCGATGGCAACCGCCATTGATATGTACCTGCGCCAAATCACTCTGACGGGCGGCATTCCCTTCTCTCTGTCCCTGCCGAAGGCTCCTGCGGCTCTGAACGCTGACACCATGACCGATGACCAGCTTCATGCAGCCTTGCAGGTGGGCATCAAGGAGATTCAGAACGGTGATACCGTGGATGCCGCAAGCGCATTCGCACAGTTCGGGGAACAGCACAGATGAAGCAGTATGACGTAAAAATTTCCCATGCAGCCCTCAGCGATATGGAGCAGATTTACAGCTATATTGCTGACCGTCTGTTGGAGCCTGACACGGCTATGGGGCAGTATAACCGCATTGCAGAAGCCATCCAGTCGCTGAACATCCTGCCGGAACGCTGTGCGCTGGTAGAGAGCGAGCCGGAGCGCACTCAAGGGCTGCGGCAGATGCTGGTGGACAACTACTCGGTGTTCTACATTGTGGGCGAGGATGCTGTTTCGGTGGCTCGTGTGCTGTACAGCGCATCCGACCTTGTGCGCCGCCTGCGGAGAATGAAGTGAAAGGGGTGTTTGCATGACCGCCGTGATTTACGCCCGCTATTCCAGCGATAACCAGCGCGAAGAATCTATCGAGGGGCAGATTCGTGAATGTACGGCCTATGCCGAAAAGAACGGCATCACGGTCATCAAGCACTATATTGACCGTGCCCTTTCCGCCAAAACCGATAACCGCCCGGACTTCCAGCAGATGATCAAGGACAGCGAGAAACGGTTGTTTGACATTGTGCTGGTCTGGAAGCTTGACCGTTTTGCCCGAAACCGCTATGATTCAGCGCACTATGAGTACCAGTTGGAACGAAATCATGTCAAGCTGGTATCTGCCACGGAGCCTATCTCTGACAGCCCTGCGGGTATCATGGTCAAGAGTATGCTCACTGGCATGGCTGAATACTACTCGGCAGAACTTTCTGAAAAAGTTGTGCGCGGCATGACCGAGAATGTTCTGAAGGGGAAGTACAACGGCGGCACGATTCCCATTGGCTTCAAGGTGGACGAGGAGAAGTTCTTTCAAGTCGACCCGCTGAAAGCTCCCTTTGTGGTAGAAGCCTTTCAGCGGTATAACGATGGCGCGACCATGAAAGAACTGATGAACTGGCTGAACGACAGTGGCGTGACCACCAACCGCAACCAGAAGTTCACCTACAACAGTGTTCAGAAGCTGCTGACGAACAAACGGTACATCGGTGAAAACCACTTCAAGGACATTGTGATGCCCGACAGCATCCCGGCCATCGTGGATAAAGATTTGTTTGAGGAAGTGCAGCTGAAAATCAAAAAGAACAGCCGCGCTCCTGCCCGCCACAAAGCCGAGGATGATTATCTGCTCACCACCAAGCTGTTCTGCGGAATGTGCGGCGCGATGATGTTCGGCGAGTGCGGCACGGGTAGAAACAAGGTCGTTCATCATTATTATAAGTGCGCCACCGCGAAGCGTTTCAAGACCTGCAAGAAAAAGACCGTCCGTAAGGAATGGCTGGAAGATTTGGTCGTAGCTGAAACCATGAAGCTGATTCAGGATGATGCCGTGATTGATGCCATCGTTGCGGAAGTGATGGAGTTGCAGGATCAGGAAAACACCACGCTCCCATTGCTGGAAAAGCAGATGCGTGAGGTGGAGAACGGCATTGAAAATATGCTGAACGCCATTCAAGCTGGTGTGCTGACCAACTCCACCAAATCGCGTTTGGAAAAGCTGGAAGCCCAGCAGAAAGAACTTGAGGTTCGGATCGCCGAAGAAAAAATCGCTCGGCCACGGTTAAGCGAAAATCAAATTCGGTTCTGGCTGACCCGGTTCCGCAAACTCGACCCGAACGTGAAAAGCCACCGGGAAACGCTTATCAATACATTCGTGAATGCCGTTTATCTCTATGATGAAAAAGTTTTGATTACATTCAACTACAAAGACGGCACAAAAACCATCACTTTCGATGAAATCGCCGCCAAAGATGCCCCAGAGGGCAATGGTTCGGATTTAGGTTGCTTCGCTCCACCAAGAACTCCAGTATCCGAACCGGGTACTGGAGTTTCTGTTTTGTAATAACCTTCCCAGAGGCTAGGCGGGTGGATTCGAACAGCATCGACCCGCCGAACAGTCCGGCGGGGGAAAAAGCCTCTGCGGGGCTTTTTTAGATGCGCGGCTTGCGTAATCCACCCGCGCCCATAAAAAGACCGTCAGCGTAGAGATACGCAGGCCGGCCTTGGTATGGAGCTGGCGGCGTGGCACGGAAAACACTGCAAGCGTTAAATCAAATAACGGTTTCGTTTGAGATCGGGGGTGTCACTGGCCCGCCTGCATGGCGAGCGGTGCACCCCTGATCTTTTTGCCGGAACAAAAAAGAAAAACACCGTACTTCCTACGAAGTACAGTGCTTTTTTGGTGGAGAATAGCGGGATCGAACCGCTGACCTCTTGCATGCCATGCAAGCGCTCTCCCAGCTGAGCTAATCCCCCATAATTTTCCAGAAGTAGAAACCTCTGGAAAAGAGATACTCAAACAAGAAACGTTTTATGAAGTTCAGTCGTGGGGGTGCGTGAGCGCACTGCTTGGGCTCCCAGCTGAGCTAATCCCCCACATATTCGGTTGGTGTCCTGCGACGTGAGTTATTATACCAGCCGGGCGGGCGGTTGTCAACACCCAATTTGAAAAAGTTTGCAAAAACAAAAAAGCCCTGCCGGGCACGGAGCCGGGCAGGGCGCGGAACAAAGCGAGGATGGGTCAGGCCTTTGCGTGCTGGCGGTCAAAGATCTGCGGAGCCACACGGCAGAGCAGAACGGCGGCCACCATGGTCAGCAGGGTCTCGGGCAGCATGTAGCTGCCGTTGTACACCAGGCTGTAAGTCCAGGCAGACAGGCCTTCGTTCAGGTTGCCCCAGACCAGCACACCGGACAGGAAGCTGCACATAAAACGCAGGAAGCCTGCCATAAAGGTGCCCACGGCCACGCCGACCATCCGGTTCTTGAAGGGACGGGCAAAGAACTCGGCAGTGCCCAGCGCCATAAAGGCCACCAGGTAGTCCAGCAGGACTTCACCCAGGAAATACAGGAAGGTCGGGGTCGGGGGTGCCCAGAAGCCCAGCAGCATCTGCAGGCAGCCGTTGACAAAGCCGGTGAACAGGCCCCACTTCACGCCGTGGCGGAAGGAGACCAGCACAAAGGGCAGCATGCTCAGCAGGGTAACGCTGCCGCCGTTGGGCAGGGTGAAGAACTTGATGTTGCTCAGCACGGTGCCAATGGCGATCATCAGGGCGCACTCCACAAGAATGCGGGTCTTGGAATAGGTTTTTGACATGGGAGATTCCTCTTCTCAGATAATAGTACACAAAAACAAATGCACCCGCACAAAAAGGCAGGCGCATGGGCTTCGTTTGTGAAGAGGGTGGACCTTTCCGCAAACTACCTACGCCGGCATTACCCGGATCAGGTTCGAGGGTACTCCGCTCAGGTGCGGATCTCAGCTTTTCAGCGCCCCTGTTTTTATGTCCAGCTCCCAGTATAGCGGCCAGCGCCCAAATGTCAAGCCCCGGCGGGCATATTGGCGGCCGATGGCTCATATTTTTTAGGGAGACCGCAAACAGGGGAGGCGTGACCGGATGAACGTGGAGCCGGAGCAGCGGGCGGCGCTGCTGGGAGAGTACATTGCAGAGCACAGTGCCACGGTGCGGGCAGCCGCCCGGGCGTTCGGGTGCAGCAAATCAACGGTGCACAAGGACGTTTCCACCCGCCTGCGGGCCGTGGATGCTGCCCTGTTTGCCCGGGTGCAGGCCGTACTGGCCCGCAACAAGGCCGAGCGCCATCTGCGGGGCGGGGCGGCGACCAGACGCAAATACAAAAAGTAGGAGAGCGGTGCAGGGAGGCCTGTGCCGCTCTCCTGTTTATTTGTGCCGGAACTGCTCCAGCGCGGCCTTTTCCAGCCGGGAGACCTGCGCCTGACTGATGCCGATCTCCCGCGCCACCTCCATCTGGGTCTCGCCCTTGAGGTAGCGCAGCTCCATGATCCGCTTTTCGCGCGGGGTCAGCCCGGCCACGGTCTGCCGGAACTCCAACCCGCTGATCCAGCTGTCCTCGCTGTCCGGGTCGCGCACCTGATCGATGACATACATGGCATCGCCGCCATCGGTGTAAAGGGGCTCTTCCAGGCTGATGGGCTCCACCACTGATTCCAGCGCCGCGTTCACCTCCCGGCGGGAAAGTCCTGCCTGCCGGGCCACCTCGTCCACGGTGGGCTCCCGGCCCAGCTGCTTTTCCAGCGTCTCCCGGGCCTGCATGGCCTTGTAGGCGGCATCACGCAGGCTGCGGCTGACCCGCAGGGCGTTGTTGTCCCGCAGGAAGCGCCGGATCTCCCCGATGATCATGGGCACGCCGTAGGTGGAGAACCGCACCGGCTGGGCCGGGTCAAAGTTGTCGATGGCCTTGATGAGCCCGATGCACCCCACCTGAAACAGGTCGTCCAGATTCTCCCCCCGCTGTGCGAACCGCTGCACCACGCTCAGGACAAGCCGCAGGTTGCCCTCGATCATGGCCTGCCGGGCGGCGGCATCGCCTGCCCGAGCCCGGGTGAGCAGCTGCCGCTTTTCCGCTTCGGAAAGCACCGGCAGCTGGGCCGTGTCTACCCCGCATAATTCCACTTTGTTGTACATCCCCCGAACCTCCGGTTACGTTGATACCGGAAGTATGGGGTAAGAGGGCAGGGAAGATACATGGGAATTGTTAGCAGCTACTCCCGCTCCAGCACCTCTTTCAGCTGACGGATGATCCGCTTTTCCAGCCGGGAGATGTAGCTTTGGCTGATGCCAAGGGCATCGGCGGCTTCCTTCTGGGTGTGCTCCACGCCGTCCACAAGGCCGAAGCGCAGCTCCATGATCTGCCGCTCCCGGGGGGCCAGCTGCTCCACGGAGCGCCGGAGGGTGGCGCGCTCGGCGGCCTGCTCCAATTGCAGGCCCACAAGGTTTTCGTCGCTGCCCAGCACGTCCGAGAGCAGCAGCTCGTTGCCGTCGCCGTCGGTGTTCAGGGGCTCGTCGATGCTGGCCTCCTGCCGCCGGTTGGAGCTTTTGCGCAGGTACATCAGGATCTCGTTGCCGATGCACCGGCTGGCATAGGTGGCCAGCTTGATGTTCCGCGCGGGCGTAAAGGTGTTCACCGCTTTGATCAGCCCGATGGTGCCAATGGAGATCATGTCCTCCTGCGGCACGCCGCTGTTCTCGTACTTTTTGGCAAGGTAGACCACCAGCCGCAGGTTGTGGGTGATGAGGTCATCGCGTGCGGCGGCATCCCCCGCCATCATCCGGGTCAGCAGGGCCTTTTCCTGCTCCGGTGTCAGCGGCGGCGGCAGGCTGGGCCCGCCGTTGATGTAGTGGGCGGCGGAAGGGGCCAGCAGAAAGCAATAAAGACGGCAAAGAAGTGAAAGCAGATGATGCAAGGGCGGTTCCTCCTTTGTGAAGCCCTCTCGCGAAGAGGAGAGGTTCTGGTTTTGACAAGGGCTCCTTACTAGCGGGGGCTGAGCCGTAAGCAGCAGCTGGGGTCAAACCCCACCGTCATCCCTACGGGATGCCACCGCCCCTAGTAGGGGCGGCCTTGGCAAAGAGGATAGGCTTTGCGCCATGCCAAGGGCCCCCCTATTAGCGGGGGCTGTCGCCGCAGGCGACTGGGGGGTTGAGCCGTAAGCTCTGCCTTTCCTCTGTCAGACAACGACGACCGCCGCCAGTGGCGGAAACAGGGAGAGGTTGTATGGAAGTGCAGCCTACCCATGCGCCAGGCTGCTGACGGTTTCGCTCCCCACCAGCACTTCCCACCCATCAGGCGGCGGGGGGAGGTCGGCGAAGGCGGCATAGAGGTGCTCGGCCATGCCCTGCCCGGCGGGGGAGCCGGTGCGGCACAGGCTGGCCGGGACGGCCGGCAGGATACAGTGCCCGGCCACGGTGGTGCAGGGAACAAGGCGCACCCCAAGCGCCGAGACGGGCAGGGGAGAGGCCCCGGCAAAGTGCTGCTCCAGATAAGTACCCAGGGAGGGCGGCAGGCGGCCCCGCACGGCACCGAACCGCACCAGCACCACCGCCCTGCCCGAAAGCGGCTCCTGCACCGAAAAGCCGGTGTCGCAGAAGGCCCGGACATCCAGCGCTGTGTCTGCCACGGTGAGCCGGGCGGGGAATACCTGCCCGCCGCCCCGGCCCAGAAAGCGGAGCACCCCCTGCACGGCCAGCAACACCCCGCCCGCGCCCGCCAGCAGTGCCCCCGGCGAAAGGGGCAGGTAGATGCAGCCGTTGTTGGTCTGGGCCCCGGGCAGGAGCAGTGCCCCCGCCAGCAGCAGATTTCCCGCGCAGAACCACCCCACAAGCCGGGCGAAGCATCTGACCCCGGGCCAGCCGTAGGCGGCAGCCACCGTGAGGGCGGCGGTTGACACTTTATATAAGAGCGCGGCAGCGTCCGGCGCTTCCGGGGCCAGCAAGGCCAACGAGGAAGCTGCCCCCGCCGCCCCGCCCAACAGCAGCCGCCCGGCCCGGCACTCCACCCCTGCCAGCAGCCCCGCCGCCAGCAGGAACAGCAGCGTGAGCGCAAAATTTGTCAGCAGCAGGACATCGAGGTAGATCACAGTCTTGATGGGGGGCACCTTCTTTCTGGTAGATATCAGTGTAGCAGAAGGTGGGGGAGAAAGAGGGCGAAGGAGAGGCTTTGCTTTTGCATAACCTCTCAGTCGCGGGCTTTGCCGCGACAGCTCCCCTAGTAGGGGAGCCCTTGGCATACCGTCGCGTTTTCGGGGTCTGGCGCTTCGCTCCTGTTTGCCCTGCTGGCGCAAAGTCTTTCCCTTGCGGCAGATGATGGTTTTGGAGCCGAAGGCGAATCAATCGAAAAACGAATCTCCTGCCAAGGCCTCCCCTACTAGGGGAGGTGGCATCGAGCGTTAGCGATGATGACGGAGAGGTTTAGCTTACCCTTTCACTGCTGCTGCCCTTGCAGATGTGTAGGCTCCCCCCTCGGGGGAGCTGGCAAAGCCGCAAGGCTTTGACTGAGAGGGTTGAGCCCTTTTGAAAAACTTTTTTCACAAATTTCCAAAAAAGGCTTGCAAAAGGGAGCGAGAAGAGTTATAATACGTCTCGCAGTCAATTGTGCGCTGCGCAATTGCGTTTTGAAAGATGTGCCTCTTTAGCTCAGTCGGTTAGAGCACCTGACTGTTAATCAGGGTGTCGCCTGTTCGAGTCAGGCAAGAGGCGCCATTAGGCGGCGAGGGCAACTTCGCCGCTTGTTTTTTAACCGGGTGTTGTAACCAATCTGAGACTTTTTTCACAAAATCTTCAAAATTAATGATTTCTTAAAAAATGTCCTCTTGAAGATGCTGTCAGATTGTGGTATACTACACCCAAACCTTGGAACAGTTTTTAAACGTTCTGTGGTGATTGACTCAGATCAAAGGGTAGGCGCTCCCTTCTTTTGATAGCAGCGGACTTCTGCTTTGCCCTGGTTCTCCGCAGGGCAGGGCAAAGCAGAAGGCTATGCGCTGTTAAACCGGAGTGCAAAAAGAAAACCTTTTTCATTTGTCAGACCTACGGTCAAAACAATAGCAAACTGGGGCTTGTGCAAACAGACCGGGTGTGCTAGAATAAAAGCCGTAGTTTTGAAATAGACACAGTACATTGAAAAAGAGATCGTTTGCTTTTGGTTGTCGGTCTCTTGTAAAGGAAACATCGTATGCGTTATACCTATGTGCGGCAGCACGATTCTACGGACTGCGCGGCCGCTTCACTCGCAATGGTGTGCCTCCATTACAAAAAGGAAATCACCATCACCCGCCTGCGGGATATGATGGGAACCGACATGAAAGGCACGAACCTCGTTGGCCTGCAGAAAGCAGCCAATGAGCTGGGCTTCAGCACGGCGGCTGTCCGTGTTGACCGCGAAAACTTTTTAAGCGATTTCACACTGCCTGCAATTGCGCAGGTCATTACCGACCAGGGCCTGACCCACTTTGTGGTTATCTTCAAAAAGACGACCATCAAGGATGACGATGCCCGCCGCAAGCATGTGGTGCAGGAAGAAGAACGCAAGGCTGATGCAAGCAAAAAGTACAAATGCAAGGATTACGTCGTCATCGGCGACCCTGCAAATGAACTGAAAAAGATCAGCCTGGATGAGTTCTATAAAAACTTCACCGGCGTGCTGCTGCTGCTGAATCCCACAGCGGAGTTCAAGGGCGGCACCGGCAAGCATAAGGTGGAGGGCAAAGAGGAAGCCAAGGCAGCCCGCAACAACATGTTGAAGCGGTACATGGATCTGCTGCTTCCCCAGAAAAAGCTATTTGCTTACGCTATTCTCAGTTCAGTGATCCTGACACTGATTGGCATCGTGTCCACCGTTTTTAACAAGGCGATCATGGACGAGGTGCTGCCTTATGGGCTGAAAAGTCTGCTCATATCACTCATTGTCGTGTTCAGTGTGGTCAACCTGACCAGCACGCTGCTCTCGACTGTGAGACAGTGGATCCTGATTTTTCTTTCCATTAAAATCGATATCCCGTTGATGCTGGGCTACTTCGAGCATGTGTACAAACTGCCGATGAAGTTCTTTGCATCCCGTAAGACCGGCGAGATCACCACCCGCTATTCCGATGCAAGCACCATCAAATCGGTGCTGACCAGCATTGCAATGAGCGTGGTCATGGACATTGTAATGGCCGTGGGTACAGGCTTTGTCCTGTTCCGGATGAACTCCTCGCTGTTCTCCATTACCCTGTTTACCACCGTTCTGAGCCTGCTGCTCGTCATCATCTTCAAACAACCCTATAAGCGGATCAATGAAGAGACGATGGTGCAGTCGGCCGTTTTGAACAGCCAGATGATCGAGAGCCTGCGCGGCATCGAGACCATCAAGTGCAACGCCTGCGAGGATCGCGAGCTGGAAGCCCTTGAGCGTGAATACATCAAGAGCCTGAAGATCAGCCTGCGTTCCAGCAAGATCAGCACCGGCCAGAGCCTGATCTCCAGCGTGATCATGACCGTGTTGAACATGGTCACCACCTATGTGGGCATCACGCAGGTGCTGAATGGCCAGCTGACGCTGGGCGGCTACATGGCGTTCAGCACCCTTTCGGGCTACTTTACTTCTCCGGTGAGCGAGCTCATTAGTATGCAGATGTCCATTCAGGAGGCTTCCATTTCCATGAAGCGCCTGACGGAAATCATGGATTATGAATCCGAGCAGGACGATGACCGCGAGTACACCGAGATGGAGAGCATGGAGGGCGACATTGAGTTCAAGGATGTCACCTTCCGGTATGGCAACCGCACCCCGGCACTGGACCACATCTCCTTCACCATCCCGCAGGGCAAGAAGGTGGCGCTGGTTGGTTCCTCGGGTTCCGGCAAGTCCACCATCACCAAGCTCCTGCTCAAGTATTACGAGCCGGAGAGCGGCACCATCAGCGTGAATGGCGTTGATCTGGACGAGTACAGCAATGCATCCGTCCGCCGTTGCATTTCCTATGTCCCGCAGAACGTTGAGCTGTTCAGCAAGACGATCTTCGAGAATATCCGCATCTCCCGCCCCGAGGCTACCCTCGATCAGGTACGGGAGGCGGCCAAGAAGGCCGACGCACACGAGTTCATCCGCAAGCTGCCGCTGCAGTACAACACCTATCTGGAGGAAGCCGGCAACGGCCTGTCCGGTGGTGAGAAGCAGCGCATTGCACTGGCTCGTGCGTTCCTGAAGGATTCGAGCCTTTACATCTTTGATGAATCGACCTCCAGCTTGGACTTTGGTACAGAGAATACCATCTTTGATATGATCTATAACCAGCTGGCTGACCGTTCGATGCTGATCGTGGCACACCGCCTTTCCACCATCCGAGACTGTGATCTGATCCTGGTCATGGATCACGGCCAGATCGTGGAGCGCGGCACCCATGACGAGCTGCTGGCAAAGCAGGGCAAGTATTACGAGCTCTGGAACCTGCAGCAGGGCATCTTCCGCCGCAAGAAGGAAGAGCCTGCACCCGTTGCCCCCGCGGCTGTTGTTGAAGATGATGACGATGGCGAGGCAATGACCTACTAAGTTGCAGCCGAGTGCGCACTCGGTTACATAAATGATCTTTGGATGGATGCGCAGCCGGAAAAAGATCGCTAAAATAAGTTTTTTCATTCATTTGAAGGGAGTAATTCATTATGATGATGCCTGCAAACTACTCTGTTATCGCAGAGAACGAAATGACCTACGTCAACGGTGGCGCTAACTTCATCGACGCTATCGGCGCTGTTACCGCTCCTATCTGGACTCTGGACAACGTTAAGACCTTCAACACCAACATCGTGACTCTGGTTGGCAACACCTTCCTGCAGTCCACCATTAACCGCACCATCGGTGTCCTGTTCAGCGGCAACACCACCTGGAAGGAAGTCGGCAACATCGGCAAGAACCTGTTCGGCACCAATGTTAAGGGCGACCCGATCGAGAAGAACAACTTTGGTGACTATGCTATGAACGCTCTGGGCATTGCTGCTGCTGTCTACAACCTGGGCGTGGCTCCCACCAAGAACAGCGTCAAGGAGACTGAGGTTAAGTTCACTGTCTAATTAGACGTGATCTGAAATTATGAAGCGTTGAGGAAACTGCACCGCCCTACTTGTTAGCGCGGGGCAGACAACAATGCCTCGTTATGGTGTGCCAGGAGGCGTGTGCCTCCTGGCACACCTTATTTTTATGTTGCTTATCGCGTTGCGGTAGGCAATTGTGTGTGGGAAAAATCCGGCCTGCGGGGGTCAAACCTCTCAGCCGTCGCTATCGCTCGGCAGCTCCCCTAGTAGGGGAGCCCTTGGCATAACGCTGCGTTTTCGAGAGTGAGCGCTTCGCTACTGCCTGCCCTGCTGGCGCAAGGCAAAATGAGGTGTCGCTTATGTCCATCACCAACCTGCCCTATGACCCGCGGATGCGTGAACGTGTGCAGGAACTGCGTCATAAAATGACACCCATGGAGAAAAAGCTGTGGTATTCGTTTTTGCGCACATATCCAGTAAAAATGTACAAACAAAGGCCAATTCGTACATTTGTGGCGGATTTTTATTGCCCTTTGGCAAGATTGGTTATTGAACTTGACGGCTCACAGCATTATACTGAACAGGGAATGCAATATGATATGGAACGCAGTGCTGTGTTTGAACAGTACGGTGTGCAGGTGCTGCGTTTCCGAAATCAGGATGTGAGTGCACATTTTGAAATGGTGTGTGAGCAAATTCACGAAGCTGTTGTGAAACGGTTAGAGGAATTGGAGCGGGGCAAGGAGGGTTGAACCTTCCGGCTTGTACTGTGGTCGGCTTTGCTGATGTTTTGCCTTGCGGCAGAAGATGCCTTTGGAGCCGCAGGCGATTTTTGCGAAAAATGAATCTTCTGCCAAGGCCTCCCCTATTAGGGGAGGTGGCATCAAGCGAAGCGATGATGACGGAGAGGTTTGATCTTCAGATGCCGTATTCCTGAATTGCCATTTTTCCCCCAGACAATTGCTTATTGCAAACAAAAAAGAAACAGGTGGACATTATTATGAGAGAGATCCAAGTTGCAGAAAACAAGACCCTGAAGCTGACCAACGTTCTGGCACGCAAGATTGATGCCAGCGAGCTGGGCAACCTGGGCGTGATCCTGACCCAGATGCAGAACTTTATCAAGAGCCACAGCGCCATGCCGGTTGGCCCTGTGATCCAGTGCGTCAAGTTTACCTCCGGCCCCAACCCGGAGCCGCAGATCTATTTTATGATGCAGGTCAACCAGCTCATCCCCCGCCTGGAGCCGGGCTACGAGCAGGACGCTGTGCTGCGGGTGAAGGGCTGCCTGTACGCCCACTTCACCGGCCCCATGGACCACAGCAGCCTTGCCAGCCAGAAGCTGAACATCTATGCCTACGAGCACGAGATCGAGCTGACCGGCACCACCTACAGCATCTACGTCAATCAGGACAGCGAAAACGGTGTCATGGACGTTTTTATGGAGACGAAGTAATATGACCACTCGCATTCAGAATCTTTCCGACCTGCAGGACCGCCGCATTATGATGGAGAAGAAGCTGCCGGCCTTTGGCTACGCGCTCATTCTTCTGGTGGCTTTCCTCATGGTGTTTCTGGTGATCTGGAGCACCCAGAACAAGCGCACCTACGTCAGCCAGTCCACTGGCTCAGTGCAGGCGGCCAACAAGACCTATATCATGTCCAGCTACTCCGGCTCCATCACTGAGCTGAACATCTCGGAGGGCAGCTATGTCACCGAGGGCGACCTCATCGCCCACATCAAGAGCACTGATCTGGACATCCAGCAGGACAGCTACCAGAAGCAGCTGGACATCTACAAAAAGCAGAAGAGCCAGTACGAAAAGCTGCTCAAGTCCATTCAGGACGACAAGAACTACTTCAGCGAGACCGACATCGACGATCAGCCCTATTACTATCAGTACGAGAGCTACAAGAGCCAGGTCAGCCAGAAGGCGTTCGACGCTTCGCCCTATCAGGCCGCCGGTTACACCGACGAGCAGATCAAGACCATGATGGAGCAGAACCAGAGCGAGGTGGAGAGCCTGTACTACTCCACCCTGCAGTCCATTTCTGCCAACCTGACCAGCGTGCAGGCCAACATTGACAACATTGAGGCCCAGCTGGATGCCCTGAACACCGGCGCGAACGATTACTATATCTACGCTCCCACCTCCGGTGTCATCCACATGGACACCCCCTACAAGGTGGGCATGGTGCTCAGTGCGGGCTCCGCTCTGGCCACCGTGGCCAGCGAGAACAGCGACCTTGAGATCGTGGCGGCTGTCACCGTCAACGACCGGCCGCTGATCAATGTGGGCGACCCCTGCAAGATCGCCATCACCGGCCTGTCGGAGTATTCCTACGGCACCCTGACCGGCACTGTTACCTCCATCGACAGTGACGTGACCTCCAGCACCAACGGGTCCTACTACAAGATGACCATCAAGCCGGATAACACCTATGTCGTGAGCACCAGCGGCGACAAGGTGGATCTTTCCAACGGCATGAGCGTCACCGCCCGTGTGGAGTACGATGAACTGACTTACTTTGACTATGTGATGGAGGCCCTGGGCGTGCTGTTCCGCTAAGCGCCCGCCGATTCCACGCCCAAGAGGTACGAAAGAATGAAACTGAACCCGAAACAGCTGGCCGCCAGCGCGGCTCTGCTGGGTGTGCTGGCCTGTGCCGCCGCCCTGCCTGCGTCGGCTGCCGGCCCTGTTACCACGCCGCTGGCCCTCACGCTGCCCAAGGTGAGCTTTCCCTGGGATAAAGTTACCGCCGAGAGCATCGAGACCGGCAGCTACGATGCCGCCCCGCTGGCGGGCACAGCCCAGCAGCTCTCCCCGGTGACCACCCCCGCCAATGCCGCCAGCAAGAACGGCGTGACCTATGTCTCTGATAACCCCAATGTTGTCTCGGTGGACAGTGAGGGCGTGGCGCAGGCTGTGGGCCTGGGCACGGCCAACATCACCGCCACCTGCGGCGGGGTGAGCTGCACCTATACCATCACCCCCCAGCCGGATGCCAGCATGATCGCCACCGAAATGGATATCACCCTTGCATCCAGCACCATTGCCGTGGGCGAGACCACCAGCCTTTCGCTGGCAGTGCTGCCCACCTCGGCGGCCAACTATATCAACGTCAGCCTGAGCTCTTCCAATGAGAAGGTGGCCACCGTCAACAACTTTGGCAAGGTGACCGGCGTTGCCCCCGGCAAGGCCACCATCACCGCCACGGACGGCAACGTGAGCTGCACGGCCACCATTACGGTGGTTGCGGCCAACACCAGCACCGTCTCCAGCCAGTCCATCTCCCTGAACACCAACTATGTGGTGCTCAAGCCGGGCTCCTCCAAGACCATCACCGGCAAGGTGTCGCCGGCCTCTGCCAGCCAGAGCCTGACCTTCAAGAGCCAGGACAAGAGCATTGCCACCGTCAGCGGTTCCGGTGTCATCACCGGCGTTGCCACGGGTGCCACCTCCGTGGTGGTCTCCAACGGCACCGCCTCCACCTCGGTCACGGTCATCGTCAACCGCACCGCATCCACCTCCGGCAGTAGCAGCGACACCAGCGGTGAGGGCACCGAGGACAACGTCACCACCGATGCCACCGTTGCCGCCATCCAGAACGCCGCAGGGGAGGAAGTGTCCCTCTATCAGAGCGACGTGCCTGCCATCACCGGCGAGATCCTGAGTGCCCTGCGCACCACGGGCCGCAGCCTGATCGTGCTGGGCGAGGATTATACCCTGCGGATCGATGGCACCAGCATCAAGAGCACCCAGGGCGGGTTCAGCACTGCCCTGACCTTTGCCCCCGATGAAAACGGCCTGAGCTTCCAGCTGGGCGAAAGCGGTGCGCTGCCCTGCGTGGTGCAGATCACCCTGACCGGTGAGAACGCCGCTTACAGCCGCCTGTATCTGCACAACACTGCCAGCGAAAAGTGGCAGTTTCTGAACAGCTACAAGGATGGCACCATCACCGCCGATACGGCTGGCAGCTACCTGCTGACCAACCAGAATCTGCGCTTCACCAATATCAACTGGACCTTCTTCATCGCCGCCGGTGCGCTGACCGTGGTCTGCCTGATCGTGTATATCGCCGTCAAGAAACGGTATTGGTTCTGGTAATTATAACTGTACGTAATAAAACCTCCCGCTCATTCGAGTGGGAGGTTTTGTGTTATAACAATGTTTCGTAATTCTGACGGCCATAGAAGAATCGAAGCAGGTAAACAGTCTTTTGTGCTTCATCCACGCGGTAGATCAGCAGATAATGCTTGATGACAGCTTTACGGTAGCCCTTGGAAGAAAGCCGAGGGTCGCGGCACTGCTCGTAAAGATAGGGCAGCTGTTCCAATGCCGCGTAGCACTTTTCAACTTCATTGGCAAAGGCTGTGGCAGCGGCGGGATTTTCCAGCGATAAGGCAAGGTAGGACAGGATCGCATCCAGGTCTGCCTGTGCAAGGGCTGTTTCAACCAACTTATATGCCATAACGGGCTCTCAATTCCTGCAAGGCGCTGCGGGCATCCTGTGTCTGTCCGGCTTCCACCTGCTGTTCGGCAGCATCCAGCTTGGCGTATGCGTCCAGAAGCTGCATCTTTTCTTCATAGGCTTCCATGCTCATAATGACCATATCGCCATAGCCATTTTTGGTGATATAGACAGGTTCTTTGGATTCACTGCACATCTGGGAGACAGCGGCAGTGTTTTTGAGGTCGCGGATCGGAATAATACGCGGCATGATATCAGCTCCTCTCTGTGGCTTTATTATACCATAATAATACCACACCTGCAAGAGCAGTTTGTACTTGACAATTAAAATACAATGTGATATGATTTTGATATCAGAAAGAAACTTCCGAACCCTGTAAAGGAGGGACATTTTATGGAAGAGAAGATCTTACAGACCAAGAAGAACGGCATGACCATGCTTCTGCTGACCCTGCTGGGTTATGTGGCTGCGGTTGTGGTGGGCGGCATCGGTTTTGTAATGCTGTATACTACCTTCCTGGGGTTTATCCCGCTGGCGATCGCTGCCATCTATGCCATCATCGGTATTTTCCTGTTCGCGGGCCTGAAAGTCCTCAAGCCCGAGGAAGCGCTGGTGCTGACCCTGTTCGGTGATTACATCGGCACCCTGAAGGGGGAGGGCTTTTACTGGGTCAATCCCTTCTGCACGGCGGTCAACCCGGCTGCGGGCACGGTCCTGAGCCAGAGCGGTGATGTTCAGCAGCGCCCTGTGGTGCAGGCTGACCGTGAGAAGGACGGCAAGAAGATCTCCCTGAAGGTGATGACCCTGAACAACTCCCGCCAGAAGATCAACGATTGCCTGGGCAACCCGGTGGAGATCGGCATTGCGGTGATCTGGCGGGTGACCGACACCGCCAAGGCCGTGTTCAATGTAGACAACTACAAAGAGTACCTGTCCCTGCAGTGTGACAGTGCCCTGCGCAACGTGGTGCGCATCTACCCCTACGATGTGGCTCCCAACGTGGACACCACCGGCGACGGTGTGGCCGACGAGGGCAGCCTGCGCGGCTCCTCGGAAGTGGTGGCAAAGCGCATCCAGGGTGAGATCCAGAAGAACGTCACCGCCGCCGGGATCGAGATCATCGAAGCCCGCATCACTTATCTGGCCTACGCCCCCGAAATCGCGGCGGTCATGCTGCAGCGTCAGCAGGCAAGCGCCATCATTGATGCCCGTAAGATGATCGTGGACGGTGCCGTGGGTATGGTGGAGATGGCGCTGGATCGCCTGAGTGAGAACAAAGTGGTGGAACTGGACGATGAGCGCAAAGCGGCAATGGTCTCCAACCTGCTGGTGGTGCTCTGCGGCAACCGTGACGCGCAGCCCATTGTGAACAGCGGCAGCCTGTACTGATGGCAGAGCCGAAAAAGCAGATCCCCCTGCGCCTGAATGCGAAGCTCTACGATGCCCTTGCCGCGTGGGCTGAGGATGACTTCCGCTCGGTGAACGGGCAGATCGAGTATCTGCTCACCGAGTGTGTGCGTCAGCGCAAAAAGAACGGCAAGTACGTCTCTGACCAGATCGACGTGCCGCCCGAACTGGATATCAAGTAAAAGAACGACCCTCTCAGTCAAAGCCTGTTGGCTTTGCCAGCTCCCCCGAAGGGGGAGCCTATCGCTGGCCTGGGATAAAGGCAGCATAGCCTCGCCCTTCGGGAGAGGTGGCATTGCGAAGCAATGACGGAGAGGGGCGTTCCTTATTTAATTCGTATGCTCGCTCCACCCGCTGGAGGTGACCACTTCGCCATCGGTGGTGCACCAGAGGGCTTCCACGCCGTCCAGCGATTCCACGAGCTGCTTGCCCTCTTCCAGAGGCAGGCAGAACAGGCCGGTGGTCAGGCAGTCGGCCACACCGGAGTCCGGAGCCAGCACGCTCACGCCGTCAAAGTAGGCGGCGGGCCAGAGGGTGGCCGGGTCGATGAGGTGGTGGTAGCGCACACCGTCCACAACGTAGTAACGCTGGTAGTCGCCGCTGGTCACGAGGGAAAGGTCGCTCATCTTGACGGCGGCTACAGTGGAGCTGCCGTTGGTGTAGACCTCGGAGGAGTTCCACGGGTTTTCCACGCCGCCTACCCACTGGGAGCCGTCCGGCTTGGTGCCGATGGCCCGCAGGTTGCCGCCCACGCTGATGAGGGCACTGGTCAGGCCCCGGGCTTCGGCGGCCTGTGCGGCCTGCTCCACGGCGTAGCCCTTGCCCACGCTGCCCACGTCCAGCGACATGGCCGGGTCAGCCAGATAGACCGTTTTGGCATCTTCATCAATGATGAGGTTGGTGATATCGCAGTGCTGTGCGGCGGCATCCAGCTCTTCCTGCGTGGGCAGCTGGTTGTTGCTGTCGTTGTCATCGGCCAGTGCAGCCTCGCGGTAGTTGTGCCAGATGTTCAGCACACTGCCCAGCGCAATGTTCAGCTTGCCGCCGGTGGTGTCGTACATGGTTTGGGCCAGCTCCAGCATCCCGAGGATCTTGTCATCCACCGTCACCGGGGCAATGCCCGCATTGTCGTTGATGGTCTTGATGTTGGTCACGCCATCGTAATCATTATAAATGTCGTAGAGCTGGTTGTACTCCACAAGGTCGGCGTGGAGCGCGTCCATCTGGGCGGTGAACTCTTCCTCGCTGTCGCAGTAGGCGATGACCTGCGTCACGGTGTCGAACACATCATAGAACACGGTGGAGTAGCGCTGCGGGCCATCGGCGGCGCTGGAGGCGGTGGAGCCGGAGGCGCTGCCGCAGCCAGCCAGCAGGCTCAGGCTGAGCGCAGCCGCCAGCAGGGCGGAAAAAATACGCTTGGTCATCATGCTTTGGCGGTCTCCTTTGCGGCGGTAAAGGCGGTGTGCTCTTCCTGCAGATGTGCCAGCAGGTCACCGAACACCCAGCTCTTGCTGGT
Organism: Faecalibacterium sp. I2-3-92; assembly: GCF_023347315.1. Lineage (GTDB taxonomy): Bacteria > Bacillota > Clostridia > Oscillospirales > Ruminococcaceae > Faecalibacterium > Faecalibacterium duncaniae. The sequence goes on from NZ_CP094470.1 coordinate 982,065, forward strand.
GGGGGTCACAACGGCCTTGAGGGGGATGTTCACCTGTGCCTGCTTCATCAGGTCGAGCAGGGTGTCCACATCCTTATCCTTGAAGTTGGCCAGCACCAGCGCCGGGGGATAAGCACCCGGCTCCAGCACCAGGGTGCGGGTGGTCTTGACCTCCACTTCGCCCAGCAGCTGGGCCACGGTCCTGCCTGCATCGGCGGGGGAGACCAGCAGCAGCTTCATCCCGAAAGCGGGGGCCATCCCCTCCAGAATGCCCCGGTCGGCGGCAGAAAGGTTCCAGCCCAGTGCCAGCGGGATGCCGGCATTCTGGTTGCGTGCAATATGAGCTTTCATAGAAATACCTCGTTTCAAGGGTGAATTCAAAATACACCATAGTATACCATATTTGATGACAAAAGAAAACAACCCCCTCAGTCACGCTGCCGCGTGCCGAGAGGGTCGTTCCATTCTCAGTTCATCTTCTTGCCAAAGAACTCGACTTCTTTGGTGATAAAGCCCATCAGTTCATCGAACTGGTCGGGGGTCAGGCTCTGGGCACCATCGCACTTGGCCTTGGCGGGGTTGTTGTGCACCTCGATCATCAGGCCGTCGGCACCGGCGGCCACAGCGGCCTTGGCCAGCTGGGGCACCATCCAGGCGTGGCCGCAGGCGTGGCTGGGGTCCACCACCACGGGCAGGTGGGTCATTTTGTGGAGCATGACCACACCGGCCAGGTCCAGGGTGTTGCGCATACTGGTCTCAAAGGTGCGGATGCCGCGCTCGCAGAGGATAACGTTCTCGTTGCCCTCAGCCATGATGTACTCGGCGCTCATCACAAATTCTTCCAGCGTGTTGGCCAGGCCGCGTTTGAGCAGCACAGGCTTTTTCTGGCGGCCCACGGCCTTGAGCAGCTCAAAGTTCTGCATATTGCGGGCACCCACCTGGATGAGGTCTACATTCTCGAACAGGGGCAGGTGCTCGGTGTTCATGATCTCGGTGACGATGGGGGAGCCGGTGGCGCGGCGGGCCAGCTTGAGCAGGTCCAGGCCCTCGCTCCGCATTCCCTGGAAGGAGTAGGGGGAAGTGCGGGGCTTGAACGCGCCGCCGCGCAGCAGGGAAGCGCCTGCCGCCTTTACCCGCTGGGCGCAGTAGGTGATCTGCTCCTCGCTCTCGATGCTGCAGGGGCCTGCAATGACGGCGAAATTGCCGCCGCCGATCTTCACGCCGTTGACATCGATCACGCTGTCGTCGGGGTGGAACTTGCGGTTGGCCTTCTTGTAAGGCTCAGACACGCGGTGGCAGGTCTCGACCACGGGGTTGGCCAGCACCCAGCTCTCGGCAATGGCCTTGGTGTCGCCGATCAGGCCCAGAATGTGGGTGTCGCTGCCCTTGGAGTCGTTGATCTGCAGCCCCATATCCTGCAGCTCGTGGCAGAACTCGCGGACCTGTGCGTCGGGGGCATCCTGTTTCAGTACAATGATCATGGTGGTCGTCTCCTTATCCTTCTCACACAAACGGCACAGGAGACCGGCTCCATTGCCGCGATTTATTTTCGTGAAGTTCAGTTTCCTGAAGCATGGGCCTATGATAACACTTCAGGGAACTGAAGTCAAGAGAAATTTTGAAATTTAGGAAAGAAAGTGGTAGAATAGGGGCAGCCTGAGAGGGCAAGGAGTTTACAAGGAGCGATCATCAATGGGAAAAGAAGCAAAAACGAATGCCATGCGCATCCTGGAACGGGCCAAGGTGCCCTATACAGCCCACGAATATGCCCACGAGGAGGGCGTGGCGGTGGACGGTGTGACCGTGGCCGCCAGCATGGGGGAGAACCCGGCCTGCGTATATAAGACGCTGGTGACTCAGGGCAGCAGCAAAAACTACTTTGTGTTCGTCATTCCGGTGGCGGCAGAGCTTGACCTGAAGGCCGCTGCCCGCAGCGTGGGCGAAAAAAGCGTAGCCATGATCCATGTGGCCGATATCAATAAGGTCACCGGCTATGTGCGCGGCGGCTGCAGCCCGGTGGGTATGAAAAAGCAGTACACCACCGTGTTTGATGAAAGCGTGCTGGCTCAGGAAAAGGTCTATGTCTCCGGCGGCCGCATTGGTACGCAGGTGTGCTGCGCACCCGCCGACCTCATCCGGGCAGCAAGGGCAGCAACAGCGAAGATCATCTTCTAAGGTAAAACGCCCTTACTGCCAACGCAATGACGGAGAGACTGTACAGAGCGGGGCCTGCTCAGTGAGGTAAAACTTACTTTATTATATTTTCTAAAAAAGTCATACTTAAAAAGAAATACGGTGTCGAAACTGCACAAAACTTTTGAAAGTTTTTTGACGCGGGAGAACACAAGGGAGAAATTGCCCCAAGGGCCTTTGCAAAGTGGAATTTTTGCCGTAAACTGTATGTAGTACAGGGACGGTACCCCGGCGGATGCCGGGTGCCGCCTGAAAAAGCGCAGAGCAAAAGGGGAACTTCAAAGATGAAGATGCTGTCGGGCTTCACAGAACAGAACACCATTCGTGCTGTTCAGGGGCATCGTGCAGCTTTGTGCAAAGCGCTGGGAGAGCATACGCAGAAATAAAGGCCGTGGTGCAGGTGTACCACAGCTTTTTTTTGTTTTGCAGACGGAGAAAGAGAGGTTCGGATATGATTCGGAAAGTTGCAGTGATCATGGGCTCGGACAGTGATTGGCCGGTGGTAAAGGGGGCCTGTGCCCAGCTGAAGGCGCTGGACATCCCCTTTGAGGCACACATCCTTTCGGCCCACCGCACCCCTGCCGAGGCCGCGGATTTTGCCAAAAATGCCCGAGCCAACGGCTTTGGTGTGATCCTGTGCGCGGCGGGCATGGCGGCCCATCTGGCCGGTGCCTTTGCCGCCAACACCACCCTGCCTGTCATCGGTATCCCGATGAAGGGCGGCGCGATGGACGGTCTGGACGCGCTGCTGGCCACGGTCCAGATGCCCAGCGGCATCCCGGTGGCTACCGTGGCCCTGAACGGGGCCAAGAATGCCGCCTGGCTGGCCGCCGAGATCCTGGCTCTGAGCGATGACACACTGGCCGGGAAGCTGGAGGCCGAGCGGGTGAGCATGGCACAGCAGATCGCAGCTAAGGAAGAAAAGCTGCAGAACGAACTGAAAGAGTTGTAAGGAGAACCAATGTCTGATTTTGCATATCCGCTGCACGAGGAATGCGGCGTTTTTGGCATTTACGACCGGGCGGGCACCGAGGATGTGGCCGCTGCCGCCTATTCTGCCCTGTATGCACTGCAGCACCGCGGGCAGGAGAGCTGCGGCATTGCGGTCAACGATGACGGTGTCATCCAGGGCCACCGCGACCTCGGCCTGGTGAACGAGGTGTTCACCCCTGCCGTGCTGGGCAGTCTTTCCACCCCCACGGCCCACATGGCAACGGGCCATGTCCGCTATGCCACGGCCGGCAGCCGGGTGCGGGCCAACGCCCAGCCCATGATCGTCCGGCATGGCCGGGGCACCATGGCCCTCTGCCACAACGGCAACCTGACCAATGCCCTGGAGCTGCGCCGTCAGCTGGAGAACGAGGGTGCCATCTTCCACGGCTCCTCCGATACCGAGGTCATCTGCTACCTCATCACCCGCAACCGCCTGCGGATGGGCAGCATTGAGACTGCCATCAGCAAGACGATGGATGTGCTGGAGGGTGCATACAGTCTGGTGATCATGTCCGCCACCAAGCTCATTGCGGTCCGGGACCCCCGGGGCTACCGCCCCCTGTGCATCGGCACCCTGCCCGGCGGCGGCTATGTCTTTGCCAGCGAGAGCTGTGCGCTGGATGCTGCGGGCGCGACCCTGCTGCGGGACGTGGAGCCCGGCGAGATCGTCATTGCCGACACCAAGACCGGTGAGCTGCGGAGCATCAAGGATCACTGCGGCCGCCCGGACACCCAGATGTGCGTGTTCGAGTTCATCTATTTCTCCCGCCCGGACAGCATCATCGAGGGCAGCTCGGTGCACGAGGCCCGCAAGCAGGCAGGCCGGTTCCTGGCACAGGAGCACCCCGTGGAGGCCGATGTGGTCATCGGCGTGCCGGATTCCGGTCTGGATGCGGCGCTCGGCTACTCGCAGGAGAGCGGCATCCCCTACGGCATCGGCTTCATCAAAAATAAATACATCGGCCGCACCTTTATCCAGGGCAGCCAGAAGCAGCGCGAAAACAGCGTGCGCATCAAGCTGAACGTGGTGTCCAGCACCGTCAAGGGCAAGCGGGTGGTGCTGGTGGATGACTCCATCGTGCGCGGCACCACCTCCGCCCGCATCATCAAGCTGCTGCGGGATGCCGGTGCAAAGGAAGTCCACTTCCGGGTCTCGGCCCCCCCGTTCAAATACCCCTGCTACTTCGGCACCGACATCCCCGACCAGAAGCTGCTGGTGGCTACGGGCCGCAATGTGGAGCAGATCAATGAGATCATCGGGGCCGATACCCTGGGCTACCTGTCCACCGAGCATGTGGTGCAGCTGGCCAAGAACGCAAAATGCGGTTTCTGCACCGCCTGCTTTACCGGCGAGTATGCCGTGAGGCCGGAAGAGGTGCTTTCCACCGATATCCATGAACGCCACCTGAACGACCGTCCCAAAAACGAGAAAAAGTTAGGAGAGTAAGAAGATGGAAAAGAGCTATTCTGAGAGTTACGCAGCTGCCGGTGTGGATATCACCGCCGGTTACCGCTCCGTTGAACTGATGAAGCAGTATGTTGCCCGCACCATGAACGAGCACTGCATTGGCGGCCTGGGCGGCTTTGGCGGCCTGTTTGAGCTGGACTGCACCGGCTACAAGCACCCTGTTCTGATCTCCGGCACGGACGGCGTGGGCACCAAGCTGAAGATCGCCATGATCATGGACAAGCACGATACCATTGGCATCGATTGCGTTGCCATGTGCGTCAACGATGTGATCTGCGCCGGTGCAAAGCCGCTGGTGTTCCTGGATTACATCGCCTGCGGCCGCAACATCCCTGAGAAGATCGCCGAGATCGTCAAGGGCGTGGCCGAGGGCTGCGTGCAGGCTGATTGCTCTCTGGTGGGCGGCGAGACTGCCGAGCACCCGGGCATGATGCCGGAGGATGAGTACGATCTGGCCGGTTTCACTGTGGGCGTTGTGGACAAGGAAAAGATCCTGAACAACGAGACCATGCAGGCTGGCGATGTCATCCTCGCTCTGCCCTCTACCGGTGTTCATTCCAACGGTTTCTCGCTGGTGCGCAAGATCTTTGATATTGACAACGATCCCGATGTTCTGCACACCACCCCCGCCGAGCTGGGCGGCAAGACCCTGGGCGATGCCCTGCTGGCTCCCACCAAGATCTACGTCAAGCCGGTGCTGAAGGTGCTGGAAGAGGTGGATGTTAAGGGCATCTCCCACATCACCGGCGGCGGCTTCTATGAGAACATCCCCCGCAGCCTGAAAAAGGGCTGCTGCGCCCGCATCAAGAAGGAAGATGTCCGCATTCCTGCCCTCTTCCACCTGATGCAGGAGACCGGCCACATCTCCGAGCACGACATGTTCAACACCTTCAACATGGGCGTTGGCATGGTGCTCACCGTTCCTGCCGCACAGGCTGACAAGGCGCTGGAGATCCTCCACGCCAACGGCGAGCCCGAGGCTTACAAGCTGGGTGTCATCGCTGAAGGGGACGGTGTGGAACTGTGCTGAACGTAGCTGTGTTGGTTTCCGGCGGCGGCACCAATCTGCAGGCCCTGCTGGACAGCGAAGCCCGGGGCGAGAACCCCAACGGGAAGATCACGCTGGTCGTGGCCTCCAAGCCCGGTGTCTACGCGCTGGAGCGGGCCGCAAAGGCCGGCGTGGAGGGCGTTGTGGTCCGCCGCAAGGATTACGAGAACAGTGAGGCCTTTGACGCGGCCCTGCTGGAAACGCTGAAAAGCCACAACATCGATCTGGTGGTGCTGGCCGGGTTCCTTTCCGTGCTGGGCCCCAGTGTCATTGAAGCCTATCCCCGCCGCATCCTGAATGTTCACCCGGCGCTCATCCCGTCCTTCTGCGGGCCTGGCATGTACGGCCTGCGCCCCCATCAGGCCGCTCTGGCCCGGGGCTGCAAGGTGACCGGTGCCACCGTGCACTTTGTCAACGAGGAGTGCGACGGCGGCCCCATCCTGCTGCAAAAGGCAGTGGAGATCCTGCCCGGCGACACCCCCGAGGTGCTGCAGAAGCGGGTGATGGAACAGGCCGAGTGGAAGCTGCTGCCCAAGGCAGTTGCCATGGTGTGCAGCGGCGAGATCGAGTAAAAACTCCTTCCGTCACGCCTGACGGTGTGCCACCTCCCTCAAGGAGGGAGGCTTGAGGCTCCCTCTCCGAGGGGGCTGTCGCCGTAGGCGACTGGGGGAGTTCCGTAATAGGAGAATTTGACATGGAAAAGATCAACCTGAACGATTATCTGGCCTCCAACGAGTACCCCGGCCGCGGCATTGCAGTGGCAATGGCTCCCGATGGCCGTCAGATGTTCATCGGCTACTTTATCATGGGCCGCAGTGAGAACAGCCGCAACCGTGTGTTCGACCCCGTGCCCGAGCGCGGCGGCATCTGCACCATGGCTGCAGACCCCGACAAGCTGGAGGACCCCAGCCTCATCATCTATAACCCCGTGCTGACCCTGGGCAAGACCCACATCGTGACCAACGGCGACCAGACCGATACCATTTTTGACCTGATGAGTCAGGGCAAGAGCTTTGCCGATGCCCTGCGCACCCGCACCTTTGAGCCGGACGGTCCCAACTACACCCCCCGCATCTCCGCTGTGGTGTACGCTGATGGCAGCTACCAGATGAGCATCCTGAAATCTGCCGACGGCAACGGCGACAGCGTCCAGCGCTATTTCTTTGATTACCCCCAGCCTGTGGCCGGTGAGGGTCATTTCATCAGCACCTACAAGCACAACGGAAACCCCATCCCCAGCTTTGAGGGCGAGCCCCTGCGCTTTGCCTGCCCCCGCACCATCGGCGATTTTGCCCATGGCCTGTGGCAGAACCTGAACCCCGACAACAAGGTCAGCCTGTTTGCACGCGTCATCGACCTGGACAGCGGTGAGACCGGCGATATGATCTTCAACAAATACGATGCTGTCAACAGCGATCTGGACGACCCCGAGGAGCCTGAACTGCTGCCCGAGGAGCTGGAGCTGCTGGCAAAGCTCGATGCCGAAGCGGAATAACGAAGACTTAAGGAGGATGCATCAATGAACGAACTCGCACTGAAGTACGGCTGCAACCCCAACCAGAAGCCCAGCCGCATCTATATGGAAGATGGCTCCGACCTGCCCGTGACTGTGCTGAACGGCAAGCCCGGCTACATCAATTTTCTGGATGCCCTCAACTCCATCCAGCTGGTCAAGGAGCTGAAGGCGGCCTGCGGTCTGCCCGCCGCCGCTTCCTTCAAGCATGTGTCCCCGGCGGGTGCCGCCCTGGGCCTGCCCCTGACTGATGTGGAGCGCAGGATGTACCACATTGCCCCGGACTTTGAGCTCTCTCCGCTGGCCTGCGCTTACGCCCGTGCCCGCGGTGCTGACCGTATGTCCTCCTTTGGCGACTGGATCGCCCTCTCCGATGTCTGCGATGTGCCCACCGCAAAGCTCATCCAGCATGAGGTCTCTGACGGCATCATTGCCCCCGGTTATGAGCCGGAGGCTCTGACCATTCTGGCCGGTAAGAAAAAGGGTAACTACAATGTGGTGGCCATTGACCCCGACTACAAGCCCGCCCCTGTGGAACACAAGCAGGTGTACGGCATCACCTTTGAGCAGGGCCGCAACGAGCTGACCATCAACGCCGACACCATGCTGACCAACTGGGTCACCGAGAACAAGAGCGTGACCGAGGAGCAGAAGCGGGACCTGATCATTGCCCTTATCACCCTGAAATACACCCAGTCCAACAGTGTCTGCTACACCGCAGGCGGCCAGACCATCGGCGTGGGTGCCGGCCAGCAGAGCCGCATCCACTGCACCCGTCTGGCAGGCCAGAAGGCCGACAACTGGCAGCTGCGCCACATGGACAAGGTGCTGAATCTGCCCTTCCGTGACGATATTGCCAAGCCCAACCGCGACAATGCCATTGATGTTTACATCGGTGATACCCCCGAGGATGTCATCGGCGACGATGTCTGGGCCGAGACCTTCACCGAGCAGCCCGCACCCCTGACCGCGGAGGAAAAGAAAGAGTACCTGAGCCACGTTACCGGTGTCTGCCTGGGCTCTGATGCCTTCTTCCCCTTTGGCGACAACATCGAGCGTGCCCGCCGCTCCGGCGTGACCGCCATTGTCCAGCCCGGCGGCTCTATCCGCGACCAGCAGGTCATTGACACCTGCAATAAGTACGGCATTGCCATGGCGTTCTGCGGCATCCGGCTGTTCCATCACTAAAAGAGACGGGTTAAACCTCTCAGTCTCGCTTCCGCTCGACAGCTCCCCTAGTAGGGGAGCCCTTGGCAGAAGATTCAATTTTTGATATCTTCGCCTGCGGCTCCAAAACCAGCTTCTGACACAGGGAAAAAGCCAACGTCAGCACGGCAAATCGTAGCGAAGCGCTAACCCCCGAAAATGTGACGGTATGCCAAGGCCTCCCCTACTAGGGGAGGTGGCATCGAGCGTTAGCGATGATGACGGAGAGGTTGTACAGAGCAGAGGATATCCTAAAAGCAATAACCCATCAGGAGGTTATAGAATATGCAGAAAAAAATCTTAGTGGTCGGCGGCGGCGGCCGCGAGCACGCCATCATCAAGGCACTGAAGAAGAGCCCGGACTGCGGCGAGATCTGGTGCGCTCCGGGCAACGGCGGCATCAGCTACGATGCCAAATGCAAGAACATCAAGGCTACGGACGTAGAGACCATGGTGGCCTTTGCCGCTGAGGAAAAGTTTGATTATGTGGTCGTGGCGCAGGATGACCCGCTGGCGCTGGGCATGGTGGACGCACTGGCTGCAGTGGGCATCCCTGCCTTTGGCCCGGACAAGGCCGCTGCCCGCATCGAGGCCTCCAAGGTGTTCTCTAAGGACCTGATGAAGAAATACGGCATCCCCACCGCAGATTATGCCACCTTTGATGACCCCGCCAAGGTCATGGATTACATCAAGGCAAAGGGCAAGTACCCCGTGGTCATCAAGGCCGACGGGCTGGCACTGGGCAAGGGCGTGCTGATCTGCGAGAACGAGGAACAGGCCGCCGACGGCGTGAAGGAGATCATGCTGGACAAAAAGTTCGGCGCTTCCGGCAACCATGTGGTGGTGGAAGAGTTCCTCACCGGCCCTGAGGTCAGTGTGCTGAGCTTTACCGACGGCAAGGTGGTCAAGCCCATGGTTTCCAGCATGGACCACAAGCGTGCCAACGACCACGACACCGGCCTGAACACCGGAGGCATGGGCACCGTGGCCCCCAACCCCTACTACACCCCGGCCATTGCTGCCGAGTGCATGGAAAAGATCTTCCTGCCCACCATTCAGGCCATGAACGCCGAGGGCTGCCCCTTTAAGGGCTGTCTGTACTTCGGCCTGATGCTCACCCCGGACGGCCCCAAGGTCATCGAGTACAACTGCCGCTTCGGCGATCCCGAGACCCAGGTGGTGCTGCCCCTGCTGGAGAGTGACCTGCTGAAGATCATGGCTGCCTGCACCGAGGGCACGCTGGCCGATACCGAGGTCAAATTCTCCGAGGGCGCGGCCTGCTGTGTCATTCTGGCCTCCGGCGGCTACCCGGTGTCCTATGAAAAGGGCAAGCCCATTTCCGGCCTGACCAACGGCCAGCTGGAAGGGGAGAGCAGCATCACAGTCTACCACTCCGGCACGGCACTGCGTGAGGACGGCACGCTGGTCACCAACGGCGGCCGCGTGCTGGGCGTGACTGCAACTGCGCCCCGCCTGACCGCCGCCATCACGCAGGCATACGCCGCCGCTGAGAAGATCAGCTTTGAAAAGCTGCACAAGCGCACGGATATTGGTATGAGAGCATTAAAGGCGATTGCTGAAAGATAAACGTGCCCGCCCTCTCCGTCATTGCTTTGCAATGCCACCTCTCCCAAGGGGAGAGGCGAAGGCGGCTCATGGTCAGCAGGTGATAAATCTGGGATATGGGTTGGCTCTCCCTTTGGGAGAGCTGGCGCGAAGCGCCTGAGAGGGCGAGGATTCTGATAAGAAAAAGTCATCGGATGGAAGGATGGATTTCAATGGTCTATCGTATTTATGTGGAAAAGAAGCCCGGCTTTGATGTGGAAGCCCAGGGCCTGAAAAATGAGCTGGTGAGCCTGCTGGGCATCCAGTCCCTGAGCGGCCTGCGCCTGCTGAACCGCTATGACGTGGAGGGCATCGACGAGGCCCTGTTCAACCAGTGCGCTACCACCGTGTTCAGTGAGCCGCCGGTGGACAACACCTATGCGGAGCTGCCTGAATTCGAGGGCATTTCCTTTGCTGTGGAGTACCTGCCCGGCCAGTTCGACCAGCGCGCCGATTCTGCCGCCGAGTGCATCCAGCTCATCAGCCAGGGCGAGCGCCCGCTGGTTCGCTCTGCCCGTGTCTACCTGCTGGAGGGTTCCCTGACCGAGGAGCAGGTGGCAGAGATCAAGAAGTACGTCATCAACCCGGTGGAGGCCCGCGAGGCTTCGCTGGAGACCAAAGCTACCTTGAAGATGGAGTATCCCGTGCCCACCGCTGTGGCCACGCTGGAGGGCTTCAACGAGCTGGACGAAGAGGGTCTGAAGAAGTTCATCGACGAAAAGGGCCTGGCCATGGATCTGGGCGATATCAAGTTCTGCCAGGAGTACTTCCGCTCTGAGCACCGCGACCCCACCATCACCGAGATCAAGATGATTGACACCTACTGGTCCGATCACTGCCGCCACACCACCTTCGGCACCATTCTGGATGATGTCCAGATCGACGATGCCGTGGTGCAGGCAGCGTTTGACCGCTACATGGCCATGCGCGCCGACCTGGGCCGCGAGGAGAAGCCCCGCTGCATGATGGATCTTGCCACCATCGGTGCCAAGGAGCTGAAGAAGCAGGGCATCCTCAAGAATCTGGACGAATCCGAGGAGATCAACGCCTGCACCGTCAAGATCAAGTGCGATGTGAACGGCAAGGATGAGGACTGGCTCTTCCTCTTTAAGAACGAGACCCACAACCACCCCACCGAGATCGAGCCCTTCGGCGGTGCGGCCACCTGCATCGGCGGTGCCATCCGCGACCCGCTGTCCGGCCGCAGCTATGTCTATCAGGCCATGCGTGTGACCGGCGCAGGCGACCCGCTCAAGCCTGTCAGCGAGACCCTGCCCGGCAAGCTGCCCCAGCGCAAGCTGGTGACCACTGCCGCTGCCGGTTACTCCTCCTACGGCAACCAGATCGGCCTTGCCACCGGCCAGGTGGATGAGATCTACCACCCCGGCTATGTGGCAAAGAGAATGGAGATCGGCGCTGTGGTGGGTGCGACCCCCGCTTCCCATGTCCGCCGCGAGTGCCCCGCCCCCGGGGATGTCATCGTCCTGCTGGGCGGCCGCACCGGCCGCGACGGCATCGGCGGTGCCACCGGCTCCTCCAAGGCCCACAATCTGAGCAGTCTGGACCACTGCGGTGCCGAGGTGCAGAAGGGCAATGCGCCCATCGAGCGCAAGCTCCAGCGCCTGTTCCGCCGTGAGGATGCCTGCAAGATGATCAAGCGCTGCAACGACTTTGGTGCGGGCGGCGTTTCCGTTGCCATCGGCGAGCTGGCCGACGGCCTGTATATCGACCTGAACAAGGTCACCAAGAAGTATGACGGCCTGGACGGCACCGAGCTGGCCATCAGCGAGAGCCAGGAGCGCATGGCTGTGGCCCTTGCCCCCGAGGATGTGGACAAGTTCATCGCCATTGCCACCGAGGAAAACCTTGAGGCTACCCCCGTGGCAAAGGTCACCGAGGAAAAGCGCCTGAACATGGTGTGGAACGGCGTGTCCATCGTCAACATCAGCCGTGAGTTCCTGAACTCCAACGGTGCGGAGAAGCACCAGAACGTCCATGTGGAGCAGGGTACCGTCTGGCAGCCCCAGTGGGCCGGCATCACCTTCAGCCAGAAGATGAAGAACATGGTGGGCGACCTGAACATCTGCAGCAAGAAGGGCCTTTCTGAGCGGTTCGACAGCACCATTGGTGCCGCCACCGTCCTGATGCCCTTTGGCGGTGCTTACCAGCTGACTCCCCAGAACGCCATGGTGGCAAAGCTGCCCGTGGATGGCGAGACCAACACCTGCTCCGGCATGGCCTGGGGCTACAACCCCTACCTGATGAGCGCCAACCAGTATATCGGCGCACGGATGGCCGTGGTGGACAGCGTCACCAAACTGGTGGCCTCCGGCTTCCGCTATGAGGATGCCTACCTGACCTTCCAGGAGTACTTTGAGCGCCTGGGCACCAAGCCCGAGCGCTGGGGCAAGCCGCTGGCCGCCCTGCTGGGTGCTCTGGATGCCCAGATGGGTCTGGGCATTGCCTCCATCGGCGGCAAGGACAGCATGTCCGGCTCCTTCGAACAGCTGGATGTGCCCCCCACGCTGGTCTCCTTTGCCACTGCCATCGGCAAGGCCAGCAAGGTGGTTTCTACCGAGTTCAAGAAGCCCGAGAGCACTGTTGTCCTCATCCGGCCCATTCTGGACCCCGAGACCGGCTGCCCCAACTTCTTCTCCCTGAAGGCAAACTACAAGATCGTGGAGCAGATGATCGAAGAGGGCATGGTGGCATCTGCCTGCGCCGTGGGCTACGGCGGCATTGCCGAGGCCCTGTTCAAGATGGGCCTGGGCAACCGCATCGGCTTCAAGATGCGCGCTGATATGCCCACCCACCGGATGTTCGAGCCCATGTACGGCTCCATCGTGCTGGAAATGGTCTCTGATTCCCCCGCAGGTGAGCTGCTGGGCGAGACCACCAAGGAGTATACCTTTGAAAGCTGCGGTGAGACGCTGGATATGGCTGAGCTGCAGGAGATCTGGGAGAGCAAGCTGGAGCCTGTGTACCCCTACCGCAAGGCAGGCCCCACTGTGGAAAAGATCAACGGCAAGCTGAACGCCCCCGCTGCCCCCAAGATCGGTGTGGCAAAGCCCAAGGTGATCATCCCCGTGTTCCCCGGCACCAACTGCGAGTACGACACCGCCAAGGCCTTTGCCCGCGCCGGTGCCGACCCTGAGATCCTGGTCATCCGTAACCTGACCCCGGCGGACGTTACCGCCAGCTGCGAGGCACTGGTCAAGGCCATTGGCGAGAGCCAGATCGTGATGCTGCCCGGCGGCTTCTCCGGCGGCGACGAGCCGGACGGCAGCGCCAAGTTCATCGCCTCCTTCTTCCGCAGCCCTGCGGTCACCGAGGCGGTCCGCGACCTGCTGCAGCACCGCGACGGCCTGATGCTGGGCATCTGCAACGGCTTCCAGGCCCTGATCAAGCTGGGTCTGGTGCCCTACGGCGATATCCGCCCCATCACGGCCTATGACCCGACCCTGACCTTCAACACCATCGGCCGCCACCAGAGTATGCTGGTGCGCACCCGCATTGCATCCACCGGCAGCCCCTGGCTGTCCCACTGCGATGCAGGCAGCGAGTACGAGATCGCCATCAGCCACGGCGAGGGCCGCTTTGTGGCACCCCAGAATGTGCTGGATCAGCTGGTTGCCAACGGTCAGGTGGCTACCCAGTATGTTGATTTGGAGGGCGAGCCCACCATGGATCAGCGCTACAACCCCAACGGCTCTCTGCTGGCCATTGAGGGCATCACCAGCCCGGACGGCCGCGTGTTCGGCAAGATGGGCCACTCGGAGCGCAGCGGCGAGTACCTGTACAAGAACGTCACCGGCGACAAATATCAGCCGATCTTTGAGGGCGGCGTAGACTATTTCAAGGTTTGATGGTAGAATAGAGAAAAACTCCTTCCGTCATCGCTGACGCGATGTCACCTCCCTCTCCGAGGGAGGCTGAAAGGCCCCCTCCTCGAGGGGGCTGTCGCCGGAAGGCGGCTGGGGGAGTTACTTTCAGGAGGAAACAACCAATGTCACAGCATGATCGTTATATCAGCCCCTTCTCTACCCGTTATTCTTCCGATGAGATGCAGTATATCTTTTCGGATGACAACAAGTTCCGCACCTGGCGCCGCCTGTGGGTGGCGCTGGCCCGGGCCGAGATGGAGCAGGGCCTGACCAATATCACCCCCGAAATGGTGGCCGAGCTGGAAGCCCATGTGGACGACATCAACTACGAGGTCGCCATTGCGCGCGAGAAGCTGGTGCGCCATGATGTGATGAGCCATGTTTACGCCTACGGCCAGCAGTGCCCCAAGGCAGCAGGCATCATCCATCTGGGTGCCACCAGCTGCTATGTGGGCGATAACACCGATATCATCGTGATGCGGCAGGGCCTGGAGCTCATTCGCAAAAAGCTGATCGGTGTGCTGGCAAAGCTCTCCCGCTTTGCTGAGGAGTACAAGGACATGCCCTGCATGGCCTATACCCACTGCCAGCCTGCACAGCCCACCACCGTGGGCAAGCGTGCCACCCTGTGGGCCAACGAGCTGGTGATGGATCTTGCCGAGATCGACCACCGCCTTGCCACCCTGCAGCTGCGCGGTGTCAAGGGCACCACCGGCACCCAGGCTTCCTTTATGGAGCTGTTCAAGGGCGATGCAGACAAGATCCGCGCTGTGGATGCTTCCATTGCCAAGGAGATGGGCTTTGCCCCGGATGCCGTGATCCCCGTGTCCGGCCAGACCTACAGCCGCAAGGTGGATGCCTTTATCCTGAACGCTCTGGCAGGCATTGCCCAGAGCTGCATGAAGTTTGCCACCGACCTGCGCCTGCTGGCTAACTTCAAGGAGATGGAAGAACCCTTTGAGAAGAACCAGATCGGTTCCTCCGCCATGCCTTACAAGCGCAACCCCATGCGGTGTGAGCGCATCTGCGCCCTGAGCCGCTACCTGATGGTGGATGTGCTGAACCCCAGCTTCACCACCGGCACCCAGTGGTTTGAGCGCACTCTGGACGACAGCGCCAACAAGCGCGTTGCCATGGCCGAGGGCTTCCTGGCTGCCGATGCCATCCTGAACATCATGCTCAATGTCACCGACGGCATCGTGGTCTATCCCAAAGTGGTGCGCAGCCGCCTGATGGCAGAGCTGCCCTTCATGGCCAGCGAGAACATTATGATGCAGGCTGTGGAAAAGGGCGGCAACCGTCAGGAGCTCCACGAGCGCCTGCGCCAGCACGCCATTGCCGCTGGCAAGCAGGTCAAGGAAGAGGGCCTGCCCAACGATATGGTGGACCGCGTTGCCGCTGACCCCGCCTTTGGCCTGACCAAGGAGGAGATCGTGGCCGGTCTGGTGCCCGAAAACTTTGTGGGCCGTGCACCCCAGCAGGTGGAGGAGTTCATTGCAAATGTGCTCCAGCCCATCTTTGATGCCAACCCCGATGCTGTGGAACAGCACGCAAGCCTGAGCGTTTGAGCGTAAAATTTTTAGAAAAGAGGCTGTTGCCGGAGGCAACGGCCTCTTTTCTGCACACAGAAGGAGTTTTTATGCGACTAGACAAATATCTGGCCGAGACGGCGCAATGCACCCGGAGCGAGGCAAAGACCCTGCTGAGCAGGGGACGGGTGACGGTGAACGGCGCGGTGTGCAAAAAGGGGGACACCCAGCTCAGGGAAGGGGACAGCGTGGCGGTGGACGGTGCGCCGCTTGCTTACCAGCAGTTCGTCTACCTGATGCTCAACAAGCCTGAGGGCGTGGTGAGCGCTTCCACCGACAAGCGGGATACCACCGTAGTGGATCTGATCGGGGATGCCTACCCCCGGCGGGAGCTGTTCCCGGCCGGCCGGCTGGACAAGACCAGCACCGGCTTTGTTCTGCTGACGGATGACGGCGGCTTCGCCCATGAGATCCTTGCCCCGAAGCGCCACGTCTCCAAGACCTATACGGTGGTCATTGACACACCGCTGACCGAGGAGATGCGCAGGGGCTTTGCCGAGGGCGTGACGCTGGCGGATGGCACCGCCCTCTCCCCGGCAGAGGTGGAAGCCCTGACCCCGGACGGCCTGACCGTGAAAGTCAGGCTCAGGCAGGGGGTGTACCACCAGATCAAGCGGATGTTCGGTGTGTACGGCGCGGGCGTGAATGCCCTGCACCGGGATGCCATCGGCGGGCTTGCGCTGGACCCGGCCCTTGCACCGGGGCAGTGGCGGGAGCTTTCTGCGGAGGAAGTGACAGCAATTACCACCGGAGACTGACTGCTTTTCACCTGATTTTCAAAAAAACATCACATTTTGCCGGTAAAATATTCACAAGAACCACGCAAAACAGTGCTTTTTGGGCCTGAAAATACCCCCGAAAGATAATTTCACCAAGAAAGTCAAAAATATTTTGGTGAAATATGTTGCAAAAGTAAATTCTTTTGTGTAAAATAGATAATGTAAAGCGGCGAAATTGTTAAAAACGACAATCTCGCCCCTGCGGCTTGCACAAAAGAGGAAAAGGGGTATCCATTTATGGCCAATAGAGTATTCCAGAGCGTGATCTACCAGATGAAAGATGCCATCGATCGTGTGGTCGGTGTGGTGGATGAGACCGGCGCTGTGATCTCCTGCTCGGAGCTGAACCTGATCGGAGAGGTGCGCGAGGGCTTTATGGCAGAGCGCCTGACGGCCGGTGACCGCTTTGTGCGGGATGGCTACACCTATCAGCAGTTCTCCAGCGCAAAGCATAACGACTATGCCGTGTTTGTGGAAGGCGCGGACGAGACTGCGGGCCAGTTTGCGGCCCTGCTCTCCATCAGCCTGCAGAGCATCAAGCAGTACCACGATGAAAAGTTCGACAAAGCCAACTTCATCAAGAACGTGGTGCTGGACAACATCCTGCCCGGCGATATCTACGCCAAGGCCCGTGAGCTGCACTTTGCCACCGATGTTTCCCGTGTGGTGTTCATTGTGCGCGTGACCTCCGGCGGCGACATCTCCGCTTACGATGTGGTCAGCAGCCTGTTCCCGGACAAGCAGAAGGACTTTGTGTTCAACATCAGCGAGACCGACACCGTGCTGGTCAAGGAGATCCGCAAGGGCATCGACCGCACCGATATGGAGAAACTGGCTGCCAGCATCGTGGACACCCTGTCCGGTGAGCATTACATCAAGGCTGTGGTCGGCATCGGCACCCCCATCTCCAATGTGAAGGATCTGGCTACCTCCTTCAAGGAAGCCCAGATCGCCATGGAGGTCAGCAAGGTGTTCGACACCGAGAAACAGATCATCCGCTACGACAACCTTGGCATTGCCCGCCTGATCTACCAGCTGCCCACCACTGTCTGCGAGATGTTCCTGCGCGAGGTGTTCAAGCAGGGCAGCATCGAGAGCCTGGATCAGGAGACCCTGTTCACCATCCAGCGCTTCTTCGAGAACAACCTGAATGTGTCTGAGACCAGCCGCGGCCTGTTTGTCCACCGCAACACGCTGGTGTATCGTCTGGAAAAGATCAAAAAACTGACCGGTCTGGATCTGCGTGAGTTCGACGATGCCATCGTCTTTAAGGTGGCGTTGATGGTCAAGAAGTACCTGTCCAACAACCCGGCCAAATATTAAGCAAACGCTTGCGGCGCAAAGCCGTCGGCGAAGAACCGGCCGCTCGAAACCGATGCTGGCCGGTTCTTTTTGGTTTGGAGAAAATTATTGGGAGCGAAAAATGCATGATAGATTTTGAACACGTTTCAAAGCAGTACAAGCACAACGCAAAGCCTGCCCTGGAGGATGTCAACTTCCATGTGGATGACGGCGAGTTTGTTTTTCTGCTGGGTCACTCGGGCGCGGGCAAATCCACCCTGCTCAAGCTGATCCTGCGCGAGGAGACCCCCACCGAGGGCCGCGTGCTGGTGAACGGGCAGGATGTTGCCCGCCTGCGCCGCCGCAAGATCCCCTACCTGCGCCGTCAGATGGGCATCATCTTTCAGGATTTCCGGCTCATCCCCACCATGACCGTTTACGAGAACATTGCCTTTGCCATGCATGTTACCAACATCGGGCATAAGCAGATCAAGGAGCGCGTGAATTACATGCTGGAGCTTGTCCACCTGGAGGACAAGGCAAAGGTCTACCCCGACCTGCTCTCCGGCGGTGAGCAGCAGCGTGTGGCTGTGGCCCGCGCCCTGGCCCACGCCCCCAAGCTGGTGATTGCGGACGAGCCCACCGGCAACATCGACCCCGAGCTGAGCCTTGAGATGATGGAGCTGCTGGAGCGTGTCAGCGAGATGGGCATCACTGTGCTGGTGGTCACCCATGAGCACGAGCTGGTCCGTCACTTTGACCGCCGCGTGGTCACCCTGTCCGGCGGACACATCATCTCGGATGTGCCCACGGGTTCCATGATCCCTCACCCGCCCGTAGACCCGAAGGAACTGGAAATGGAGGTGTCGCTGGTATGATGAAGCCTTCTACGTTCGGTTTCCTTGTGGTGCGCGGCGTGCGCAACCTGGGCAAGCACTGGGCCATGACCATTGCCTGCATCGCCTCCCTGAGCGTCTGTATGACCCTGAACACCTTTGCCACGCTGGCGGAAGTCAATGTGGACAGCATGGTGAACTATCTGGGCCAGCAGAACGAAATGGTGGTCTATGTGGACCCCGAAGCCGACGATGCCACCATCCAGTCGGTAGGGGAGCGCATCACTGCCACCCCGGGCGTGAGCCGGGTGCAGTACATGTCCAAGGAGGACGTGCTCAACCAGTACCGTGGGTACATGGCGGATTACGCCGTTCTGCTGGACGAATTTGAGAATGATAACCCCTTCAAGGCCAACTACCGTGTCTCTCTGGCGGATCTGAGCCAGATGCAGGCCATGAGCCAGAACTTCCAGAGCATTCCGGGCGTGTACAGCGTTACCGCCCCCATTGAGATGACCCAGACCTTTGTGGAGGTCCAGCAGGCCGTGACCAAGGTGGGCCAGATCGTGATCCTGGTGTTGATGGCGGTCAGCATCATCACGGTGGGCAGCACCATCCGCCTGAGCGTTTTTGCCCGCCGCCGTGAGATCGAGATCATGAAGTATGTGGGCGCGACCAACCACCTTGTCACCCTGCCCTTTTTTGTGGAGGGCCTGACCATGGGCCTGATCTCTGGTGCCATCACCTCGGTAGCCGGTATCTTCGGCTATGCCTACATCGTGCAGGCCTCCAGCACGCTGGGCGGGTTGTGGCAGCTGCTCATGGGCACCGCCATGGTGCCTGTGGATGCCGTCTGGCCCACCATCCTGACGTACAGTCTGGCCGGTGGTGCGCTGGTGGGTGCGCTGGGCAGCATGTTCTCCATCCGCAAGCATCTGAATGTGTAAGCGAAAGGAGCCTTCTCTGTGAAACAAGCAAAACACTCTGCGGGCTTCCGCCTGCACCTTATGTATACCCCCACCCACGCAAAACCCGCCCCCGGGCACAGCCGGGCCATGCGCGCCGCCAGCCTGTTTCTGGCAGCGGCCTGCCTGCTGCTGAGCGTTTCGGTCTACCCGGCCACGGCGGCTACCAGCATGTCCAGCCTGCAGAACAAGCTGGATAAGCTCTCCCAGTCCATTGTACAGCACAAAAAGGAACTGTCCAATGCAAAAAAGAA
This sequence comes from Faecalibacterium sp. I2-3-92, assembly GCF_023347315.1. Classification (GTDB taxonomy): domain Bacteria; phylum Bacillota; class Clostridia; order Oscillospirales; family Ruminococcaceae; genus Faecalibacterium; species Faecalibacterium duncaniae. The sequence continues at coordinate 1,001,658 of NZ_CP094470.1, forward strand.
GGAGCAGGCCGCCAAGGCGCTGGAATCGGAGCTGAAGGAAAAGGTCACGGTGGTCCAGAGCCAGATCAGCGTGCTGAAGGGCCAGATCGCCGAGGTGCAGAACAGCATCGGCCTGAAGGAACAGGAGATCGCCGTCAAGGAGCAGCAGATCACCGAAAAAGAAGCGGAGATCGCCGACCAGTGGGGTGATTTCAAGCAGCACATGGCCGCCATGCAGGAGCTGCGGGACGGCGGCAGCGTTGCCATGCTGTCCGCGGTGAACGACCTGTATGAGCTGCTGACCTTCAACGAGGTCATGCAGGACATCTCCATCAAGGACACCGAGATCCTGGACAACATGAAGAACGCCAAGGAAGCGCTGGAAAGCGATAAGCTGACGCTGGAATCCCAGCGCAGCGAGCTGCAAAGCAAAAAGGCAGATCTGGATGCCCAAAACAGCCAGATGCGTGCCAAGCAGAACGAGCTCAACTCCAGCGTGGCCGCCGCCCAGATGAGCGCTGCCGAGGCACAGCAGGCCCAGAAGGACGCGCAGGCCGCCATTGAATCGGACGAGATGAACTATGAGGCCGTCAAGAAGCAGATCCAGAAGATGATCGCTGCGGCCGCTGCCTCCAAGCCCACCCTGAGCTTTACCGGCTTCATCTGCCCGCTCAAGAGTTATAGCCGCATTTCCAGTGAGTACGGCTGGCGCAAGAACCCCGTTACGGGGGTCAACAAGCTCCACGCCGGTACCGACTTTGCCGCCCCGGGCGGCACGCCCATCTATGCAGCCGCCAGCGGCTATGTGCAGGTGGCGGGCTGGTCCAGCGGCGGCTACGGCAACTATGTCATCATCTACCACGGCAAAATGTCCGATGGCAACCAGTACAGCACCCTGTACGGCCACATGCGGTCGGTCGCCACCTCGGCGGGCAAGTATGTCCAGCAGGGTGAGATCATCGGCTATGTGGGCAGCACGGGCAACTCTACCGGCAACCACCTCCATCTGGAGGTCTGGAAGGGCGGCTCCAAGGCCAATGCCGTCAACCCCCGTGGTTATATCCCCATGAAATAATCTGCATTGTATCAAAGGAGGCCGTCAGGGCTTATGAAGGAAGAAAAACGCAAGCGCATCCTGCGCGTGGGCTGTCTGATCCTGGCAGGGATCTTTGCACTTTCCATGCTGGGCAGCGTGGTTATGATGCTGCTGGTCTGACAGAGGAGGGAAGAAGATGAACCGTAAGATATCGGTCGGCATGGCGGTCAGCATCGTCATCCTGGCCATGACCGTTACCTTTTCCATTACCATGCTGGTGGCGATGCGCCTGTTTGACAGCACCGTTTCCAGCGTGAAGGAAAAGGAAAGCATGTACAACAAGATCGCTGAGGTGGACCGCTATGTCCGCAGCAACGATTACTATCCCATCGATGAGACCACCCTCTACGACCGCCTGACGGCTGGCTACCTGCTGGGCACCGGCGACAAGTACGCCCGCTATTTCAGCGCCACCGCCTATACGGAGCTGATGAATACCCAGAACGGCACCCTGATCGGCATTGGCGTGGAGCTGGCTGTGGATCAGTCCGGCTATGCCAAGGTCATCAAGGTCTACGATGAATCCCCCGCCAAGGAGGCCGGCATCCAGGTCGGCAACTACATCACCGCCGTGGACGGCACCGATGTCAAGAGCATGAGCAGCGTGGATGCCATCCAGACCCGCCTGCGCGGCGAGAGCGGCACCACCGTCAATGTGACCTGGCTGGACAGCGAGGCCGCCGAGCATACCGCCGACCTGACCCACTCCGGCTACAGCTCCACCACCGTGGATTACCAGATGGTGCAGGGCAATGTGGGCTACATCCGGATCCGCCAGTTTGATTCCACCACCCCCAGCGAGCTGGATTACGCCATCCGCAGCCTGAGCGCCAGCGGCGCGGGCAGCCTGGTGTTTGATCTGCGTGATAACGGCGGCGGCCTGCTGGACGATGCCATTCAGTGCATCGACCTGATCGCCCCGGAGGGCACGCTGGCCTTTGCTGAGGACAAGAACGGCACCCAGACCCTGCTGGGCACCAGCACCAGCGAGTCCCGGATCGACCTGCCTGTTGTCTGCCTGGTCAACGACAGCACCGCCAGCGCTGCGGAGCTCTTTGCCAGCAGCCTGCGCACCCTGAATGGTGCCCGTCTGGTGGGCACCACCACGCAGGGCAAGGGCACCATCCAGAGCAGTCCCCAGCGCCTGTCCGATGGCAGTGCCGTGGTGGTTACCGTGGCAAAGCTGGTCTGCGGCGACGGCAGCTGCTTTGACGGCACCGGCCTGACCGTGGATGTGGAGCGTCCCCTGACTGCAGACGAGCAGACCGCATACTATGATTACACTGTGGAGAACGATCCCCAGATCCAGCGTGCCGTGAGCACTGCCCAGCAGATGAGCGGCACCACCACCGTGAGCGGTGTCAACGAAGCGGCTTCCAGTGAAGCTGCCGACAGTGCCGCCGCCGAGAGCGTAGCGGAAGGGGACGCTGAGGCTGCATCTGCCGAGAGCACTCCGGCAGAGACCGCGCCCGCCGAAAGTGAAGCGGCAGGGGAGAGCACTGCATCCAGTAGTCAAGAATAAGAGAACAACCCTCTCCGTCAGCGCTGACGCGCTGCCACCTCTCCCGAAGGGCGAGGTCTTGGCAATTCATGCAAAGTTTGCGGTTTTGTCAAAAGCTCCCCCTTTGGGGGAGCTGGCGAGCGAAGCGAGACTGAGAGGGTTATTTTGGAAAAGAAAGGATAGAGCCATGCCCGAACTGACCGACCTGTCTTATGTGCGCGCCCTGTGCGAAAAATATGATTTTGCCCTCTCCAAGGGCTTTGGCCAGAACTTTATCGTCAACCCCGGCCTGCCCCCCAAGATCGTGGATGCCAGCGGCGTGGACAAGCGCTATGGCGTGCTCGAGATCGGCCCCGGCATCGGCGTGCTGACCCGGGAGCTGGCAAAGCGGGCAGCAAAGGTGGTCTCCATCGAGGTGGATGAGCGCCTGCCGCCCCTGCTGGCCGAGACCATGGCCGGTGTGGACAACTTCAAGCTGGTATTGCAGGATGTGCTCAAGGTGGACCTGAAAGCCCTGATCGCGCAGGAGTTCCCCGGGATGCCGGTGGCAGTCTGCGCCAACCTGCCCTACTATATCACAAGCCCCATTGTGATGAAGCTGCTGGGTGACCGCCTGCCCATCGAGAGTCTGACCGTGATGGTGCAGAAGGAAGCTGCCGATCGTCTGGCCGCCGCCCCGGGCACCCGGGCCTCCAGTGCCATCAGCTGTGCGGTGAGCTATTACGCGACCTCTAAGATGATGTTCACCGCTGCCCCGGGCAGCTTTTACCCGGCCCCCAAGGTGACCAGCGCTGTGGTGCGGATGGAGATCCGCCCCACCCCCGCCGTGCAGGTGGAGGACGAGGAGGGCTACTTTGCCCTTGTCCGCGCGGCCTTTGGCCAGCGGCGCAAGACTGCCGCCAATGCCATTGCCAGCGGCCTGGGGATGCCCAAGGATGCCGTAACCGCTGCCATTGAAGCCGCCGGTTTCGATGCCCGCATCCGTCCTGAGGCCCTGACGCTGGAGGATTTTGCAAAGATCCAGAGCACGCTGGCCCGGTGACTTGTTTTAATAATTCGGTTTTCCAAAAGCAGGAGCTCTTCGCAAAGCGTGGAGCGCCTGCTCTTTTAGAATATAAAGCAGAAAATACGGTGTCTTTTTGAAGAGAACAATTCCGGTTGTTTTGTCCGCAGCATTGTCTGTTAAATTTCCTGCACGCTTTACCATGTAAAAGCAAATATATTTCATCGTTTTTGCGCGGCAGACTTTGCTTTTTGAAGAAAAAGCTGTGTGTGTTCCATTGACATCTTTTTATTTCAATGGTACAATATATGACGTGTTAAGGTTTTGCGGGAGGAGCACAGGTGCAGACAGAGGGGTCTGTTTCTGCGCTCTTTTGTATTCCCTGGCAATACAGGATTCAAAAAACCTCCGCAGAATAGTGGGAAAACAGCAGGACATCCCGCCCTGCACCATGCACTGAAGCACGGAATTATTATAGGGAGGAAAACACAATGAACAACAACTACGAGTCTCATGCAATCAGCCGCCGCAGCTTTCTGAAGGCTTCCGGTGTCGTTGGTGCCGCCGGCATTCTGGCCGCCTGCGGCGGCAACTCTGGCAGCAGCTCCACCGCCGCTTCCTCTGGTGCTACCAGCGCTCCCAACACCACCGGCGCTACCCCGCTGAAGGAGTTCATCTCCTGGGAGAGCACCAACCGTGAGCTGGAGAGCTGGAACATGCTGTACAGCCAGATGGCTTCCGACATGAATGTCACCACCAACCTGTGGGAAGGCCTGCTGAGCTTTGACTGCTACGGCAAGGCTGTGCCTTCCGTGGCCAAGGAGTGGAGCCACAATGAGGACTCTTCCGTTTGGACCTTCAACCTCCGCGACGATGTGGACTGGGTGGATGTGAACGGCGAGGTCAAGGCTCACCTGACCAGCAAGGACTTCCTCGTGGGTCTGGAGTGGGTGCTGAACGCAGCCAAGAACCAGGCCAACAACACCTCCATGCCCAACGAGACCCTGACCGGTGCTGCTGATTACTATCAGAAGACCAGCGATATGGGCGATGCCGCTGCCGACCTGACCTACCAGGATATGCTGGATGCAGGCGTGGGCGTTGAGGCTCCGGATGACTACACCCTGGTCTTCACCTGCAAGGATCCCTGCCCCTACTTCGATACCGTTGCTGCCTACACCAGCTTCTACCCCGCCTCTGAGGATCTGATCAACGAGCTGGGCGTTGAGGGCTTCCGTGCCTGCGATTACACCAACATGTGGTACAATGGTCCCTATGTGGTGGAGGAGTTCATCAGCCAGAACACCAAGAGCTACATCCCCAACCCCAACTACTTTGGTGCAAACGATGTGTCCCGCTTCGACCGCTTCACCGTTACCATGATCAGCGACGGCACCGTCACCTTCCAGCTGTATCAGAACCGTGAGCTGGACGAGATGGATGTGGGCGAGAGCACCCTGACCACCATCCAGGCCGATCCCAACAGCGAGTACAATGCTCAGCTGTGTGAGAAGCGTCCCAAGAAGTTCAGCTACCAGATGCACTTCAACTACCAGAAGAACAACGAGGACGGCACCCCCGACGACAACTGGAACAAGGCTATCGCCAACACCGCCTTCCGTCAGTGCTTCTACAAGGGCCTGAATCTGACCAACTGGTATGCACGTACCAACAAGATCAACCCCCTGAAGTGCGAGAACGACTGCTACACCATGCCCGGTGTCTGCTACAACACCCAGGGCCAGGAGTACTCCACCCTGGTTGCCAAGGAGATGGGTTTCGACGGCGAGGCTTACGACGGCAAGACCATGATCCGCCTGCGTTCCAACAACGGCGACATTGCTGACCTGAAGAAGCAGGCCATGGACGAGCTGAGCGCCATCGGTGTCACCTTCCCCGTCCACGCTGCTTACTACATCATCGCCGGTTCCACCTCCGCTCTGGACAATACAACCGTGCTGAAGCAGTGCTTCACCGACAGCTTCGGCGATGACTTCATTGTGCTGGACATCAAGACCTACGTTTCTTCCATCACCCAGGAAGTCCGTAATCCTCAGCTGCAGAGCTTCGTCATCAACGGCTGGGGCGCTGACTACGGCGATCCCGTCAACTTCGTTGGTCAGGAGATCCTGCACGACGACAACGCCTACTACAGCTGGTACTACTCCAACATCGCCAAGATCGTGGAGGCCGGCCCCGCTGACTGGCAGAAGGATCTGGTGGCCTGCTACGAGGAGTTCACCGATCTGGTCAACACCGCAAAGGCCATCGTTGATGATACCGATGCCCGCTACGCTGCCTTCGCAAAGGCTGAGGCCAGCATGCTGAACAACGTTCTGGCCTGCCCCTGCTACTTCGATGTTTCCTGGACTCTGACCCACGCCAACGAGTACAGCAAGATCAACGCTATGTATGGTCCCTGCAACTACAAGGCTGTCAACTGGGAGACCAGCGAAGAGGCTTACACCACCGAGCAGTACGAGGAGTTCGCCGCTGCATTCGACGCAGCTACCAAGGCTTAAGTTCCCCGTTTCCCCGCCCGAAAGGGTAGAAATAAAAGTTAAGGGTTCGATAACATGTTAAAATACACGGTTAAGCGGCTGCTTCAGTCGCTTGTCACAATTTTCCTGATCGCAACGGCCGTCTTCCTGATGATGCGCTGCCTACCGACGGACTACTACTTCACTGAGGAACAGCTCATGAAGTTTACCGATCAGCAGAAAACCGCAGCCCTGGAAGCAGCCGGCCTGACCGACCCCATCCCCACCCAGCTGGTCAAGTTCTACAACAGCCTGCTGCATCTGGATTTCGGCACTTCCCGCCGCATCCAGAACGGTGCCCCGGTGGTCAAGGTCATTGGTAAAAAGTTTGGTGTCTCCATGCGTTTGGGCCTCACGGCGTCCGCCATCTCTCTGGTGGTCGGTGTGCTGATGGGCATCCTGCAGGCGGCATTCAAGGACAAGGTATTCGACTGGATCGGCACGGCCTACACCGTGTTCGTCAACGCGGTCCCGTCGCTGGTGTCGTATTCTCTGGTGCTGGTCTTTGGTTCCAAGTACCTGGGATTCCCCACGCTGTACTCCACCCGCAATGTGAGTGCTTCCAGCGTGCTGCCCATCACCTGCCTTTCGCTGGCATCCATTGCAGGCTATGCCCTGTGGACCCGCCGCTACATGGTGGATGAGCTGACCCGCGACTATATCAAGCTGGCCCGTGTCAAGGGCCTGAGCTCCCGCGAGATCATGTTTAAGCATGTTCTGCGCAACGCCATGGTTCCCATGGTGCAGTATATCCCCCAGTCCATCCTGCTGACGGTGGGCGGCTCCCTGCTGATGGAACGGTTCTTCTCCGTTCCCGGCATGGGCCCCCTGCTGACGGATGCCATCCAGCGCTATGACCTGAACGTTGTGCAGACCCTGGTCATCCTCTACGCTGTGCTGGGCATCGTGGGCGTGTTCCTGGGCGATGTGCTGATGATGGTGGTTGACCCCCGTATCACCCTGACCGGAAAGGAGGAAGCACGCTGATGGCTAAGGCATCTGATTTTGAAGGCAAGAAGCAGGACGAGCTGTTCTACTTTGTGGATTATTCCCCGGAAGAAGCTGAACGCATCGGCTACTCCAACTATTCCTATTGGGGTTCTGTCATCCAGAACTTCCTCAAGCAGAAGGTCGCTGTCTTCTGCCTGATCCTGTTCCTGGCGCTGACGGTGTTCTCCTTCATTGCGCTGGGCATCGGCAAGTATCACTACACTACCCTGATCTCTGATTCCAGCAAGGCTTTCATCAAGCCCAACAGTGAGTACTGGTTCGGTACCGACAACCTGGGCCGTGACTACTGGTGCCAGGTGTGGTATGCCACCCAGGTTTCCATCCGTCTGGCTCTGGTGGTCGCCGTGGGCGAGAGCATCGTGGGCGTGATCTTCGGCTTGATCTGGGGCTATGTGCGCAGTCTGGACCGCTTCTTCACGGAGCTGTACAACCTGATCGACAACGTGCCCTATATCATTTATATGACCCTGATCGCCCTGATGGTGGGTCAGAGCTTCTGGATCATGGCCATCTCCATGATCGCCATCAACTGGCTTTCTATGGCACGCCGTGTCCGCAACATGGTGTTCATGTTCCGTGACCGCGAGTACAACCTCGCGTCCCGCTGCCTGGGCACCCCGCTGTGGCGTGTGCTGACCAAGAACATCCTGCCGTATCTGGTCTCCGTTATCATCCTGCGTATGGCACTGTCCATCCCGGGCACCATCAATCTGGAATCCACGCTGTCCTACCTGGGCCTGGGCCTGGGCATCGACACGCCTTCTCTGGGCCTGATCCTGAGCAAGGTGCGCGGCTTCTTCCTGGATTATCCGTACCTGCTGGTTTTCCCTGCATCCATCGTGTCCATCATTTCCATTTCTTTCTATATCATGGGCAACGCTTTGTCGGATGCGGCTGATCCGCGCAACCACGTTTGATAGATTGGAGAGAGACGTAAATGGATAGACAACCGATTATCTCTGCCAAAGACGTGGAGATCACTTTCAGCCTGCGCGGCCGCAAGCTGAACGCCATCCGCAAGTGCTCGCTGGACCTGTACGAAGGCGAGACCCTTGCCATCGTGGGCGAGTCCGGCTCGGGCAAGTCCGTATTCACCAAGACCTTTGTGGGTATGCTGGATGCCAACGGTATGATTACCGGCGGCTCCATCATGTTTGAAGGCCGCGATATGACCAAGTTCACCGAGAAGGATTGGCTGGGTGTCCGCGGCAAAAAGATCGCCATGGTCATGCAGGATCCTATGACCAGCCTGAACCCGCTGAAGAAAATCGGCAAGCAGATCCAGGAGAGCATTGAGCATCACCAGGGTCTGAAGGGCGAGGAAGCCAAAAAGGCTGCCATCGAGATGCTGGGCAAGGTGGGTATCCCCGACCCCGAGCGTCGGTACGAGCAGTACCCCCACGAGTTCTCCGGCGGTATGCGTCAGCGTGTCGTCATTGCCATTGCAGCGGCCTGCCGCCCGCAGATCCTGATCTGCGACGAGCCCACCACTGCGCTGGACGTGACCATTCAGGCACAGATCCTGCAGCTGATCCGCGACCTGCAGAAGGAGCTGGGCATGTCCGTTATCTACATCACCCATGACCTGGGCGTTGTGGCAAACGTGGCAGACCGTGTGGCCGTGATGTACGCCGGCCAGATCGTGGAATACGGCACCGTGGAGGAGATCTTCTACGACGCATGGCATCCCTACACCTGGGCTCTGCTGCAGGCTCTGCCGCAGCTGGGCACCAAGGGTGAGGCCCTGCCCAGCGTGGATGGTACTCCCCCGAACCTGTTCAACGAGATCAAGGGTGACGCATTTGCGCCCCGCAACAAGCATGCGCTGGCAATCGACTTTGTGCAAGAGCCTCCGTTCTTCCAGGTGTCCGAGACCCACGCCGCAAAGACCTGGTATCTGGACCCGCGCGCTCCCAAGATCGAGCGGCCGCACTCCATCCAGAACCTGCGTGAGAAAATGGGAAAGATGGGAGGCGCCAACTTAAATGGCTGAACGCGAAAAGCTGATTGAGCTGAAAGACCTTCAGATCACCTTTGGCTCCGGTAAGAAGAAATTTGTTGCTGTCGATCATGTCAACTTTGACATCTATAAGGGCGAGACCTTCTCGCTGGTCGGCGAGTCCGGCTCCGGCAAGACCACCATTGGCCGTGCCATCTGCCGCATCAACCCGACCTCCGGCGGCGACATCTTCTTCAAGGGCCAGAAGATCAACGGCAAGATCTCCAAGGAACTGGACAAAGAGGTCATCCGTAAGATCCAGATGATCTTCCAGGACCCCATGGCTTCGCTGAACGAGCGCGCCAAGGTGGAGTATATCATTGCTGAGGGCCTGCTGAACCATCATCTCTACAAGGATCAGGAAGACCTGCATGAAAAGGTGATGAACGCCCTGCATGAGGTCGGCCTGCTGCCGGAGTTTGCCTCCCGCTTCCCCCACGAGTTCTCGGGTGGCCAGCGCCAGCGCATCGGCATTGCCCGTGCTCTGGTCATGGAGCCGGAGTTCATCGTGGCCGATGAGCCCATCTCTGCACTGGATGTCTCTATCCGTGCACAGGTGCTGAACCTGCTGAACGAGATGAAGAAGAGCCGCGGCCTGACCTACCTGTTCATTGCACATGACCTGTCGGTGGTCCGGTTCATCTCGGATCGTATCGCTGTTATCAGCAAGGGCCGCATCGTGGAGCTGGCTGAGGCGGAGGAGCTATTCCTCCATCCGCTGCATCCCTACACCAAAGCCCTGCTGAGCGCGGTTCCCATCCCTGACCCCAGCCTTGAAAAGCACAAGAAGCTGCTGGTCTATGACCCCTCGATTCACGATTACAGTGTGGATAAGCCGGTCTGGGAAGAGATCGCAAACGGCCACTTTGTGTATGGCAACCAGCGTGAGCTGGAAGGCTACCGCAAGGAGTATGAAAGCCAGCTGTAAGCTGAACCGCTTTCCTGTATTTTAACACAATGACCCCGCCGCGCTGGGAGTTTTCCCGCGCGGCGGGGTTTTGTGCTGTCAGGGAGCAAAAAAGAACCGGACGCTTCAAAAACGTCCGGTTCTGCTTTTTGCGATTGGCTATTGGTTCACGCGATCAGGCCTGAGTGGCTGCGTCGAATGCGGCAGCAAACGCATCGTACTGTTCGGTGGTGTAGGCCTCCTCGCTGGTCTCCCAGTTCACAGCCTTGTAGTTGCAGGGACCATACATAGCGTTGATCTTGCTGTACTCGTTGACGTGGGTCAGGCACCAGGTGATATCGTAGACGGTGGGGAAGATCAGGTTCTCGTCCAGGAAGTAAGCCTCGGCCTTGGCAAATGCAGCGTAGCGTGCATCGGTGTCGTCAACGATGGCACGGCCCTCGTTCACCAGATCGGTGAACTTCTCGTAGGCGGCAACCAGATCCTTCTGGTAGCTGGCGGGGCCATTGTTCACAATGCCTGCGATGTTGGTCATGTTGCAGCTGTAGTAAGCATTGTCATCGTGAACGATGATCTGGGTCAGGAAGTTGATGGGATCGCCGAAGTCAGCGCCCCAGCCCATGTGGACGAAGCTCTGCAGCTTGGGTGCTACGACTTCCTTCATGGTGGAGGACACGAAGGTGTTGATATCCAGCACGATGAAGTCATCGCCGAAGCTGTCGGTGAAGCACTGCTTCAGCACGGTTGCGCTGTCCAGAGCGGAGGTGGAGCCAGCCAGAATATAGTAGGAGCAGTGAACAGGGAAGGTGACACCAATGGCGCTCAGCTCTTCCATGGCCTGCTTCTTCAGCTCGGTGATGTCGCCGTTGTTGGCGCGCAGGCGCTTCATGGTCTTGCCATCGTAAGCCTCGCCGTCCAGACCCATCTCCTTGGCCACCAGGTTGGTGTAGTCGGTGCCGTCAGAGGTGTAGCACAGGCCCTTCATGGTGAAGAAGTCGTTCTCGCACTTCAGGGGATTGATGGGGTTGTAACGGGCGAAGAACTTGTTCAGCACCATGCCCTTGGAGAAGCACTGACGGAAGGCCTTGTTGGCAATGGCCTTGTTCCAGTTCTCATCGGGGGTGCCATCGGTGTTCTTCTTGTCGTAGTTGAAGATGAAGCAGTAGCTGAACTTCTTGGCACGCTTCTCGCACAGCTGCTGATTGTACTCGTTGGAAGGATCGGACTGAATGGTGGTGATGTTGCTCTCGCCCAGGTCCACCTCGTCCAGCTCGCGGCTCTGATACAGCTGCAGGCTGATGGAACCGTCGCTGATCATGGTGACAGTGAAGCGCTCAAAGCGGCTGACGTTGGCAGCATCGTAGTAGTTGGGGTTGGGGATGTAGCTCTTGGTGTTGCCCTGGATGTACTCCTCCACCACATAGGGTCCGTTGTACCACATGGTGGTGTTGTCGCAGCTCCGGAAGCCATCGACACCCAGCTCCTCGATCAGAGCAGGGGCTACGGGGTAGAAGCTGTTGTAGGCGGCAACGGTATCAAAGTAGGGGCAGGCGCTGGGGCAGGTGAACACCAGAGTGTAATCATCCGGAGCTTCGATGCCCACACCGGCAGCCAGCATGTCCTCGTAGGTCATGTCAGCAGCAGCGTCACCGGCTTCCTTGGTCAGCGCGTAGTACTCGTAAGCACCCACAATGGTATCGTTGGGCATGGAGGTGTTGTTGGCCTCGTTCTTGATGGCGTTCATCACCCATTCAAAACCAACCAGGAAGTCCTTGCTGGTCAGGTGAGCCTTCACCTCACCGTTGCAATCCACCCAGTCCACGTCATCCCGCAGGTGGAAGGTCCAGACAGTGGCATCCTCATTGTGCTCCCAGCTGGAAGCGATGGCGGGCACCACCTTGCCGTAGCAGTCAAAGCTCAGCAAGCCATCCCACAGGTTGGTGACCACGTTGGCATCCTCAGCCTTCTGGGTGTACAGCATGTTCCAGCTTTCCAGCTCACGGTTGCCGCTCTCAAAGGAGATGAACTCCTTCAGGGGGGTAGCGCCGGTGGAGTTGGGGGCAGCAGCGCCGCTGGCGGCAGCACCATTGCCGGTGTTGTTGGACTTTTCGCCGCAGGCTGCCAGCAGGCTGGCGGCACCCACAGCACCTGCACCCTTCAGGAAGGTGCGGCGATCAAAATTGAAGCTCATTGGATGATCCTCCCAGATCTTGCGCGGACAGAGCCGCGCGTTTTTCCTTTTCCTAAACGCAGTGAGGCTGTCTGCCTTTCCAAAAAGTGCACAGGAAAGACAAAAGTCGCACCACTGTATATTTTAGCACTTTACTGGAAAGAAGTCAATCCACCATAGCATAGAATTGGAAACAAAACGGTGACAAACACTTTCATGGGAAAAGAATGTGGAAAAAATTACTATAAAATGGAAAGAACTGTATATCTGTGAAGAACAGGCAAAAGAGAGAAACTGTTCACACTGTGCGCACAAAACAGCTATCTTTTTTCACAAAAACATGATACAATAAAATGTATCTGTATCAATAAGGAGCGCACCATGAAGAAACTGACCTCGATGTACAAACGCTACATGTTCCACCCCATTTTATATAAGACCGTGACCCGCACCTCCATTGTGGCCGTGCTGATGCTGCTGTGGCAGCGCTATGTCAGCGATGGCACGTTTACCATCTGGGAGGCCCCGGGCTTTCTGTGCGGCGTGGTGCTGCTCATCTGGGCCTGGGTGGACTACCTGCGGCTGGATGGCGTGACCATCCACCATCTGCTGGAGGAATTCAAGGGGATGGGCAAGCGGCAGAAAAAGATCCACTCCACCCGCTCCATCATCGACTATGCGGATGAGAAGATCGTCTCCTTTGAGGAGCTGGAGCCCGAGGAGCGCACCTATTGCAGCCTGCTCTCCAATCTGGTGCTGGGCCTGCCGCTGGTCGCTGCTGCGCTGATCGCCAGCGCACTGTAAGGGGGCCGCGGCATGGAACAAGAGCACAAGCAGCTGGTCATCGGCATTCTGGCCCATGTGGACAGCGGCAAGACCACCCTTTCCGAGGCCCTGCTCTACGGCACCGGCACCATCCGCAAGCTGGGCCGGGTGGACCATAAGGATGCCTTTCTGGACACCGACGCGCTGGAAAAGGCGCGCGGCATTACCATTTTCTCCAAACAGGCCCTCTTCACGGCGGGCGATACCGATTTTACCCTGCTGGACACCCCGGGCCATGTGGATTTTTCCACGGAGACCGAGCGGACACTACAGGTGCTGGATTATGCGGTGCTGGTCATCAGCGGTACCGACGGCGTGCAGAGCCATACCGAGACACTCTGGCGGCTGCTGCGGCGGTATCACATCCCCACCTTTGTGTTCGTGAACAAGATGGACCTGCCCGGCCCGGGCAGGGAAGCGCTTCTGACCCAGCTGAACCGTCGGCTGGGGGATGGCTTTGTGGATTTTGGGGCAGAGCAGGCCGACCGGGACGAGGCGCTGGCTCTCTGCGATGAGCGGCTGATGGAGACGATGCTGGATCGAGGAAGCCTGACCGATACCGACCTCATCCCCGCCATTGCCCGGCGGCATGTGTTTCCCTGCTGGTTTGGCTCAGCCCTGAAGCTGCAGGGTGTGGATGCGTTGGTGGAGGGCCTGGACCGCTATACCCGCCCGGCCCCCGCGCTGGAAGCCTTCGGGGCCAAGGTGTTCAAGGTGAGCCAGGATGAGCAGGGGAACCGCCTGACCTGGCTGCGGGTGACCGGCGGCGCGCTCAAGGTGAAAGCCCAGCTCACCGGAGAAGCCGACGGGGAGCCATGGGCCGAAAAGGCCAACCAGCTGCGGCTCTACTCCGGCGCAAAGTTTACGCTGGCAGAGTGCATCGGCCCCGGCCAGGTGTGCGCCGTTACCGGCCTGACCAAAGCCCGCCCGGGCGAGGGTCTGGGGGCGGAACGGGACAGTGACCTGCCGGTGCTGGAGCCGGTGCTGAGCTATCAGGTGCTGCTGCCAGAGGGTGCGGACGTGCATGCCGCACTGGGAAAGCTCCATCGGCTGGAAGAAGAGGAACCCCAGCTCCATGTGGTCTGGAACGAGACCCTGGGCGAGATCCATGTCCAGCTGATGGGCGAGATCCAGCTGGAGGTGCTGAAAAGCCTGCTGGCCGAGCGGTACGGGCTGGAGGTCAGCTTCGGTCCCGGCGGCATCCTGTATAAGGAGACCATCACCGAAGCCATGGAGGGTGTGGGCCACTACGAGCCCCTGCGCCATTATGCGGAAGTCCACCTCAAGCTGGAGCCGCTGCCCCGGGGCAGCGGAATGCAGTTTGCCACCGACTGCCGGGAAGAGGTGCTGGACAAGAACTGGCAGCGGCTGGTGCTGACGCATCTTGAGGAAAAGCAGCATCTGGGTGTGCTCATCGGGGCACCCCTGACCGATGTGAAGATCACCCTCATTGCGGGCCGCGCCCACCTCAAGCACACCGAGGGCGGTGACTTCCGGCAGGCGACCTACCGCGCCGTCCGGCAGGGCCTGATGATGGCAGACCAGATCCACAAGACCCAGCTGCTGGAGCCGTGGTATGCCTTCCGGCTGGAGCTGCCCTCTGACAACGTGGGCCGCGCCATGAACGATATCCAGAACATGGGCGGAAGTTTTGACCCGCCCGAGACCGGAGCCGACGGGGATACCACCCTGCTCACCGGCACCGCACCGGCCTCCACCATGCGCAGCTATCCCATGGAGGTGGTGGGCTACACCCGGGGCAGGGGACACCTGACCCTGACGCTGGACGGCTACCGTCCCTGCCACAATGCAGCAGAGGTCATCGAGGCTGCGGGCTATGAGCCGGAACACGACCTCGACAACCCGGCGGATTCGGTGTTCTGCGCCCACGGGGCCGGATTTGTGGTGCCCTGGGAGCAGGTGCGCAGCCACATGCATGTGGACAGCGGCTGGGGCAAGACTGCAAAGACCGAGGAAACGGTGCAGGCCCGTCCCCGCCGGATGGTCGCCTATCGTGCTACTTTGGAAGAGGATGCTGAGCTGCTGAAGATCTTTGAACAGACCTATGGGCCCATCAAGCGGGACCCGCTGGCGGCGTTCCGCCCCACCCAGAAGCGGGAACGCCCTGATTTCAACGCCGAGCAGTGGGAGATCCAGCCCGAATACCTGCTGGTGGACGGCTACAACATCATCTTTGCATGGGACGAGCTGAACGCACTCTCCAAAGAGAGCCTGGAAGCGGCCCGCCACAGGCTGATGGACATCCTCTGCAACTATCAGGGCTTTAAGAAGTGTGTGCTCATCCTTGTGTTTGATGCCTACCGTGTGCCGGGCAGTCCCGGCAGCATAGAGCAGTACCACAATATCCATGTGGTCTACACCCGGGAAGCCGAGACCGCCGATATGTTCATCGAGCGTGTCACCCATGAGATCGGCAAGGGCCGCCGCGTCCGCGTGGCCACCTCCGATGGCATGGAACAGGTCATCATCCTGGGCCATGGTGCCCTCCGTGTCTCTGCCCGCATGTTCCATGAAGAGGTGCAGGAGGCGGAGAAGGAGATCCGGAGGTATTTGCAGGGAACGGATTAAACCTCTCCGTCATTGCTTGGCAAAGAGGGTGAGCTTTACGAAATGCCAAGGGCCCCCCTATTAGCGGGGGCTGTCACGCAAAGCGTGACTGGGGGGTTAAACCACAGTAGGAAAGGAGCCGCCTATGTTCGAAACAACTTCTGATTTTGTTTGGCAAAAGATCCAGCCCCGCCCCCGGGATGCGCATAAGGGGACCTTTGGCTTCGTGCTGGCGGTGGCGGGCAGTGCGTCCTACCGGGGCGCGGCGGCGCTGGCCGTGGAAGGTGCCCTGCGCACCGGGGCCGGCATCGTTACGCTGGCAAGTGTGGAGCCGGTGCTGGCGGCAGTGGCCGCCCGCCTGCCCGAGTGCTGTCTCTGCCCCTGCGAAGCGGGGGCAGAGGGCGGCATCTCGCCCCAGAATATCGACCGCATCCGGCGGCAGAAGGCCTCTGTTCTGCTGGCGGGCCCCGGGCTGGGCTATACGGCCCAGAGCGCGGCCCGTGCTGCCGAGACCCGGGCGCTGGTAAAAACGCTCCTGCCCGGCTTTTCCGGCAGTGCAGTGCTGGATGCGGACGGCCTGAACGCCGCCGCTGACCTGCTCCAAACGGAAAAAATGCTTCATCCTCAAGGAGAACTGATTTTAACGCCCCACCCCGGCGAGATGGCCCGGCTGACCGGACACTCTACGGCAGAGATCAACGCGGACCGGGAAGGCACGGCGCTGCGCTATGCGAAAGCATGGAATGCTGTGGTGGTGCTGAAGGGGGCAAATACCGTCATTGCAGGGCCGGATGGCCGCTGCGCGGTCAATCCCACCGGCAACCCGGGGCTTTCCCGGGGCGGCAGCGGGGATGTGCTGGCGGGCATGACCAGCGCCCTGCTGGCCTGCGGTCTGCCTGCCTTTGAGGCCGCTGCCTGTGCCGTTTATCTCCATGGTGCAGCTGCCGACCGTGCCGCTGCCCTGCACGGGGAAACCGGGATGCTCCCGCATGATCTGCTGGATGCACTGGGGACCCTGTTTGCCGAAAACGGGCGCTGAGCAAGGGGACGATCCCATCAAAAAAAGAAACGCTTCCTTTCCTCTGGATTTGTGTTATACTGGAGCTATCCAAAACACAACGATCTGCCGGAAAGGAAGCGTTTCTTTTATGGTTCCTGCACTGGAAAAAATCATTGCCGAGAGCGACCGCATCGTCTTTTTTGGCGGCGCGGGGGTCTCCACCGAAAGCGGCATCCCCGATTTCCGCAGCGTGGACGGCCTGTACCACCAGAAGTACGATTACCCGCCCGAGACCATCCTGAGCCACACCTTCTGGGAGGAGAACCCCGAGGAGTTCTACCGGTTCTACCGGGATAAGCTCATTGTGAAGGGGGCAAAGCCCAACGCTGCCCATCTGCGGCTGGCAAAGCTGGAGCGGGAGGGCAGGCTGAAGGCCATCGTCACCCAGAACATCGACGGTCTGCATCAGGCTGCGGGGTCCAAGACCGTTTACGAGCTCCACGGCAGCACCCTGCGCAACTACTGCGTGAAGTGCGGCACGTTCTACGATGTGGACTTCATTGCCAACAGTACCGGCGTGCCCCGCTGCCCCAAGTGCGGCGGCATCGTCAAGCCGGATGTCGTCCTGTACGAGGAAGGGCTGGACGAGGAGGTGCTCTCCGGGGCCGTGTCTGCCATCCGCAAGGCGGATACCCTCATCATCGGCGGCACCAGTCTGGTGGTCTACCCGGCGGCGGGGCTTATCCGGTACTTCCGGGGCCGCCATCTGGTGGTCATCAACATGCAGCCCACCGGGGCCGATGCGCAGGCCGACCTGTGCATTGCAAAGCCCATCGGTCAGGTGCTGAGCGAGGACGTATTGTTGGAGGACTGAGATGAAAGCTGTCATTCTGGAAAGCTATGTCATGGAGGAAGGCGACCTCGACTGGTCGGGGGTAAAGGCGCTGGTGCCCGATACCGTCAGTTATGTCCGCACGGCCTACGAGGAGATCGCCCCCCGCATTGGAGATGCGGACATCGTTCTGCTGAACAAGTGCCGCATGGATGAGGAGATCTTACAGCAGTGCCCGAACCTGAAATGGGTGGGCATCATCGCCACGGGCACCGACAACCTGGATCTGGAAGCCTGCCGCCGCCACGGCGTTGCAGTGGCCAATGTGCCGGGCTATTCTACCTACAGCGTGGCCCAGATGACCTTCAGCCTGCTGCTGGCCATCTGCCAGTGCGCGGAGCGCTACAACCGTGCCGTCAAGCAGGGATGCTGGCAGCTGGATATCCCGGAGAGCATCGGCCTGCTGCCCCAGATGGAGCTCTACGGCAAGACCTATGGCGTTTACGGCTATGGCAACATCGGGCGGCAGTCGGCCCGCATTGCCAGAGCCTTTGGCATGGAGGTGCTGGTCTGCACCCGCACCGTCCGGCCCGAATACGCCGCCGACGGTGTGGAGTTTGTGGATTATGATACCCTGCTGAGGCGGTGCGATATCCTCAGCCTGCACTGCCCGGCCACACCCCAGACCCGGGGCCTTGTCAACGCGGAGGCGCTGGCGAAGATGAAGCCCGGGGCTATTCTGCTCAACACGGCCCGGGGCGCGCTGGTGGATGAGGAGGCCGTGGCAGCGGCCCTCCACAGCGGTCAGCTGGGCTTTTACGGGGCCGATGCCTTTGTCACCGAGCCTCTGCCTCAGGAAAGCCCCCTGCGGGCAGAACCCCACGCTATCCTCACACCGCACATTGCGTGGACGACCCGGGAGGCTTTGCAGAACCTGATGGACATTACCACCCGGAACCTGCGCACCTGGCTGGAAGGAAACGGCGAGCACATCGTCAACAGATAAAAAGGAGAGATGAATCATGCAGGCAACCATTCACAACGAATTCCTGACCCTGACCGTGGATACCCATGGTGCCGAAGCAGTCAGCCTGAAAAATGCCGCCGGGCAGGAGATGCTCTGGCAGGCCGACCCGGCTGTCTGGAAGCGCCATGCCCCCATCCTTTTCCCCTGGACGGGCAAGCTGACCGGCGGGGCCTTTACCCATAAAGGCAAGACCTACCCCGGCGGTCAGCACGGCTTTGCCCGGGACGTGGAGCACACCCTGCTCTGCGCCGAGGGCGACACCATCCGGCTGGAGCTGCGCTCGGATGAAAAGAGCAAGGCAGAGCGCTTCCCGTTTGATTTTGTTCTGACCAGCACCTTCCGGCTGGAGGGCAGGACGGTGCACCACACCCTGACCGTCACCAACCCCGCCGATGCCGCCGAGGAGCTGCAGTTCGGCATCGGCTACCACCCGGCGTTCCGCATCCCCTTTGATGACAAGCACACCACCACCGATTACGAGTTCCGCTTCGACCAGCCGGAGAGCCCGATGATCCTGGACGCTTACCCCAACGGTCTGCTGACCGGCAAGTGCGGCTACCGGTGGAAGAATGAGCAGAGCATCCCCCTGACAGACGATCTGTTTGAGAACGACAGCTTCTGCATGGCCGGTCTGCGCAGCCGCACGCTGGGCATCTACGAAAAGGACACCGGCAAGGGGATCGTCTGCAATGTGGAGGGCTACCCATACACCCTCATCTGGTCGGCTCCGGCAAAGCCTGTGCGCTTTGTCTGCATTGAGCCGTGGCACTCCCTGCCCGGTGCCCAGACCGATCCCCAGGAGTGGAGCCAGCGCGCCGCTGCCGCCTGCCTTGCCCCCGGCCAGACCTGGGAGACCACCCTCAGCACAACGTTTGAGCGCTGAAGCAAAGTTTGGCAAAGAAATGCAGGAACCCCTTGACAGAGGGGACTGCATTCTGATTTAATTAGAATCGATAAAAGGGAGTAAAGGGCATCCCGCAGGGCCTGCGGGGTGCTGCATGGCAGCGTCATCACGGCAGAAATGCCCGATGTCATGTGTTGGCTTGAGACTTTTGTCACAGACAGAGTGCTGTGGCAGGGGTCTCTTTTTTCTTGCCCGGCACAGGAACACAAGGAGGAAAAATAAATATGGATCTTCTGAACACATTCGCCAGTCTCTTTTCCAATTTTGGAAATCTGACCTGGCAGATGGTGGTGATGTGGGGCATCGGTGCGCTGCTCATCTACCTTGCCATCGCCAAAAAGATGGAGCCGAGCCTGCTGCTGCCCATGGGCTTTGGTGCCATTCTGGTCAACCTGCCTCTCTCGGGTGCCATCACGCAGGGGGATACGGTCGGCCCGATCTCTGCATTGTTTGAAGCGGGCATGTCCAACGAGCTGTTCCCGCTGCTGCTCTTCATCGGCATCGGTGCCATGATCGATTTTGGCCCGCTGCTGGAAAAGCCGTGGCTGATGCTCTTTGGCGCGGCGGCCCAGTTCGGCATCTTTTTCACCCTGTTTCTGGCGGGCTTCTTCTTTGACCTGAAGGATGCTGCCTCCATCGCTGTCATCGGTGCGGCAGACGGCCCCACCGCCATTTTCGTGGCCAACACGCTCAACTCCCAGTACCTCGGTGCCATCATGGTGGCAGCCTACAGCTACATGGCGCTGGTGCCCATCGTGCAGCCGCCCGTGATCCGGCTGCTGACTACGCAGAAGGAGCGCCGCATCCGGATGTCCTATGAAAAGGGCAGTGTTTCCCAGCTGACCAAGATCCTGTTCCCCATCGTGGTCACGATCATTGCAGGCATGGTGGCTCCGGCCAGTGTGGCACTGGTGGGCTTTTTGATGTTCGGCAACCTGCTGCGGGAGTGCGGGGTGCTGAATGCGCTGAGCGAGACCGCCCAGAATGTGCTGGCAAATCTCATCACCATCGTGCTGGGCCTGACCGTTGCCGGGCAGATGACCGCCGACAAGTTCGTGCGGCCCGACACCCTGCTCATCCTTGCACTGGGTCTGGTGGCCTTTGTCTTTGACACGGCAGGCGGCGTGCTGTTTGCAAAGCTGCTGAACCTTTTCCGGCCGGAGGGCAAAAAGCTGAATCCCATGATCGGCGCGGCCGGTATCTCGGCCTTCCCCATGAGCGGCCGTGTGGTCAACAAGATGGGCCTGGAAGAGGACAACCAGAATTTCCTGCTGATGTATTCCATCAGCGTCAACGTTTCGGGACAGATCGCGTCCGTCATTGCAGGCGGCCTGATCTTGACCCTGATGGTTTAACGGAGGTGATCGTATGCTTCATCTTACTTCGTGGATGACCACGCTGCCGATGATGCTGATCGGGATGGTCGGCATCATCCTTGTCATCGGTATCATTGTTCTGGCGGTGATGCTGCTCAACCGGCTGACGGGCCGGAAATAAAAGAAAAAGGCGATGCAGCTGTTCAAAACTGCATCGCCTTTTTGCTTGTGTAAAATTACAGGGCCTGGATGGCGGCCTTGATGCGCTGGGCGGCGACCTTGGTCTTTTCGGCATCGCCGAAGGCGGTCAGGCGGAAGTAGCCCTCGCCGCACTCGCCGAAGCCGACACCCGGGGTGCCGACCACGCCGCAGTTCTCCAGCAGCCAGTCGAAGAACTCCCAGCTCTTCATACCGCCGGGGCAGCGCAGCCAGATGTAGGGGCTGTTCTTGCCGCCGCAGTACCACACGCCGCACTCGTCCAGCGCGTCGGCAATGACCTTGGCGTTCTGGCGGTAGTAATCGAGGTTGGCCTGGATCTCAGCCATGCCGCTCTCGGTGAACACGGCGGCAGCAGCGCGCTGAACGACGTAGGGCACGCCGTTGAACTTGGTGGTCTGGCGGCGCAGCCACAGCTTGTTCAGGTTCATGCCCTCGCGCTCCAGCTCGTGGGGCACGATGGTGTAGCCGCAGCGGGTGCCGGTGAAGCCTGCGATCTTGGAGAAGGAGCAGATCTCAATGGCGCACTCGCGGGCACCCTCTACCTCAAAGATGCTGCGTGCCAGAGCGGGATCGGTGATGAAGCACTCGTAGGCGGCATCGTACAGGATAACGGCGTTGTTCTTTTTGGCGTAGTCCACCCAGGCCTTGAGCTGCTCGCGGGTGTAGGCGGCACCGGTGGGGTTGTTGGGGCTGCAGATGTAGATGATGTCAGCCTTCACGCTGTCATCGGGCATCCCCAGGAAGCCGTTCTCCTGGCTGGTGCGGCCGTAAATGATCTTGCGGCCGTCGGTCACGTTGTCGTCCACATAGGTGGGGTACACGGGGTCCGGGACCAGAACGGTGTTGTCCACATCAAACAGGCCCAGTACATTGGCTAGGTCGCTCTTGGCACCATCGGAGATAAAGATCTCGTCCTCAGCCAGCTGGGTGCCGCGGCCTGCGTAGTAGCCCTGAATGGCCTGCTTCAGGAACGGATAGCCCTGTTCAGGGCCGTAGCCGTGGAAGCCCTCCTTGGTGCCCATCTCAGCGGCGGCATCCTGCATGGCGGTGACCACGCACTTTGCCAGAGGCTGGGTCACATCGCCGATGCCCAGACGGATGATCTCCTTTTCGGGGTGTGCTTCCTGATAGGCGGCCACCTTGTGGGCAATGTCCACGAACAGGTAGCTTGCCTTCAGCTCGCCGTAATGGTGATTCATTTTCATAAGTTGTTCCCTCACTTTATAAGATTACCCGCCTTCTCAGGCCGCTTCGCGTCCAGCTCTCCCAAAGGGAGAGCCGATGCAGCGTCTACGCCAGCAGAAGCTGACCGTTGAGCCGCAATTGCCTCTCCCTTTGGGAGAGGTGGCATTGCAAAGCAATGACGGAGAGGGCGAGGATGTTAAACTTCCGCAACTCCCTCGTACACCGTGACAGCGCTGCCGGTCATCAGCAGCTGCCTGCCGGGCAGTACCCGGATAACCAGCTCACCGCCGCGCAGCTGCACATGGATATCCTGCCCGGCGGGGCAGATGCCCAGCTCAGTCAGAGCCGCCACGGTGGCACAGGTGCCGGTGCCGCAGGCCCAGGTCTCGCCGCTGCCGCGTTCCCACACCCGCATCTTCAGGTGGGCGGCATCCACCACCTGCACGAACTCGGTGTTGATGCGCTCCGGGAAGTTGGCGTGATGCTCGAACGCCGGGCCGATGGCTTCCAGCTTCAGGCTGTCCACATCCTCCACCACGGTCACGCAGTGGGGGTTGCCCACGCTGATGCAGGTCACCTTCCACACTTTTCCCTCTACGGTGAGCGGCTGATCCACCAGCGGGCCTTCGCCCATGTGGATGGCAGGCAGGTCGGCCGGCAGGGTGCTGTAAGCGCCCATCTCCACCTGCCACAGCTGTGCGCCCTGTCGGGTGATGCGCTTGACACCGCTGTTGGTGTCGATGGTCAGGACAGGCTTTTCCACCCCGTGGGTGTAGAGCCACTCGGCCACACAGCGCACGCCGTTGCCGCACATCTGGGCCTCGCTGCCGTCTGCGTTGAAAATGCGCATCCGGCCATCGGCCCCGGGGGTCACAGGGGCGCAGATGCAGATGATGCCGTCCGCACCCACGGAAAAATGCCGGGCAGAGAGCCGCTGTGCAAGCGCAGCAATGTCTGCGGGCACACCGGATGCACGGCAGTCCAGATAGATGTAATCATTGGCACAGCCCTGCATCTTGGTAAATGACAATTTCATGGAGCATTCTCCTTTACAGGCGGGACCTCTGCGGCCATGCTGATGCAGCATGGCCGCAGAGGTTTGGTTCGTCACATATAATCATAAGAATCAAACGGGCTTCTGTCAAGCAAAAAAGAGGGCTTTGTGCAATTTTCATCGGTTTTTTCTGCCCGTAAAGGGCCGGAATGCAAAACAGGGCTTGACAAGATACGGCCCATGGGATATAAAAAGAGAGAGTGCTTTTGCACGCCGGAGAGGGCGTGCAGGCAGAGAAGAAAGAATCATTGACAAAAGGAGACCGCGACGATGGATACTTTTGAAAAGATCCGTGCACTGCTGGCAGAGCAGCTGGATATTGACCCTGCTAAGATCACGATGGAGAGCGACATTATGAGTGATTTCGAGGCCGACAGCCTGGATATCGTGGACATGGTGATGACGCTGGAGGATGAGTTTGGCATTGAGGTGCCGGACGATGCCATCGAGAATCTGCGCACCGTGGGCGACGTGGTGGAATTTGTGGACAGCCACAAGGGCTGATAACAGTTTTGCAAAAAGGCCCCGCACCCGCAGCGCTGCACACGGCGGCACTGCAGCGGGGCTTTTAATATGAGCTCGTGCGGAACGGCTGGAACACAGGCGTTTGGCGCACGGCTTAGGAGGATATAACAAAATGGCAAAAGACAACAAGAAGCTTGTGCAGGCGATCACCAGCCAGGAAGAAAACTTTGCACAGTGGTACACCGACATCTGCGTCAAGGCAGAGCTGGTGGAGTACTCCAGTGTCAAGGGCTTCATCATCCTGCGCCCCTATGGTCAGGCCATCTGGGAGCTGATCCAGAAGGACATGGATGCCCGGTTCAAGGCAACCGGTCACGAGAACGTGGCCATGCCCGTGCTGATCCCCGAGAGCCTGCTGCAGAAGGAAGGCGAGCTGGTCAATGGCTTCGCGCCGGAGGTGGCGTGGGTCACGATGGGCGGCTCTGACAAGCTGGAAGAGCGCCTGGCGGTGCGTCCCACCAGCGAGACCATGTTCTGTGACCATTGGTCCCGTGTGCTGCACAGCTACCGTGAGCTGCCCATGAAGTACAACCAGTGGTGCAGCGTGGTGCGCTGGGAAAAGACCACCCGTCCCTTCCTGCGCAGCCGTGAGTTCTGGTGGCAGGAAGGCCACACCATCCACGAGACTGCCGCCGAGGCCGAGGCTGAGACCCAGCAGCAGCTGAACTGCTACGCGGATGTCTGCGAGCAGGATCTGGCCATCCCTGTTGTCAAGGGCCGCAAGACCGATAAGGAGAAGTTTGCCGGTGCCGAGGCTACCTATACCATCGAAGCCATGATGAAGGACGGCAAGGCCCTGCAGAGCGGCACCAGCCATTACTTCGGCGATAAGTTCAGCAAGGCTTACGACGTGACCTTTACCGGCCGCGACAACCAGCTGCATCACCCGTTCCAGACCAGCTGGGGCGTTTCCACCCGTCTGGTGGGTGCCATCATTATGACCCACGGCGATGACGACGGCCTGATCCTGCCCCCGGCAGTGGCCCCCATCCAGGTCGTGGTCGTGCCCATCGCCGCCCACAAGCCCGGCGTTTCCGAGAAGGCCGCTGAGCTGGCTGAGAAGATCAGCAAGTACGCCCGCGTCAAGCTGGATGACAGCGACAACGCCCCCGGCTGGAAGTTCTCCCAGTGGGAGATGAAGGGCGTGCCCCTGCGCCTGGAGATCGGCCCCAAGGATCTGGAAAAGAACCAGTGCGTGCTGGTTCGCCGCGACACCCGTGAAAAGATCTTCGTGAGCCTGGATGAGCTGGAGACCGCGATCCCGGCCCAGCTGGAGGCCCTGCGCAAGGACCTGTACGAGCGTGCCCTCGCCAACCGCGAGAAGCGCACCTGGGCAGCCACCACCATGGAGGAAGTCAAGGAGCTGGCCAAGGCCAACACCGGCTACATCAAGACCATGTGGTGCGGCGACCTGGCCTGCGAGATGAAGATGAAGGAAGAGGCTGGCCTGTCCAGCCGCTGCATGCCCTTTGAGCAGGAGCATCTCAGCGATGTCTGCCCCTGCTGCGGCAAGCCCGCCAGCAAGATGGTCTACTGGGGCGTGGCCTACTAAGCCGCCCCACAGTCAGAGCCTGATCAGATGAAAAAAGCAGCTTTCCCGTCCAACGGGAGAGCTGCTTTTTGTATCTGCCTATTGACAACCATGTATCTATTGTATATACTGTAAATATACAGATACAACGGAGGCGGCAGACATGAATCTCTTCATCGATAACAAGAGCGGTGCACCCATCTACGAGCAGCTCTACACCCAGATCAAGAACCAGATTTTGAGCGGGGAACTGCAGCCGGAGGAAGCTATGCCGTCCATCCGGGGGCTGGCGCGGGACCTGCGCATCAGCGTTATCACCACAAAGCGGGCCTACGATGAGCTGGAACAGGAGGGCTTTTTGTACGCCGTGCCCGCCAAGGGCTTTTTCGTGGCGGCGAAAAACACCGAGCTGCTCCGGGAAGAAAACCTGAAAAAAATCGAAGCACACCTGACGGAAGCCGTCCGGCTGGCGGCACCCTGCGGGCTGACCAAACAGGAACTGACCGAAATGTTGGAATTGCTGTGGGAGGAATGAACCATGAACGCATTAGAACTGCACGGCCTTGAAAAGCACTACCCGGATTTTGCGCTGGGGCCCATTGATCTGGAACTGCCCGGCGGCACAGTCTGCGGGCTGATCGGTGAGAACGGCGCGGGCAAGAGCACGACCATTAAGCTGATCCTGGACATGATCGACGGGGACGCTGGCACTGTGAAGCTGTTCGGGCAGGAGGGGATCACCCCGCTTGCCAAAGCCGATATCGGCGTGGTGCTGGGCGGCGAAGGCATCCCCACCTGCCTGACCGCGCCGCAGGTGGGGAAAGTGATGGCAGGCATCTATCCCAATTGGGATGCCGCCGCCTACGCCGACTGGTGCCGCCGCTTTGACCTGCCGGAGAACAAGAAGTACGCCGATTACTCCACCGGCATGAAGATGAAGCAGTGCCTTGCCGTGGCACTTTCTCATCACCCCAAGCTGCTGCTGTTGGACGAAGCCACCAGCGGCCTGGACCCGGTGGTGCGGGATGAGCTCATCGATCTGCTGCTGGACTTTGTGCGGGATGAGAACCATGCAATTTTGATCTCGTCCCACATCGTCAGCGATTTGGAAAAGCTCTGCGATACCATTGCGTTCCTGCACAAGGGCAGGCTCCTGCTCTGTGAGGACAAGGACACGCTGCGGGAGGAGTACGCCCTCTGGCACGGCACTGCCGGGCAATTGGAGGAGCTGGATAAAAACGCCATCGTCAGCCGTCGGGTGACAGCCTACGGGGCCGAGGCACTGGTGAAGAGGGAACTTGTCCCGGCGGGCAGCACCCTGACACCGGTGAGCATCGAAGAATTGTTTGTGCTGATGGTGAAAGGGGAGAATGTGCGATGAAAGGTTTGCTGTTGAAGGATTGGTATCAGGTCAGAACCAGTATGAAAACCATGTACCTGACGGTTGCATTTGTGCTGGTGATCTTGGTGTTCAGCACATCGAACGCCTATGTGTTCCCGGTGAGTTATGCGGCCATTTTTCTGGGCATCCTGCCGGTGAACCTGCTCACCTACGACCAGAGCGTCGGTTGGGTGGAGTATGGCCGGACGTTTCCGGTGAGCAAAAAGACGCTGGTGGCGGAAAAGTACCTCATCGGTCTGTTCTGCGCTGCGGCGGCTGTTGTGATCGGAGGACTGTTCGTAACGGTGATCCCGCTGCGCACCGGAACGGCCCCGGACAAGGACGCGCTGTCCCTGCTGGCGGGCAGTGTGTGCGCCATCCTGCTGATCAACGGTATTTCCCTGCCGCTGCTGTACCGCTTTGGGGCCGAAAAAGCCCGCATGATCTACGTCCTGACCTTTGCCGGACTGGGTGCCCTGCTGGGCGGCGGCGGTGCCGTGATGGATGAACTGCAGCAGAACGGCCCGGGAAGTGGGCCGCTGCCTGTGCCCCTCTGGCTGGCCGCAGTGCTTCTGCTGGCGGTACTGGCCCTGTATGCCGTGTCCTGGCGGGTGTCGGTGGCATGGTATGGAAAGTATAAGAAGTAAGCTCTTCTTTGTGCAATATAGCAATAATCCGGTAAAAAAACTGTAAAAGGGGTTGAAAAATCCGGCCCGGCGTAGTATGATAACGGGGCTGAAAGAAAAATCTTACACCAAGGAGGAGTTTGTTTCCATGTCCAGTGACCATACGGATCACCCCAAACAACGCTTCTCCTGCGATGCGGGCCGTGCAAACGTGTTAGCCGCATCCTGAACTGCATGCCCTTTGTACACCGCAGGAGTTGTAACCAGACCGATGCGGTGTATTTTTTATGCCCGGAAACGGGAAATGGAGGGACCAAACCATGCAGAAGAAAAATTATGTGCAGGAGATTCTGGACATCATCCACAGCGGCCTGCCCCAGGCAGAGTTGGCTGAAAAGCTGTCCGATTACCATGAAAATGACCTGGCCGATGCCCTGACGGCCCTGACACCGGAGGAGCGTCAGAAGGTGTACACCACACTGGGCGTGGATACGGTGGCAGAGATCTTCTCCTATCTGGATGACGCAGAGCCTTACCTGAAGGAGCTGGACCCCGAGCGGGCCGCCCGGGTCATCTCCCACATGGATTCGGACGATGCCGTAGATGCTCTGGATGACCTGGAAGAGGACGATAAGGCAAAGATCGTCCACCAGCTGGACAAGGATGCCGCCGATGATGTGAAGCTGCTGCTCTCCTATCACGAGGACGAGATCGGCAGCTGCATGACCACCAACTACATCTGCATCCGCAGGGATATGACCATCCGGCAGGCCATGAGTGAGCTGGTGAAGCAGGCAGGCGAAAACGACAACATCTCCACCCTGTATGTAGTGGATGAGAACGAGCACTTTTATGGTGCCATCGACCTGAAAGACCTCATCGTGGCCCGTGCGGAGGAGCGCCTGGAAAAGCTGATCGCCCGCTCCTACCCCTACGTCACCGACCACGAGAAGATCAGCGACTGCATCGACCGCATCGTGGACTACGCCGAGCGCTCGCTCCCTGTCCTGAACGACAGCGGGAAGCTGCTGGGCATCATCACCTCGGCGGATGTGGTCGAGCTGGTGGACGACGAGATGGGCGATGATTACGCAAAACTCGGCGGCTTGACCAGCGAGGAGGACCTGAACGAGGGTGTGTTCCAGAGTGTGAAAAAGCGCCTGCCCTGGCTGATTGCCCTGCTGTTCCTCGGGATGCTGGTGTCCTCGGTGGTGGGGGCGTTTGAATCGGTGGTGGCGGTGCTGCCCATCGTCATCTGCTTCCAGTCCATGGTGCTGGATATGGCCGGCAATGTGGGTACCCAGTCGCTGGCTGTGACCATCCGTGTGCTGGTGGACGAGAACCTGACCACTGCCAAAAAGCTCCAGCTGCTCTGGAAGGAAATGCGGGTGGGCCTGACCAACGGTGCACTGCTGGCCGTGCTGGCGCTGGGCTTCCTAGGCTGCTACATCCACTTCTTCAAGGCTTACGCCTGGGGTGAAGCCTTCCTGCTCTCGGGCTGTGTGGGCGTATCTCTGGTCGTGGCCATGGTGATCTCCAGCCTGGTGGGCACGGTCATCCCCATGCTGTTCCATAAGATCCACATCGACCCCGCCGTGGCTTCCGGCCCGCTCATCACCACCATCAATGATCTGGTGGCGGTGGTGGTCTACTATGGCCTGGCCGCCGTAGTGCTGATCGATATGTTCCATTTGGGCTGAAATAGAGAAAGGCTGCTGCCGACAACTCCCTCAGTCACGGCTTCGCCGCGCCAGCTCCCTCTTGGAGGGAACCTTGACGTAATGGCAATCTGTGAAAGCCTCCCTCATTGAGGGAGGTGGCATCGCGTGAGCGATGACGGAAGGAGTTTGGCAACAGCCTCTTTTTACTTATTCTGTATCCAATACCGCTGTGTCAGCGTTCCATCGGAAGAATCGAACTGCTCATCCTCCAGCACGCCGCCGTTGGCGCGGATGGTCTTTGCTGAGGCGACATTGTAGTGGTCGCAGCAGATGCGCACCTTTTCGATGCCTCGTTCTTTTGCCTTTTCCAGCGTCAGGCAAAGCATCTGGGTGGCGTAGCCGTTCTGCCGCTCCGAGGGGCGGACGCTGTACCCGATGTGCCCTCCGTAGGTCAGCAGGTAATCGTTGAGCCGGTGGCGCAGGTTGGTCATGCCCACCAGATGCTCATGCTCATCCAGAGCCAGATACTCCGTGGCGGGCACGAGACCGGCGGGGGTTGTGGCCGGGTCTTTCAGCTTGCGGAGTTGGGCCAGCCAGGCATCGAAGTCGGCATATTTGTCCAGAGCCGAGGTGCCGTCCATCCGGGAGCCGATGGCCAAAAATTCTTCCCGGTAGGCCATTACCTGTTCCCGGTCGCCCTCATCCGGCTCCCGCAGGTGGATCTTCTGGGGTGAGGTGCGCCGGGTGGCGGTGCGGAAATCCGGAGCCTTCATCAGGCCGTGGCAGTTGCAGTAGAAGTAAAGCACACCTGCGCCCCGCAGGGAGAAGCGGGCAGAGGCATCTCCCTCGGGGTAGAGCTTGACCAGCTGCAGCTTATCGCCGGTGAGGTAGGCCAGAAACGAGATGTAATGGTTTTTCTCCATGGGGTGGTGCAGGGTGACGAAGAGCTCGTCCTCCACCCGTTCCACGGTCAGCTGATGATGCTCGTCGGCATCCTCGGCTTCGGCGATGTCCAGCGCAGGCAGGGTGATGCCGCAGCAGCTCACCACAGCCTGCCCGGTGGCGTGGAGCACATTGCCGCAGAGGGGGCAGACGTAGAGTTTGCTCCGCAGCAGGTTGGCTGCCCGGTTCCGGTTGATGATGGGCTCTCCCTGCATCAGTTCCAGCACGCTGACCCCCAGAGCCGCAGCCAGCGGTTCCAGCAGGGAGATATCGGGCAGACCTTTGGCGGTCTCCCACTTGGAAATGGTCTTGGCGCTGACAGAAAGCATTTCGGCAAGCTCTGCCTGGGTCAGGCCCTTGGCTTCCCGCAGCTGCCGGATGGTGCTGCCTGTGACGTATGTGTTCATAGTAATAACCCTCCTGAATACCCCCCCAGTCTGCTTCGCAGACAGCCCCCGCTAATAGGGGGGCCATTGGCAAAACCGTAAGCTCCTGCTTCTCCGGGTGTGCTGCCCAGCCCCGCAGGGCCGCCCCTACTAGGGGCGGTGGCATCCCGCAGGGATGACGGTGGGGTTTGTTGCTGCCAGCTTACCATACAAAAAAACTCCACGCAACCTACGCTGCGTGGAGTTCGTGCTTTCAGGAATTATTCGGCTTCGGTCCCGTCTTCCTCGTCCGGGTCCAGCTCCATGGTGAACACGGCCTTTTTCAGCTTGCCGCAGCCCTGGGCCTTCAGGCCGGATTTGTACGGCTCCCCGGCCAGATAGAGGGCAAAGCGGCCCTCGCAGAGCATTCCGGCAATGCTGGTGCCGGCGGTGCCCACGGTGGTATCAGCGGCTTCGTCAGCGGGCCGGGTGGGGCTGAACTCGCCCAGGGACACTTCAAACAGCTCGCTGCCCTCGAGGTCGGTCTCAAGGGTCAGGTGGTTGTCGTGCCGGACAAAGGGGGCCTTGTCGCCGGCCTGCGGGGTCACGGTGCTCACCGTGACCACAGCCTTGTCACCATCGATGCGGGTGCGCCCGGCGGGCAGGTTGTTGATATCCCGCGCCATGATGAACTCGATGACGCTGTCCAGACTGCTGCACAGGCCCAGATAGTTGGGGAGATTGTTCAGGGTATCGTAGATCATGGATCAGTCCTCTTTCGGGTCGGTCAGAAGCTCCTTGATGCTGGGTACAACGCCGCCCAGATTTTGCAGCTCCGACGGGATGATGATCTTGGTGGCCTTGCCATTGGCGACCTTGGCCAGTGCCTCCAGGCTGCGCAGAGCCAGCACCTTGTCGTTGGGCATGGCCTCGTTCAGCAGGCGGATGGCATCGGCGTTGGCCTTCTGCACCGCGAGAATGGCCTGCGCCTCGCCCTCAGCTTCGAGAATGCGCTGCTGTTTGACGGCATCGGCGCGGAGGATGGCGGCTTCCTTTTCGCCCTCGGCGGCGGTGATGGCGGCCTGCTTCTCACCGTCGGCCTTCAGGATGACGGCGCGCTTTTCGCGCTCTGCCTTCATCTGCTTCTCCATGGCTTCCTGGATCTCGCGCGGCGGGATGATGTTCTTGACCTCCACGCGGTTGACCTTGATGCCCCACTTGTCGGTGGCTTCATCGAGGATGGCCGTGATCTTGCCGTTGATGACATCGCGGCTGGTCAGGGTGTGATCCAGCTCCATCTCACCGATGATGTTGCGCAGGGTGGTGGCGGAAAGGCTCTCGATGGCTGCGATGGGCTGGTTGACACCGTAGGTGTAGAGCTTGGCATCCATGACCTGGAAGAACACCACGGTGTCGATCTGCATGGTAACGTTATCGCGGGTAATCACAGGCTGGGGAGGGAAGTCCGCGACCTGCTCCTTCAGGCTGACCTTTTTGGCGATCCGCTCAATGAACGGGATCTTGACATGCAGGCCGGCCGACCAGGTGTCGGAGTAGCTGCCCAGACGCTCCACAACGTACACCATGGACTGAGGCACGATGACGATGTTGGTGACGACGATGAGCAGGATGACAAAGATGAGCGCGAGGATCACGAACAGCATGATAGGCATAGAGACGCTCCTTTTTTCAGTGGTTGATGGATTCGGTCAGGATGGGTTCCACGATGAGCAGGGTGCTGTGGATCTCGGTGACCCGGCAGGCCTGCCCGGGGGTCAGGGTATCGCCGGGGGTGGCGCAGCGGGCGCTCCAGTCCACGCCATCCAGCCGCACCCGGCCCGTCTGCTGGGCAGAAACGGGGGTCAGCACCCGGGCCTCCCGGCCAAGGGCGCGGTCACCGTTGGTGGGGGTGGGCTGCTTGTGCAGCCGTTTGGCCAGCGGCTTGAATGCCAGCAGGCAGACCGCGCTGACCGCAATGAACACCACCGCCTGCACCCGGAACGAGTGGGTGAACAGGCAGCAGAGCAGGGCTGCCGCGCTGCCTGCCGCAAACCAGACGGATACCATGCTGAAGGTCATGCCCTCCAGCGCCAGGAAACCGACGGCGGCAAGGAGCCAGAAAATGGGGTCAATGGACATCGAACATCCCTCCTTCTTCGTTTATTATATAACAAAGACGTGGAAATGACAATATGTTGTTATTTAAGGGCGAGTGCTGCTCTGTCCAACCTCTCAGTCGCAGGCTTCGCCGCGTCAGCGAAGATGACGGAGAGGTTTAATCCGTCTCCTTATACATAATCATAGTAGCTGTGGTCCGGGTTATGCCCCACCTCTTCCACCACGATGGTGAAGCCCATGGGATTCACCTCAGTGCTCTTGCCGCTGGCAAGGGTCTCCACGATGATATGTTCGGTGCGGTTGACGATGATCTCCGCAGTCTCCACCTTGCCCACCCGCTGGTAGTGCAGGATACCGTCCTCGGCACGCAGGACCCGCAGCTGGCCGGTGCGGAAGGCCTCGCAGGTGTGGCGGAGCTGTGCCAGCTGTGCCAGCACGGGGCGCAGGCGCTGTTCGTGGGCATCCCACCGGAAGAAAGCCCGGTTGAAGGGATCCCGGTAGCCCTGCATGGCGATCTCGTCGCCGTAGTACAGACAGGGCACACCCGGCAGGGTGTAGATGATGGCGTAGGCCATCCGCAGGCGGAGCAGGCCCTCCTCATAGGCGTCGCCGGTCACACAGCGGCCGCTCTGCCACGCGCGGCCCCGGCCATTGGCGGGCTCGTCAGCAATCACGGTCAGGGCACGCTCGGTGTCGTGGGTGGAGAGGAAGTTCAGGGCGGTGTCCATGGCCGGGGCAGGGTAGTGTTCGCAGATGGTCAGGATCTCCGTCATGGCCTGCTCGGCGGGCTTGCCCTTGACGAAATCCAGCACGGCGTTCTTGAAGGGGTAGTTCATCACGCTGTCCAGGCCCTTGCCCAGCAGATAGGTGCGGCGCTTGTTGAAGCCGAACTTGGTGGTGGCATCCTCCCACACCTCGCCCAGCAGGAACTTTTCGGGGCTGACCCGCTTGACGGCGGCGCGCACCTTCTCAATGAATTCGTCGGGCAGCTCATCGGCTACATCCAGCCGGAAGCCTGCCGCGCCGCGCCGCAGCCAGGTGTCGATGACACCGCCCGGGCCGGTGATGAACTCCACATAGGAGGGGGTCTCCTCGTTGACCTCGGGCAGGGTCTCAAAGCCCCACCAGCTGCGGTAGCCGCCCTTGTACTGGGGGCCGAAATCGTACCAGCAGCGGTAAGGGGAGTTGGGGTCCCGGTACGCGCCGCCCTCGCCATAGCGGCCCTCGCGGTTGAAATAGCGGCTGTCGGAGCCGGTATGGCTGAACACACCGTCCAGCACGATGCCGATGCCGTACTTCTGGGCGGCGGTGCACAGTGCCTCAAAATCTTCGTTGGTGCCCAGCAGGGGGTCCACATTCAGGTAGTCGGCGGTGTTGTAGCGGTGGTTGGAGTGGGCCTCAAAGATGGGGTTGAGATAGATGAAATCCACCCCCATCTCGTGCAGGTAAGGGAGCTTTTGCTGGATGCCCTTGAGGTCGCCGCCGAAATAATCCTCATTCAGGTGGCCACCCACCTCGTTGGGCTGCCAGAAGGGCTCGGCGTGCTTGTCGGCCTGATAGATGCGGTCGGCAAAGGGCATGGGCTTGTTCTCCACGCCTTCGCAGAAGCGGTCCGGGAAGATCTGATAGAACACCTTGCCCTTGATGCTTTCGGGGGTCTCAAAGTCCTGCTCATAGACCGTGATCTGCCAGCTTTCGCCATCCTGCCAGCTGATCACGCCGCAGTTGTCGGGGCCGCGCACGATGCGGCGGAAGTCGGTGTAGAGGTCGAAGTAGTAGAAGTAGAGGCCCGGGTCATTCAGAGGCACTTCTACAGAAAAGTGGTTCTGCCTGGGGGTCTGGCCATCGAAGTTCATCCGGTAGTAGACGGGAACATCGAACTTACCCTCTTTTTTCAGGACAAGGTGCGGGTCTACATAGCCCAGCTCCTCGGGGATGCAGAGCGACAGCCGGACAGTCTGCCCGGCGCGCACCGCACCAAAGGGCTGCTTGAAATAGGGGTCAAAACTGTTGAACAGACAAGACAAGTGGGGTCGTTCCTTTCTCAAAAAAAGCCCCGGTTCCGTAATGGCTCCGGGGCAGAGATATATTTGTGCTAAACCCTTCCGTCAATGTTTCGCATTGCCACCTCCCCTAGTAGGGGAGGCCTTGGCAGAACGGTGAAGTCTGTGCGTAAAGGAAAAGCTGTAAAACTTCCCGTAACGCCAGAGGCCCCACTACTAGGGGGGCTGTCACCGTAGGTGACTGGGGGGTTAACCTTTCCAATTACTTCACAGCAGAAGCGTGCCAGATATCGCGGGCGTAATCCAGCACAGAACGGTCTGCGCTGAAGATGCCGCTGTTGGCGGTGTTCTTCAGGCTCATCTGTGCCCACTTCTCGCGGTCAGCATACAGGCGCTGCAGGTCGGCCTGAGCACGGCGGTAATCCTTGAAGTCGGCCATGACCATATAAGGATCGCTGGTGCGCAGGTTCTCGGTGACCTCGTGGAAGTCCTCGCCGTTCCAGCCGCGCTCCAGGAAGTTCAGAGTGGCATTTGCCACGTCATCGCCCATGATGAAGGCGCTGGGGTGGTAGCCCACCTGCTTGAGGTTGTTGACCTCGGGAGTCAGCATGCCGAAGATCAGCTCGTTCTCCTTGCCGGCGGCATCGGCGATCTCAACATTTGCGCCGTCCAGCGTACCCAGCGTGATGGCACCGTTCAGCATGAACTTCATGTTGCCGGTACCGGAAGCCTCGGTGCCAGCCAGAGAGATCTGCTCAGAGACCTCGGCAGCGGGCATCAGGTGCTCGCTCAGGGAGACGCAGTACTCTTCCAGATAGACCACGCGCAGCTTGTCGCGCACGGCGGGATCATTGTTGATCAGGTCGCCCAGCTTGCAGATCATCCGGATCATCTGCTTGGCCATGTAGTAGCCGGGGGCAGCCTTTGCGCCGAAGATATAGGTCTTGGGGATGAAGTCGGCGTTGGGGTTCTCCTTCAGATACAGATACTGAGCGGCGATGTTCAGGGCGTTCAGGTGCTGACGCTTGTACTCGTGCATCCGCTTGACCTGGCAGTCGAAGATGGAATTGGGGTCGATGACCTGGCCGGTGCTCTTCTCCAGATAGGCGGCAAAGTTCTTCTTATTGTTCAGCTTGATCTCGTTGATGCGCTTCAGCACGGTCTTGTCGTCCGCATACTTGTTCAGCTTGGAGAGGTTGGAAGCGTCGTGCTTGTACTCTTCGCCGATGGTCTCGTCCAGCAGTTTGCACAGCTCAGGGTTGGAGGCCAGCAGCCAGCGGCGGTAAGCGATGCCGTTGGTCACGTTCTTGAAGGCCTGGGGCTTGAACAGGTAGTAATCGTGGAACACGCTCTCCTTGATGATCTCACTGTGCAGCTTGGACACGCCGTTGATGCTGTTGGCAGTGTAGGCGCAGATGTTTGCCATGCGGACCTGGTTGTCGCCGATCAGGGCCATGTAGTTGATCTTGCCCTCGTCGCCGGGGAATGCCTTCTCCAGCTCCTCGCGGGCACGGCGGTTCATCTCGACCACGATCTGGTAGATGCGGGGCAGGGTCATCTTGAAGATGTCCACATTCCACTTCTCCAGAGCCTCGGCCATAACGGTGTGGTTGGTGTAGGCAAAGACCTTCTGGCAGATCTCAAAGGCCTTATCCCAGTCAAAGCCGCACTCGTCCAGCAGGATGCGCATCATCTCAGGGATGGCCAGCGTGGGATGGGTGTCGTTCAGCTGGATGGCGACCTTGTCGGCCAGATTCTCCAGCGTGCCGTAGGTGGACAGGTGGTTCTGCACGATATCGCCGATGGATGCGGCAGAGAGGAAGTACTGCTGGCGCAGGCGCAGGATCTTGCCCTCAATGTGGTTGTCGTTGGGGTACAGCACCTTGGAAATCAGCTCGGCGCTGGCGTTCTTGCTCATGGCAGTGTTGTAGTTGCCCAGAGAGAAGCTGGACATATCAAAGTCAGGAGCCTTGGCCTGCCACAGGCGCAGCTTGGCAACGCCCTTGCCGTCGTAGCCCTGCACATACATGTCGGAGGGCACAGCCATAACGCTGTTGTAGTTGGTGTGCTGGATATAGTGGAAGCCGTGATCCCAGTTCTCGCGGATCTCGCCGTCAAAGCGGACCTCGATGGCCTGATCGGGGTGGCTCTTCAGCCAGACCTGACCACCGGGCAGCCAGTTGTCAGCGCGCTCCTGCTGCCAGCCGTCCACGATCTTCTGCTTGAAAATGCCGTACTCGTACAGGATGGAGTAGCCGGTGCCGCAGATGCCGGTGGTGGCCATGCCGTCCAGATAGCAGGCTGCCAAACGGCCCAGACCGCCGTTGCCCAGGCCTGCATCGGGCTCTTCCTCAAAGATGCCTTCGATGTTGATGTCGGCATCAGCCAGCACCTTCTGGGCAACATCTTCCAGACCCAGGTTGAACAGACTCATCTTCAGGCTGCGGCCCATCAGGAACTCCATGCAGAGGTAGTATACCTGCTTGGTACCGGTGCCAATGGCCTTGGACTGGAACTTTTTGTGGTTTTCGCTCATCATCTGACGGCAGATCAGGGCAAGAGAGCGGTAGATCTGCTGCTTGGAAGCAACGCTCAGATCCACGCCGTACTCGCTGGTCAGCTTGTCCTGAAGAATTTTTGCAAATTCTTTTGTAGTCATAAGGAACTCCTATCCGCACACACACTTGTGCTGTTTTGAAATATCGCAACAGGGAATTTCTCCTCTTTCCCTCTCCCTGTTACCACAACAAGAACATTATAATCAGTTCTATTCGTAAAAGCAAGGAAAAATGCCGATTTTTGCCGTAACTGACATTTTTATCACAATCTTTCTGGTAAATATGCAAAAAATTCAAAAATAGCACTTTCTCTTGGCACGCATTTATATTATAATAAGAAGTGAACGGCTGTCCCGGCGGGGGCAAAAGCGTGCGCCGGGGCAGGAAACTCGGCCACAAACTCCGCTCAGAGTAATTATTAGTGAGGATACGATGGTTAATAAAGTGAGAGTGACCATTGCGGGCGCGCCCTATGCGATCGCAACGACGGATTCCGAAAAGTATATCGCCTCTCTGGCCAAACGGCTGGATGAGGATATCACCAAGCTGCTGGACACCAACGAAAACCTTTCGGTGACCAAGGCGGCGGTGTTCTGCGCCATGGATTATCTGGATGAATACAAAAAGAGCACCGGCAGCGCCGAGAATATGCGCAGCCAGATCCAGGATTATATTGCCGATGCCGCCAGGGCAAAGCTGGCTGAGGATAAGGTGAGAACGGAAAATGAAACGCTGCGGCGTGAAAACGATGCCCTGCGGGAGCAGCTGGCACGCCTGCAGGCCAAGCAGAAGGCCGACCGGGAAGCAAAGACGGAAGCGTGAATGGGGGCGCGGTGAGCGCGCCGGAACAAAGGGAGTATTATGCCAAAGATCGAGATCCTTGCCCCGGTGGGCAGTGAAGAGATGCTTCGCGCTGCGGTGTTCAGCGGTGCGGACGCGGTATATCTGGGCTTTTCGGGCTTCAATGCCCGCACAGGGGCCGGAAATTTTGATGCGGACAGCCTGAAGGAGGCAGTCCGGTTCTGCCATGCGCGGGGTGTCAAGGTGCACGTGGCACTGAACACCACCGTTTACGGCGGGGAGCTGGCCGCGCTGGCCGCTGCCGTGAAGGCTGTGGCCGAGAGCGGCGCGGATGCGGTCATCTGCCAGGATCTGGCGGTGGCGCAGCTCATCGGGCGGATCGCCCCCGACCTGCCCCGCCACGGCTCCACCCAGATGAGCGTCCACACCCTGCAGGGCGCGCTGGAGCTGAAGGAACTGGGCTTTACCCGGGTGGTGCTGGCCCGTGAGCTGAGCCTGCCCGAGGTGGAGCACATCACAAAGCACTGCGGCGTCGAGACCGAGTGCTTTGTCCATGGCGCGCTCTGCATGTGTGTCAGCGGCCAGTGCTATATGTCTGCCTTCCTGGGCGGCCGCAGCGGCAACCGGGGCTCCTGCGCCGGACCCTGCCGCCTGCCCTTTGAGGCGAACCCGCTGCCCGAGGGCAAGCCGGGCCGTCTGCACCACCTTTCCCTGAAGGATAATTCCGTCATCGACAAGCTGGATCGGATGCAGGCCGTCGGCGTGGCATCGGCCAAAATCGAGGGCCGTCTGCGCACGCCGGAGTATGTGGCGGCGGCGGTCAGTGCCTGTCTGGCAGGCCGCGAGGGCCGCGCCTACGACCGTGACCTGCTGAAAAATGCGTTCAGCCGCTCCGGCTTCACCTCCGGTTATCTGGATGGAAAGATCGACGGCACCATGTTCGGCGTGCGCAGTGAAGCCGATGCGGAGCTGACCAAAAAGACCCTGCCTGCCCTGCGCGAGCTCTACCGCCGCGAGCGCAGCCGGGTGCCGGTGCAGTTCAGGCTGGAGATCGAAGAGGGCGGCGAGAAGCTGACCGTGACCGACGCGGACGGCAACAAGGCCTTTGCCTACGGCGATGCGGAACCGCAGCCTGCCCGCACCGACCCCACCGAGAGCCTGCAGCGCAGCCTTTCCAAGACGGGCGGCACCCCCTTTGCGGTGGAAAAGATCGATGTGGAGATGGACGGCGGTCCCTGGTTCGTGCCGGGCAGTGCCGTGAACGAGCTGCGCCGGGATGCGCTGGAGGCCCTGCTGAAAAAGCGGGAGGTCCTGCGCCCCTGGCCGGTACACGAGGCGGAGCCGGATGCTCTGCCCCTGCGCACTCTGCTGCCCCGCCGCACCCTGCGCGCCCGCTTTGAAGCTTGGGAGCAGGTGCCGGAGCAGGCCCTGAGCGGGGTGGAGTATCTCATCCTGCCCATTGCCCAGGCCGACCGGGTGCCCCGGGAGTGGCGGGAGAAGACCCTTCTGGAGCTGCCGCGCGTGATGTTTGGTGCGCTGGAGGAGGACACCGCCCGCCGCATTGCCGCTACCCAGGATGCGGGTTTTGCGGGCTATGAGGTAAGCAACATCGCCCACCTGCGGCTCTGCCGTGGCCTGCCGATGACCGGCGGCTTCGGCCTGAACGTCACCAACCAGATGGCGGCGCAGTTCTACGCCGACCATGGCCTGAACAGTGTGCTCATCCTGCCCGAAGTCAAGGACAGCGATATCAGCACCATTGCCCCCACCCATAACGGCAAGCCTGTGCCCACCGGTGTGCTGGTCTATGGCCACATGCCGCTGATGGTCACCCGTGCCTGCCCGCTGCAGAACATCCATGACTGCGCCCACTGCAATAAAGCAGGGGAACTGACCGACCGCAAGGCCAAAAAGTTCCCGGTGCGCTGCGGCATGGGCGTGCGGACGATCTATAACCCCGTACCTATTTATATGGGTGATAAGCCCGGTGCTCTGACTGTGGACTACGGTGTGGCCTACTTCACACTGGAATCCCGGGAAGAAGCAGCCGCCATTCTGGACAGCATCCGTGTCCACGCACCCTTTGAGGGAGAGTTTACAAGAGGACTTTATTTCAAGGGAACCAACTAAAGATGCAGTTTCCCCGGGCGGGAGCCGAGAGTTTCTCCGAGGACCGTCCGCTGGGGTGGGACCCTGCTGCCGCAGGCAGTAGGGCGGGCGATGGAATGGCCCGTTTCGTGTCCGAGGAGAAAGCTCCCGGAACACGCCCGAATATAACTTTAACAAGAGGTATACTATGGAACCGATCACCGTAAACTATAAAGTATTGGACCCCCGGGCCAAGGTGCCCGCCTATGCAACGCCGGGTGCGGCGGCTGCCGACCTGTGCGCCGTGCTGGATGAGCCCCTGACATTGGCCCCCATGCAGCGGGCGTTGGTGCCCACCGGCCTTGCCATCGAGCTGCCCGGCCCCCACGCTGTGGCGCTGGTCTATGCCCGCAGCGGCCTTTCCATCAAGCACGGCCTGTGCATGGCAAACGGCGTGGGCGTGGTGGACAGTGACTACCGCGGGGAACTGAAGGTGCCCATGATCAATCTGGGCACCGAGGCATATACCATCCAGCCCGGTGAGCGTGTGGCACAGCTCTGCATTGCACCGGTGTATACCGCTGCCTTTGCTCAGGCGGCCGAACTGGGGGATACCCAGCGCGGCGCGGGCGGCTTTGGCTCAACGGGGAAGTGAAGCGTATGAAAGATCTGATCCTGGCTTCCCAGAGCCCCCGACGGAAAGAGCTGTTGAGCCTGTACACGACGGATTTTACCGTCTGTGTCAGCGATTTTGACGAGGATGCCGTGACGGCGGATACCCCCGCCCGGCTGGTGGAACAGCTTGCCCGGGGCAAGTGCCTTGCTGTGGCCAAGGAACACCCCGGTGCCGTGGTGCTGGGCTGCGATACCGTGGTGGATGTGAACGGCGAGGTGTTCGGCAAGCCCCACAGCCCGGACGATGCCAGAAGGATGCTCCGCGCGCTGTCCGGTGCGACCCACTATGTGCACACCGGTGTCTGCGTTTCCGATGGCACCCGCACCGAGAGCTTTGTGGATACCTGCAAGGTCACCTTTTTCCCGCTGAGCGAGGAGGAGATCGAGCGGTACGCCGCTACAGAGGAGCCCTACGATAAGGCCGGTGCCTACGCCATCCAGGGCCGCGCGGCGGTCTGGCTGGATGCCATTGAGGGTGATTATTACACCATTATGGGCCTGCCCGTCAGCCGGACGGTCCGCCTGCTTGAACAGTTCTGACAGTTTACGCGGCGGAACGCACAGAAAAATGAAAAATACGGAAAAACTTGACAAAACGCTTGAGAAAACGTTGACTTGCGGCTATAATAGAAACGTGTTATTCTGCGATAGGCGGTCAAACCCTGTGGAGTTTGGACTGCTGTGCGTTTTGGAATAGACCGGAAATACGAAGGAGAGCTTCATTATGAGTTTTTTGTCAAAGGACGTTGGCGTTGATCTGGGTACTGCCAATACCCTGGTTTACATGAAGGGCAAGGGCATCATCATGCGGGAACCCTCGGTCGTGGCTGTGGATACCAAGACCGATGAGGTGCGCTGCGTGGGTGCTGAGGCAAAGGCTGTCATCGGCCGTACCCCCGGCAGCATCGTGGCAGTCCGCCCCCTGAAGGATGGTGTCATCGCCGATTTCGATATCACGGCAAATATGCTGGAAAACTTCCTGAAAAAGGCCTGCGGCAACAGCATGTTCTCCCGCCCCCGCGTGGTCATCTGCATTCCCTCGGGCGTGACCGAGGTGGAGCGCCGCGCTGTGCGTGAGGCGACCCTCAAGGCCGGTGCCCGTCAGGTCTCCGTCATCGAGGAGCCTATGGCCGCTGCCATCGGCGCGGGCCTGCCCATCAGCGAACCCACCGGCAGCATGATCGTGGACATCGGCGGCGGCACCGCTGAGATCGCAGTCATCTCTCTGGGCGGCATCGTGGCCTCCCGCAGCGTCCGGATGGCCGGTGATATGTTCGATCAGGCCATCATCGCTTTCATCAAGCGCAAGTATAACCTGCTCATCGGTGAGCGTACCGCCGAGCAGATCAAGATCGAAATCGGCTCGGCCTACCCCATGGACCCCGAGATGACCATGGAGATCAAGGGCCGCAACCTGGTGGACGGCCTGCCCAAGAACATCGTCGTCCACTCTGAGGATGTGCGCGAGGCCCTGCTGGAGTGCCTGGTCAAGATCACCAGCGCCATCAAGGAGACCCTGGAGCGCACCCCGCCTGAGCTGAGTGCCGATATCATCGACCACGGCATCACCCTGACCGGCGGCGGTGCCCTGCTGCGGGGCCTGGATCAGCTGATCCAGAGCGAGACCGGCATTGATGTCCATGTTGCGGAGGACCCGCTGGATTGCGTGGCCAAGGGTGCCGGTGCGGTGCTGGATCATGTGGATGTTCTGCACGACGTGCTGGACACCGATGGAGCTCACATGTAACGATGTAACAGAGGGTGCGGACGGCTCTGGGCTGTCCGCGCCCTTTTGCAATCGGAGGAAAACCCCGTGAAAGATTTTTTCGATACCTGGAAATTCAAGATCCTGGTGGGCATCGCGGTGTTTCTGGTGGGCATCATGGCCTACGCCGGTGCCAACGGCCGCCTGACTGCCGCTCCGCAGGAGCTGCTGAGCGTGGCGGCTGCTCCATTCCAGAAAGTGGCTGCTGTGGTCAGCGG
Organism: Faecalibacterium sp. I2-3-92; assembly: GCF_023347315.1. Lineage (GTDB taxonomy): Bacteria > Bacillota > Clostridia > Oscillospirales > Ruminococcaceae > Faecalibacterium > Faecalibacterium duncaniae. The sequence continues at coordinate 1,044,051 of NZ_CP094470.1, forward strand.
CGGCGTGGCCTCCCTGTGGGAAAAGTACACCAGCATCGATGACGTGATGGCTGAGAACGAGACGCTCAAGGCCGAAAACGCCGAGCTGCGCCAGCAGATGGTGGATTACGACCGCGTCAAGGCCGAGAACCAGGCCTACAAGGCACTGGAAAGCATCCAGAGCCAGCGGCCAGAGATGAGCTATCTTTCCAGCTTTGTCATTGGCCGTGACCCGCTGGATTCCTTCTATGGCTTCACACTGGACCGCGGCACGCTGGATGGCGTGGCCGTCAACGATGCCGTGGTCAGTGACCAGGGCTACCTGCTGGGCATGGTGGTGGAGGCTGAACCCACCAGCTGCAAGGTGATGACCATTCTTCACCCCAACTTCAACGCGGCGGGCGTGGTATCCCGCACCCGTGACAACGGCATCGTCACCGGCAGCTCCGAATATGCCGCCGATGGCCTGTGCGTGCTGACCAACCTTGCGCGCAACACCCTGACGGAGAAAAGCGACCAGGTGGTCACCACCGGGCTGGGCGGGGTGTTCCCGGCTGACCTGTTGGTGGGCGTGGTACAGGAACTGGTGCCCGAGGTCAGCGGCAAATCGACCATTGCCGTCATCAAACCCGGTACCGACCCCCGCACGGTGCGCCATGCGTTCATCATTACCAGTTTCTGAGGAGGGACCCTGATGGAATCACGCCGGAAACGCAGCCGGGGCCAGATCGTCAAATGGATCTGCTATGCGCTGCTGGGCCTTCTTTGTGCTGTTTTGCAGACCACGCCCGGGCTGTTCCAGTTCGGGGCGGCAAAGCCGCTCTGGCTGCTGCCGCTGGCGCTGGCGGTCGCCGTGTTTGAGGGCGAGTTCGCCGGGGCTGTCTTTGGGGCGGTCTGCGGCCTGATGTGGGACTGGCTGGCCGGGCGCACCGTGGGCATGCTGGCGCTGGAGCTGCTGCTGCTCTGCTTTGCCGTTTCGGCGGTGATGCAGCTCTACTTCAAGAATTCGGCCGCAAACTTTGCACTCATTGCGTCTGCTGCCGCCCTGCTGGTGCTCACGCTGGACTGGCTGTTTTTCTACTATATGCCCGGTTACAGCGGCGCGGCCAGCCGCTGGCTGTGGTTTGTGCTGCCCACGGCGGCGCTCTCGGTGCCCGTCTGCTTCCCTCTGTTCGGGGTCGTGCGCCGCATCCACGAAGAATTTAAGATCGACAACGGCGTGGTGTAACGCACCCCGCGCCGGAAGGAGAATCCATGAACCAAGAAGAACGGAAAACCGCCATCCGGCGGATGCGTGTTCTCGTTGCCGCCGCCTGCATCCTGATGCTGCTGTACGGGCTGCGGCTCATCTTTTTGCAGCTGGTCAACGGGGACGATTTCAAATCCCAGGCCACCAACACCACCGACTACAAGTTTACGGTCACGGCGGCACGCGGTGACATTGTGGACAGCCGGGGGGAGCGCATTGCCACCAGCGTCACGGGTTACAACGTGGTGCTCAACAAGCTGCTGATGGGAGACGAAGATCTGGACGGGATGCTCCAGAAGATCGTCGAGCTGCTGCGTGCCAACGGTGAGAGCTGGAACGATACTCTGCTCATCAGCCAGCCGGATGCAGCGGGCAATTATACCTTTACCGCCGAAGAGGGCAGCACCAGGGATCAGAAAGCCCTTGCCGCCATGAAGGACAATCTTGGTTTACAGCAGTATGCAACGGCCAATGATGTGATGGAGAAGCTGGTGGAGGACTACGACCTTGCCAGCTATCCGCTGAGCTGGCAGCGCACGCTGGGCGGTATCCATTACGAGATGCAGCTGCAGGCGTTTTCCAATGTGAACAACTTTATCATGGCGGAAAACGTCAGCGAGGCCACTGTGGCGACCATCAAGGAGCACAGCCTCTCGCTGCCGGGGGTGGAGATCGTGGAAACGAGTACCCGCAGCTATGAGCAATCCACGGTGCTGCCCCATGTGCTGGGCCGGGTGGGCAAGATCACCGCTGAAAAGTGGAAGGTGACCGACGAAAACGGCCAGACCAGCTACCCCCTGCGCGAAAAAGGCTACAACATGAACGACATCATCGGCATCTCGGGCCTGGAATCGGCCTATGAGGACGAACTGCGGGGCAAGGATGGCGTGGAGACCATCACCCGCAACTCCGATGGTGTCATTGTGGATACGGCCCTGACCACTGTGCCCGAGCCGGGCCACACCGTACAGCTGACCATCGACAGCCGGTTCCAGAAGGCGGTGGACAAGGCACTGGCCGAGAACATCGACATGATCAACCGGGTCTACAACACCGGCAGCATGAAAGCCGCCGCCGGTGCCGCCGTGGTGCTGGATGTGAAGGACGGCAGTGTGCTGGCCGCATCCAATTACCCCAGCTTTGACCAGAACCTGTATGCCACCCAGTACAGCGAGTACAGCGCGGATGAGAGTCTGCCCCTGTTCAACCGGGCGCTGCAGGGCCTGTACACCCCCGGCTCCACCTTCAAGCCTGCCGTGGCAGTGGCTGCGCTGGATTCCGGGCTCATCAACCAGTACTCTACGGTATTCTGCAACGGCGTGTACACCTTTTATAAAGGGTACAGCCCCCGCTGCACCCGCCATGGCCACAGCGGCAACATTGATGTGGTCACGGCCATCAAGTGGAGCTGCAACGTCTTCTTCTACGATGTGGGCCGCCGCCTGACCAGTGATGTTTACGATGCCTACGCCTATAAGCTGGGCCTGGGTCAGCGCACCGGTGTGGAGGTCAGTGAGGCTGTGGGCCACCTGACCTCCAAGAACGACTCCAACTATATGGAGTCGCTGGACGTTCAGGCAGCCATCGGTCAGGGCAACACGGTGGTCACGCCCATCCAGCTGGCCACCTATGCTGCAACGCTGGCCAACAACGGAACCCGCTACCGCACTCATTTTGTCAAGGCAATCCTGGATTCCAACACTGGCGAGGTAATCAGCGAGACTCAGCCCGAGGTGATGGATATCATCGAGGGTACCGGCAACACCTTTGAGCTGGTGCGGCAGGGGATGCGGCAGGTGCCCAGCACCATTACCAACAGCAAGATCAGCAGCTACCCCATTGCCATTGCCTGTAAGACCGGCACCCCTCAGCGCAGTGAGACCTACGCCCCGGGCAAGCACTACCTGAACGCTATGATGGTGGCCTATCTGCCCGCCGATGACCCGCAGATCGCCATTGGCATTACCATTGAGTACGGCGGCTACGGTGCCCGAACCGGCGATCTGGTGGTGGACATTGCCAACGCCTACTTCGCCATGCAGGATGGTACCCTGAATGAGGATGGCACCATCGGCAAGCAGGAGACCGCTGCAGACAGCACCCCCGCTGACCAGACTGCCCCCGCCCAGACCGAAACCGGCACGGATGCGGCAGCGGATACGGCCACAGATCCCGCCGCAGGCACCACGGATGCTGCTCAGGAGACCGCACCTGCCGGGCAGGATGCTTTAGACAATTGAAGAAGGATAAAACGCTGAAACGCTGCTCTTGGTGAATTCTGGCGCTTTTTTCCGAAAAAAGTATGAAGTTTGTCTAAAAAACGGTTGTAAAAGAACGGAAACTGTGATACTATGATATATGCAAGAAAATGCCCACTGGCAAAACAAAGGAGAGGTTGACCGATGACGATTGCACTGATTGCGCATGACTCCAAAAAAGAGCTGATGGTTCAGTTCTGTACGGCGTATTGCCGGATTTTGAGCCAGCATAAATTGGTGGCTACGGGCACCACCGGCAAGCTGATCTCCGAGGCAACGGGTCTGCAGATCCAGCGCTTTCTGGCAGGTGTTCAGGGCGGTGATCAGCAGATCGCATCCCGCATTGCCTGCAATGAGGTCGATCTGCTCCTGTTCTTCCGCGATCCGATCAACGCAAAGCCCAGCGAACCCAACGAGATGACCCTGCTGCGCCTGTGTGATGTGCATAACATCCCGCTGGCCACCAACATCGCCACCGCGGAGGTGCTCATCCACGGTCTGGAGCGTGGAGATCTGGATTGGCGGGATATCGTCCACCCGCAGAACTGAAAACTGGAATAAAACACAAGCCCCCGCATGTTGGCCGGAAAACCAACGTGCGGGGGCTTTTTTGCATCCCTGTGATATTACAGGAACGTGACGGTTTCGGACAGAGGCTTGCGGGAGCTGTGGTTGGGCAGGGGACCTGTACCCTCGGCAGCGTGGCCCAGATCAAGGAGCATCACGATCTCCTCGTTTTCGGGCAGACCCAGCGCTTTTGCCAGCTTGTCCGGGTCAAAAAAGTTGACCCAGCAGCTGTCTACGCCTGCATTGGCAGCGCCCAGCAGCAGGTGGGTGGCCACGATGGTAGCATCCTCCATGCCGGAGTTCATCCGCTCGCCGGGGTAAGTAAAGGTGTGGTTCTTGTCATAGGCGACCACCAGACAAACGGGGGCACCGTAGCGGCAGGGAGTGGCAGCATCGATCTTTGCCAGCCCCTCTTCGGACTGAACGACGTAGATGCGCTGTTCCTGGGTGTTCTTGGCGGTGGGTGCCAGCCGACCGGCCTCCAGAATGGTGTGGAGTGCTGCAGCGTCTACCTTGCCTGCACCAAAATTTTTGCAGGAATACCGCTGTGCAATAAGCTGAGTGAATTCCATAACGATCTCCTCCTGACTTGGATTGGACGGAACAGAGCGCCGCTTGCGGGTGCTCTGTTATGCTGATTATACCACACTGCGCCGGTGGTGCAACCCTTAAAAGAGATCCAGCATGTTGTCCAGATAGATCGCCTCCCGGACGTGGATCTGATACTCCGGCCGGGTCAGATAATAGAGCAGAAACTCCAGCACCAGCGCGCTGCCCAGGCCGCGCCCTTCCAGCTTGAAATTGGAAAAGCCCAACGGCAGATAGCGCTCCCGGATGTCCGCAGTGCCGATGAATCCGGGGTTTTCCATCGCCTTGGAAAAGCGGTAGCCCTCCTGCGCGCCGGGGGCGGTGCACCGATGTTCGCAGACCTCCCCCAGATTTTTGCGGCTGACGGCTTCGTAGCAGCGCCTGCGCTCGGTGCAGCCGAACCAGCAGCACTCGTTGCAGAGAAATTCTACCTTGTCCTTTTCGGGCTGGGAGAGCGTATCCAGGGCATCGAAGGCCTTGTTCAGCCGGAAGTCCGGCACGACATACCGGAACTCCGGCCGCCGGACCTCTGCCTGAAACGCCTGAAGATCCGTCAGGACCTTGGTGGTGGAGGATACGAGATAAAGCTCCGGGTAATGCTGCTGCAGGTGGTTCAGCAGCAGCTCGGAGTGGACGATGACCCCATTCTGCACAGTGCCCTGCTGGGCAAACTGCTGACACACTGCGTTGCATTTCCGGTCTGAGAGGTGCTCCGGGCGGAGCAGGGAATTGCTGAATGTGAGCCGGGCAGAGATGCCGTATTCCTGGGTCAGAGCCAGAACTTCGGCGGGGGAGTGCTCCCCGGCCTCCACGCGGCCCCCGCCCCAGATGCAATCCGGCGGAGCGCCGTAGATGGAGCCGATCTCGCACCAGTCATAAAAATATTCCCGGTGCTCCCGGAACAGGGGCAGGAACAGGCGGTAGAGCTCGTAGAACTCGAACAGTCCGGGCAGGTGATAGCAGGCGGTGTGTTTCATTCTCGGATTTCCTCGGTGTCAGAAGGTGCGGCGGTGATATCCCGGTAAAAGATCGCCCAGGCCGCTTCCTCGTAGGGGTGCAGAAGGAAAAAGCCGGCGCTCAGCGGGATGGACAGCAGGATCGGCAGAACAAGGACCGTATCCGCCGAGTGGGTGAAGGCAAAGACGAGAGAGAAACCAATCAGCATGGGCAGGGTGCAGAGCAGCTCCCAGCCCAGAAAGCTGAGATCGAGGCAGAACAGCCGCCACTTGTTGCCGTCCATGATGCGCCGGGATTCAGTGATGGCTTCGTTGGCCGTCAGGCCGGGGTGCTCGGCCATGATATAGGGGGTCATGGCATAGCTGTAGGCTTTTACCACGCCGGGGATGAACAGCAGCAGCGACCAGAGCGCCACATAAAGCCCCTGCAGGAAATTCATGCAGAAGCCGTCCCACAGGCGGTGCTTCTGGGAAGCGAGGTCGGAGAGGGCAGCGTCCCTGCCGTCTGCAAGGTTCAGGTTGAACCGGGCGTAGCCCAGCCGCACCGCACCGCCCACGATGACGGTGAACACTGCCCAGGCAAGGATGCAGATCACGAGAACCGCCAGCACGCCGCCGCTGCCGGTGGAAAACAGCCCGGCAAACCCCGGGGTGTCGCCGTTGGCGTTCTGGCTCATGTTGGAGATGACCCTGCCTGAGCTGCCCACAATGTTGGCTCCCAGCACACTGGCAACCAGTCCGGCCAGAACAGCTGTCTTCCATCTGCCTCGCAGGGCATCCAGCGCAAGGGCACGATAATCAGCAGAAAATTTCATAGAGCTTTCCTCCTGTCTGTAATGGAGATCGTTCGTTGAAAAACGGCAGCTGCCGTTTTATACAGGATACGTTTCAGCCTGCACAAAAATTGCAGCCGGGACTTCTTTTGCAAAGGCTCATCCCCGGGCATCCTGCCGGGTGGAGCTGAAATATTCCTTGGGGGTCATACCGTACTCCTTTTTAAAGGCGCGGAAAAAGTGGTTGTAGCCCCCGAAACCGCTGGTTTTGTACACCTCGGTGATGGGGAGGCCCTGCTCAATGAGGGCGCAGCAGCGGTCCAGCCGGGCCTTTACGATGTAGCGGTGCACGGTCTGGCCGGTCTGGCGCTTGAATTCCCGGGCAATGTGCTCCCGGGAGACGAAAAACTCCTTTTCCAGACGATCCAGCGTCAGTTCCTCGGTGAGGTGCGCCTGAATAAACAGGAAAACCTCGTCCAGCATCAGGTGGTGGCGGCTGACCGAAGCGGTGTGGAATTCGGCATGGATGCAGGCACGCAGCGCCAGTACCACGAACATTTGCAGGATGCCGTGCTCGAACGCCGCCGCGCCGAACTGGCTGCTCTCCTGGGGCAGCACCAGCAGCTTCCGGGCAAGATTCTTCAGCAGCATATAGATCTGGCTGTCCGGCCGGACAGCCACCTGCCGGAAGGGCACCACATTGAAGCTTTTTTCAAAGTCGGTGTCCTCATCCGACAACTGCGCCAGCATCTGGGGAGACAACTGCACCCGGATGATCTCCAACGGGCCGTAGGCTCCGGCATATTCCAGTCTGCCGCCCTGCCCGGGCTTGAGGATGATCAGGTTCTGCTGCTGGGCGGGCAGCACCACCTCGCTGCACCGGAATACACCGCTGCCCCGCATGACCAGAAACAGGTCATAATACGCGCCGGAAAAGAATTCCCGAACAGTGCTTTGTTCAAAAAGATAACGTTTGGCTGTATAATTCACCAAAATTCCCTCCGTGGAACTGTCAGATGCGACAGTTTGTTGTACACAACTGAAAAGTACAACTGTCATAATTGCATAATACATCAATTTGCGATAGTTTTCAATCATTTTTTGGATATGCTTTGACGCAAAATTAACGTATAATGCAATCGAAGAGAAGAGGCTTGTGTGAAAAGCCTCGTGGTTTCATCTGTTTTTTAAGGAGGATAAAACGCAATGGACCAGAAAAAGACCGTTCGGCCCTTCTCCATGAAGGACAAGATCGGCTATACACTGGGCGATCTGGGCTGCTGCTTCACGGAGCAGTACCGCGCCATGTATCTGTCGATCTTCTACACCCTGATCCTGCAGGTCAACCCCTTCCATGTGGGTATCCTGCTGCTGATCACCAAGATCTGGGATGCCGTCAACGACCCCATCATCGGCGCTATCGTGGACTCCCGCAAGGCCACCAAGGGCGGCAAGTTCATCCCGTGGATCCGCGCTTTCTCGTTCCCCATGGCAGTGCTGTGTGTGCTGGCCTTTGTCAATGTGGGCAACATCAGCTACGGTCTGCGTCTGGCTTACATGTTCATCACCTATGTGCTGTATGAGGCACTGTACACCTGCGTCAACGTGCCCTTCGGCACCCTGTCCAGCGTGATGACCGATGATGTGAGCCAGCGCACCGCTCTGTCCCGTTACCGCAGCCTGGGCGGCACCATCTTTATGACCGTCATGGTCATGGTCGGCCCCCTGTTCCTGTATGTGGACAACCAGCCTGTGGCTGGCCGCTTCCTGATGCTGGCCTGCATCTGCGCCATGCTGGGCCTGCTGTGCCTGCAGATCACCTGCGTGTGGTGCAAGGAGCGTGTGGAAGTGCCTGAGCGTCCGCAGGGCGAAAAGCTGAACTATCTGCACGTCCTGAAGGAAATCTCCCACAACAAAGCCCTGCTGGGCGTGATGTTCTTCAGCCTGACCGGCATGATCGGTGCATCCGTGGTCAACGGCCTGAACACCTACCTGTACAAGGACTTCTTCGGCAACGTCAAGATCCAGGCCGTTTCCGGTATGCTGAGCGTTCTGTACGCTGTGCTGTCCTTTGCCATCACCCAGCCTCTGGCCAACAAGCTCGGCAAGAAGGAGTGGTGCTGCATGGGCGCAGGCTTTGCCGCCGTCGTGTTCGGCATCCTGTTCTTCTTCCCCGTCCACAACCCTGTGGCCTTCATCGTCATCAACGGTATCTGCTACCTGGGCGCTTCCGGTATGCAGGTGCTGATCTGGGCCATGGTCAACGATGCCATCGACTACCATGAGCTGCAGACCGGCGAGCGCAACGAGGGCATCGTCTACTCCACCTACTCCTTCTTCCGCAAGCTCGCAAGCGCCATCTCCGGCAGCCTGTCCAGCTTTGTGCTGGGTGCCATCGGTTACAACGTCACCGCAGGCGCTGTGCAGACCGCAGGTGTTGTGAACGCCATCTGGAAGAGCTACACCGGCATCTACTTCCTGGGTTACGGCATTGCAGTGGCCATCCTGTTCTTCGTCTACCCCCTGACCAAGCAGAAGACGGCCGAGATGCTGGCAGAGCTGAAGAGCCGCCGTGCCGCAAAGGAGAGCAAGTAAATGAAGATTTTACAGGTCCAGTTTCAAAACCGTAATGGTCACACCCTGCGCGGCATCGTGACCCTGCCTGATACGGAGGGCAAGGTGCCCTTTGTGGTGCACCTGCACGGCTTTGCCGGCAGCTGCAGCGGCTACAAGTCCATGTACACCCACCTGTCCCGCGCTTTGGCAGCGCAGGGCATCGGCAGCGCCCGGTTTGATTTCTACGGCAACGGCGAGAGCGACGGCGAGTTCGAGGATATGAGCTTCGATGGCCTGCACACCGATGCACAGGATATCTTTGCATGGGCAGCCCAGCAGCCCTATGTGGACAGCGAAAAGATGTTCCTCTCCGGCCAGAGCATGGGCGGCTACATTGCCGCCTCCTGCGCTCCGGTGATCCAGCCCCACGGCCTGATCCTGCTGTGCCCGGGCGCAGGGATGTGGTTCGGCTGCGCCCAGCGCGCCGACGGTGTGACCCAGACCGGCAAGGACTACGCCGACATGGAGGGTCTGTGCTACAAGATGGCCTTCAATTATGAGATGGCCAAGCACCCCGATCCCTTTACCGAGGCCAAGGGCTACAACGGCCCGGTGCTTCTGCTGCGGGCCGACGATGACCGTCTGGTGGACGAGGGCACCTGCAGCCGCTATGCCGAGGGGTACACCGCACCCGAGGTGGATACCATTGCAGGCGGCGGACACAACTTTGCCACGCTGACCGCTCGTGCCGCCGTGGAGGAAAAGACCGCCGCATTCATCAAAGCACATCTGTAAGGAGGCATTTGTATGGAAAACATGATCCTGCAGCCCATTGTAGTGGGCGGACAGACCTTTAAGAACCGCATCATGTTCCCCCCGCTGACCACTGGCTACGAGAAGAACGGCATGATCAGCGAGCAGGACATGGGCTTTTACACCCGTCTGGCAAAGGGCGGCGTGGGTTACATCGTTCTGGGCGATGTGGCACCCATCAACAGCTTTTCTCCCACCCCCAAGCTGTTTGACGACAGCCAGATCCCTGCCTTCAAGGAGCTGGCCGACAGCGTTCACGCCTACGGCACCAAGCTGGGTGTCCAGCTCTTCCACCCGGAGTACGATGTGGATGCCATCAACAGCCTGTTCATGCAGAAAAAGTTTGACGAGATGCGTCAGCGCCTGCATCACGATATGATGTTCTTTACCGATGAGGCCAGCGAGGAGATGCTGATGTCCATCATCGATAAGATGTGCGCCTGCGCAGTGCGTGCCCAGAAGGCCGGTGTGGACGTGATCCAGATCCACGGCGACCGCCTGAACGGCTGCCTGTGCTCCACCCGGATGAACCACCGCACCGACAAGTTCGGCGGCAGTCTGGAGAACCGCGTCCGCTTTGCCCGGATGCTGACCCGGGCCATCCGCAAGGCTGTGCCGGGGATGATCATCGACTACAAGCTGTCCATCGTCACCCCGCAGCGCGGCAAGGGCGGCATCGACGAGGCCGATGCGGTGCAGTTCGCCCAGTGGCTGGTGGAGGACGGCGTGGATATGTTCCACGTTGCCCAGGCCAACCACACCGGCAACATGGCCGATACCATTCCTCCCATGGGTGTGCAGCCCTACGGCTTCTTCGTCAAGATCGCCGGCGACATCAAAAAGGCTGTCAATGTGCCGGTCAGCGCCGTGGGCCGTATCGTGGATGCCGAGATGGCAGAGCGTGTCATCGAGAGCGGCATGGCTGATATGGTCGCCATGGGCCGCCCGCTGCTGGCAGACCCCGACTGGGGCACCAAGATCGCTGCCGGTAAAGCCTGCGATATCCGCCGCTGCATCAGCTGCAACAAGGGCTGCACCGATGCCATCCAGAACCGCCAGTTCCTGTCCTGCGTGCTCAATGCCGAAAATGGCTATGAGAACAGCCGCAGTATCCAGCCTGCCACACAGAAAAAGAAGGTGGCTGTTCTGGGCGGCGGCCCTGCCGGTCTGGAAGCTGCCCGTGTGGCAGCCCTGCGCGGTCACGATGTGACCCTGTTTGAAAAGACCACCTCTCTGGGCGGTCAGCTGAACATCGCCTGCGTGCCTCCCCGCAAGGAGGAGATGCGCCGCGCCGCACAGGATCTGATCCGCGCGGTCTGCAATGCCGGGGTGCACCTGTGCATGGGACAGACCCGCACGGCAGAGCAGCTGAAGGAGGCCGGTTTTGAGGCTGTCATCAACGCTGTGGGTGCCCACAGTGCCGCACCCCGCATCCCCGGCATTGACGGCGTGAACGTGGCCGATGCCTGGAAGGTGCTGGCCGGTGAGCAGCAGGTCTACGGCACCGTGGCTGTCATCGGCGGCGGCATGGTGGGCTGCGAGACCGCAGAGTATCTGGCTGCCCGGGGCTGCAAGGTGTCCGTCATTGAGATGATGGACAAGATCGCAGCAGGCGAGAGCACCACCATTCTGCCTACCCTGCTGGAAAACTACAAGACCTACGGCGTGGAGCAGTACCCCGGCCACAAGGTCAAGGAATTCCGCATGGATGCCGTTGTCTGCGAGAACAAGGACGGCGCAGAGGTGACCATCCCCTGCGATTACATCGTGCTGGCTATGGGCGCACGCTCCAATGAGTTTGACGCTGCTGCGCTGGAAGCTGCCAACGTCCCGGTGTATTCCATCGGCGATGCTGCAGGCAAGGCTGCAGATATCTCCAACGCCATCCGTACCGGCTACGATACCGCCTGCCAGCTGTAAAGTAGTCTGAGATGCGCACACAGCGCATCGTCAAAAGTGCAAGCCCGGAAGGTCTGTGTGCCTTCCGGGCTTGCTTTTTTTCGGGAAAAGACGTGATCATTGGCCGCCCTCTGCGATATTTTTCCGCCGGTTAAGCCTGGATATAGAAATCCGACAAGAGTTGTGTTAGAATAAGGCATCCGGGAGCGCCATGCGGCGGGTGCTCCGCTTCAACATGAAAAATGGAGGCTTCTTATGAAAAAGACCTATCGCTCGTTCTTTTGTCTGCTTGTAGTGCTGCTGCTCAGTGTCAGTGCACTGCCCGCTGCCTCGGCACTGTTTTCGGAGCGGCTCTACTACTATGGTACGGTAGAAGAGATCAGCCGCGCTGCGGACGGTACAGTGGAGTCTGTACTGGTGACCGCAGAGGGGCAGGAGACCTATGAAATGGTGATCACTGAGCGCACCCAGTGGCAGGACCATGACGAAAAGACCACCTCCGATCCCGCTACCCTTGCAGTAGGGGAGCAGATCTGTGTGGTGCACGACCCTGCCGTGATGATGTCGCTGCCGCCGCAGTCGGTGGCTTATACCGTCATCCGCAATTTCCCCGCAGGTACGGATCTGGAGCAGGAAGCCCGCGACGATGCCTGCCCGGTGAAGCAGTTCTTCGCCCGGACCCGCAAGGCCATTGAGGACTGGTTCTACCAGACCATGCCCATTGCAGAGTGAATCTGACTGCATCGTAAAAAAGGAAAACATCTGCTGTCCCGCGCCGGAGGCTGTTACGTCCGGCAAAGGGGCAGCAGATGTTTTTTGTGTGTAATCCTGCCTTGTTCAACTTACGATTCATCCAGTTGGGCAGCAGTGCAGAAACACTCAGTTCCGCTGGAACCCAAGATAGCGGGTGCCTTGAAAACTCAGCTTTCCAATGTCGCTCTCGACCAGCATCCCATACTCTGAGCCGTCTACGGTAAGTTCCATACGGTCGCCGCTTTCCACCTGAAAAGTCACATAATAGGTGGTAAACGTATGCATCATCGTGTTGTCCGTGTGGTGATGAGAGACCTCCGTGCGCTTTGCCACCACCGCTGCCGGAACGGTGAGCCGCGGCGAATGGTTGTTTTTATTCCAGGTGCGGATATTTCCGATGATGGCATACAGGATCATGCCCAGAACCACAAGGAACAGGATGGGAAACAGGATGCCGAACAACAGATCAAATCCAGCGAAAAACATCTTACTCCTCCAAAATTTCTTCCAGCAGTCCCTTTACGTCCTCCAAAAAGGATTCCTCTCCAAGGATGTTCACTTTGAAGAACACCGCCTGACTGCCGCCTGCGGTGATGGCGGATAACCGAATCGGGCTGTCCCCGTTCTGAAACATGGTCAGCGTCAGACTCAGGCGATTACCGCCCATCACGCTGTACCGTTCAAAGACGCGGACGCTGCACCGGGCATCGCCCTCTTTGAAATCACTTCCGGCTTCCAGCTCTGCCGACCAGTTGCTGGCCGGAATTTCGTTTTCCAACTTCCAGAGCAGCTGATCAAATTTTTTGTTTTGAATGGTCTTTTCAAAGATCGCCATAATGGTTCCTCCGTTTTACCAACAAAATTCAGTCCCTTATCCTTAATACGAACGAACCCGCAGGAAAATTGCAGAATGCCATCCCTGCGCTCCGGATTCGGAGGAATACTTTGTGATCTTCCAACAGCATACAGTAGCACCAGGGGGTGCTGTGTATGCTATTAACGCTGCTGCAATTTTTCGCTACAAAATTTCTGGTGCTGGCGCTGCATCTGGAAGCGGGGAGTTTCCCAAAGCCGCTCAGCGCGCGGGAGGAGATCGAAGCCTTTGCGGCTCTGCGGGCGGGGGACAGGAGTGCGCGGGAGAAGATCATCCGGCACAACTTGCGGCTGGTGGCCCATGTGGCAAAGAAATACTACGCCCAGCCCGGCGACCAGGAGGACCTGATCTCAATTGGAACCATTGGGCTGATGAAGGCTGTGGACACCTTTGACACCACCCGCAAGGCGCGGTTTGCGACCTATGCCAGTAGATGCATTGAGAATGCTATCCTCACCCCAGCGAACGCCGGACGGAGAATCGGAACCATCTCCACCGCCCTCGGGGTCGTTGACGTCCTCTTCCGGGTCTACCGGGAAGGTGGTCCAGTCGATCTCATCCTCCGGTGAACCAAAGAGCACCACATGCGCCACCTTGCCGTCCCACACCACCTTGCGTACCACCGTGCGGATGGCAGCACGTTTCTGGGTCACGGTCATATCGTCGATGTTGTCGTGGAACACGGTCAGCAGTTGACGCATCAGGTCAAATTCCATCCCTGCCAGAACGCCTTCGTCCGTAAGGCTTTCCAGTTCCCGGATGCGGGAGCTCAGGGCGGCATCCTGACCGTTCAGTTCCTCGATGCGTTTTTTCAGGTGGGCTGCGGCGGTGCTGTCGCCGAAGTCAGCAAGGGAGTCGATGAGGGCGGTGATCTTCCGTTGCGTCTCGGCCTGCTCTTTGCGCAGGGTGGAAAGCTTGGTCTCAAACTCGGAGCGGTTGCCTGCGTGGGCGGACTTTGCCTTTTCCAGTTGCTTCATAAAGTCGCTGGAATGGTCGGCAAGGTGTTTGACCTGTTCGCAGATGGCAGCATCCAGCAAATTGCCGTTGGCATTCCGGACATTACATAACTCTCTCCGGCTGCGCTCCTTCAGTTTGCACATATAGGGAAAGACCACCTGCCCGTCGGCAGTTTTGCGCCCGGTGACCTTGGGGTACATCCGGCTGCCGCAGGAGCACCACAGCAGACCGGTGAGCAGAGCTTCGTTGCCGCGGGACTTGTGGTAGGACTTGGATTTGTTCCGTTCCAGCGACTCCTGCACCCGAATCCACCGGTTCGAGGAGATGATGCCGGGGTGTTCGCCCACCGAAACGAACCATTCGCTGATGGGATTGTAGACCGTAGCACGGCCTTTTTCCTGGTCGCTGCGGTTGTAGGCCAGCACGCCGCGCACACCGTCGAAATCGGACTCCGGGGCGAACAGTTCTGCCTCATTGTCCACAAAATACTGATAGGCGTCCTTGTCTGCAATCAGGTAGACAGGATTCTGCAAAATCGACTTGATGGAAAACCGGGTGAACGAACGCCCGGTTTTTGTTTTGATGCCCTGCCGCAGCAGCTCGGTCTCGGTCATGGTCAGAGAATCGTACTGCTCGTAGAGGTCGAAAATTTTGTAGATGATCTCTGCTTCGTCCGGCAGCAGCTTGAGCTTGCAGGCCTTTTTGGTCTTGCCGTCCACCGTGATGCTCTTGACGCTCTCGGAGGCGTAGCCCGTGGGGGTGGTGCCGCCCAGCCAGCGCCCGGTCTTTGCCAGCTCGTGCATGTTGTCCCGGATGCGCTCCGCGATGGTCTCCCGTTCCAGCTGACTGAACACGGATGCGATGTACATCATGGCACGGCCCATGGGGCTGGACGTGTCAAAACTTTCCCGGATGGACACAAAGTCGATGCCCAGCCGTCCCAGTTCTTCAATCAGGCTGGAAAAGTCGCTGATGTTGCGGCTGATGCGGTCCAGACGATAGACCACGATGGCACGGATCTTCCGCTCTTTGGCGGCGGTCATCATCTTTTTGAAGTCCGGGCGGTTCAGGTTGCCGCCGGAAAAGCCCTCGTCCTCAAAGACGACCGCTTGCTGTGCTGCGGCATCGCCGTAGTGGGTGCGGATGTATTCGCGGCAGAGGTCGATCTGATTTCCGATACTTTCGCCCTTGCCGGTGTAGCGGGATTTGCGGGAATAGATGGCAATGGTGTCGGCAGTTTTGGCCATGAGATACTCCTTTCCTGTTGTCCGGTGGCCGTAGATGCGGCTATTGTAGCATGGCAGGCCATCTTTGTAAAGAAAAATAACGATAGTCATACATATTTCATCATACTACGAACGGAGGTGTCAAGGATGTGACAAGGCAGGATAAGCGAGGAAATCAGGATGTTTGACTATTTCTATGGGCAGTCGGGCGAGATGTTCTCGTATTTCCGGGTGCCCAAAATTTTATTCCGGGACATAAAATTCAAGGACCTGTCCACTGATGCCAAAACGCTGTACGGCATCCTGCTGGACCGCATGGGGCTGTCGGTGAAAAACGGATGGCTGGATGAGCAGGGAAGGGTGTATATCATTTTTCCTGTGCAGGAAGTGATGGATGCACTGGGCTGCGCAGACAACAAGGCAACCAAACTGTTCCGGGAATTGGAAAAGTTTGGACTGATTGAGCGCAAACGGCGTGGGCTGGGAAAACCCGATCTGATTTACGTCAAAAACTTTGCAGACCCGCGTTTCCGGAATCGTGAAAAGAACGGTTCCGGTGCCGCGGATTCAGCGCAGCAGGAAACGGCAAAATCACGAGGAAATAAGACTGAGTGGAATAAAACCGAGGGGAGTGAACCTGATCCTTTCTCTTCCGACGCGGAGAGCGAACCGGATGAGCGCACACGGCTGGAAGCGTATTTTATGCAGTCGTTGGAGGTGGACTTGCTGCTCCGGGTCTGCCCGGATGAGGAGGACACCATCCATCAAATCGTGAATCTTCTGGTGGATTTTCAAGCTGAAATCAGGCCGGGACTCGAAAAAAGGAGTCTCGGCCTGGTTGTGTTTTCGGCGCAAAGGAAAGGATTGAACAATGCGATTTGATGCAAAAGAATTCGGCGGACATATCCGCGATTTGCGGAAAAAGAAGGGGATTACACAGGAACAGTTGAGTATAATGCTGAACGTTAGTGCGAACCATCTTGCAAAAGTTGAAACGGGAAGCCGCTGCTGCTCGATTGAGTTGCTGCAGGATCTTTCGTCCTGCCTGAATGTCAGAACGGACTATCTGCTGAACGGAGATGCACCGCATAACAACCATCTGAGGGAAAGACTGACGTTTCTTGCACAGGAATTAGAAAAGATTACGTCGGACCTCCCGGTATGGGGATAGGAAAAGCAAAATCCTCTTTTTCAATGCCCAAAAGCGTGGTAGAATAGGTAAAAGATTCAGTATCTGAAAAACGGAGCGCGCAACAATGAAGATTCTGGTCAGCGCCTGCCTGCTGGGCGAAAACTGCAAATACAGCGGCGGAAACAATTACAATCAGGCGGTTTGCGATTTTGCGCGGGGGCATCAGGTGGTTCTGGTCTGCCCGGAGGTGCTGGGCGGCCTGCCCACACCGCGGTGCCCGGCGGAAATCGTGCAGGGCGTTGTCACGAACAAAGAGGGCATCAATGTGGACCGGGAGTTCCGGGCAGGTGCAGCGAAAGCCCTTGCCATCGCAAAAGAAAATGGGGTGGAGCTTGCCATCCTGCAATCCCGCAGCCCCAGCTGCGGCGTGAAGGAAATTTACGACGGAACGTTTTCCGGGACAAAGATTCCCGGACAGGGCGTTTTTGCCAAGATGCTGATGGACGAAGGTGTCCGTGTTCTGGATGCCGGGGAATTGCCTAAAATTATCTTGAAAAATGAGGACGGAAAATGTCAATCAGACTGATTTGCAGCGATATTGACGGTACGCTGCTGCAATACGGCAGGAAAGAGCTGGAAGGCGAGATCTTTGAACAGATACGGGAGCTGCATCGGCGCGGTATTCTGTTTTGCCCGGCATCCGGTCGGCAGTATACCAGCCTGCGCAAGCTCTTTGCACCGGTGGCAGACTGCTGTGTGTTTCTTTGTGAGAACGGCGGCGTGATCTATAAGGACGAACAGTGCATCGCCAAGAACCCGATGCCGCGCGCGCTGGCCGAAGAAATCGCCAACGACCTGTGGACCCGCAGCGACGGGCAGGGCGAGGTAATGCTTTCCGGCCAGAATACTGCATACCTGATGGAGCGGGGTCTGGGAATGCTCAAGCGTATTCAGTTCATCGGGAACAATTATCAAATCATCCATGACCCTTCCGAGGTGCCGGAGGAGATCACAAAAGTATCGGTGTATCTGCACGAAGGCGTAGAATCTTACACGGAACGGTTTGTCCCACGATGGAAAGAGGCGAACTGCGCTGTGGCAGGGCCGTACTGGATCGACACCACCTTTGCCAACAAGGGCATCGGTGTGCGCAGCATCTGTAGGACACTGGGCATTGACCCTGCGGATGTCATGGCTTTTGGCGACAATTATAACGATGTGTCGATGCTGGACATTGTGGGTGTGCCCTACATTATGGATGGTGCCGCCGCACCGCTGCGGGAAAAGTACCTGAACCATACACCCCGCCCAGAGGATGTGCTGCGGGAGTTCTTGAAGCAAGCGTAAATTTGGAACGCGCACGTTCCAAATTTGAAATGATACGATACAAGCTGCACGGCTCTGCTGGAAGAACTGCGCTGACAGGAGAATTTTATGACAGAGCGTTATTGTGAGGGTGAACGATTTGCTGACCTGTCGTTCACCGAGGAGGCTTTTGAGGATTGCGACTTTACCGACTGCGTGTTTGTGGACTGCTCCTTTACCAAATGCGAACTGGATCATACCACGCTGAATGAGTGCAAATTCGTGCGGTGTGAGATCACAGGTCTGCGCAGCACTCATTCTTCGGTACAGTCGCTGGATTTTGAGGACTGCCGCCTGAATGAAATTGAGTGGGCACCGCTGATGTCCAACGGTGCCTTCCCGGACCCTATCCACACGCTGAAAGAGTGCAGTCTGAAATATAACACCTTCACCGAAATGAACTTTAACCGCTTTGACTTTTCGGACGGCAACGAAATTGTCGGCTCCATGTTTGCCAAATGCGAGATGCAGCTGGCGAATTTCAAGGGTGTAGAACTTCACGAAACGGAGTTCTACCAGTGTGATCTGCGCAAGGCAGATTTCCGGGATGCTACAGGCTATAAGGTGGACATTCTGGGCAGCCGCCTGAAGGATGCGAAATTTTCCCTGCCGGAAGCGGTGAATCTGCTGGCAGATTTGAAGATCAAACTGTCGTAAGAAGGAGAAAAAATGCGTCAACTCATCATTGCACGAAAAGATCTGCAGATGTCTCCCGGTAAGCTGGCGGCGCAGTGCTGCCACGCTTCGCTGGCTTTCCTCACCGACCCCATCGGCATGGGACAGGGCGTGGAACCCATCGAGAAAGACGGAGAAATTACCGGCTATCGGGCAGAAATCATGTTGGAGAAAGCAACCTATGAAGAATGGTTCGATGGCTCTTTTACCAAAACTATCTGCGGGGCAAAGAACCGCAATCAACTGCTGAAAGCAAAGACAATTGCCGAGGAATTGGGACTGGTGGAAAACAAAGACTTCTTCCTTATCCGGGATGCCTGCCACACCGAGCTGGAGCCGGAAGAATTTGATGAAAACGGAGAAGGCATGACCATGACCTGCATCGGTTTCCGCCCGCTGCCGGATGAAATTGCACATCAGATCAGCCATAAGTTCCATTTGTATTGATAGAATTCCTTTATTTTATAAGCATTTTCCACAGTCACTGCAGCCGTTGCAGATCAACTTGCTGCCGCAGGTCTCGCAGTTTGCGCGGAAATGGGGTACATAGAGATCTTCCTGCGGGATGGGGTAGCCCCAGTCGTCCACGAGGTCAAAATGAATGGGCCTGCCCTGAAAATTCATGCCGGATTTACAGGCCATTCGGCTTTGCAGCTGCTTGTTTGGCAGGTGGTAGCGCCTGCCGTCCTTGATGAACACGGTGCCGGTCTCGATAAAGCAGAAGGTCACGTTGGCATCCACACATTCCTGCCGGAGAGACTTGACCCAATCAAAATTGCAGGGGCGGGCACCATCGTAGTTTTCGCCGCCGCAGATGACCTGCTCGATTTGCCCGGCGGAAAGGTACTGCCGGATGCTTACTGGCCCGATGAAGGGCGCGCACATGATGCCCTTGTGCTTGAAGGGCAGGTCAAACAGAATGGGAATGCGCTCATCGGCGCGGCGCTGATTTTCACAGGTGACGTTGAAAAAGATGTTGTCCCAACCGCTGCCCCAGTCCGGCGGCAGGCACTCCCGTACCCGCTGCGGCCGTTTGGTGAGCAGAAAAAACACCACATCGCTGCGCTGGCGCATGATGTTCCATGCCTCAGCCCGCCACGGGTCGGCTTCTTCTAAGAAGAAGTCTGAGGTCATGCAGACCCGGATCTGCTCACCACTCTGGATTTTGTAGTGTCCGGTGCGGTCTTTCTGGAGCGGATAGGAAAAGCCGCTTTTCGTTTTGTAGATCTCGGCTCCGTTCTGGTCCCGCATCCGGTCGAGAAAATACATGTAGCAGTTCTGGCAGCCCTCGCTGCACTTGACGCAGCCGTGCCATGGATTCCAGATGTCGTGCAGGAAGCTCACCTTCTTTCGGTACCTATTATTATAATAGCTGCGCGGACAGGAAACAAGAGCACCCCTTGCACCGCCCCGCCGGATGTGATAGGATGAAGAAAACCATGTGAGGGAGGAACCACCATGCCGTTTCTGATGATCCGTAACGACATCACCAAAGTGGCGGCGGATGCCATTGTCAACCCGGCCAACCGGAACCTTTTGCAGGGCAGCGGCACCAGCCGTGCCATCTATCAGGTGGCAGGGGAGCAGGAGTTGACCGCTGCCTGTGAAGCCATCGGCCGCTGCGATTTGGGCAGGGCCGTGTGTACCCCGGCGTTCGGTCTGCCCGCAAAATATATTTTCCATGCAGTCTGCCCAGCGTGGCACGGCGGCGGGTTCGGCGAAGCAGAACAATTAGCCAGTGCCTACCACTCTGCGCTGAAATTAGCCGCAAAGTATCACTGCGAGAGCGTGGCCTTTCCGCTGCTGTCCAGCGGAAACTATGGCTACCCCAAAGAACAGGCCTTCCGCATTGCGGTGGACACCATCACACAGTACGTCATGGAGCACGACCTGACCGTGTATTTGGTGCTCTACGATCGGGGCTCGCTGGCCGTGAGCCGGAAGCTGTTCGCCTCGGTGGAGGAGTACATTGACGACCACTATGTAGCACAGAACGATGAAAGCTACGGATTTGGCCGTCGGCGCAGGGAATTGTCAGAGCGGCGGAGGCTTCTGGAAGAAGATACCGCACTGCCAATGCTGGGGGCAGTTCCGGCACCCAGGACAGCCCGCAGTCTGGAAAGCCTGATGGACAACCTTGGCGAGAGCTTCACCACCCGGCTGCTGCGGCTCATTGACGAGCGGGGGCTGAAAGACTCCACCGTGTACAAGCAGTCCAACATCTCCCGGCAGCATTTCTCCAAAATTCAGTGCAATCGCGACTACAACCCCAAAAAGAAAACGGTGCTGGCCTTTGCGGTGGGGCTGCACCTGTCCGAAGATGAAACCATCGACCTGCTCAAGAGCGCGGGCTATGCCTTTTCGGATGGCTCCAAGCGGGACTGGATCGTGCGGTACTGCCTGGAACACAAAATCTATAACATCAATCAGGTCAATACGCTGCTGTTTGAATACGATCAGGAACAGCTGGGTGCGTAATTTGTCGCCTGCCCGTTGACCTTTTGCCCTCCGGTTTGTGGTATCCTTTTGCCAACGAAAGCAAAGAGATGCAAAACGGAGGGCATTGTTATGAAGAAAAATCTTACCGAGCTTGTTTTCATTCTGGACCGCAGCGGTTCCATGGGCGGGCTGGAGCAGGATACCATCGGCGGGTTCAATGCTATGCTGACCCGGCAGAAGGAGCAGGAGGGCGAGGCCAATGTGACCACCATCCTGTTCGACCATGAGGTGCAGCTGCTGCACGACCGTTTCCCACTGAAGGCTGTTGCACCGCTGACCGAAAAGGACTATTACGTCCGGGGCTGTACGGCGCTACTGGACGCCATTGGCTACGGCGTGGAGAAGATGGTGAACATTCAGCGCCATCTGCCGGAGAGTGAGCGCGCCGAAAAGGTCATCTTTGTCATCACCACGGACGGCTTGGAAAACGCCAGCAAGCGGTTTGGCTATGAGAAGATCCGCCGGATGATCGAGCGGGAAAAAGAGCAGTACGGCTGGGAGTTCCTGTTCCTCGGTGCCAACATGGACGCCGTGAAGGAAGCTGCCCGCTTCGGCATCTCGTCCGACCGGGCTGTGCGGTTTGAGAATGACGCACAGGGCGTGGCGGTCAACTACCACGTTGTTAGCGAGACAGTCTCCCGGATGCGGGAAGCACCCTGCTGCGCGTCCATCGGCGCAGAGTGGAAAGAACAGATCGAAGCTGATTTCCAGAAGCGGCATCATAGGTAAGGGAGGAAACAGCCATGTTAGGAGCAATTTTGGGTGACATCGTGGGCAGTCCCTATGAGTATGGCTAAACACGATAACTATAAGAAAGAGAGGACCGAAACGGCCCTCTCTTTTCATTTTTCGGATTTTGGGATGCGCGGGTATATCTCAATGGTGAAACCATCAGGACTTTTTTTGCGCTTCTCGTTTAGCTTCTGGTAGACGACCTTTTCGAGCACTTCTTTTAGGAGAGCGTTTTTCTCCTCGGCCGTTTCGAGCAGCGGGTACACGTCGAGCAAATTCTTAACCTTAGGGATGATGTCACGGCGGCTGGTCTCCCGGAGCTTCTCCTCGGTCAACTCACGGGAGCAGCGGGTGACGCTATCCTTTGCGGAAGCGATTTTGTCGGAGAGCATTCGAGAACGGGACAGAAATGTGTCTGTGTCGTAGATGCCCTGCTCGAGGAAGTCGTGGGTGCGTTCGAGCTGCTGCTGCAATTTGCGGAGCTCGGCCTCCGCGCTGGTGAGAGCTTTTTCCCGGACGCCGACCGACGACACGGAGGACGACGCGGCAGCAGAGCTCCACTCGAGCTCATAGCCTTTCATCCACTCGGAGAGGCCCTGTATGACGCGCTCCTCGACGATAGGGAGATAGCTCGAGCAATTCGGGCAGCCGCGACGAGGGCAGCGCACGACCGGCATATCTGGATGGACAGGGTTTATCATCCGCATCATCTGCCTGCCGCACTCGGAGCAGACGAGCAGACCGGCCAGAGGATTCCGGACAACCTTTTCTTTGCGCGTGGAAGTATTCTCACTCCGGGTGAGCTTATCGTTTGCGAGCTCAAATGTTTCTTTCGGAATGAGCGGAGGGTGAATGCCTTTGAATACGCACTCTTTCTCTGGGTCGGCAGGACCGCGCACAGAAACGACCTTGCCGTCAACCACTTTCTTCTTCGTCTCACGGCTGCCCCAGCGCACCATGCCGATGTACGTCGGATTCTTGATGATTCCGCGAATGGTGATTCTTGCCCATTGCGAACCGGACGGAGACGGGATGCGCATATCGTTGAGCCTCGTGGCGATTGAACCCAAAGACAGCGGGCGAGCGGAACCATCCTCGTCCTGCAAACCGACCGTGTACAGGTCGAAAATCATACGAACTATTGCGGCCTGCTCCTCGATGGGCTCGAGTGAGCAGCCCTTTTCGTTTTTGAGCTTTACCCGACGATAACCAAAGGGAGCTAGACCGGACGGCCATTTGCCCTCTTTGGCGGAGGCGAGGCGACCGCGCTGCAACCGGCGGTTGATGATTTTGTACTCGCGGCGGCTCATAAACAGGCCGAACTCGAAATACTCCTCGTCGAACTCGTTGTCAGGGTCATACGTTTTTATAGGGGTTATTATTTTTGTCCCGGAGAACTTGAATGTCTGCGCGATGATGCCTTGGTCGATGGTGTCGCCGCGCGCCAGACGCTCGACCTCCATGACGAGGACGCCGGACCAGACGCCCTGCTCGACCTCGGAGAGAACCCGTTGCATCATTGGGCGGGCAGCGATGGTGTCACCAGAGACGACCTCACGGTAAATATCGGTCACGTTGAGATGCTGCCTTTTCGCCAGCTCGAGCAGAGTGTGCTCGTGCCGGGAGAGCGTTTCGCCCTCGCCGTGTGCCTCTGCCTCGAGGTCGGAACGAGACTTGCGCAGGTATATGAGATACTGCTCCATGATGACCTCCAAACAAAAAGGCCCGCGCCGGAGCGCAGGCCAATAGGTTACTTGTTGCTGTCTTTTAAGGCCGCAACATCGGCCTGCAAGAGGCTATCCAGAATAGAGGCGGTCTTGGCCTTGAGCGTGTTCTGCTTCTCCATAATCTGCGGGAAAGCATCTGCCAGGTCTCCCCCGCAATCAGCGAGGATGCTCTTTATCTCGCCGCGACCGGTTTGCAGCTCAGAGAACAGCTCGCGGTACAGGGCCAGCTCTGCTGCGTTCTGCGCGTTCATGCACCGGGAGAGCAGCACATAGACCGAATCGAACGTCGAGGAGACGACGACGCGGAGCTCTTTCGAGAGGGCGTCATATCTGCGCTTGAAGTTTGCGTTGTCCTGACGGAACGCCTCGTTACCGTGGGCGCGCTCATCCTCGCGGCCCAGCAGATAGTCAGTGGTTACCCCGAAATAGTCCGCCATCTGGCAGAGCAGGGCGAAATCTGGCTCTTTGCCCTCGGTCTCGTAGCCGGAGACCGTAGTGCGCTGCTTGCCGCAGAGGCGGGCAAACTCTGCCTGCGTCAAATCTTTCTCCTTGCGGAGCGCGACCAACCGTTCAGAAAACTTATCCATACAGACGTACCTCCCTAAGACTTTTATATTGTATCACAAAAATCCCCTCACGGGGACAAATGACGCTAACTGCGTCATAAATAGCAAAAAATTTTTGAAAAAACTTGACTTTGACCCAATTAGGGACTATAATAAACCACAGAAAGACCCCAAAAGGGTCACACAGAAAGGAGGAGACAGGCGGAATGCGGAAAAAGCTGCAAACGCTCCGAGAGGGCGCAGGCTATACCCAGCAGACTTTCAGCGAGCGACTGGGCGTGAGCCGGAGCCACTACGCACAGATTGAGAGCGGAGACAAGAATCCGTCCCTCAAGCTGAGCCTGAAAATCAAGCAGGCCCTCGGCTATCCCTACGACGACCTTTTTTTTAACCCGAAGCGACCCGTTTCGCGTCATTGATGCGAAATGATGACGCCAAAAGCAAACATTTGGCGTTTCCTTGTAAATATTTTAACCGAAAGGAGGCACGGGATAAATGCCTAAAATGGCAACGAAAGCCGCAGATAACGTGTTCTACAAGGCACGAATCGCAGCGGCATCGTGGAACGACCGGTTAGGCAGCAGAGAGGGTGCGTCAGAGGTGACCGGCATCGACCGGACACGGCTCGCCAACATCGAGCTCGGAACCATCAACCCGCATCCGGAGGAGGTCCTGATGCTGTCGGACACCTACAACGCGCCGGAGCTGCAAAACCATTTCTGCTCGCACCTCTGCCCGCTCGGCATCGGGACGATTTCACCGATTGAGCTGGAAGAGCTCGAGCGGGTCACATTGCAGCTCATTTCGGCAATGAAGTCGTTACCGGAGGTCAAGGACGGAATCATCGACATCGCGGCCGACGGCGTCATCGACGCGAAAGAAAAGCCGCGCATGGAGCAGTACCTCGAGGTACTCGACGAGATAACGAACAAGGCTCAGACCTTGAAGCTCATTTACAGAAAGCAATTCGGAAAACAGGAGGTGTAAAAAGTGTTGGAGGCGAAGCAGAGCGGGAACGTCGTGGAGGACTTCACCATCGGGAACACCCGAATCAAGATTTGCGACGACTTCTGCCGGACCCGGACGAGCGGAGAGGTCAAAGAAATCCTCAACCGCGTCGCACGGAGGACGGTCGGCTCGCTCACGGCAGCCGCCACACCTGATTATGGATGCGCTTAAAAGAAAGATGGAGATTGCGGCCGTTGCGTTTTTCTGCACAGTCACCGCACTCATTGCGGCTTATTCCTGCGCGACGACGGCCGCAGCAAACCTCGCACAGCAGACAGCAGCAGCACCGGCAACGGAATATGTGACGCTCGCCTACATGGAGGTGCAGCCAGAGGCCGAACAGGAGCCGGAGCTCCTCTACGACGTGCCCATGAGCGACGAGCTGCAACGGTACATCCGGGAGCAGGCGGAGCGGCAGGACGTCCCATTTGAAATCGCCCTCGCCGTCATCGAGCGGGAGAGCAGCTACCAGCCGGATGCGGTCAGCGACACCGGAGACTTCGGCCTCATGCAGATTAACATCTGCAATCACCGCTGGCTCTACGAGGAGCTCGGAATTACGGATGTGATGGACCCGGAGCAGAACATCGAGGCTGGCCTATACATCCTCGGGCAGGCGTTCCAAAAGTACGACGACCCGGACAAGGCTCTCATGGCCTACAACATGGGCGACAGCGGCATGAAATCAGCGTGGAGCAAGGGCCAGCACAGCAGCAAATACAGCCGCGCAGTCATTGAGACGGCGCAGGCCCTCAAGAGAAAGGAGCACTAAATGAACTGGAAGATTCACAGAGCGATTCTCATTGCGGCCATCTGGATTGCAGAGGTCCTCTCGGCCGGTATCTGCGGATTCATCGCCGCGCTGGCACTCATTCCGGCCAGCTACGCCGCGCGCGGCTACTTCGCCTTTGGTGGCGAGTGGCTTATCGTGCTCGGCGTCACGCTGCTTGCGTTCCACGTCATCAACAACGCATTCTTCAAGATGCTCAAGGACCACTGAAAGGAGGTGAACCACATGGCTGAACAGAACCTTTTCTGCCTCTGCGGCAGATGCTCGCGCAAGCTGCGCAGCGCGGCTGCCCGTCGCGTCGGTATGGGCTCGACCTGCTGCCGCAAGGAGACGGGCAAGACCATCACCCAGTTGCTCAAGGAGCTGGACGAGCAGGAGGCCGCAGCAGCGGCAGAGCAGCAGGAGCCGGATACACAGGCATAAAAAAAGAGCCGCGCTCGAAAGCGCGACCCTCTTGTCGGACAAGCCTATTGTATCTCGCTCCACATCAAAAGTCAACAGGAGCGTGAACCATGAACGAACAAAACAAACACGCTGCGCTCACCATTGCGCAGCAGTACCCGCCCGCGCAGTACAACCTCCTCGTCCCGATGCAGACCGTGACGGAGATTGCCGACATCCAAAAGCCGGTGATGAACTCCGTGAAAATCAGCACCGACCTCAATGACGGCGAAATCTATGAGATGGAGAAAGCCAAGGACGAGTGGCGCGACAGCAAGGGGTACGTCCACAAAGCGACCCCGGCCAAGTACGCCCTCACCAAAAAGGGTCTCACCAAGCTCATGCGAGCTGCAGGCATCAAGATTCTTTCCAGCCGCCCGGTCGTCCCGTCCACCTGCCAGAAGTGCGCTGAGGTCAACCGCAGCATCGGAAAGCCGATTCGCTGCGGAGGCTGCCCCAACAAGGACGTCAAGCACGAGGTCCGAATCAGCGTCCCGCAGCTCACCGGCGAGAACGTCACCATCGTCGCCCATAAGGAAATTGCGGTGGATGATGTGACGGCTGGGATGACAGAGAAGCAGCGGGCAGAATTTATGAAGTTCCGCAGCGAGATGTGCGAGAGCAAGGCTCTCAACCGCGCCCTCCGCACCGCGATGCAGATTAAGTCCAGTTACCTTATCGAGGAGTTCGGAAAGCCCTTTGTTGTGGCTTACCTCGTCCCGAACCTTGACAATCCGACCGTCCGTGAGGAGGCGGTAAAGTCCATGTTTGGCGCGGCGAATGACCTGTACGGCAGCCGCCCGAAAACCAGCCACACGGTCTATGTGGACGATGACGACGACGGCTATGTGCAGCCGGAGCCGGATTTTGAGGTCGGACAGGAGCAGCCCCAGCAGGAGCAGCAGCCCGAGAGACCGGCGCAGCGGCCTCGCCAGCAGCAGCCCACGCCGAGCAACCGACAGCAGGGCCGGAACGGCGACAGCGAGTTCTGCGCGGACTGCGGTAAGCAGGTCGGCCTCGACGTAGCAGAGTACAGCCGCAAGCATTTCGGCGGAGTGGCTTATTGCCGCGACTGCCAGAGAAACCATACATGGAGGAAATGATTATGATGATTCTTTCGCAGGACGGCATGGTCGCCGTCAATTCGGACAACGTGGCAATGTTTGAGGTCAAGGAGACTGAAACAATCCCTCACGAGGCACAGCTCATGGCGACCATCTTTATTTCCGGCGGCGGACGTTACACCAACGCCGAGCGCACCTGCTGCCCTATCGGGACGTTCCGCAGCCCGGACCGCACCGAGCTCGCAAAGCTCGCGCTGGACTACATTTCGTTCAGCATCAGCTCTGGCCACAAGGTCTACGCGCAGGTTCCGACCGAAGATGAAATGAGGAATATTCAGTGCGCGAAGTCTCGTGCGGATGCAGCGCGGCGCGGCAAGCTCGACGACATCATCAAAGAGCTGCTCAGGGAGGATATGTGATGCTGAAAGTATTGCACACCGGAGACTGGCACATCGGCAGTTTCCCCGGGCCAGAGGTCGGCGGACAGAATGCCCGTTTTCAGGACATCTGCCGCTGCCTTGATTTTCAGGCGATGTACGCGGAGGAGCACCGGCCGGACCTTATCGTCGTCTCTGGCGACATTTTCCATCAGGCCCGCGTATGGTCGGACAGAGGTCTCCGCGAGAGCCGGACAGCCATAGACCACATCCGGCGGCTTTCCAACGTGGCCCCGACCGTCGTGTTGCGTGGCACTCCGAACCACGACAGCGAGGAGCAGTTCGAGATGCTGACGACGGCTTTTTACGGCGATGATTCGGTCAGCGTCGTAACGGAGCCGGAGGTGATCCACATCCACACCTACCACGGGCAGCGCGTAGATGTGGCGTGTATTCCGGGCTTTGACCGTGGCGTACACCGGGCAGCGCACCCGGGCCTCTCTCGAGAGGAGGAAACGCAGGTGTTCACGGACGAGCTGGCAAAGGTCGTTCTCGGCCTGAAAGCACAGTGCGAGCCCGGTGTGACGAGCATCCTGTCTACGCACTTCACTGTCCCGGGATGCAACATGGAGAGCGGCCAGACCGCGCTATTTGCACAGTTTGAGCCCGTCATCTACCCAGACACCCTGAAAGCTGCAGACTTTGACCTCGTAGCACTCGGCCACATCCACCGGCCGCAGCAGCTCCCGGAGGCAGGCCGTGCGGTGTTCTACTGCGGCAGCATTACAGGCCTCAACTTCAACGACGAGGGCCAGCCGCGAGGCTTTTACATCCACGACATCGACGACGACGGGGAGGCATGGAGTGAGTACATCGAAACGCCCTACCGGGAGTTCGAGACCATCCGCCTCAACGAGGACGATGTCTGCACAATGTTGAGCGCGGAGCGGGTCGTTGTACCTGACCGCCTCAAGGGAAAAATCGTCCGCGTTCTCTACACCTGTTCGGACGAAACAAACAAGGCTTTCAACAAAGCTGTCCTTGAGAAAAGGCTCTATGACGGTGGTGTGTTCTATGTCTCCGAAATCACGCCGGAGGAAATCACGACAAGCGTGAACCGCGACGAGCTCCATGGCGACAACAGCCCGGAGCAGAACCTCGCCGAGTACCTCGCCGAAAAGGAAAAGAGCCCGGAGGACGCCCAGCGCATAATCGAGCTGGCCCGCCCGATTATCTCGGAGGCAATGGAAAAAGGCCGCCTTGAGACCCCGACCGGCTTGTTTATGCCGGTGGAAATAGAGGTCAAGAACTACCGCAACTACCGCGACGAACTGTTCAGCTACGACGGCATTTCCTTTGCAACCATCAACGGCGAGAACGGCGCAGGCAAGTCCAGCCTGTTCATGGACGCCATGCTGGACGCCCTTTTCGAGGAGCCCCGGGAGGGCGACCTCACTGGCTGGATTTGCAACGACCCGGATGCCCGCAGCGGTTCCATCAAGTTCACGTTTTACCTCGGCACCAAGCTGTATCGCGTGACACGCACCCGCACAAAGAGCGGCAAGGCGACGCTGAATCTCTCCGAGTATGTGGACGAGAGCTGGCAGAACCGCAGCGCGGAGAAATACCGCGATACGCAGGCCATCATCGAGAACACCATCGGCATGGACAGCCTGACGCTCAAGGCGACCGGCCTTATCATGCAGGACCAGTACGGCCTCTTTTTGCAGGCCGACAAGGCGGACCGCATGGCAATTCTCGGCAACATCCTCGGCCTCGGCATTTATGACCGCATGGAGAGCATGGCGGCCAACCGGGCAGCAGACGCCAACCGGGAGCTCCGGCGCGTCGCGGATTTGCAGGAGGAGACCGGGCGGACGATGCCGGACAAGGCAACGGTCGAGGCGGCCATGAACAAGACGGCCGTCGAAAAGGCCAGCGCGGTAGCAGACAGGGCCATCCACACAAAGGCCATGAGCGAGGCGCAGACAAAGCTCGACATTGCCAAGCAGGCACAGAAGCGGTCGGAAAAACTCGCCAGCGAGCTCGGCTCTTGGATTGCGGAGAAGAACGCGAACGCCAGCGCGCAGGCTGTTTGCAGAGCGCAGATTTCCGATGCGCAGGCTCTCCTCGATAAGCGCGAGGAGGTAGAGGCAGGCAGCCAGAGTTACGGAAAACTTTCCGCACGGCGGGAGGAGCTGCTGGGAACGGCGGCCCTGATTCAGCCCAAGGAAGAAAAGCTGCGGGACGTTATGGCCGCGCTCTCTGCCCAGCGGAAAAAGAAAGGCAGTCTCGAGGCCGAAAAACTTTCTGCACAGGCAACGTGTTGGAGCTATGAGCAGGCCCTCGCGGACTATGACGAGCTCGAGCGGAAAGCGGCAGACCTCGCAGGAGCGAGCGAACGGCTCACCGCGCTGGAAGAACAGGACGAGCAGTATCTCGCAGCAGACCAAGAGGCCATGAAGCTGCTCCAAACCAAGAACGCAGAAACCGCGCGGATACAGTCTTGGCTCGACATAAAAGAGAACGAGGTCACACATATCCGCTCCCGGGCCATCATGCTCGAGACCTGCGGCTGCCCGGTCGAGAACCCGGAATGCCGTTTCCTGCAGGATGCAGTGGAGGCGAAAAAGAAACTGCCTGCGGCCGAGACGGAACTGGAAACCTACCGGCAGCAGGCTGAGGAGCGCGCCGAGCAGCTCGACGCTGAGTATCAGGCCGCAAAGAAAAAGGCAACGGGCCTCAACTGCCGCAAGGATTTGCAGGCCCAGCGTTTCCTCGTTGCAGACCTGCGGAAAGCCTCGGAGCGGTTCGCAAAGCTGGCGGCGCAGAAAGAACGCCTCGCGGAAGTTAAAGAGCGCATCAAGGCCATCGACGAGGAGCTTGAAACCATTCCGGCCAATATCGAGAGCCTCGAGGCAGACCGTTTCGTCGTTGAGGACGAGCTGAAAAAGCTCCGGCAGAACGCAGCGGAGCTCGCCAGCATTGAGGCGCAGCTTTCGGACGTTAAGAAATACATCGAGCTGGAAAAGCTGCTCCCGGCAGCGGAGGCTAAAAAGAGCGCAGCGCAGACCCGCCTCACGGAGCTCCTGACCTACGCAGAAAAGACCCGGACGGCGATTGATGGCATCAATGCGGAGATTCTGACCCTCGCAAAGGCGCAGGCTGATGTTGACGAACTCAAGGAGCAGTACGCGGAGGCGGATGCAGCCCTCACGGTGGACAATATCCGCATTGAAGAGCTGGACCAGCAGGCCGGACACAGCCGCAGGCAGATGGAAGAAATCGAGACGGCAGAGGCAAAGCTCGAAGTCCTTCGCCGTCAGGCGACGGAACAGGGCCAGCTTGCAGCGGGCTATGAGGAGCTCAAGCGGGCTTTCTCTCAGGACGGTATTCCGCATAACATCGTCCGCAGCATCGTCCCGCTGTTCGAGGCGACCGCGACGAGCATCATCAGCCAGATGTCAGGCGGCCACATGAGCATTGAGATGCGCATGGAAAAGACCCTCAAGAGCAACAGCAAGAAAGAGGTCACCGCGCTGGACATCATCGTAAACGACGCGGCGACCGGAGCTCTGCCCTATATGAGCCGTTCCGGCGGCGAGCGCGTTAAGGCGGCCCTCTCGGTCATCCTTGCGCTGGCAGAGCTCAAGAGCAGCACCGCAGGAGTGCAGCTCGGATTCCTGTTTATCGACGAGCCGCCGTTCCTCGACGACAAGGGTGTACAGGCCTACTGCGACGCCCTCGAGGCCATCCAGAAACGGTATTCCTCGCTCAAGATTATGGCTATCACTCACGACCCGGAGATGAAAGCCCGTTTCCCGCAGGCCGTTGACGTTGTAAAGACGGCGGAGGGCAGCAAGGTCATCTACTCTTGAAATCACCAGCAGAAAGGAGGTGCGA
Source organism: Faecalibacterium sp. I2-3-92 (assembly GCF_023347315.1). Lineage (GTDB taxonomy): Bacteria > Bacillota > Clostridia > Oscillospirales > Ruminococcaceae > Faecalibacterium > Faecalibacterium duncaniae. The sequence continues at coordinate 1,075,778 of NZ_CP094470.1, forward strand.
GACTTGGGAAGAAGCAACAGGCAGACCGCCGACTACTTCCCCCATTACGTCGGGGAAAAGAGCCGGACAAAGTTCATCCTTGAAAAGAACTGGGGAAACGACGGGTATGCCTTTTGGTTTAAGCTGCTCGAACTTCTTTGCGCGGCAGACGGCCAGTATTACGACTGCTGGGACAAGATGGGATGGGAGTACCTACTCGCCGTCACCGGAGTTACAGCCGAAACGGCGGAGGCCATCCTGAACACGCTCGCCTCCATGGGAAAGGTGGACAAAGAGCTGTGGGAGAGCTGCCGCGTCATTTGGGTGCAGTCTCTCCTTGAGAACCTCCGCCAGCTTTACTCAAAGCGCACCGCAGCACCGACGAAACCGTCGGTCGATAACTTTCCCGGCCGCAGGGCGGAAAGCCCTGCACAGGAGCCTGCAGCGGCCACAGAGGCGGAGGAAACGCCACCGGCCGTACCGGAGCCCACGCCGGAGGAGCACGACAAACCGAAAGCTCCCCGGCGTAAAGCCGGGAGCCTCTCGGCAGAGCAGGCCGAACGGTTTGACCGCTTCTACGCGGCCTACCCGAAAAAGGTGGACCGGGCCACGGCAGAGCGGGCGTGGGCCAAAATCAACCCGGAGCCGGACGACGCGGCGACCGACAGAATCATCGCGGCGGTTGAGGCCGCAAAGAAATATGACAGCCGGTTCCGGGAGCGGCAATTCACGCCAAACCCGGCAAGCTGGCTTAATGCAAAAGGCTACATGAACGACTACACAGGAGGTGAGCAGCGTGGAAACGATGACGGCTATGCTGGATTCACTCCGTCCGGCGGATTCGGCTCGTTCGGCTGAGACCACACAGCACCGACGGCCGACAAGCAAGGATATTCTGGCTGGTGGTTACAACTGCCAGCGCGAAATCCCGGAGCCGGTCGAGTGCGAGTTCTGCGGCCGGAAACTGTACCACGAGGCCCTCGTGATGGGCCGAACGGTCCTCATGTTTGCCCCGTTCCCGCAGAGATGCACCTGTGAACAGGCAAAAGCCAAATGGGCGGAGGCGGACGCAGAGGAGGCCAGACAAAAGGCGGAGGCCGAGAAAGAGGCGGCGCAGGCCAAACGGCGCGCCAAAATCGAGAGGCTGCTCGGCAGGAGCGGCATCAAGAAACGCTTCCAGCAGCGGACGTTCGCCAACTTCATCCGGGACACCCCGGAGCGGCGGCGGTGCTACGACACGGCCAAAACCTATGCAGACAGCTTTCCACAGCGCGCAGAGCGTGGCGAGGGCCTCTACATAGAGGGAACATACGGAACCGGCAAAACGCACCTCGCGGCCGCCATCGCCTTGCAGCTCATAGGATGCGGCGTCCCGGTCGTCTGCAAGACGTCCGGCGACCTGCTGGCCGACATCAAGGAGGCTTTCGACAACAGCGACGCCACCGAGTACGAGATACTCAAAGCGTACAAAACGGTCGATTTGCTCATTGTGGACGACCTCGGGAAAGAGCAATGTACCGATTGGAGCGTGAGCACCCTCTACTCCATCCTGAACGACCGGTACGAGGATATGAAGCCGACCATCATCACGACGAACTACAACGCCGACGAGCTGGTGCGAGCACTGACCCCGAAAGGCGGAGACGGCACAAAAGCCCGGGCCATCATAAGCCGCCTGCGGGAGGTCTCAACGGTCATCACGATGGCGTGGCCCGATTATAGAACAGGAGGCAGCAGACGTTGAAGTACATGAAATTAACTGACGAGCAAAAAGAACGGCATCCATCAATCCATTATACCGGCAGCGTCCGAGGCATGAAAAAGCTCGGATATTGGGGCAAACATGATGTATGCGTTCGGTGCGGTCAGTACATCTACAACATCTCTATTTGGCTGGACCCGAACCGCTCGAATAAGACCGAAAGGCCAAAAGAGGAGCTGCCGCAGGCGTATTTGGATATTCTCGAGAAACGTGAATGGAGCGTTTGCGATTATACGGACGACGGCCGCGTTGAGCTCGAGTGGTATTCACCGGCCGGAGAGGACTTCATTGTCTGCGTGAAAGTCGAGAACTTCCCGGACGAGATTCTGGACTACTCCGACAGCTTTGACCCGGACGAGCATATTGCGATGTGGATTGAGGCAAAGCAGAACGGTACGAAGGGCGTTCCGGGCGCGCGGCAGATTGTCCACGACGCGGAGGAAATCGAGAAAGAGCTTGACGAGCTCGCATTTGAATTGCAGGAGGCAGAGAGAAAATTATGGCTTACAGATATTACAGCACACGCCGCCCGCTGATGGTGGGCGGAATCCCCTCTACGGAGAGCGTTACCGAAATCGTAAACTTCGAGAGCGGTCGGACCTATTGCGAGGAAATCGACAATAAAGCATGGGGCTACATTGAGTACGCCACACCGCTCGCCCCGCAACAGGCATCCGATTACGAGCTGGTTTTGGCCCCGCAGAAGCCCTCTATCCCTAAACCGCCGCTGAACCGGCAGGAGGTCTACCATGAGTGAGGTGAAAATCAAGGAATTGGACAAGAGCCTCATTCATCAGGCGAACAGCAACAGCATGAGCGGCCAGCGCGGCGACATTTCGGCCCACGAGTACGAGGTCTACTGCCAGAAAGTTATGAGCTGGAACATCCCGGACAGCCGCAAGCAGAAAATCGTGGACCAGATTTATGCCAAGTGGAGCGAGCAGCTCCGGCACGAGGCAGCCCATGTGAGCGTCGCCGTCGCAGGACCGGCGCGGTACAACGCAAAGAAGCTGGACCACAGCGACACCATTCTCCGCCTTTCCTCTGAGTTCGTGGAGTGGTTCAACGGCCTGCAGGAGCAAGTCTGGCAGGGCCGTATCGAGGACAAGGACGCAAAGGAGATTGCGCGGCTGGTCGATGACATCAAATTCTGCATCGAGCGGCCGACGCTTAATCCTACCGCGAGCCTATGCGAGCTCGCCAACAAGGACCCGGAGCTCTTCATGGAGTATTACGAGAAGCTCCATGAAAAGTACCGCTGGCGCAAGAACAGCGTCATCGCCAAGCTCTACGCGGCCGGGAAAGAGGGCAAACTCGCAAACCTGAACCGGCAGAAGTTTTTCGAGGACGAGAACCTCGTCGCCTACACGATGGGCGACCGGGCGTACATCAAGTTCGTTATGAAGCCTCGGCAGCAGCTTATTGTTGCCCTCAAGAGCCGGAAATGGTGGTGGAACAGTTACGAGGAGGCGTGGAGCACATACCTCAACAAGCTGGACGAAGAGTGGGTGCAGAGCATCAGCACCCGGTACGCCGATTACGTTTGAGGAGGACAGCATGAAGCGACTTATGATTATCGGCCTGTGGCCGGACGACGCGGTCAATTATTGCACCGAGAAATGCGACTGCCGCAGGTACGCATTCGACAGGATACTTTACCACAGGGGCGGACGAGCCGCCCGCGAGCGCATCTGCATCCCGGTAGTTGACAGGAGCGGAGCGACAACGACATACCTCGACCTCCCTGTAACACTCCTCGAGGCGGGCGTCGTTTATCTCCGCCTCGACGACGGCAGCGACATTTTTTTGAGCAACACGCAGATGGCGTTAATTGCCAACGAAGTCGAGAGGCAACGCGCAGAGTGCGCAGGAACCGGCCTCAAGACGCTCGGGAAATGGTTTGAGAGCGGCCTCCCGACCGCAGAGGACTATCTCGAACCGGGCGACGAGGTAGACGAGGACCTGATTGGCTACTTTCTTGACGTCTTACCGCCACGCACAAACCGCGCAGGCCTGTTGCAGGTGGGCGGAGAAATCAGCACCGCAAAGGATGTCAACGGACGCTGGCAGCCGACCTACCTTACGTTCAAGCGACAGGGCGGCACATGGCGGTACGCAGGACGGTGTTTTGAGGGCTCTGCGGAGCCAGTTCAGAAGTACCAGTCCTCGCTAGAGAGGATGATGCTTACACGCTGTAAGCTACTGGGAGTTGTAGCGCAGGAGGTTGAAGCCTAATGGACTACAAGGACAAAATCCGAAAGCTCCTCGCTCTTGCAAAGAGCCCGGAGCCGGAGGAGGCAAAGCTCGCCCTGCTCAAGGCCCGCAAGCTTATGGCGGAGCACAAGCTCAGCGAGCGGGACCTCGAGGAACGGAACACTACGGTCATAAAACGGGCCATCGGCGAGAAGTTTTCCAAGAAAGCAAACTCGTGGATGGACCCGCTCTCAATCGTTATTGGAGAAAACTACTGCTGCTCGGCGTTTCGATGCAAAATTAGCGCAAAAACAACCGTTTGGCACGTCGGATTTATCGGCTTGGAGGGCGATATTGAAATCTGCGTAAAGATATTCCGGTATGCGGTCCGGTGCATTAAATCGGAGCAGAAGAAGCTCCGCAAACAGCACCGGGACTATTACACACCGCAGGAGATTGCAAAAATCTGCGATTCCTACGGCTATGGGTTCGCCAGAGGTGTATACGAGGCGTTCACAAGACAGAATGAGGAAAATCAAGAATACGGCCTTGTGCTGAAAGTCCCGGAGGAGGTCAAAGACGAGCTCGAAAAGATTGGACCGCCGAAAGAGTTCAAAAAGACGCCCCAGCCAAAGACGGTTGGAGAGCTCGACGCAGCATGGCGCGGCGTCGAGGACGGCAGGAAATTCGACCCGTCAAACAAGCTGGAAGAAAAGAAACAGGAGGCATAACCGACATGGCAAGTACGAAGTTTGAAGTCTCGATGGAAATTTTCAAGTTTCAGGGAGAACCGGATGTGAGCGTCACGCTGACCGGCAAGAGCCCCGCAGAGCTCGACACCGCGCTCAAAACACTCGAGACCATCGCCAAGACCACGACGCTGTACAACGGCGACAGCGCGCCGGAGGCGGAAAAGAGCGTCACCAGCGAGCCGAAGCAGGCCGCCTCGGTAGTTTCCACGGCGGACAAGAAAGCCCCCCCCCCCAAGAAGCCGGTAAGCTGGCTTACGCCCGTCGGCGCAAAGGGGCTCATGCTCCTGCGCTGCCCGAAATGCAAGAGCGAGTTTGTACAGTTCTTGCGCGAACCGCAAACGACCAACGAGTGCCGGAAGTGCGGCGCGAAAATCCCGCTGGACGCGCTGGCACGGTTCGAGTTCACCTGCCCGGTCTGCAAGAAGGAGAGCTACGGTCGGACGAACGTCGAGGACGCCGAAATCGTAAACGAGAAGTTCTCCTGCGTTTGCGGCCGGAGCATCCCGAAGCTCACGTGGAACCCGGCCAAGCGTTGCTATACGACGTAAGGAGGGCTGGATGATGAAAGCACTGACCCACAACATCCAGCAGGAGCGCGAGGACCAGCGCGACCGCTCCGCGCAGCTCTTTATGTGGTGCATCGTCGTTTCTATGCACCAAGACGACGGCATTGGCGCGTCCCGCCTCCTGCGGGCGTGTAACGAGATGGACGCTTTTGAGAAAAAATACCAGACGGCTATCCTATACGGCAGCAGCAAGAACGCAACGGACGCCATGAGGGAGAACCTCAAAGGCATCTGTGATTTTGAGGTCCGGCTGCCGGTTGACCGAGCTCCGAGAGGACGCCGGGAGGAGCAGCTCCGCATGGCAAGCAATCAGGGCGCAGAAATCGCGTGGCTTGTTATGGCGGCCACCTGTCACGAGACGTTCGGCTACGGGAGAGACCGGCTGGCGCGCCTCAAGCAGAACTCCATGAACAACTACAAGCAGTACCTCGAGTGGGAAAAAGAGGATAAGGACCTCGCCCTCGACCGTCTGCGCAGATGCGTACAGGACGCCCTCAAAGAGGACCTCCGCGTCACTGACACCGACGACCGCAAGGGGATGCTTTCGACCCCGGGCAGAGGCCCCAGCGTATACGAGACGGCCGCTGTCTACTCGGAGATATTCAGGAGGGCCAGAGCAGCCCGGGCAGTGGCTCCGCTCGCGGTATACAGCGCAGCGAAGTACGACGAAACCATGACGGCCGCCCGGAAACGGGCCAGCGTTATGCTCGGCTTATGACTATCTGCCCGAAAGAGTGCCCGGACAGACACCCGGGATGCCACGACCATTGCGAACGGTATGCGGAGAACAAGGCGGCATACCAGAAGATGAAGCAGGAGTACGACGGGAGCGTCCGAAACCCCTACTGCCGTAGGTGGACGCACCGAGCCATCGTGCGCAGTTTCAAGAAGAAATTCAGGTAAAGGAGTGGTGACTATGTACGAGGTTCTTTTAGAGCTTGACGACCTGCTGGAAACCTTAACTTACTGGCTTTCCTTTGCGGCCGTCGCCTTGTCAGTAATAGTTGTTGTGGCCTATGTATGGTGCAAGGCCGCCGAGCAGAAAGCAACCCGGGCGGAGCCCCGGAAAAGAAAGGATGGGATGACATGAAACAGAGCGAAAAGCTCACGCAGCTCCTTGAGCTCATGCAGGCAAACCCGGAGCTCCCGGTCATTCCCTGTGTAGATGGGGATGTTGTCAGCGGCGACGAGTATTACTGCTGGCTTGGCTCATGGGGAGAGAGCGCGGTTCAGGAGTTCGTCATCGGCAGAGAGAGAACCTACTACCGGGAGGACGATATTTCAGAGATGAACGACGTCCTCTGTGAACACTATGACCCGGAGCTCGTGGACAACATGACGGAGGAGGAGACGCGGGCGGCGTACAACGCGCTCCCGTGGAAGAAAGCCATCTTCGTCGATGTTCACCAATACGAGGAGGAACCGGATGCCGAGGTATGATGTGTTCCTTGAGGGCAGGGCAGAGAGCTCCACCTGCTACTTCGGCGTCGCAGTCATGGCAGACGACCAAAAAGAGGCGGAGTACCTCGGACACGAAGCAGGGCGGAAGAAACACCGCGAGTGTGACGAAATCGAGGTCGTCGGCGTTATGCCGGTGATTTCAGCCCGGAACGCCGGAAAAGGGAGGCTCTGCCAGCGCATTCCGCTCAAAGAACGCGCTTTGAAGTTTGTAAAGGAGGCTATCAAAAATGGAAGAAGTAAGATTGATTGACGCGAACGCTTTGCACAAGCGCATCGAAATGAATCTCCATGCCAGTAACCCGTTCACTATTGAAGAATGCTGCTATAAGGACGCCCTGAACAGCGTGGATGAGGCTCCCACCATCGACCCAGAGAGCCTGCGCGGTCATGCCAAGTGGGTGAAGGACAAGGAATTGAAGTTTATCATCGTCGATGATGAAAACAACAGTCACGAGGAACCGGCAATTCGCTGCACCCATTGCAATGCCAAAATTTCGCAAAGCGATTTCGACAGCTGGGTCTGGAACTTCTGCCCGGTCTGCGGGTTCAAGATGGAGGATGAAACGGAGGAGCAACATGAAACCGATTAACGCAGAGGAAATCGTCCGTGTATTCAACGGCTGGCTCGAGGAGGCGGACAGCCTCGCAGAGCGGGAGGCCATCGAGTGCTGCATTGACCACATTCGGGACGCCCCAGCAGTCAGTCAGCAGGAGCTCAGCAGCTATATGCTGCCGTGGTTCAGCCCATTCGCGGCTCCGTGGTGCGGGAAGATTCAGCGCGCTTTCCCGAAAGCCTACGTCACCATGAACTTCGAGCTGATTCTCGTCCCGAGGACGAACACATACATCAACCTCAACCACTGCAGCACCCCGGACGAGTTCAAGGCGGAGGTCATCGAGGGTGTATCGCGGTTTGCGTTCAAGGCGTTCACAAAGCCGCTGCGCAAGGAGCATCTCGACGGCATCAACAAGCTGCTCGACACCAAATTCACGCCGGAGGACATGGAGTACATCTACACCAACCTCGGCAACGGCATCAACCACGAGCTGTGCATGAAGTTTGTCAAGAGCGGGTATGACCTCAAAGTAATCGAGGAAAGCGTATGAACTGCCAATTTTGCGAAGATTACGAGTGGAGCAAGAAGCACAGGCCAAAGACCGGCAGAGAGTTATACACAAAGTATTACGTCTGCCTTTATGAGAGAACCCTCAGAAAGGGCTGCGGGCTTGCCTCAACCTACACTCACAAAAGACGGCCGCTGAACTTCTGCCCGGAGTGCGGCCGCCAGTTGAAGAAAACAAAAAAGGAGGATGAAACGTGAACGGAGTCATTCGGGGCCGATGCCCGAGGTGTGGCGGGAAAATTATTTATTCGGAATTTTACCAGAACGCACGGGACTACACAATCCGAAAAGACGGAAAAGTTCCGAAACGCTATGTATCCAGAAGCGGAGAACTAAGCGAGAGCGTAGCGGCCTGTGAAAACGGTTGCGGCGCATACTGGGAAGATGAAGATTTTTCCATCGGGCAAGACGGGATGTTCTACGACAATAAATACACGGAGGATGGGCAGGAATGAAAGAAAGACAAGTAGAGATCCTGTCCTGCCCGTTTTGCGGAGCGAATCCGTGCCGCATTGCAGAAAAAAGGGAGGTCGTCAATACCGAAACCGGTGAAGCGATAAGTAGTAATATCGGCATTACGTATTGGAAGCATCCCGAAACGCCTGATTGCGTTTTGGGATTCGGGATGTTTTTTCTCGACACGCCAGACGACATCCAAAGGTGGAACAGCAGAACCGATAAAGCAAAATCTAACCCCGAAACTTGAAAATGATTCAAGCGCATTTCAATCTTTAACCATCAAATTTGAAAATTGGAGGATAAAATTTATGTTTCCGCAGAGAAGAATGACGACCGACACCCCGGATGGGAATTATGAGCAGGCTCTCAACCTGTTCGTGCGCGGCGAGGACGGCTGGGTGCAGATGCCCAGCCGGAGCATCAGCCTCAACGACTACATGAAGCAGCTTATCAAGGCGCACAACGCAGATATTGACACCGAGGGAACTCCGGAGGAGTTCGACATGACCCTGTGCGAGCATCTGTTCGACGGCCCGGAGACCATCGAGGGCCTGCTTGCAGAGCACTACACCCTCTCGTGGGCTCTCGCCTCGTTGCGCGACAAGCTCAAGCACTACGAGGACGCGCTCATTCCGGAGATTATGCCGGAGGGCTTGCAGACCATCGACCGCGCCATCGGCACTTACGGCAAAGACGCCCAGCTCACCAAGGCTGTGGAGGAAATGTCGGAGCTCACCAAAGCCCTCTGCAAACTCAAAGAGTGCAAGCGCAAGTATGATACCCCGTTTAACAGGGAGACGCAGGAAGTACACTCGAACATCGAGGAGGAAATTGCTGATGTTTTCATCATGCTGGTGCAGCTCTTTGCAATTTTTAACCCTCACGAGCTGGTAAACATCACGAAAGTCGTATGGGACAAGCTCGACCGGCTCAAGGACAATCTGGACAAAGAGGCAGCAAAGCAGGAGGCCAGCGATGCCGGAAAAGAGTGAGTTCGACAAGGCACTCGGCGAGCTGTACGACCTGACCGAGTGGGAGGACGCGGAGGCGGCCATCCGGGAGCTCCACGCGCGGGGGCCGGAAATTGAGAAGCTCTATCTCGACAGCAAGATTCTCCCCGGAGAGCTGCGAGCCCTCGTTATGGTGAGTAACTGCCTCGAGCGTGAGTTTATCCATCGGCAGCTTGCCACCGGGCAGCCGCTTCACATGAATGTTTTATAGGAGACAGCACAATGAGAGATGATGGTATGTTTTGCCCGTACAAGAAAAGCACGAAACGGGAAGTGAGCTACTCGTGGATTAGCCGGACCGAGATTACAACGGAGCGTTTCGGCTGGTGCTCGGAAAAGAAGTGCATGGCCTATGAGGATGGCCGCTGCAAGCGGCTGGAAAGAGAGGGAGCCCAGTGAAGAAAAGGAACTGCCGGATGACCGGCGAGGAGAAGAATGTACATGAGCGCGCCGTGAAGCTGCGCAAGATGACCGACGACAAGCTCGTGGAGCACATCGACCACATCCGGGAAGAGGCTTACAACACCGGCTACTCCGAAGCCGAGGCCCAGCGCGCATCGACCCCGGCCCCGGGCAAGACCCTGCCGCAGCTCCTCGAGCAGCTCAACGCCGGAGAGTGCAAGGGCATCAAGAGCGCGACCGCCTACAAAATCGAAGAGTTCGCCCGCCAGCAGGGCTACCTCGAATGAGCGGCGCGGTAAAGGACCCGCTCCGGGCATTGCAGGGAGCCCGGAGCCGCGCGCAGGGCGGGCAGCTCGAGGAGAGAATCGAGGCATCCTGCACCCGGCTGGCGGAGGCAGGCCGCGCGGACATCAGCAAGACACCGGAGCCCATGCGGCCGGTAAGCCAGCCGAACAAAACGGGCCAGTTCCGCGCAGTCTACACCAAAAAGGCGGAACCAGACTTCAAGGGCGTCATGCTCGGCGGCCGCGCGGTGATGTTCGAGGCAAAGAGCACCGGGACCGGCAGGCTGAACAAAGACCGCGTTCTCCCGGAGCAGGCCAAAAAGCTCGATTCCTACGAAGCCCTCGGCGCGCACTGCTTCATCGTCGCCACATTCGACGGGCTACGGATGTACAGAATCCCGTGGACAGTCTGGCGCAGCATGAAGCAGCGGTACGGCCGGAGCTATGTCACGGAGCCGGACCTCAAGGAATACGCGGTACGGTTTGGCCCGGGCTTTACCCCGGACCTGCTGCGGGACATCCCCACGATGGACGACATCGACCAGCTCTCGTGCGCGAGCGACGTGCTCACGGCGTTCTGCGGGATGTCCTACGGGACGAAGCCAGAGACGGACGAGTGGCGCGCGGCCGTGTGCAGGTTGAGCCGCCTGATGAACTGGACGACGCCGGAACGCTTTATGCTGGTGAACGAAATACGGAGGGAGCAGCCGAACATGGAAAAACCGATATTCTCATTTATGGGTGTCCCCATCACGGAGGACAGCGCGGGCAAGCTCGCAGAGGCCATGAAGAAAAGCGGGGTCTCCGCACTCGAAGTGGTGACTGCCTGTGAGACACTCAAGAAAATTTCCAAAGCCTTGCTCGACGAGCTGCCGGGTGTTACCGAGGAGGAACATAATGACTGAAAAAGAAATTGTGGTAATGGCCGCAGAGGTGGCGGCAAAGGCGGCTGTTGCTGCCGTTCGAGCCATCTTGGGGAAAGAGATACAGGAGAGCGTAGAAGCCGCTGTGACGGACGCTGCCCGCCTCGGAGCGGAGGCCAGCATCAAGGCCGTGGAGCAGGAGCGCAAGAAGTTCCGGGACAGCCGTAGCGACCGGAGATTCCGTAACACAAAGCTCCTGCTGCGTAACTATACCACGCTTAATGCCAACTGTGCCAATGCAGTATACGACGCGGCCAGCGCAGCGACCGGCGAGGAGAGCGTTGAAGAAATTGTGGAGGCACTGGACGAGCTGCTTGAGGACGACCTCAAGGTAGAAAGCATCATGAAGTCCGCAGCCCGGACGCAGATTATCATGCGCCATGTGAACCGGATGCTCGACATCTACAAGGCGGTATGCGGGAACAGTTTGGACGAGGCCGAACAGAGGCACTACCGCGTTATCGAGGCCCTGTATCTGCGGGACCGGCCCCTCTCTCCGGCCGCCGTAGCAGAGATGGAAAGCATCGACAAGAGAACCGTCTACAAGGATGTGGACGCAGCCTGTGCCACACTGTCGGCCTTGATTTTCGGCATCGACGGCATCAAGAAGGCTTAACTATGTAACGAAACGACCCGTTCTGGGGCATAAACGCGGCATTGACAGGGCGCAAGGTCTGAGATACAATGTAGGCGGTAAAACCGCGCACAGAGACAATTTCTTGGCATCATAATAAATTCCCCTTCTTGACAAAGGACCGCCCGACTCCGGGCGGTCCTTATTTTTTTATGTGTTATAGACCCGAAAAGGGTCGTGGAGGAACGGCAGATGAAAATTATCACCCTGCCGGTGAGCGACCTCCATCCGGCGGACTACAACCCGAGGAAAGACCTCGCACCGGGCGACAAGCAGTACGACAAGTTGGCCCGGAGCATCGAGACTTTCGGCTATGTTGAGCCCATCGTATGGAACCGGACCACCGGCAACATCGTAGGCGGCCATCAGCGGCTCAAGGTGCTGGTGGAGCAGGGCTACAAGACGGTCGAAGTCGTCGAGGTCGAGCTCAACGAACAGGAGGAGCGCATCCTTAACGTCTCGCTCAACAAAATCTCCGGCCGGTGGGACAACGAAAAGCTCACCGCGATTCTGGACGAGCTGAAAGAGCAGGACGAAATGGCCCTCACTGGTTTCGAGGACTGGGAACTCGACGCCCTCAAGGTGACATACGACCATATCGAGGACCTGCTGAACGAGGACTTTTCCGACACCGGCAAGAGCGAGCCGACAAGCTACACCATGACGTTCACCCTGCCCGAGGAGGTGCATGAGGCAATGGATAAGTACATTGACGAGAACCCCGCAGGCAAGGTCGAACTGGCGCAGTTGCTCGTGAACAAGGCGAAGGGGCTTATCTGATGGAAATTATCAAAAAAAGAATCACCGACATGGAGCGCGCGGAGTACAACCCTCGCGTGGAGCTGATGCCCGGTGATGACGAGTACGAGAAGCTCAAGCGGAACATTGAGCGGTTCGGCATGGTCGTCCCTGTCATTTGGAACAGGCGCACCAACCGCGTCGTGTCCGGCCACCAGAGGCTCACCGTCCTTATGAACGAGGGCGTAACCGAGGTGGACGTGTCCGTGGTGGACCTCGACGAGACCGCAGAAAAGCAGCTCAACATCGCTATGAACAAAGTGACCGGCGAATGGGACGAGGTAAAGCTCAAGGAGCTGCTGGACGGCCTTGGAGACGCAGCCCCGGAGACGGGATTCGACCTGTACGAAATCGAGGCCCTTGAGAACAACGTGGACGCCCTCGTGGACGGCGACTTCCTCGACAGCGAGCTCAAGAGCATCGAGGAGACGTTCAACATCTCGCTCAAGTTTAGCGCGGAGGACCGCGACGTCCTGAAAGAGTACATAAAGGACAACGGCAAAGAGGACCTTGTTGCCGTCATCGTCCAGAAGATTAGAGGTGAGATTTAATGGGCTGCAAATGCGGGAGCCAGATTATTCTCTGTAACCTTCCTGTGCGTTTCGACACCTATCGCGGCTGCTCACACGGCTGCCGGTACTGCTTCGCACAGAAGAAGAACGACATTAGCCACATCGAGCGCGACGAAAGCGTAGACGGCCTGCGCTCCTTTATCGAGGGCAAGCGCGGCAACGAAACGGAGTGGTGCGACTGGAACATCCCTATCCACTGGGGAGGCATGAGTGACCCGTTCCAGCCGGTCGAAAAGCAGATTCGCGCCAGCTACGAATGCCTCAAGCTGCTGGCGGAGACGAAATATCCGTTTGTGGTGAGCACAAAGGGCCGCCTCATTGCGGACCCGGAGTACCTCGACCTGCTGGCACAGTGCAACTGTGTGCTGCAAATCAGCATGGTGTGCAGCAAGTACGACCGCCTCGAACGCGGGACGCCCAGCTACGAGGAGCGGCTCGCCATCCTCAAGACGGTATCGGCCAGAGTGCAGCGCACCATCGTCCGCATCCAGCCGTATATGCCCGAGGTGTTCCATGACGTTATGAAGAACATCCCTCGCATCGCGGAGGCAGGAGCCTACGGCGTCATCGTGGAGGGCATGAAGTTCTTTAAGGCCAAACCCGGCATGACGAAAATCGGCGGTGACTTCTGCTATCCGCTGCCCCGCCTCCGGCACGATTTTGAAGCCATCAAGGCGGAGTGCCATCGGTACGGCCTGAAATTCTACAGCGGCGAGAACAGGCTCCGCGCAATGGGCGACAGCATGACTTGCTGCGGCATCGACGGCCTGCCCGGATTCCGGCCGAACGAGTATAACCTCTGTATGCTGATGAACGGCAAGAACCCGGAGCCGACGGAAAAGATGAAAGAAGTCGGGACGGGCGGACCGTTCAAGACGCTGAACCAGAGCGCGGGCAGCGGGCGCAAAATTGCAAAGCAGAGCTTTTACGGCCTGATGCAGGAGGAGCTTGCCAAAAAGACCGACTACCACAGAAAGGTGTTTGGACTGGATGAATGAGTACAGCCTGACGCCGGTTCAGGAGGTGGACGGGCTGCACATCAAGCGGGACGACCTTTATGCCCCGTTTGGCCCCGGAGAGGTGAACGGAGGAAAGCTCCGGCAATGCGTGATGCTGGTGAACAGCGTCAAGAAGGACTACAAGAGCCTGCTGACGTATTGCAGCATCCACTCCCCGCAAGCACCCATCACCGCAGCGGTTGCCCGGGCAAACGGGATGCCGTGCAGAATCGTGTACGGCGGAACCACCCGGGAGAGCGTTGCGGCTCTGCCTATGCCCCGGCTGGCGATGAAATATGGGGCGTCCATAGTGCTCGCAGCACGTTCCGGCCGCCACAGCATTTTACACGCCCGCGCAAAAGAGCTGGCGGCGCAGGAAAACAGCTTTATTGTCCAGTACGGCATCAATATCATCGGGTACGGCGACACGCTGCTAACCGCAGTTGCGGCGCAGACAGAGAACCTCCCGGACGATATAGAAAACCTCGTGATGACCTGCGGCAGCGGCATCACCGCCACCGGCGTGATGATAGGACTGCACAGGTACGGGAAACGGGTCAAGAGGATGCACCTCGTAGCCACGGCCCCGGACCGGCGCGGATTCATCCATGAGACCCTCAAAAAGTACGGCGCAGACCGAGAGTTTGAGTACCACGACCTTTTCCACAGCCCCGGATTCGTCTATGAGAAGTCCGCAGCGGCTACATGGGGGGGCATTCGCCTGCATCCTCATTACGAGGCAAAGACGATGCAGTGGTTTAGAAGCTCCGGCATCGCACCGGAAAGCACCCTATTCTGGATTACGGGCGCGGAGCCTCGCAGCCCGGGACAGAGCTGAAAGTGAGGAGAGGAGGACAATGCCGAATAGGACCAAAGACGACCTTTGGGAGCGTCAACCGGGCGAAAGCGCGCAGGCCTACGAGGCATTTGCCATCTACCGAGACATGGGCTCAAACAGGAGCCTACGGGTCGTTGCCGAACAGTTATCCAAGAGTGACACGCTTATCAAGCGTTGGAGCCGCGAGAAAAAGTGGGGAGAACGCTGCCGAGCGTATGACAACCATTTGGATGACGTAGCCCGACAAGAGGCACTCCGAAAGTACAAAAAAATGAGGACCCGCCACATCGGCATCGCCTTGCAGCTCCAAGAGAAAGCCCTCGCGGAGCTCAAGAATCTGCCGGACGGGTCGATGACGCCAAAGGACATTATCCAGTTCCTCGACAAGGCCACAGAGCTTGAGCGGGATAACCGGATGGAGGAGGCAGGCGTCACGGCCGGAGGCAAGACGGCGGAGGAGCAGGAGGAAACAACGCTCTCCCTCGCCGATGAAATCGCGGCCGCATACGAGAACCGGAAACGAGGAGAACAGACGTGATGACCCAAGAGGCTATCCTGTACTACGCAGACAACCCGGCTGATTTTGTCGAGGACCTGCTCCACGTTACGCCGGACAAGAACCAGCGCGCCATATTGGATTCTGTGGCAAAGAATCAGATGACGAGCGTCCGCAGCGGCCACGGCATCGGCAAGAGCGCGGTCGAGGCGTGGACCGTTATCTGGTTTATGTCAACCCGGCCATTTCCCAAAATCCCTTGCACGGCCCCGACGCAGCATCAGCTATTCGATATTCTGTGGGCGGAAATAAGCAAGTGGCTGCGCAACAATAAAGCCCTCGAGCGGGAGCTGATGTGGACAAAGGAAAAGGTCTACATGAAGCAGTACCCCGAGGAGTGGTTCGCTGTGGCCCGAACGGCCAGCAAGCCGGACGCCCTGCAGGGATTCCACGCTGACGACATCCTCTACATCATCGACGAGGCCAGCGGCGTGGACGACAAGGTGTTCGAGCCGGTGCTGGGCGCACTTTCGACGCCCGGAGCGCGGCTGCTCATGTGCGGAAACCCGACACAGTTGTCGGGCTTTTTTTATGACAGCCACCATAAGAACAGAGGCAGCTACACCACATTCCATGTTGATGGCCGGAACAGCAGCCGCGTCTCGGACGACTTCGTCAAAACCATCATCCAGATGTACGGCGAGGATTCGGACGTTTTCCGTGTTCGTGTCGCCGGAGAGTTCCCCCGGCAGGAGAACGATGTTTTCATCCCTCTGCCGCTAGTCGAAAAATCCATTATGACCGAGTGGACGGAACCGACAAAGCCCGCCCGCATCGACATCGGCTGCGACGTTGCCCGCTATGGTGACGACCGCACCGTAATCGGTTACAAGGTGGACGAAAAGGCCATGTTCTACAAGCGAAAGAGTGGGCAGGACCTTATGCAGACGGCCGACGACATCATGGAGCTCGGCCTAAAGCTCATGGAAAAGTACCGGTTCGACAAGGCTATCCCCATCAAGATAGACGACAGCGGCCTCGGCGGCGGCGTCACGGACCGTCTGCGGCGCGTAAAGCGCGAGCAGCCGGAGCGGTTCTGGTGGATGGATATTATCCCCGTTTACTTCGGCCAGCGCATACACCATGACTTTTACTACGATAGCACCACCTACATGATGAGCGTCGTAAAGAATCTACTTGCACCGCAGACGCCGGAGGGCGCACAGAAGCCCGTCCAGCTCATTCTCCCGAACGATAACGACCTCGTCGGCCAGCTTTCCACACGAAAGTATTCCATGACCGACGACGCCAAAATCCGCGTGGAGAGCAAGGACGCCATGAAAAAGCGCGGGATGCACTCGCCCGACGAGGCCGACTGCATCCTCCTGTTGTGCCTGCCGGTCAAACCCAAGAGGAGAGGAGACGTTAAGAAGTGAGCGACAAGAAGCAGCCCGCCCAGCAGCGGGTAAACGTCCGCATCGTTAAAGCGGACGACCCGGAGCAGCGCGGCGGGATGAAGCCCATCGCCAAAGCAGACGGCTCCCTGCAAATCTCGCCGGAGGAGGCGTGCACGGCAGGTATTTGGACAAAGCCGCCGTTCGACCTCCGAGGGCTTTCCAAGATGGTGGACGAAAGCACCATACTCCCGCAGTGCATCCGGGCCTACAAGTCAAACATCGCCGGATTTGGCATCGACATCCGGTACAAAGACGACTTTGCGGACGCGGACGAAACCCCGGAGATGAAAGCGGAATGGGACCGGGCGGCGGAGGTCGTCGAGATGCTCAACATGGAGCAGGAAAGCAATGAGCTCTTTGAGGACATCGTGGAGGCCCGGGAAACCTACGGCTGCGCATACGCAGAGGTCATCCGGGATATGGACGGGAACGTCATACAGCTCGAGTTCATCGAGGACACCCCCAGCGTGGAAAAGAGCCGGAGGCTGGACCCGCGCGTCGAGGTGACGTATTTCCACCGGGACCACACCGAGAACCGCATGAGGAAGTTCCGCAAGTATAAGCAGACCGTCAACGGCAAGACGGTCTACTACAAGGAGTTCGGAGACCCGCGAATCATGGACCCGACGAGCGGAGAGTACGTCACCGAACTCGAGTTCAAGAGCCGCGCCAACGAAATAATCGAGTTCGCCATCGGGACCGCAACATACGGCAAGGTCCGGTGGGTTGGTTCCATCCTTACCGTAGATGGGGCCCGGAGAGCGGAGAGCCTCAACAATAACTATTTCCTGAACGGCCGACACACCCCGTTGCTGATTATGGTGAAAGGCGGCAGCCTGACGGACGATAGTTTCGCCAAGCTCAAGGAGTACATGAACGGCATCCGAGGCGAGGCGGGCCAGCACAGTTTTATGGTTCTGGAAACGGAGGCGGCAGACAACCGCACCGGATTCAACGCCGAGAACCGGCCGGAGGTCGAGGTCAAGGACCTTGCAGCTATCCTGCAAAAGGACGAGCTTTTCCAAGACTACCTCGAAAACAACCGGCGGAAGGTGCAGAGCGCGTTCCAGCTCCCGGACCTGTACACCGGATACACGACGGACTTCAACCGCGCCACCGCGCAGACCGCCATGGAAGTGACCGAGAAACAGGTATTCCAGCCGGAGCGGCGGCGTCTGGCGTGGGCCATCAACAACAGGCTGCTCAACTGCTATCAGTTCAAGTACGTCGAGGTGTTCTTCCGCGCGCCGGACGTTTCCAACCCGGACGACCTGTACAAGCTGCTGACCGTCTGCAACAACGCTGGCGGCCTCACCCCGAACAAGGCAAAGAGCGTCCTGTACAAGGCCCTCGGCGAGACCTCGGAGGACTTCCCCGAGGAGTGGGGCGACATTCCGCTGGCGTTTACCAACGCACAGCAGCGGGCCGCAGCCATCACCGTGGCTGGAAACGGCCCCAGCGTGGCGCAGAATGTCGGTTCTGACGCTGGCAAGAAAAACACACAACCGGAGACAAAGCCCGCACAGAACGCCCAGCAGGGCGGGCCTAGCGTAGAGGAACAGCTCGACGGCCAGATTCAGAAAGCGGCAGCCGCTAATGAGACGGAGCTCGTCGCCGTGATGAAAGAGGTCCGCCGCCTGCTGGCTGACATGAAACAGGAGGAGGGCGACGCGGAGTGAAGTGCTTACGCTGCGGACCCCTAATCAAGGCCATCGACGCATACCTCGCCAAAGCAGAAAACGACCTGTACGAGCAGCTCACGATGGAGGGATACCTCAAGGCAAAAGAGAGCCTGAACACCGTGGACGAAATCGAGGAGGTCGTGACGAAGCTCCTCGAGGACAACGCCGACGACCTGCTCAAGGAGCTGGCGGACGCCATCGACCTTGAAACTTTCTTCAAGGACAACTGGCCGAAGTTCAAGAACAAGAGCAAGCTGTCGCAGGACCTTTTCGATGTTTTCCATACTCAGTTTTCCACCATCATGCCGACGTATGTTGAGGCTTACGTCCAGAAAACGGATGCAGAGCTCACCGTTACGAAGCTCACCAAGCGGACAACCGATTGGATAAGCTCGTGGAGCAGCGACCTCGCCGACATTATGAAGCTGGACACCGAGACCGAAATCGAGGCAGTCCTGAAAAAGGGCCTGAACGACGGCAAGGGCATCAACGACGTCGCAAACATCATTGCAGACAGCGGCATCCGCTCCCCGGGCTACCGCGCGCGGCGCGTGGCCCTGACGGAGGTGCTCCGGGCGCACGGCTATGCGCAGCTCGAAAGCTACATCCAGAGCCCGGCCGTCGAGGAGAAGATGTGGAAACACACCGGAGCATACCGGAACGACCCGAGACAGAACCATGTGGATATGGACGGCGTTCGCGTCCCAAAAGGGCAGCCGTTCACCCTGATTGGAGCTGACGGAAATACCTACTACCCCATGACCCCGCGAGACGTCTGTTTGCCGCCGAGAGAGAGCGTCAACTGCCATTGCCTTTTGCAGCCGGTAGTTAGTGAGGAGGTGCTCGGTCTCTCCCTTGAGGAGCGGCAGGCCCTCCAAGCGCAGGCCATCGCGGAGGACGACGGCGAGTGGGAGAAAGAACTCGACGCGCAGAACAAGGCGCGCGCAGGCATCAACGAGGAGGACTACACATGAAAGTTACCATCGACGAAGCCCGAGTTGGAAAGTGGCCTAGTCTCAAAATCGACGGCATCGAGCTGGCGAGCATCGTAAACGGGTACACCCTGCACCATGACGCAGGACAGCCCGCAACGCTTGAATTACGGATTGCATTCGGAGCCGATTTATCCGAGATTGAGGCTCTGATTGAGAACCCCAACGTCAAAATCATTATGCCGGAGGAGGAGCCCCATGTGGAAAGCACTTGACCGCATCGTTTCGGCGATTATTCGCCGCCTTTTTAAGCCTAAGTACCATGTGGAGCGGGTCGAGAGATACCAGCTCCCCGGGAGGCTGCGCATCGTCAAGTGGTGCGCAGCACCGGCAGACGCACCGGAGGACGAGCTCCGGCGCATCTTCTCCATCGTAGACGAGCCCCAGTGCGATGATATGGTCGTTTGGTTCTATTCATCGCTTGAGGATATAGGCCGCAAGCCCTTTGACGTTGCACTCCTTGAGCGCAGCGGCAAGGACACATGGCCGACCATTAGACGCCCTACCTAGTGGCGTAGAGAGGAGGTGAGAAAACCATGAGCAAAATCGAGAAAGCATACGCCATCACAGATGCAAAGATTTCTTTTGTCAGCCTCGTAGACAAGGCGGCCAACAAGAAACAGTTTCTTATCACCAAGGCGGAGCACGGCTCCGCCTCTTTTGCTTCTTACGGCCGAATCGTCAACGCGGATGCTGATAGCCACTACATCACCGGCATTGTCTATGAGCCCCTCACAGAGGACGCCCACGGCAATTACATGACGGAGCAGGAAATCACCAAGGCCGCGTACTGGTTCGCCAAGAACGGCAATCAGGTGGATGTGCAGCACTCGTTCGAGCCGCTCGAAAAGGCAGCCGTCGTCGAGAGCTATGTTGCGCCTTGCGATATGAGCGTCGGAGAGCAGGCCATCAAGAAAGGCACATGGATGATGACCGTCGAGGTGGACGACCCGGATATTTTCGAGAAAGTCCAGAAAGGCGAAATCACCGGCTTTTCCATGGGCGGCGTCGGCAAGTACAGCGACGAGGACGACCCGCTGCCCGATGACGGAGTGGCAAAGGCGGAGGAGCAGCCCGAAAAGGGTATGCGCGGCATCTTCAAGAAGATGGCCGCTGCCCTCGGCTTTGATGTTGTCGAGAAAGGCGAAGTTGCCGACAACTACACCAAGCGCATCCAGAGCGACAACTTCTGGACCGCGTTCTACGCACTCAACGACGTTCTGTACCGGTACAACTGGGTGAATGACCGTTGGGAGTTCGCGTCGGACGAGGAGACCATCCGCAACGCCCTGAACGACTTCAACAACATCGTCACCGAGCTGCTCACCAAAGGACAGCCCGTTGCGAAATCGCTCGAAAGCTGCGCCGTCATCAAGGCTGGCAAGGCCATGAGCAAAGCCAACCGCAGCACGTTGCAGTCCATCTACACAAACCTCGGGGAGTTCCTCGATAAATTCCCCGAAGAAGAACAGGAGGAAACCGAAGTGACCAAGAAAGAAATCGAAGATACCGTGGCGGCAGCCGTCGCCAAGGCACTGGAAACCCAGCAGAAGCCCGCGACTGACCCCGTCCAGAAAGCCGCAGAACCGGCAGCAGAGCCCGCAGGCCTGACCGTCGAGGCCGTCGGCAAGATGGTCGAGGAAGCCGTCGCAAAGGCTCTCGGCCAGCAGGAGGAGCCCGAAAAGACCCCGGAGCTGCTGACCGCCGAGAATGTTGCGGACGTCGTCGCAAAGGCCGTCGCAAAGGCTGTCGCACCCGTCCGCAAGGCCGCAGGCCTGCCGACCAACCTGAACGACGATGGCGACCCGGAGGACCCTGTCGAGAAGTCCGAGCCGCACTATCTCGCCGGTATCCTGTAAGGAGGAACAAGCACTATGACCATGAGAAGCAATAAGGCAATCGTGAACGCAGCAGGCCAGACCATCACCACCGCCGGTCTGGCCGCTGGCGGCGCACTGAACCCGGAGCAGGCGAAGAAGTTCATTCAGCAGACCTTTGAGGCCACTCCGCTGAGCGGCCTCGTCCGTCACGAGCTGCGCTCCGCAAAGACCGGCGAAATCGACAAGATTGGCGTCGGCCGCCGTCTGCTGCGCAAAAAGACCGAGAACACCGACGACGGCTACCGCTCCGGCGTGAAGCATGGCAAGCTGGAATACGCTTGCACCCCTGTCCGTCTGCCGTGGGAAATCACTGAGGAGACCCTGCGCGAAAACATCGAGGGCTCCAACTACGAGACCATCGTCACCAACCTGATGACCCGTCAGATTGGCTGCGACCGCGAGGACCTGTGCCTGAACGGCGACGAACGGTATGCCAAGGTCAAGGAGTTCAGCTCCTCTGAGACCTACGCTATTGGCGACCTCGTCGCATACAACAAGAAGGTCTACCAGTACACCGCATCCCACGCTGCAGGCGCATTCGACGCAGGCGAGGCCACAGAGCTGGGTACTGTCGATGACGCCGACTTCCTCAAGGTGAACGACGGCTGGGTCAAGCAGTTCAAGGAGGGCGGCCACGTTGTCGATGTGTCCGGCATCAACTCCGGTGCAATGGTTCTGGATGTGTTCTACAAGGGCCTGCGCGCAGTTCCCGACAAGTTCAACAACGGCTCTCTCCGCTGGCTGATGTCCCCCCACCGCCGTCAGGAGTGGGAGCGTTACATCCTGAATCAGGCAGTCACCGCAGGCGGCATCATTACCGACAAGCGCGTCGAGAATCCCGCAAGCGTTCCCGTCATCGAGGTCCCGGCCCTGCCCGACGACGTTATTATGCTGACCGACCCGAAGAATCTGGTCGTCGTCAACTCCTACGGCGTCGTCATCCGCAAGACCACCGAGGGCCCGGAGGCCATCTATCAGGACAAGCGTTTCTATGTCGTGCATTTCGACTTCGATACGCTGGTTGAGGAGCTGGACGCAACGGCCATTGTGACCGGTCTGGCATCTATCTAACAGGAGGCAGGACGCTATGCACCTCAGACTGATTAAAGGTCTGTCCTATGATGGCGTTGTGCGCGCCTCTGCGGCGCATCCTGACGTCTTTGTGGACGACCCCGAGAAATATACCGCGCTGCTGGAAAGCGGCTATTTCGAGACTCTCCCTGACGCTTACACCGTCACCGGCCATCTGGACACCGGCTTTCTCGGCGAGATGGACGAGGAGCAGCTCGACAAGCTGGCTGACGATATGGGCGTCGATACCACCGGCAAGGACAAGGCGGAGGTCGTCGCGGCCGTCGCCGAGGAGCCTGTGGAAGTCCCTGACATTTCCAAGATGAAGCTCGACGAGCTCAAGGAATTTGCCGAGGACAACGGCATCGACCTGACCGGCTGCACCACTAAGGCCAGCATTTTGCAGAAGATTCGTGAGTATGAGGCGGATGCAGCCGCAGCGGCCGCCATCATCGCCCCGGAGGGCTGATGGCCGAACGGCCGTGGGTCACGCCGGAGGAACTCAAAGAGTACACAGAATTTGAGGAAGTAAAGAACCGCGCCGACAGCAAGCTCAAAATTGACATCTCCCGGGCGGAGAGCTGGGTCATCGACTACTGCAACAACAGATTCGACGACCCGGAGAAATACCCCGATATCCCGGAGAACGTCAAGACGGCGGTCCTCCTTATCGCGGAGGCATACGCCCACAATGCCGTTGAGCAGACCAAAGTCCGCCTCAAAAGCGAGACCTTTGACGACTACTCCTACACGGCAGAGAGCAGCATCATAGACGTCGGAAAACTGGGCGTGGAGAGCCTGCTGGACGATTACGTCGTCGTGCAGCCGCTCAACGGCGTCACGATGCGGTTAAGGAGCCTCTGAGCCAATGGCTATTGAGAACTTCTTTGACCATCGTTGCAGTATCTACCACACCCAGCAGGAGAGCACGAGCCCCGGCTACGGGCTCCCCGGCTCCCCCAAGTTCAAGTACCCCAAACAGCCGGACCTCGAGGAAGTCCCGTGCCATTTCGGAGTGCGTAGCGCGTCCATCCAAATCGCTCAGCAGCAACCGCAGAACGATATGGACAGCGACATAAAGCTCACGCTCCCGGCAGGAACGGACATCAGGCTCAACGACAAAATCGTCAGCAGCGAAACAGGGCTCGAATACACCGCAGGTCAACCGCGAAACATCCGAGGGCATCACATGACGGTAAAGATATACCGCACAGCCCAACAGAGGCCATTGTAATGGCGCAGGTGACATTCGACACAGTAGAGCTCGAAAACTTCGTGAAGCGGCTCGGAACGGCCGCGCAGGGCGATTTTAAGCGGGCACTGAACAAGTTTCTTGAAGGGCTCGGCATTGAGTTCCTACGCATTCTGCAAGATGAAATCGTTCGCCGGAACGTGCTGGACTATCGGCTGCTGCTCCACAGTTTCCAAAAAGGCGACGGGGAGAACGTCTGGACACTCGACGAGAACGGCCTGACCCTTGAGGTCGGCACGAACGTCGAGTACGCCAAGTTCGTAAATGACGGCCACTGGACCAACCCGAAAGGGATAGAGAGGCGATTCGTTCCCGGACACTGGGAAAAGGCGAACGGAAAGGACCACTTCATCTACACCCCGGGAGAAAAGACCGGGATGGTCCTAAAAATGAAATGGGTGGAGGGCTCCCACTACTGGGAAAGCTCCGTCAGAATCCTAGAAAAGCTCTACCCGGAGCTGCTCGAAAAGAAGCTGCAGAGCTGGCTGGACGAGTATTTCAAGGATTTTTTGTGAGGTGAAACCTATGGCTGCCCTAGAGCAGGAAATCGCAAGCGTTATCCGCTTTATCCTCGATTCCGTACCCGGGATTACGCCCTATTACTGGGACATCCCGGAGGGATTCGTCGTACCCTCTGTTTTCTTTCCGCAGCCGGAGCTCACACCTCTCGGCGACACGTTCGCGTCCTATGCGGTGGAATATGACTGGTACATCAAGTTTTTCGCCAGCACGGACGAGGACGCCTACGCAAGCGCGGCAGCGGCCTTGAACGCCATTTGCGCAGCCCGCCTGCTTGTCCCGCTCATTGACGAGGCGGGAGCAGCGGTAGGAGGCGGAGTACGGCTCAAAGACCCCGGAGGCGTGAAACGGCTGGACACAGGCACAGCCCAGCTCACACTCCACTGGGACAGCCGCCGTCCGTACAACAGGGTGGATTGCCAGAAGGTGATGCACTACAACCTCGACCTCAAAGCGGCCGAGGAAAAAACTGAATAGGAGGTATCTGCATGGCAGAGAAGAACGCGAGCGCGGCACAGACCGCGCAGAAGTTCCCTATTGAGCGTCTGGCAAAGGCTTGCCGGACGCTTTTTCATGTTTCGGCCAGCACGTTCGCCGGTGCCACGGCGGGCATGACTGGTGAATACACCGTCGAGGAGATGCGGAAGCACATCGACGAGTGGCTCGGAAAGGAGGCCGTTGTTTAATGGCAGGCGGTAAATACGATAAGCTGGCGGGAAAGACCCGCCCGGGCACTTACATCAACTTCGAGAGCGACCGCAACGACACCGTCGGCAACTCTGAGCGCGGCATCGTGCTGCTGCCCCTGATTGGCTACGACTTTGGCCCCGCCAAGACGCCCATCATCCTGACGGCAGCGGCCCCGGATGCTTACAGTGTGGAGCTCGGCCGCAGCGTCTACGACGCGACCAACGATAAGATGCGCCTGATTCGTGAGGCATTCAAAAAGGCTTCCAAGGTCATCGTCTACATCACGGAGAGCGGCACAGCCGCAACCGGAACCGCTGCTCCGCTGACCGTAACGGCCAAGTACGGCGGCACTCGCGGCAACGATATTCACGTCTCTGTCGTCACAAACCCCGTCGGCGGCTTTGACGTCACCGTGTATTTGGATGCTGACGCCACCGCTGTGTACGAGGGCGTCAAGACCGTCGAGGAGCTTATTGCAGCCGCAGCAGACGACAAGCTGGTGAAGTTCACCGGTACGGGCGACCTGAAAGCGGCATCCGGCGTGAAGCTGGCAGGCGGCACGAACGTCACCAGCGCAAACGGTGACGTCACCGCGTTTGTGGACAAGATGGAGGGCATCAAGTTCAATACTCTGTGCTTCCCCGTTACCGATGCTACGTTGCAGACCGCAGCCATCACCAAAATCAAGTATATGCGCGAGAGCATGGGCAAGGGCGTGAATGTGGTTCTGCCGGACGCAAAGAGCCCCGACCACGAGGGCGTCATCAATGTCACAAACTCTGTTGTTGTTGACGGCGTTGAGCTGACCCACGCGGAGGCCTGCGCATTCGTTGCGGGCATCACCGCATCCGCAAGCTGCATCAAGTCTAACACCTACGAGGTCTACAACGGCGCGACCGGCATCGTGGACCCCAAGGACAACGAAGCAGCCATTGCGGCCATCAAGAACGGCGAGATGTTCTTCTCCTACTCCGAGGCGGGCAACGTCATCATCGAGTACGACATCAATTCTCTGGTCTCTTTCAAGAAGCCCAAGGACAAGACGTACAGCAAGAACCGCGTTATCCGCACTCTGGACGCTATTCAGGAGGCCATCCAGAATAACTTCCCGCCCAACAAGTACGACAACAGCCCGACCGGCTACGCCGCTATGAAGGGCATCGGCCAAGCCATCCTCAAGCAGTACGAGGACATGGGGGCCATCAAGAACGTGGACTATGACGCGGACTTCAAAATCGACGAATCTTTGAGCAGCGGCGACGAGGTTTATTTCATCGTCGCAATCCAGCCTGTGGATTCTGCCGAGAAGCTGTTCTTCACCGTCAAGACCCGCTAAAGCAGCAGGAGGTAAGTTATGCAGTACAACAAAAACCCTATTAGCCTCCGCGAGGGCCATGCGCTTATCGACGGCGTCGAGGTCATGGACGGCGTGAAGATGACTATCAACTTCACCCCGGAGACGTGGACCGGCCGCCAGTTGAACGAAACCACTCCGTCTACCCGCTGGGTTGGCGCGACCATCACCGGCAGCATGACCCGTCGCCGGACCAACAACTGGCTCAAGACCAAAATCAAGGAGTATCAGGCAACCAAGGCGACGCCCGAGTTCGTGATTCAGGGCATCATGGACGACGCTAATTCTGACTACTATGCAGCCCACGGCTCCGATGTCGTGACCTGCGTCGGTTGCGTCCTGACTGGTGACCTTCCCCTGACCGCACTGGATGCAGAGAGCGGCAGCGTGGTCGATGACGTCATCAACTTCAACATCAAGAACATCATCTAACCTCCCGACATTTTTGTCGGGAGCATACAGGCGAAGCCTCTCCTAGGTGGAGGGGCTCCGATTTTTATTTTGGAGGAGACAGCTATGAGCAAGAACCTGAAATATTTTATGCGCGAGGCAGCAGAGGTGGAGAAGGTCGTCACCGTACCGGCCCCGGAGAGCTTTAAGGACGAGAACGGCAAGGTCATCCAGCTCGAGGTCAAGGTGCTTTCCTCTGAGCGTATCCGCGCCATCAATGAGGGGTACCACACCCACACTGTCGCGCTGGACAAGAAGGGCAATCCCTACATCAACGGCGGCAACGTGGTTTTCCGCGACGAGCGCGACAATGCAAAGGCCACCCGTCACATCCTCGTTGAGGCCCTGCAGTACCCCAAGCTGGACGACCCGGAGCTGATGAAGTACTACAACTGCGTGGACATCACCCAGATGCCGGAAAAGGTTTTCTCCCGCGCCGACGAGTTTGCTCATGTCACCCGCGTCGTCATGGCTCTGCTTGGCATCGGCGGTCAGCTCTCCGAGGAGGAGCAGAAGCAGGCCGATGAAAAGGAAATCGACGACGCAAAAAACTGATTCGCAGCGCGGGCAGCGAGACGTACTGGGCCCATGTTCTTTGGCAGCGGCACGGCCTCCGACCGGAGGAGTTCGACCGAATGAGCCGGAGACAGAAGCTCTTTTACATCGCCTCCGAGGAGGAGGAAAGCGCGCGCCCGTGCAGAAGAGATACCATGAAGCTCGTCCCTATAAGGCGATAGGAGGACCGACATGGCAACACTGAAAGTCGTATTCAAGGCCATCGACGAAATCTCCTCCAAGTTCAACGAGATGACGCAGAGCGGCGAACGAGCTCTTGAAGCGTTTGAGAACACCGGCACGGCGGCAGACGGAGCGTTGAGCAAAGTCTCCCGCACGGCCGCTCAGACCGCCAAGAGCACCGACGCTGCTGCTGATTCCGTCGATGACCTGTCCTCGGCCATCGGGGACTATGAAAAGGCCACCGGGCAGGCGGCAAATTCTACCGGCGTCCTGTCCGAGAAAACGACCGAGACCGAGAAGAACCTCGACGAGGCAGCGGAGGCAGCCCGTAAAGCCTCGGATGAGGTCGAGAAGTTCGGCGATAAGTCCGAGGAAACTGGCAAGCAGAGCGAGGAATCGAGCAAAAAGAGCCGCGACGGCATCAAGGAGCTGCAGGGCGTCCTTGCGTCGGCCGGAATAGCCGCCACTCTGAACGAGATTAAGAACGGCTTTTTTGACTGCTCCGAAGCGGCCGCACAGTTCGAGACCTCCACTGCAATGGTTGCTACCATCGCGGATACGAGCCAGAAATCCTTGAGCAGCATCTCGAAAGAGGTTCGCAGTTACTCCAACGAGACCGGCGAGGCGGCCAGCGACATGGCGGAGGCGACCTATCAGGCCATTTCAGCCAGCATCAACACGGCAGACGCTGCGGCCTTTGCGGGAACCGCGACCAAGCTGGCCGTCGGCGGCTTTACGTCGGCGACCACGGCTGTTGACGTTCTGACAACGGCCATCAATGCCTACGGCCTCGCGGCGTCGGATGCAACGCAGCTTTCCGACTACCTTATCACCACCCAGAACCTCGGCAAAACGAGCGTGGACCAACTGGCGCAGAGCGTCGGCAAGGTCATTCCTCTGGCGTCTGCGTACAACGTCCAGATGGACAATCTTAGCTCGGCTTACGCTGTCCTAACCGCCAACGGTATCGCTACCGCAGAATCCGGCACCTATCTCAAGTCGATGCTGAATGAGCTCGGCGACACCGGCAGCGGCGTTTCTGAGGTCCTGCTGAACTCCACCGGCAAGACCTTTGCGCAGCTCATGGAGCAGGGCTACTCGCTCGGCGATGTTATGGCTATGCTGGGTAACGCGGTAGATGGAGACAGCACAGCGTTCAACGCCCTGTGGAACTCCACGGAGGCCGGTATCGGCGCACTGTCCCTGTTCAACGCAGGAGCAGACAAGTACAACAGTGTGCTCGAATCCATGCGTACCAGCGCAGGAGCAACCGAAAAGGCATACTCCACGATGGCGGACACGACCGACAAGAGCAAGCAGCGGATGGAGAATGCGTTCAACAACCTGAAAATCTCTGTCGGCGATGTGCTCAACCCCGCGCTCACGCAGGTATACGAAGGATTCACCAACGTATTTGCAGGCATGAGTGATTTTGTGGACGAGCACCCGGCCGTCGTGGCGGCCATTTCTGCCATTGCGGTCGGTGTGGGCGGATTCACGGGCGCGCTGGCCGCCTACAACCTCGCAACCACGGCTGCGAAGTTCGTGACGGAGGCATTCACCGCGACGCTGGCGGCTAACCCTTACGTCCTCGCGGCAGCAGGCATCGTTGCTGTTACAGCAGCGGCCGTTACCCTGACCGGAGTGCTGATTACGCAGAGCGACGAGTACGAGGGCATGACGGCCACCTGCCGTGACCAGTACGACGAGCTGCAGAGGCTGAACGACCAGTACAATGCAGCCTGTGAGCAGTACGGCGAGAACTCCGACGCGGCCAACAGCCTGCGTTACCAGCTCGACCGGCTCAACGACGAGTTTGAAGCCAACCGTCAGACCGTCAAGGAGTTTGTGGCGGAGTGCGACGGCCTCGTCGAGAGCCACAACAAGGTCATGGACACCTACAACAGCTCCACCTCGAGCATCAAGGACCAAGAGCTCGGCACGCTGGCTCTGACCCAGCGGCTCGGGGAGCTGGCCTCGCAGAACACGCAGACCACCGCGAGCTACACGGAGATGAAAGCCATCATCGACCAGCTCAACGCCGACGTCCCGGGTCTCGGCCTGACCTACGACGGCGTGACTGAGAGCGTGGACGCGACCGTCGAGGCTATCAAGAAAGCCGCAAAAGCGCAGGCTGATTCGGAGTATAAGGCCGAGCAGCAGCAGACCTATGTTGACCTGCTGAAAGAGCAGAGCAGCCTCGAACAGCAAATCGCGGAGGCGGAGGCCAACCTCGACGCGGAGCGTCAGCGGCGCGGCATGAGGCAGGACGACGTCACCGGCGACTGGGTCAGCGGCAGCGGCTTTTGGATGGAGGACAGTCCGTGGGTGGCGTGGACTTCTGACATCGACGAGTACAAGAAATCCCTCGAGGAGCTGCAATCTGCCTACGACGAGAACCAGCAGACCCTCTCCGACATTGAGGGCGAGTGGCGCGGCGTCGCGCAGGCAGTCGAGGATTCGCAGAACCAGACCGTCAGCTATGAGGAGGCCGTCAGCGCGGCCGTCAGCACGGCACAGACAGAGCTCGATAACCTCACGGCGGCCTATGACAAGGCGTATGAATCGGCCCGGACGAGCATCGAAGGGCAAATCGGTCTGTTTGACACGATGAAAACCTCGTCTGAGCTGTCCATCAGCGACATGGAAAAGGCCATGCAGAGCCAGACAGACTACCTCAACCTCTACTCTGAAAACCTCAAAAAGGCCGCAGAATACGGCCTCGATGACGGCCTGATTAAGTCGTTGAGCGACGGCAGCGAGGAAAGCGCGGGCTACATCAACGCCATTATCCAGAACATCGAGAAACTGGGAGGCAGCACCGAGGGTATGCCCGCAGCAGCCTCCAAGTTCGTCACCGAGTTTAACTCCAAGTTTGAGGAGACCGAAAAGGCAAAGGACACCTTCGCGGACAACGTCGCCAAGATGGAAACC
The DNA here is from genome assembly GCF_023347315.1 of Faecalibacterium sp. I2-3-92. Classification (GTDB taxonomy): domain Bacteria; phylum Bacillota; class Clostridia; order Oscillospirales; family Ruminococcaceae; genus Faecalibacterium; species Faecalibacterium duncaniae. The sequence goes on from NZ_CP094470.1 coordinate 1,106,048, forward strand.
GACTTCGACGAGAAGATGGGCGAAATCGAGACCCGGATGTCCAAGACGGTTCAAAACATGGAGATGACCGACGAGGCCCGGAAAGCAGCACAGGATACCATCAAGGCCTACTGTGATGCAATCCGCTCCATGACTGGCGAGGCCGGGAGCGCAGCGGAGGCCGTTGCGAACGCAGCCGCCTCCCACCTGAAAACTGCGCCGACAACGACACCCACCGCAACGACAGTTACCGGTCACGCGAACGGCACTCTGTCCGCACAGGAGGACGTCTACATCGCCGGTGAGAAAGGCCCCGAGCTTATCATCGGCGCGCGCGGGTCCGAGGTGTTCCCCACGCAGGAGACCGAAAGAATCCTCGCAGCCGTGAACAGCGCGGAAAACGCCACGAACGCCCCGGAGCCCACGGCAAGCCCGCTCCCGGAGAATGACCTGCCGGAGGGTATGGAGGCCGTCAAGGAGTATTCCTATCTCACGGCTGACGGGCAGGGCTCTGATGCACAGCCCACCGGTATTGAGTACGTCGAACCGGAGGTGCAGGCGCAGACTACGGAGGAGGCTGCACCCGCAGAGGAGGCCCCGGTCAACACGACTGCCCCGGCCGCCAGCGACGCGCAGCAGGAGGCCCCGGCCTCCTCCTCGGACGCGCCCAGCATTGGCGAGACCGTCAAACGCATTATCATCGAAATCAACGGCAGCGGCTCCATCGACGTCGGCGGCATGAATGAGGAATCCGTCCTCGACATTCTGACGCGCCATGCAAAGCCAGTCCTTATGAGCATCATCAAGGGTGAAATCTTCGAGGAAGGAGACCTCGCCTATGATTTTTGAGAGCAGCATGCAGCTCTGGATTACGCACAACGGAGAGCGCGAGAAACTGCGCTTTCCTGTTCTGCCGACGAAGTTCGACGTCACTCACGGGACGAAGAACACGAGCGTCACCATCAGTGGCCTCGGCGAAATCCTCGTTTTGCAGGACCGGGCGGCCGCGGAGGTATCGTGGGACAGCTTTTTTCCAGCCGCGTATTTTCCGGGCATCCAGACGCCATTTATGCTGTCGTCACCGGATGCGATGATGCAGCGGCTTTTCGAGTGGAAAATCAGCGCGAAGCCGGTGCACCTCATCCTGACCGGAACGCGCGTAAACTTCTACGCGGCTATCCAGAGCTTGCAGCCTTACAGAAAAGGCGGCGACCCCGGGAGCATCTACTACAAAATCAAGCTCAAGGAGTACAGAGAGGTCAGAATCCGGCAGGTCAAAGTCAGCTCGACCGGAACTGCGACCGTCTCCGGCGGCTCCACCCGGACAGACAACCGAGTGCAGGCGAAAACCTACACGGTCAAGCCCGGAGACTGCCTCTACAACATCTCGAAATCGACCCTCGGCGACGGAGGCCGGTACAAAGAAATCTATTCCCTGAACAAGGATAAGCTCAAAAACCCGAATTTGATTTATCCCGGACAGGTGTTGCAGCTCCCGTGAGGTGAGGCAATGAGCAAGATTACATTCCTCGTCACAAAAGGCGAGACCACCTACGACATGAGCGAGCTGGTGGAGAGCGCGACATGGAGCGGCCGAAAGGGCTCCCCGGCGCGCACTCTTTCCGTATCGCTTATCGACGATGACGGCTGGAAACACGCCCGTTCCGGCATTGATGTCACCAAGGGAAACCACTGTGTTTTTTATTGGGAGGGCGCAGAGCTGTTTCGCGGCATCATCATGCAGCAGAGGCAGAGCACGAAAAAGACCATGACCATCAAGGCCTACGACGTGGGTATCTACCTGTCGAACAACAAAGACAGCTTTTGCTACAAGCGGAAAAAGGCGTCCGAAATCTTCAAGGACTGCTGCGACCGATTCCAGATTCCGTACAAGGACGTGGCCGACACTGGCTACGTCATCTCGGAGCTACCAAAGGCCAAAACGACAGCCTGCGATGTTATTCTGGACGCCTTGAGCCTCACGTTTAAGGCCACCGGCATCAGGCATTATGTGACGTCAGCCGACGGGAAACTGAGCTTGATAAAGCGGAAAGACAGCATCCTGCAATGGGTGGTGGAAACCGGCCGGAACCTTATAAGCTACGACTACACTTGCAGCATCGAGAAGGTGAAAACCCGCATAAAGCTGCTGTCTAAGGAGGACAAAGTGCTCGCCGAAAAGGCGGACACGGAACTCGAAAAGACCATCGGTATCATGCAGGACATTTCCACGCCCGACAGCAACACCGAGGAGGCGAACCTCACGGACATGGCTGAATCCATTCTCGCAGAGCAGAAGCTCCCCAGCAAAACGCTGACAATCGAGGGCCTCGGGCAGGCAAACGTCATTTCTGGCGTCGGCCTGTGCATCATCATCAGGCCGCTCGGCATCTCGAACAGCTACTATGTAGACGAGGATACCCACACATTCAAGGGCAACTACCATTCGATGCGCCTTACCTTGAACATGGCAACAGACACCGAGCGGAGCGCAAAGGCGAGCGATGAAAAGAGCTCGACCTCGCACTCCGTCGGCGATAAGGTCCAATTTTCGGGCGGTCCCCAGTACGTTGCGTCCACCGCGACGTCTCCGACCAACAGCCCGAAAGCGGGACCGGCGAAAATCACTGCCATCGCCAAGAGCAAGAACGCAAAACACCCGTACCACATCATCCACACGGACAAGCAGAGCACCGTCTATGGATGGGTGGACGCCAGTCAAATCGGATAGGAGGAGCTGCACATGAACCCGGATGAAGCGACGAGCCTAAAGCAGCTCTTTCTCTCCATGCTGCCGAAAGACGGCGGCATCGTTGTCGGCACGGTCACGAAAGAGAGCCCGCTCACCATCCAGATAGAGAACGACGAAAAGCTCGAAATCTCTGGCAGCGCGCTCCTCGTCCCCCGGAACCTGACCGACTATCAAGTGAAAGTAGACATCGCCCTCGCGGACGGCAAAATCGACAGCAACACCCATGTGGGAGGCGCGCACGGCCACAAGTTCCAGTTGTTCGATTCCAGAGGCGGAGGGGTGACCGGCCTCGTCGGCTGCCCGCTTGAGGGCGATAAGGACAAGCCCGTGGGAGACTATCACAAGGTCGAGAGCAGCAAGGAGAGTGCGCACATCCACTCGCTGAAAACCTTTTCCATCGAGAGCGGTCTGCTGACCGTTTACAATGCGCTCAAGACGGGCGAATCTGTCTACCTTCTCCGCTTCAACGACGGTAAGAGCTACTACGCTCTTGAGAGGGCTATCGTATGAGCAGAGTATTTGTTCCCATTCCTATTTCCGGCATCGAGGAGGAGAAAGAGCAGCCGTCGCTCACCTACAAGCTCGACCTCGATACCGGGCGCATCGTCGGAAAGGTTGACGGCCTCGAAGCCGTCAACCAGTTTATTTTGAAAGCACTCCTCACTCCGCGTTTCCACTGCCTCGTCTACGACAACCAGTACGGCAGCGAAATCAAGGACACTGTCACGGACGAGAACGCGACAGAGGAGCTCATCAGGGCGGAAATCCCGAGACTTGTGGAGGATGCACTCCTCTGCGACGGCCGGATTCTTAAAGTCTATGACTTTGAGTTTGAGTTCAACGAGGATTCCTGCAACGTCCACTTCACGGCGGACACTATTTACGGGACCACAGAGGTCGAGGAGGTGATATAGAGTGTTTGAAGCCCAGACCTACGACAAGGTTTTGGAGGAGATTTTGAGCCGCGCGCCGGACGGAATCGACCTCCGGCAGGGCAGCATCTTCTACGATGCTGTCGCAGGCATCGCTTTCAAAATCGCCAAATACTATGCAGACCTCGAACAGGTGTTCGAGATGGTGTTTCTGGTGACGGCGACCGGCGATTACCTGACGCTCAAGGCGGAGGAATACGCCGTTTACCGGCAGGCAGCCGCGACGGCAAAGTACCGCATCAAGTACGACGGGGAACTCCCGGAGCTCGGGACGCGCTTCTTCTGCAGCGGCCAGTATTTTGTGCTGGCGCAGGATGACGCCCTCGGCATCTACATCGAGGCGGAGAAAGCCGGAACGGAGGCGAACGACATTCCGGCCGGAACCTCTGTTGTGCCGACCGACACGCAGCGGAGCCTCACGGCCTGCTCCATCGTCGAGGAGCTCGAACCGGGCGCAGACGACGAGGACGACGAGAGCCTCCGAAAGCGTGTACAGGAGAAAATCGCTGGACCGGCAGAAAATGGAAACCAGCAGCATTACAAAACGTGGTGCGAGAGCATCTCCGGCGTCGGCCGTGCGCGCATTGTTCCCCTTTGGGCGGGAGAGAACACGGTCAAAGGCATTCTCATTGACACGGAGGGCGGCCCGGCGTCTGAGGCTGTTGTGCAGCACGTACAGGAGTACATCGACCCGGGCGGGACCGGCCTTGGTGAGGGACAGGCCAACATCGGCGCGCACTTCACCGCGACATCCGCCACGGCGAAAAGGGTCAACATCTCTTTCTCCGTGACACTTGCAAAGGGAGGAGACCTCGCCAGCGTCAGGAGCGCAGCGCAGACGGCCCTCAAAGCTCAAATCAAGAGCATCAACCTCACCACGGACGACAGCGAAACGCCCACCCTGCGCATCAGCACGGTCGGCAACACGATTTACAGCCTCTTGGGAGTGCTGGACTACGCAAACCTCCGTTTCAACGGCCAGACGGCAAACGTCGAGGCCGGAAAAGAGGAGGTATTTGTTTTGGGGGAGGTGACAGTAAGTGAAACCAACCCTGTATCCTAACGGATTCCCCAGCGCATACGAGGAGCTGAAAACATTCTACCCGGTGTTCTACCGGGATGTTTTCGAGATGGACGCTATCTGGCGCGCAGCCGGAGGCGGGCTGGACGAAATCGAGGACGGCGTGGACGCTGTTGTCAACAACAACTTCGTATCCCTGATGGACACGGATACGCTGGCGCAGATGGAAACCTTCCTCGGTATCCCTCTGAACCAGAAGCGCACCCTCGAGGCGCGGCGCAAGCTCGTCGCCTTGTACTTCATCGGCGGCAACCACATCGGCTCTCAGGAGATAAAAGATATTGTTTTTGGATATACCGGAGCCTCGTCCTCTGTTGAATTCAAAAATAGCAGAATTTATGTGAAGCTCTTCCCAAATGATAACTCCACATTCTTATCGAGCGACGTCATGGAATGCTTGAAGCGCAAGATTCCGGCTCATCTTTCGCTTTCGCTTGTTCTTGCATATATTCCGGATTTACAGCCAGCCTACGTCGCCGCCGCACCCTGCGGAATGGCTGCCTTTTGCACCGTTCGGCTGCCCGGAAGCATCAAACCCCGCGCCGTCACGGCTCGTGGCTATGTTTCCGGTGCTATGAGCGCAGCGCGGATGCAGACGACCGTTGAACTGCCCGGAGCCATCCACCCGAAAAACATCACCGCGCAGGCATACGCCACCGGCGGGCTTGCGCACACGCACGAAACCGTAACCATCAAGATTGGAGGACAGACAACATGAGCTGGGAAAAATCCAGTTATACAACTGCCGGTGCCGCGCTCCTGTCGGAATCCCTCTCCGGCGGCGCGCTCACCATCACCCGCGCCGTGAGCGGCACCGGCATCGTTGAAACCGACTTGTCGGCAGAAACGACCGTCAGCGGCGAAACGCACGAACTGACCATCCTTGCGATTGACACCGTAAAGGACGGAGAGGAAACGGCCCGGAAAGTCAGCATCCAGATTACCGGAGCAGAAAGCACTTACATCATGCACCAGATCGGCGTATATGGCCGCCTGAATGATGATGCCGAAGTGCTGCTGTTCATCATGCAGGATGAACGTGGAATCGAAGTCCCTGCATCCAGCGTGAACGCTGATTTTGAAATTGAGATTGCTGCCCTTATTGCAATCTCGAACAAAGCAAAAATCGAAATTGCCCTCAGCCCGCAGATGCAGGCTTTGATGAAGCTGGTCAAGGCCGAAATTGAGAAGCACAACGCCGCCGCTGATGCCCATGCAGCGACCATCACGGCAGCGGTCAGCGCAGCCGTGAAGAACCTGTCTGAATCCGGGGAAATCCTGAACGAAGAACAGGTAAAGGCTCTTATCAAGGAGCAGGTGGACGGCGGCACAGGCGGCGGCTACTATGGCTCCTACAAACTCACCCTTGCAGCTGACGGGTGGAAGCCCGCCCGCAGCGAGGATGATTACGAAAACGCTGGCGGTATGGATTACTACCAGTGCATTTATGACGCAGAACTGTCGGACAGCACCAGCGAGCTTGTACCCGTTGGCGTTGTATCTCCTGGCAGCTTCTATACTACGACCAAAGCGGGCGTCCTGAACGGGTGCGAAACGCATGATGGTTTCATCAGATTTTTCGCTCAGCGCATCCCGGAAGCAGATATTCAGGCGACCGTAACCCTGTTCGGGAAAGGAGGTGGTTCGGGTGAAACCGGTAGCGTAAGCATCGGTCAGGGCTTGAAGCGTGACGCGAGCGGCGCTATTGCCGTCCGCATTGGCGAAGGCCTTGACTTTGACAGCGCAAACGCGCTGACTGTCCGCAAAGAAACCGTTATGACGAGCGAAGACCTGCTGAACGAGGAAGAAACGCAGCAGGAAATCGTTGATATGCTGAAATAATTTTAGGAGGACACTATTATGTCTAAGCAGATTTCTACCAAGACCACCATCCGCAACCTGACCGCCGAGATCAAGAAGACTTTCGTCAAGAAGGACGCCTTTACCCCTGTGCAGATCGCAGCCAACGCTGCTATCAAGTCTCTTGGCGTTGACGGCAACACCGTGAACTTCTACACCTCTACCGACAAGAGCGGCACTGCTGCTTTCTCCGTTGACTTCCCCTCTGAGTTGTTCCTCGACCAGACCAAGACCACCTTCGCGGCCAAGTTCAAGTTCGATGCTGCGACCTACCCCGGCGCCACCGACCCCAAGCTGGACGGCAAGCCGGTCATGGTTCTGGCCGTCAAGGGTGAGAACCCCGACAACTGCACCTACTCTTTCCTGAACATGGCTGCTCTGGTCGATACCTACGCCGCAAAGACCACCGGCAAGGATGCATCCACCACCGTTACCATCGCTGGCTATGAGGTGGATGTCAAGGTCAATGTTTCCGCTGCTGCGGGCAACGCTCTGATTCTGAAGGACGACGGTCTGTATGTTCCCACCCCTGAGGAAGTGGACATTTCCGGCAAGGCCGATAAGGTCACTGGTGCCACCACCGGCAACTTTGCTGCACTGGATGGCGAGGGCAATCTGACCGACAGCGGTAAGAAGCCTGCGGACTTCGTGGGCGCCGAGGCTGGCAAGCGCCTGATGAGCGATGCCGAGGGCGAAAAGCTGGCCGGTGTCTCTGAGGGCGCAACCAAGACTGCCGCCAGCTCCACCAACGGCAATGTGAACATCGACGGCAAGGAAGTCGTCGTGTACACCGAGCCGGAGAATGTTCTGCACGACGAGGACGTGGAGGACTTCTCCGCAGAGGAGATCGCCGCTCTGCTGGCTGACGCTGACTAAGACATGAGGAGGTAAGCTCTATGGCAAAAGCGAAGGTCAAAACGCTTTTGGGCACAGGGCTTGCCGCGCTTTGCAGCCACATCAAGCAGTGCAACACCGCACTCGGAGACCTTTCCGAAGCAACGGCAAACGGATTCGATGAAACCGATGACATCCTGCACGAAAAGCAGGATGTCACGGCTGCGGTGTCTTTTACGATTCCGGTCGATGGCTGGGGCGAGGATAATTCCTCCCCCGGCTATTTTTGTTGTGACATCCCCATTGCGGGCCTGTTGGCTACCGACATTGTGGATGTTACGGTACTGCCGGGATTTTACGATGTGGCGGGTGCGGTGGGCTTTATTGCGACCGAAAGCCTCGAAGGAAAGCTGCGGCTGAGGGCCGCCAAAGCTCCGACCGAGAAAATTTCTGCACAGTATCACATTACAAGCACCGTGAAATACACGGCTGCACAGGAAGGGGGAACCTAAATGGCATACGGTTCTTTTAACGCAGGCCCCGGCAAGGCGCCGGATGAAGATGTTGTCCGCACTAACCAGATCGGCGTGCCGGGCGGCATTGCCACGCTGGATGCTGACGGCCATTTGACCGAATCGCAGCGCCCGACGGTGGACGCATACACCAAGGCTCAGACCGACCAGAAAATCAGCTCTGCCGTCGATGCCCACAACTCTGCAGAGAATGCACACGGCGACATCCGCGCCAGCGTGGCCGCGATGAACGCCAGCATTAAGGCAATCGAGTTGAAGTTCGGCACGAACGTCACCAAGAACCCTTTTTCTGCCACGTTCGGCAGCCTTGACGGTCTGACCGTCACCGGCGTGTGGAACGCAGAACAGGCGAGGGTGGAGTTCTGATGGCTGAAACATTCAAGGTCGGCGCGAATGCGCGGGAGCTGTTGCGCTACACTCAGAGGGCAACCCGCATCGTCACCGATGACATCAGCCGGAGCGATGCCCGGAAGATCATCCAGAAAGTCGCAGCGCTCGAAGATGTGCGCGACATCCAGAAGGTGTGTGGCACTGCCGTCCATGCACTCGACACGCGGGACAGGGAGGGCTTTTCCAAAAGCACTTTCCGGCTGTACGGCGAGGGCATCCGGCTGACCGCCCGGCAAATCCTGCTGGATGCACACGCGGCGAACAACGTGAATTTCCAGACCGACTACGACAGGCGCGTTGAGAAGATCGGCGCGGTCGTGGACGGCTGCTCTCTACTGCTGGAATACCTGACCATCTGCACGGAGGAAGGTATCATCAGCGCGAAGAAAGCCGGTATCTGGACAAAGAAGGTCACGGACGTAAAATACCCGGCGATGAAGTGGCTCACGTCGGAACGCGGACGTGCCGAAAAACTCCGGGCAGAAGCGGAACGGAAACGGCTGACCGAACAGGCTGCCGCCCTGAAAGCCGTCCTTTACCCGGAACCGTAAACGCACAGCGGGCAACCGCTTTGCATAAAGGGTGCGGTTTGTTTGTCTGACGCTGCCATTTGGTGGCTGCGCTCTCCGAACACCAACAATAACAACAACGTCTGGAACGTCAACACCGATGGCTCCAACAACAACAACTGGTACAACAACTCCTATGGTGTTCGCCCCGCTCTGATGGAACCGTGTGACGAGTAGGCATAAGCTGAAAGCAGTGCGCCCATCAAAGGAAACCGCATCCTGTCGCTTGCCGATGCAGGCAAGTGATAAATACATCCCGCTGAGATGGGCCATCCCTGCCGGATACAGCCCACTACCGTAACGCGAACCAGCGGAGGGTCATTTTGACATACGAAGAACTGTGCAGCTTTGAGGTACTTTACAAAGCCTACCTTGAAGCCCGGAAGGGAAAGCGCAGTAAAAGCAAAACAATCGAGTACGAGGCGCAGGCGCTGGCCTGCACGGAAAAGCTCTCCCGTAAGCTGGCTGTCTGCAATGTGCGGCAGCCAGACGGGAGCATTCGGCAGCAGATACGCTATGTGCCAAGTAAGTTTGAGGTCTTTGCCGTCTACGAGCCGAAGCGCCGCATGGTACACGCCCCCGCATTTGTGGACAAGGTGGTGCTGCACGCTCTGGTCGATAACATCCTGTATGATGCCCTGACAAAGAGCTTTATCCGGGACAGCCACGCCAGCCAGACCGGAAAAGGCACAGACGACGGCCTGATGCGCCTGAAAACCCACATGGTGGACTATTACCGCCGTGAGGGCCACGGCGCGGACGGCTGGGTGCTGAAAGGCGACGTGCGGCATTTCTTCGCCAGCATCGACCACCGGAAGCTAAAACGCAAGCTCAAAGCCGTGCTGGACAAGCGCGGCGTTGACCCGCGTGTCTATGAGCTGCTTTGCATCTACATCGACGTGATGGAGGACGGCTTGCCGCTGGGCTACCAGACGAGCCAGCTTTTCGCCCTCATGTTTTTGGACGAGTTCGACCACATCATCAAAGAAAAGTACCGCATCAAATACTATGGCCGATACATGGATGATTTCTATATCATCTGTTCGGACAAGAAGAAATTGCAGTGCATTCTCCGGGATGTTCGGGCGCTCATGGACAGTTACGGCCTTGAGCTGAACCAGAAAACCGCCATTTTCCCGCTGCGGAACGGTATTGATTTTCTGGGATTCCATAGCTACCTGACCGACACCGGCGCGGTCATCCAAAAGCTGCGCCGGGATAGCTCCAAGCGGATGAAGAACAAGATCAGATATTGGGAGACGGCATACCCCGCAGGCGAAGTGACCAAGCAGGAAATCCTGCGGAGCTTTGATGCGTGGGATGCCCATGCCGCCCATGGTGATACTTACTCTTTGCGCCGCAAGTACGCTGACCGGCTCGAAAAATTGCTTGACTGTAAAATCCCTATCCATCGAAAAATCAACTCGAACAAACTCGCGCGTGACAGACGGCGGGCGAGGCAATGCCGCTGCATCTACAAGAAGCAGCACAAAGCCCTGTCCCTCTCTGTATCGCAGAACACGCGGCCCGCGGAGATCATGCCGTGGGCCTGAACGAAAACAAGGAGGTAACAATGGCAAACGTAAAACTGGGCACGAAAGCCGTTGGCAGCATTGTCAAAATCAAAGTCAACGGCGCGTCCAAAGATTTTATTGTTGTGCAGCAGGGCTTGCCCAGCAGCGCCTATGATGCAAGCTGCAACGGCGTTTGGGTGGTAATGAAGGACATCTATACCACGATGAAGTGGGACGGTTCCAACAACGACTACCTGAACTCCGACATGACCGCGTACCTGAATGGTACGTTCATCAGCCTGATCGATGCCGATATTCGCAATGCCATCAAACAGGTCAAAATTCCGTACACCAATTACTCGAACAACAATGTGATGAGCGGTTCTAACGGACTGAGCTGCAAGGTGTTCCTGCTGTCTGGCACGGAAGTCGGTTTCAGCGGCGTAAGCTACATGAACACCGAGGGTGCAAAGCTGTCTTACTTCGACAGCGCAAGCAAGCGCGTTGCCTACAACGGCAGCAGCGCTGCCATTTGGTGGCTGCGCTCTCCGTACACCAGCAGTAGCAACTACGTCTGGAACGTCAACACCGATGGCTCCGACTACGACATCTGGTACAACAGCTCCTATGGTGTTCGCCCCGCTTTCATTCTTCCCTCTACACTCGTGGTCTCTGACGATGGCACGGTCAGTGTCAACACTGCACCTACCGTCAGCACGGACGGCGCAGCTCTGGGGCGGAAGAACGCGTCCTTTGCGTGGAAGTACACCGTCAGGGATGCCGACGGCGACACCTTGACCGTCACCGAAAAGCTGGACGGCAAGAGCGCCAAGACCCGCACCGGCGTTGCCAGCGGCACGGCCCTGACCTTTGAGCAGACGGCCAGCGCTGCCGGATTCCAGAAAATCCTGAACGGCAACCACACCATCACCGTTGAGGTGAGCGACGGCAAGGAAACCGTCAGCACGTCCGCGACCTTTACCAAGGCCGTCCACGCCGCAAGCGTGACGCTGGCTGAACCGTTGGCCGTTGAGGGCGACATTACCGTTGCCGTGCTTCAGGTGACCGGCTCCATCCCCGATGATGCGAAGTTCAAAGCCGAAGTGACCAACAACGCACTCGACAGCTCCCCGGTCTGGCAGGATGCCACGACCGAGGTAAAAAAAGGCGTGAACATCGTCTTTGAGAATAAGACCGACACCAGCGGCGCGGCGTTTAACTTCCGCGTCAGCGTGGAGCGCGGCGAATCCGGCGAGGGCGGCTACATCGAAGCCGTCTCCGGCGCTTTCCAGTAAGGAGGACAGTATGGCTATTGAATGGAAGAAAAACGACCTTCCCACTCTGGCACAGAAGGTGGCGGACGACGCTTCTGAAACCTGCCAGAACTTTATTTATGCTGGCATTGACGTGGAGTTGTCCGACGGTACGCAGCACTTTTCGCTGATGCCCAACGACCAGACGAACATCGACTCGATGTTTGCGGCCATTACGTTGGGCGCGTCCGAATACCCTTACCACCCGGATGGCGGCAAGTGCGTTATGTACAGCGCGGCAGACATTATTACTCTGTACAGCGAATACAAGAGCTTCGTCACCAAACAGACGACCTACTGCAATGCGCTGCGCCAGTGGGCGAAGCGCGAGACCGACCCGAATGTTATCGGCTCCATCTATTACGGATGCGCCCTTCCCGAGGACCTCGAAAAGGAAGTCGGGGACATTCTCAGCGCGGCGCAGGCGCAGATTACGGCCATCATCAACAAGCTCTCCGCCTAAGGAGGACCGAAATGGCAAGGAACTCTGTATGTAAAACTGCCATCCTCTTTGTGTTCGGAGGGCTTGTATACTTCGGACTCGAGGTGCTTTTCAGAGGACATAGCCATTGGACGATGTTCGTCCTCGGCGGATTCCTTTTCCTGATTCTCGGTGAGCTGAATGAGGGCCTTCTTGAGTGGGATACCCCGCTCATTTGGCAGGGCGTCCTCGGCTCGGCCATCGTGACAGGAGCGGAGCTCGTTACCGGTATGATTCTCAACGTCTGGCTCGGCCTCGGCGTTTGGGACTACTCCGGTATGCCGTTCAACTACAAAGGGCAGATTTGCCTCCCGTTCAGCATTTTGTGGATTTTCGTGTCTATCGCGGCCGTTGTCCTCGATGACTGGCTGCGATACTGGCTGTTTGGGGAGGAGCATCCGCACTACACACTGTTCCGGCGCGGCGAGAGCCGCTGAAAGGAGCCGCCAATGAACCGCGAGGAGAGGCTCGAACAGCTTTTGACGGCCACCGTTAAGCTGCTCGACCGGTGGGAGGAATACTCCCTCGAAACGAACTGCGGGGAGCCGGAGGGCTACGGCGCAGCCCGCGCGGTGGTACACGCAGAATTTTCCGTACTCAAACAGACTGATAAAGGAGACGGTGAGAATGAGCGTAATTACCTTTAAGCCGAACGACCACACGAAAATTACCACGGATTTCGAGCGGTACGAGTTCGCCTGCCCGTGCGGATGCACGGCGCAGATGATTGACCCGGAGCTCGTCCAGAAGATGCAGACCATCCGCACCAAGCTCGGCAAGGCCATCAAGGTTACGTCAGGCTACCGGTGCGTGAAGCACAACGCAGACCCGAAAGTCGGCGGCAGCCGGACGAGCCGCCACCTCTACGGCATTGCGGCCGACTGGCGCACGAAGGACCGGAGCGTCAACCCCGTCGCCCTCGGCATCATCGCGGCCGCGCAGGGCTTTGGCGCGGTCGGCATCTACTGGCACGACAAGGCCGCCATTGTCCACACCGACACGCGCGGAGGCAAGGCTACATGGCTTTGCGTCCAGCCCGGCGTGTATCCCAGCACCACCTACAACAAGTTTGTCCTGCCGACCATCGAGCAGGGTTGCGAGGGAGCCGCTAACCGCGCAGCTACGGTTATGCTGCAGCGGCTCCTCGGCATCCCGCACGACGGCAGTTTTGGCCCGGCTACCACAAAGGCACTGATGACGGCCCAGCGTAAGCACGGCCTCGTCCCTGATGGCATTTGCGGCCCCAAGAGCTGGACTGCCCTGTCAGGCGCAGACAAATATCTGTGAGGGAGGAGGTGATATCAGTGGAAACATGGCAAATTCTCGTCACCGTTGGAGTGCCGTCTGGAATCTTTGGATTTGCTGTCTGGCTGATTGAGCGCAAAATCGAGCAGCACGAGAGAAAGCGGACCGAAGAAGCCAAGAAGCGCGAGAACATTGAAGCCCAGCGCGAAAAGAGCAGAGAGGAGCTGCAAATCTGCATCTATGAAACTTCTCTCGCCGCCATCGCCCTCGGCGAGGCCACCGCAAAGGCAGTTCAGCGCATCCCTGACGCGCACTGCAATGGTGATATGCACGCAGCCTTGGACTACGCCTCTAAGGTCAAACACGCACAGCGGGAAGTCGTTTCCCGCTGCGGAATCAAATCCATTGTCGAATGAGAGGAGAACGCTATTATGAAGTACAATAACAAAGTTTCCGCCGCCACCATCGCCCGTACCGCTGCTCTGCTGCTGGCTCTGGCAAACCAGATTTTGAGCGCGTTCGGCAAGTCTCCGCTGCCCATCGAGAGCAGCACGGTGGAACAGCTCGTCACCACGGGCATCACCACCGTTACGGCCCTGATTAACTGGTGGTACAACAACTCCTTTACGCAGGCCGCTATCGAGGGCGATAAGACCTACGAGAACGTCAAGAACCAGATTCACTAAGGACGCCCCAGCAGCTACCACATAACAGCACGAGCCTCCCGGTATTCCTCGCACAAGAGGGCCGGGAGGCTCTTTTTTTATTGCTGTTTTTTGCAATATCTTCCCCGGAAACGCACTTAAAACAGCATTTCCGGCGCGGTTATTCTCGTAAAAAGACATTTTCGGGACAGAAATGCACTTTTTGATACATTTTCTATCATTTCCGTGGATAACCGCAGAAAAACGGCGCGGAAATACCAGAACGACCCGAAAAGTGGAAAACTGGGTGGAAAAAGTTGATAAAAGGGTCATGCGAGACAACACACGCAGTTGTCCCAAAATACCACGAAAAACAATATAACCGGAGCGGAAATACCGTTTTGAACGCATATCCGCGCGGATATGCACTGAAAGCAGCATTTCCGGGTATTTCCGGCGAAACAATCGACAAAGTAGAGTAGAGTAAAGTAAAGAAGAGTAGAGAATATATTATACTCAGCGATTTTGCAATCGCTGGCGCGAAAGCCGTTGCCATTGTCCCTGTTAGGTGCTATCATAAAAGCACGACCACCAACACAGGACAGGAGGACAACAGTTATGGGTAACACAACTGCGTCCCTCACCCACGAACAACTGTTCGGGGGGGGCAACAATCGAGAAAACCGGCCTCGGCATCAAACTGGCCGCGCTCTCTATCGCAATTTGCATGACGCTCACCGGATGCGGCCAAACGACAGCGGGCAGCAGCTCGACGGGCGGGACAACCTCTAACGAGAAAAGCTACTCTGCAAGGCAGGAGGACACGCAGGTCCTAGAGGATGCAGCGAAAGCAGCACTCGATGAAAAGACCACGATGGAGGTGTCAAGCATTGAAGCCTTCGAGAACAAGGGCGAGTATTCGATGACTATTCGAGTAGTAGCAGCCGGAGGCTACTATATGCCAGACGTAGCGGAACAAACGGCGCAGGCGTTCTTTGACAAGGCGCAGGAGCTTGGCCTAAACGCAACGCAGTACGTTGTCACAGAATATAGCGAGAGCAGCACCGGAGCCAAAGAAAATATGCTGGCGTGGAGCAGTGATGACGGAGTGACCGGTATATACTCTGACGACAGCGGAGCGGAGCCCGTTGTAAAAATTGGCGTCAGCCTAAATGCTCTACGAGAGCTTGTTGGCAACATAAAAGAGCCAGAGAACAGCGAGGAAATAATTGCACTGTCGGCTGACTATCAAGGCGAGTGGGAAAGAGTAGGCCACGAAAAGTACGAGCGGCTTGTGGTGAACGAGAACACGGTGAATACCGTGCTTTTCGAGACCTCAAAAGATTGGAGAAAGGAAAAGACCGTTACACACATTTTTACGCTCTACTTCGGATTAGACGAGGAAAAAGGTCTGGTGGTAACGAACCAATACAAGCAGGTGATTCAGACCGTGTCAATGAACGAGCAGGGAGAAATCGAGCTATACGATAAGAGCCGGGATGAAACTGAAACGTATCGGAAAGTGAGCGACAGTACTGCTGTTCCGACGGTGGGACAGGTGTTGGCAGACTGAAATGACCCGGCAAGTGACGAAAACCTCCTGCGGAGACCCACAAAGCGTCGCAATGGTCGGACGGCAAACTTTACGGCTAGACCACAAAAGTCCGAAATCGAGGCCCCGGAGCCGTGCTCGTGGCGTTCTACGGCTCAACGCAGGAGAAAGCACTCCGAAAAGCTACCGGCAAACTGCCAGCAAGTTGAAATCAGCCTGCGGGAGACGGCCCACAGGGAGGTGATGGAGAGGGCTGCACGGGGACCACGAACAGCCCTCCCGTCACAATGGCTGCTCCGAAACACCCGCAGCGGGAAGAACGGCGCGCGCAAATCCTGTATGCGCGGCAGCGGCTCGACCACTGGCGGGCATAGGAGGCAAGCATGGAACAGTCTATTTATGAGCTCTACATGGAGCAGGTCAACCCGCAGGACACCCGCGAAATCATGCAGGCAGAGGACACGCTCACCGCGCTGCTCAAGCTGGTGGAAAACCGCGAATTGCGCGACGCCATCGACCGCGCAGCAGGCCGCGTTGCCTACCTCCGAGAAGTAGCGGCATTTGAGGCCGGTTACGGCTTTATGCCAGAATAACAAAAAGGGAGGCCCGGCATACCGCCGGACCTCCTAATTCTTTATAGCCCGAGATAATCCTCAATGCTCATGCCGAGCGCAGCAGCGACGGCGTGAATCTGGTAAACATCGCGCGGGACCCGGCGACCAGCCTCCCATTCCTCGAGCGTCCGCAGCGGAACGCCAGAGAGCCGCGACAGCTGGGTGCGGGTCAACCCGCGAGCCTCGCGCAGCCCGGTGATACGGGCGGCAACAGGCGTTAAAGCTGACATCTTGAAATCCCCCTTGAATCTGCTATAATAGAAATGCCGGAGAAGTGAGGCATCTGCAAGCTGTTTCTCACTCCCCCGGCGTTTCAGAACTCTGGCCGCCGTCATCGGCCTTTGTTCTTCATCGGAGAGCCCTGCTTACTTGTTGAGCAGGGCTTTTACTTTTTCCACGGCCTCCTCGAGCGTTTTGCTGTTACGCATAAGCTCAAGAATTTCACGGGTCCGGTTCTCCTTTGCCTCGTCTCGAAGCACCTCGGCGGTATTCATTTCGTCGTCCATGTCGTTTCCTTTCTGGCCTTGCCACCTTACTCATTGAGGAGCGGCCCCCTCAACTGACTATATTATACCACACAAGCGCGTGGAAAGCAAGAGCGAAATGGCAATTTCTTGAAATATTTTTGCGTACCTGTGAAAGATTTACTGCTCGATGTACCGAAAGAGAAAACCGCCCGCATGGGGTAACTTTCCCTTGCATACCTTTCCGATTGCGCTGTCATCCAGACCGGTAGCACGGGAGGCAGCAGCGATACTCGGATACTCATGTATGACCTGATTTGTCTTGCGGTCAATCTGGCAGACCGGAGCAAGCGTTGAGCCGTGATAGGCCCGGACACTCCGGCCGTATCCGTCGCCCGGTTCGGGAGCCGTCTTTCCGTTCCACTTTGCGCCGGATGCAAGACCACCGAAAAGAAAACCCTGCATCTCGTAGGCGCGGGACAGACGCCCAAGCAGCGTGTCGAGCTGGTCGCGCTGGTTGCGTTCGAGAGACTTGAGGAACGTGTCAATCTCCTTTTCGGCCTCGACAACCTCCTGAATCCCGACGTGTAAAACGTCGTTCTGCTCATATTTTTCGTACAACGTCCGATAGACAGCAGACATTGTGTTCCGCCTCCTAGTTGATAATCTTGTAGTCGAACGCATCGGACATCGGCAGGTCCGGCTCACCGTCCCGGCCATTACTGGATGCAGTATAGAGTTTGTCGTGACGCTCCCTCGGCATTGGACCGGGCTCTGTGTACTTCCAGATTGTGCCCAGCTCATCGACGAACACCTCGCGGCCGAAGTCGTCCGTGCCAATGAAGCTCAGGACGGCGACAGCGCGCCGGAGGCTCATTTTCTTTCTTCCCATTCTGCGGACACCTCCCCGTCTTTGTAAAAGAGATTTGCACGACGCAGGCGGAACGCCTCAAGAATGAGCGTGAAAGCAGTGTCGCAGGTGGCGTAGACCATCTCGAAACCGGGCATCTCCCATAGACCGGCATTATAGAAATTGGCAGCCAGCTCGACGACGATGCGCTCATTCTGGCTTAAATTGAACGCCTCTTCTGCAGCCGTAAACATCATGTAGTCCTCACCAATGACGGCAATGCGGAGCTCCGGCCAGCGCGTGAGCGCGGAGAGCAGATACAGGGACGCGCCCCAATACGGATTGATGCGCCCGGATTCGGGATTTACGATGTGAGGAATCCGCTGAAGCTCAGACAGGAACGCGGCCTCGTGCTCCGGGCTTTTGTATGTGATATTTATTTCCATGCGAACCTCCTTACATATCGACCGAAACAAAATGATAGGCGTACCAGCAACCGCGACGGCGAAAGAGCCTGACGCGGGTGGTAAAGAACTGACCGGAGCACCCCATGCCGTCATAACGGTCGTCGCGGTAGGCCCGGTGCATATAGAACCATTCGAGAACGCTCTCTTTTGAGAGGGGAGAGAGCTTCTCTGGCAGCTTAACGAGCTCGACGAAAGAATCGAACTCGTCGCGGATGATGTGGCAATCGGAAACCCGATTGACATATTCTCGGATGTCGCGCTTGAGCTGAGTGACGAACTCCTCGACGCGCTCACTACGCACCGGACCGGGAAACCGCTCGAACATGAGCAGGATATCGTATGCCTCCTTGAGGCTGTCATAATCGTGGATATCGCGGACCATTAGGCTCCCTCCCTTTCTTCCTTTGCCTTGCGGAGCTCCTCGAGAAACTCAGGGAGCGGCAGCCGCTCGAGCTGATACTCCCGGCGCGCGGCCGGAGACAGGCCGTTGAGCCATGTCTCGTACTTTGCCCGCTCCTGCTCCGCGCAGGCCCGGATGCTTGCGAGAGCATCCGCAGGCGGGTAATCCTCGCCGACGTACCAAGTGATTTTTCCCTCGTTGGAGATGTGAGCGACCATCTTAAAATCGCCGTCCTCCATCACGGCGGAGTTGCAGACTGTTACGCCGTTTCCGAGACAGCCAAGGAACAACTTGAAATTCTGGGCAGCCATCAGTAAATCTCCTCCTCGAGCATCTTTTTGCTGAACCGCTCAATCTCCTCGAGAGAGGTCCACTCCGGCTTCTCGTCGTCGGAAAAGCTGTCCCACAGGATGCGCATGGCCTGAATATGATTCTCAACGCAGCAGCCCCAGAGGTACTTGCTGAAACGCGAGCCGCAGCCGAGGAAATACTTGCAGTCCTGAATACAGCGGCTCAAGAGCCTGTATCGGAACTCGGCATCGGAGCCGACAAGGTCGGTGGCGACGTTGCCGAAATAATGAAATTCTGCGTCGCCAGCGAAGTAGAGCGTGACGCTGGCCTCAAGGCTACGCGGCCAGCCGTCCGGATACGGACGGGTCGAGCCGTCGGAAAAGTGGGTCATCGCGGTTGCAGTCACCCCGATGGCGGCCTCGTTTTCGCGAGGGCGGCAGAAGAACGTGCGAATCTGGATGCGCTCACACTCCATGGAACCGGCATTCCCGATACTGTCAGGGAACAGGGACACGGCCGGGTCATACCCGGCAGCTTTCAAACGCTCAAGAACGGTCATCAGAAGAACCTCCTATTCAAACGTATACACATAGCCGTTGTACGGAAAGGCAGCGGCAGCGGCGGCCGCCCGGGTGACCTCCTCGGCGAACTTCTTCGCCTCCTCCGGCGGAACCGTCCCAATGGAGGGCCAGCTCACGCCAAGATGAACAGCACCGTCAGGAGACGGCCGGAGCTCAAAGACCTCCACATTCCCGTGGATGCGGTTCTCGTCCTGCACCTTGCGGAGAGCGGCGAGAAAATCCTCAAAGAACACGGCAGGGAAATTACTTTCGTTTGTCATAAAATACTCCTTTCAGACCTTGCTGTGGCCATCACAAGATGGGCTTCGTCCAGCCGGTCCACCAGCAGTCGAAATCTTTCAGAATCTTCTCTCGGTTCTCCGGGGTGTCAGGCAGATTGTAGCCGGAGCGGGAGTTGCCGATGAAAAGTTCCCCGAAATCGTTCAGCCCACACGAGACACCGGTACGGCTGTCCTCTTTGAAAATAAGCATGAGACGAACCCTCCTTTACTGCACCTCTGCGACGCTCTCGTAACCCCAGCAGAAAACCCTGCGGCCCATCTTCTCGCAGCGGGATTTCAGTTCCCTCGCTGCGCTGTCGGCGGAGCTGATGCTCTTGTAACCGCACTCCACAACAGAACCGGCCGGAACCTTGCTCCCAAACGTGGAGCCGTTCTTTCCGGCGTACATCTTGAACTGGTTACCCGTCCAAGGCTCCTCGGCCTTGACGAACCCGAAATACCTTACCTGCGTCATAACGCGCACCTCCTTAATCTCTGTTCTCACGCTTCCACATGAGGAAGTTCTGGTAATCATCTTGACCCATCGAGACCGGCTTGCTCGTGTTGATGAAGTCGGGGCAACCGAAGCAGACGAGCTCGTCGGGGTTGCTGCGGGTCTGCGTCAGAACTTTGGCAGGGACGACGGTCTTCAGCGCCTTTCCGGACGGGACGCCCGGAACCTCAATGCGCCGGAGCAGCATATTGAAGTCGTAGTACCAGTCGAGATTCATGTACCGCTCCTCGCTGTCCGTGCTCTCGATTTCCTTGATGTACTCGGCCAGAGCACCGCGCACATCAAGACGAACCGGAGCGACGCTGTCGTCGTAGCTGTCGTAGAGGGTGATGGTCTCGGCCTTGCCGAAACGAACGGTCAGGGCGGCAACGCTGCCGGTGTACTTGTAGAGCTCCATAAAAACCTCCTACCCGAAACGGGTCTTACTGCTTGCTTGACGTCCCTAAAAGGGACACACGAAAGCAAAAAATTAAGCGACCTCAACCATACCAGCCAGACCGTAGAGGAGCTCGTGGTCCTCAAAGGAGATGCGCTCTTCCTCGAATGCACGGTCAATCTGCCAGTAGCACTCGTCGCGGTCGTTTTCGTTCTGGATTGCGGCGATTGCCTTGACCAACTTTTTGAACATATCGTTACCCCCTATCGACCATCAACCGAAATACTTGCTTGCGAACTGAGCCTTGCTGAGGGTCTTCATGTCGTAGACGTACTCGACAGCGTCTGCAACGTCCATGTCGGCACCGGTGACGAGCTCATTGACCAGAGCGGTAAAATTGTTTTCGCGGATGAACTGCTTCATGGATTCGAGAGTTTTCATAATCTTCCTCCTACCCTTTTCGGGTCACGTTCGTTCTTACACCCTTATTATAGACCCTAAAAGGGACAATGTCAAGTAAAATCTGGCAATTTGTGGCAAAAAGTTTTCGAGAATGACGCTTTTTGCGGCATTATGCACGAAACGGCGGCAGAACAGAAAGAAAGCAGGAGCCCGGAGGCTCCTGCTGATATAGTTATCCTGTTTATCCTAATGAATTTGACCACAACAATTACAAGCACAAGGATTTTCCGCTGCTGAGCGAGAAATCGCACTTCACCGATGATACCGTCATGACCGCTGCGGTGGCACGGGGATTGATTGCAGGTAAGGGCATCCCGGAGAGAACATTTGAAGAAACAAAGAGCGAGATGCGCATTTGGGGAGAAACATACCCTCATGCCGGTTACGGCGGGATGTTCCGCCGGTGGCTGCACGCAGAAAATCCGAAGCCCTATGGTAGTTTCGGCAACGGCTCGGCTATGCGGGTGTCAGCAGCGGGCTGGCTGTTCGATACGCTGGACAAAACATTGGAAATGGCAAAAGTGACCGCTGAAGTCACCCACAACCACCCGGAGGGCATCAAGGGCGCACAGGCCACGGCGGCAGCAATTTTTCTGGCTCATACCGGCCACAGCAAGCCGGCAATCAAACAATATGTGGAGCAGACCTTCGGCTATGACCTGAACCGCACCTGCGATGAGATACGCCCGACCTATCATCATGTGGAGACCTGTCAGGAAACTGTGCCGGAAGCAATCATTGCTTTTCTGGAAAGCGTCAGTTTTGAGGATGCACTTCGCAATGCAGTTTCTCTGGGCGGCGACAGCGACACCCTTGCCTGCATCACAGGCGGCATTGCCGAAGCTTTTTACGGGATGCCGCAGGAACTGCGGGACGAGACTTTGAAACGTCTGCCGGAGGATATCCGGGAAGGATATGAGCTGTTTCGGTGGAACATCGGCCAGAGATAAGACATTCGGAGAACCAAGGAGCAGATACAACACACTCGTGATGTGAAGTATCTGCTCCTTGGTTTTTAATAAGACTCGATGGAGGGCGTCTTGCATCGGCCTGAAAAATCCGATATACTGAACCCAGAGAGTATATCGAATTTTTTGGGAAAAGGAGAGAACGGTATGGAACATCTTTATGAAAAGGCACTGGAAAGTGCGGAATATATCAAGACGCACACGAAAAAGCGCCCGAAGATCGCGGTGGTGCTGGGCTCCGGCCTTGGCAAGCTGACCGCGGACTTTACGGACACGGAAGAACTGTCCTACAAGGATATCCCCAACTTCCCGGTATCCACGGTGGCAGGACACAAAGGCGCATTGTTGGCTAGCAAGCTGGGGGACACGGAAGTCTACGCCATGGAAGGCCGCTTCCATTTCTATGAGGGCTACTCCATGAATGAAGTCTGCTACCCGTTCTATGTGTTCAAGCTGTTGGACGTGGAAAAGGTGGTGTTGACCAACGCCTGCGGCGGCATCAACCGGGAGTTTGCGCCGGGCACCCTGATGCTCATTACCGACTTCATCAACATGATGGGCACGAACCCCCTCATTGGCCCCAACGATGAGCGCTTCGGCCCCCGCTTCCCGGACATGACCGAACCTTACAGTCTGGAACTGCGGAACCTTGCCAAGCAGACCGCCGATGAACTGGGCATTGCCTACAAGGAGGGCGTTTACATGGGCTTTATGGGCCCTTGCTATGAAACGGCGGCTGAAATTCGCGCCTTTGCGGGGATGGGAGCCGATGCCGTGGGCATGAGCACCGTGCCGGAAACCATGGTCTGCAACTACATGGGCATGAAGGTACTGGCCGTCAGCTGCATCACTAACATGGCCACCGGCATCCAGACGGTCAAACATAGCCACGCCCGCGTGCTGGAGATCGCAAATCAGGCAGGCGATACCCTGTGCCGATGGCTGGGTGCGGTGATCCAGAGAATGGAGTAAAAAAGATATACCATCCCGGAAATCAAAGAGTTGAAATGAATGATACAGAAGGCCATGTGGATATTCTGGTCTGCATGGCGGGCACCGGCGGCACGGGTTTTGGCACAGCAAGTTATCTGCGCAGCCGCAACCCGAATCTGCAAGTGGTTCTGGTGCAGCCCCATCCGGACTCCCGCCTGACCCCGGAGCACCCGGATGCGCAGATCATAGATGGCGTTTTGCCGGCGTATGATGTGCCGGAAAGTGCACTTTCCGACTATCTGCGGCCAGACTGGAGCGATGCGTGCATCAATGTCCGCACCGAGGAAGCCTACGAAACGGCCCATGAGGTGCTGCGGGCGGAAGGACTGTTTCTGGGCACATCGGCAGCAGCGGCTTTGCACGCAGCGGTGCAGGTGGGCCGCAGACCGGAGAATCAGGGAAAGAACATCGTGGTCATCGTCCCGGACAACGGCATGAAATATCTGTCTACGCCGATGTACCGACAGAAATGATAAAAATACGATGATGCGACTGAATTTTGAAAAGATTGCATGAGATTTTATGAAAGTATTATTCTTTTATGAATTTTAGCACTCATCTATTGACACTGCTAATGAACGGTGCTATAACAGTGGCGTGCTCAGGAGGAAGGGCAAAAGGAGAGCCGCTAGGCTCCCCGGAAAGCCCTTCTGAATGGACGCTTCAGATTTTTTGCCCCGACCCGAACGCCGGGATTGGAGGAATGATTTATGCTTATGCCGACTGTTTTCCATGAAAACCTGTTCGATGATTTCTTCGATCCGTTCTGGAATGACGCTGCACTGGAACGTATGATGAACCGTGAGGCGCGTGATACCTTTGGTAAGCGCGGTGCAAACATGATGAAGACCGATGTCAAACAGACGGACAACGGCTACGAAGTAGCGGTTGATCTGCCGGGCTGCAAGAAGGAAGACGTTCAGATGGATCTGAACGACGGCTACCTGACCATTCAGGCAGTGCGCAGCCACAGCAATGACGAAAAGGATCAGAAGGGTCGCTATCTGCGGCGCGAGACCTTCTCCGGCACCTGTGCACGCAGTTTCTACGTGGGCGATGTGAAGAAGGAAGACATCCATGCAAAGTTCGAGGATGGCGTCCTGCATGTTGAGCTGCCTGCTCCTCAGCAGACGAAGGCTTTGCCTGAGAACCCGAATCTGATTGAAATCGAGTAAAACGCCGGTCGTGTGCGCCAAGTCACACACGCACATAAGATGCCCCCGGAGAGCCGCAACAAGCTCTCCGGGGGCATTTTTGTTTCGCTATCTTTTCCGCAAGGGAAAAACATGGTATACTGAGAACAGCAACTCGGAATTTATGGAGGTACTTCACTATGGAATACAAACGCTTTGGCGGTAAGCTCCTTGTCCGCATCGACAAAGATGAGAAATTCGGTGAAACAAATTTGATTTTAGGGGGACAAAGATGAGTGATGTAAAAGGAAAGACCGGCGCAGTCCTGAGGGAGACGGCAGTCCTGACCGGGGCGGTGGCGATCATTGCGGCGGGCGTTTTCTTTTTTCTGGTGCCGAGCCATACATCCGTCAGCAGCATTTCCGGCCTTGGCATCGTGCTGTCCAATTTTGTGCCGCTGCCCTTGTCGGTCATTACGATGATCCTGAACGTCGTGCTTCTCATCATCGGGTTCTTTACCTGCGGCAGAGAATTTGGCGCAAAGACCGTATACACCAGTGTGCTGCTGCCGGTGTTTCTGGGGCTGTTTGAAAAGCTGTTCCCGGAGTTCGGCTCGATGACCGGCAGTCAGGAGCTGGACGTGCTGTGCTATATTCTGGTGGTCAGCATCGGGCTGAGTATTTTGTTCAATCGCAATGCATCCTCCGGCGGGCTGGATATCGTGGCAAAGATCATGAACAAGTACCTGCACATGGAATTGGGAAAAGCCATGTCTCTGTCGGGAATGTGTGTGGCGCTTTCCGCGGCCCTGGTCTACGATAAAAAGACCGTGGTGCTGAGTATCCTCGGTACTTACTTCAACGGCATCGTGCTGGACCATTTCATCTTTGATAACAGCATCAAACGCCGCGTCTGCATCATCACCGAAAAAGAGGAGGCGCTGCGTCAGTTCATCCTCCATGACCTGCACAGCGGTGCGACCATGTACGAGGCCATCGGTGCATACAATCTGGAAAAGCACAACGAGATCATTACCATCGTGGACAAGAGCGAATATCAGAAGCTGATGAACTTTATCAACCGGGAAGACCCCAAGGCTTTTGTTACCGTTTACAATGTGTCCAGCATGCAGTATCAGCCCAAGATCTAATCGGCGGAGAGCTGCGTGGTATACTCAAGTCCGGAAATATCAAAGCGCATGGAGGTAAAAAGCATGCTGACCTATACCTATGTTTCAGAGGGGACGTTTGCCCTGATGGAAAAACCAAAGCCGGTGCTGCAGCACGAGCGGGACGCCATTGTAAAGGTGACCCTTGCCAGTATCTGCTCCAGCGATCTGCACATCAAGCACGGCAGCGTGCCACGGGCGGTGCCCGGCATCACGGTAGGGCACGAGATGGTGGGCATCGTAGAAGAAGTGGGCAGTGCGGTGACCAATGTGAAACCCGGCGACCGGGTGACGGTGAACGTGGAGACCTTCTGCGGAGAGTGCTTTTTCTGCAAAAAAGGCTTTGTGAACAACTGCACCGATCAAAACGGCGGCTGGGCGCTGGGCTGCCGCATCGACGGCGGGCAGGCCGAGTATGTCCGGGTGCCCTTTGCGGATCAGGGACTGAACAAGATCCCGGACGGCGTTACCGATCGGCAGGCGCTGCTGGTGGGCGATGTGCTGGCCACCGGCTTTTGGGCGGCACGCATCTCGGAAATCACCCCCGAGGATACCGTGCTGATCCTCGGTGCAGGGCCGACTGGCATCTGCACGCTGCTGTGCGTCATGCTGCACAGCCCCAAGCGCATCATCGTCTGTGAAAAGGACGCAAGCCGCCTGCAGTTCATCCGTCGGCACTACCCGCAGGTGCTCACCGTGCAGCCGGAGGACTGCGCCGCCTTTGTGCGTGCCCACAGCGACCACGGCGGGGCCGATGTGGTGCTGGAGGTGGCAGGGGCAGACTCCACCTTCCGGCTGGCATGGGAGTGTGCACGGCCCAACGCCATTGTGACGGTGGTGGCACTGTACGATAAGGCACAGACCCTGCCGCTGCCGGAAATGTACGGCAAAAACCTCACCTTTAAGACCGGCGGCGTGGACGGCTGCGATTGTGAAGAAACGCTGCGTCTCATCGCAGAAGGCAAGATCGATACCGAACCGCTCATCACCCACACCTACCCCCTGCGCCGGATCGCAGAGGGCTACGAGCTGTTTGAAAAGAAACGGGACGGCGTGATCAAGGTGGCAGTGGAGTGCTGACGGTCTGCGCCAAGTCACACACGCACATAAGGTGGCCCCGGAGAGCTGTAACAAGCCCTCCGGGGCCATTTTTGTTCCTGGCATCTTTTCCGCAGCGGCAAGGCGTGGTAGAATAAGGGCAGAACCAATCCACAGGTGAGAAAATCGAACTTCAGAGAGAGGAGATGTTTCTATGCAGTCTGATGAGCTGAAACGCCGGATCTCGGCAGGCAGAGGAGATGCTTTGGCCGATCTGGTTTTGAAAAATGCCAGAATCGTCAATGTGTTTACCGATGAGATCGACACCGCTGATATTGCCATCAGCGGAAATTCAATCGTGGGCGTGGGCACGTATCATGGCCGGAAAGAAGTTGATCTGCACGGCAAATATGTCTGCCCGGGCCTGATCGATGGGCATATCCACATCGAAAGCTCCATGCTCTGTGGTCCGGCTTTCGAGCAGGCAGTGCTGCCCCACGGTACCACTGCGGTGGTCACAGACCCACACGAGATCTCGAACGTTGCGGGGCTGGAAGGCTTGGATTTTATGCTGGAAACGACAAAAAATCTGACCCTTTCGGTTTATTTCATGCTGCCCTCCTGTGTTCCGGCCACGGATCTGGATGAATCCGGTGCGGTGCTGAACGCAGAACAGCTCCGGCCTTACTACGGCGATCCCCGTGTGCTGGGGCTTGCGGAACTGATGAATGCCTACGGGACGGTGCGCTGTGACCCGAAGATCCTGCAGAAGATCCGCGACTGCACCGAAGCGGGAAAGATCGTGGATGGACACGCACCGCTCTTGAGCGATAAGGACCTGAATGCTTATATTGCGGCAGGCGTTCGGTCCGATCACGAGTGCTCCAACATCGAGGAAGCCATGGAAAAACTCCGGCGCGGACAATACATCATGATCCGGGAAGGAACGGCTGCCAAAAATATGGAGGCCCTGATGCCGCTGTTCCGGGAGCCTTATTGCAGCCGCTGTATGCTGGTGACGGATGATAAGCACCCCGGTGACCTGCTGGACAGCGGCCACATCGATTCCAACATCCGTAAAGCGATCCGGCTGGGCGCAGACCCGGCAGTGGCCGTCAAAATGGCAACGCTGGTCCCGGCACAGTATTTTGGGTTCAAGCAGCGCGGTGCCGTAGCACCGGGGTACCGGGCAGATCTGGTTGTGGTTTCTGATCTGGAATCCTTTACGGTCGAACAGGTTTACAAGAATGGCACGCTGGTGGCCGAGCACGGAAAAACGCTGAAACCTGCACCGCTTGACATCGACCGTGTGAGATTTTCCCACGTTATGGATTCCTTTGATCTGGATGAGATCACACTGCAGGACCTGGAACTTCGGGAAAGCGGGGAGCAGGAGCGTGTCATCTGCCTGAACCGGGGCGAGCTGCTTACGGAGGAAAAAATCATCCCGTTCCAACGGCATCCGGGCAAAGCTCCCGGTGTGGACCCGGAACACAACATCGTAAAACTGGCCGTTTTTGAGCGGCATCATCACTCCGGCCATGTGGGCATTGGCTTTTTAGGAAACTTCAGCCTGAAATGCGGAGCCGTTGCATCGAGCATCGCACATGATTCCCATAACCTGATCGTGGCAGGGGACAACGATACCGATATGATGCTGGCCGGCAACACTGTGCGGAAAAACAAAGGCGGACTTGCGTTTGTGGCAGATGGACAGGTCGTGGCAGAACTTGCGCTTCCGGTGGCCGGATTGATGAGCAACGAAAGCGCAGAGAGCGTTGCGGCGAAAATGCAGGCGCTGAACGATGCCCTCAAGGCACATGGTGTAGCGGAAGATATCGGCATCTTTATGACCCTCGCCTTCGTCAGCCTTCCGGTCATTCCAAAACTCAGACTGAATACATACGGCATCATCGATGTAGCGCAGCAGAAAGTCGTTCCGGCTGTTTTTTAATACGCGATAACAAAAATACTGCCGGAGACCGACCCGAATGGTCCGTCTCCGGCAGCAGAACAGTTCGTTCCTACTCTTAGAAGCGAGCCACATCAAGAGAAAAATTGACGGAAATTCTTATTTGATAAATCGGAATTTGACGAGGAGCGTGATTGTATGGGGAAAGCGATTTTAGCAATGATCGTAACCGTAATTGTTGGGTATATAAGTGGTGCCATCTTTGCAAATTGGGTCAATGCACCAGAGTGGGGCGTTATTCTTGCTGTTGCTGTGATGGGAGCATTTATCATTTACTTCAATGATAAGAAACAGTAAACAAATTCGCGTTTATCAAGGTGAACATTTAAGTATTAAAAACGGGAGTGAAACAAATGATGACCATTGCACAGATCATGGAAAAGATGATCGCCTTTTCCGAAGGGAATATCCATGACATCACTCACCTGAGCTGCGTGTGGACCTATGCCAAAACCATTGGTGAGCTGGAGGGGCTGGACGCAGACACGCAGTTTATTCTGGAGGTGGCGGCCATCACCCACGATATCGCCTGCCCGCTCTGCCGCAAAAAGTACGGCAACACCAATGGTAAATATCAGGAGCAGGAGGGTGCTCCGCTGGTGCGGGAGTTCTTGGCGGATACCGGCATGACGGCAGAACAGATCGACCGTGTGGCCTATCTGGTAGGGCACCACCATAGTCCGGCGCAGATCAACGGCATTGACTATCAGATTCTGATTGAGGCAGATTATATCGTCAATGCGTCCGAAAGTGGGTACGGCCGGCAGGCAATCCGAACCTTTATGGAACATACGATGAAGACGGCAGCAGGTATCCGGCTGACGAAAACAGTGTTTGGAGTGTAAAAATGATTCAGAAGCATTGCTTTGAATGCGGTACGGCAAGCCCTCTTATATTCTGGTGGCTGGATATGTGAACCGCGGTGAGGCAGAAGAACACGCCGTGGTACGGGAAGTCCGGGAAGAAACCGGGTTGGAAGTAGAGCACCTCCGGTTCAACCGTACCAAGTTTTTTGAGCCGTCTAACACGCTGATGTGCAACTTTACCGCTTTCGTCAGAACCGCAAAGGCGCTGCATATCAACCACGAAGTGGACCGCTGCAAGTGGTTCACCCCACAGGAAGCCAGAGAAAACATCCGTCCCAACAGCCTTGCAGCGGAATTTTTGAATGCGTATCTGGACGAAGTGGGGAATAAGCCGATGGAAATGTGATTCGTGGCTGTGCCACGGGAATTTTGACGGAAAGTATGGAAAAAAGTTGGTTCGGCCTGTTTCGGTTGACTTTTTTATAAAGAATCGGTATATTGATACTATATAGTATCAATAAGTATCAACTGCGAGGTGGACAGAATGGATGGGGCACAGTTTGCCAAAATGCTTTCAGATAAGCATTTGTTTGAACTCAATCGGATGGAATACAAGTACTCGACTGTCAGCGTCAAAGAATTTGCCGAATTGCTGCGGCAAAACTTTGCGCAGCCTCTGCCGTTGACTGATTTTTCTGGAAATAAGCTGTTTTACCTGCCGAACCTCGCGCAAATTTCAACAAATGGTATGAAGCAGTTGCTCTCTGTCCCAGTCAGTGGACAAAACTTCGGTTTGTCGGCGATGACCGAGGAAATTTATGCGACTTTTCAAATTGAAAGTATCCGCTCGACCCGCAGCAGTATCCGTTATATCCTCGATGGTTATGCCCCTCGTGATGAACAAGAAGCCCGCATCTATGGTATGAAGCGCGGACTGGAGTTTATCGCGAATCGTCAGAATACGATTACCGAGGAGAATCTGCATCACCTATATCAGATCAGCACAGGGGATTATGCCGCCAGAGCAGTCATATTGAAAGACATCTCGCCTGAAAGTGAATTCAGGCGGGACTTTTTGTTTTTTATTGTAAAGGCTGGTTCCTGTTCTTTTGCGGAGATGGCTACACATTAAAGAACTTTGGCCTCATTGGCCGTCAACTGGAAGGTTGCTCCCAGCATAATATGAAAGTTATTGAGATCGCAAATGCCGTCGGATATGAAAATCAAGGCAAGTTTGCGCAGGTATTCGCAGAAACTTATAGCGTCACCCCACTGGAATTCCGCAGTCTGTCTAAATGAATATGGATGTGGGGGGCTGTAACTGGCCATAAGGGATAAAAGCATATCCGCCAGTGTACCGTGTGATGGATTTCACATGATACACTGGCGGCATTTTGTATAAAGAGAACGGATGCAGCAGGCTCCTAGTATCAAATCGTAAAACTGGCATTCAGCATCAGATTGGACTGACAGCGAACATGCTCGGCGGCTTTTAGTTCCCCACGAGCAAGACGAAGTGCCAGCGTAAAGCAATCTTCTGCAATTAAAGACATCGGGATTCCAATAAAAGAGATTGAGGGAATATAGTTGCTCAGGTGATTCCGGTCTTCCATTCGTCCAAAACTGAGAAGTTCGGCCTGCTGCGTAAAAATAAAGTCATTTCGAGCCAGAAGAGGGATCGCACCAAAGGCAAGAGTTGTGTTCATCGTGATCACAAGTTCCGGCTTCTCAGAAAGGTTCAGGATACGTCTTGCTGCGATAGCCCCTCCTTGATAAGAGTTTTCTGTGGAGAAACATTGCTGGAGTGAAATCGGGATTCCCTGCTGATGCAAAATAATCATTAGCTGATTCAGCGTATCATCTTCGGAACAATCAGGCTGAACTCCGGATAGAATGACGATGTTGTGATAGTTTTTTGCGGAGATGATTTGCGCGGCCTGTCGGATGGAATCCTCTGTCTGGCAGGATACGCTGCAGAAATTACGACTTGTGCCATTGAAAAGAATCAACGGCAGCGTGTTTGGCAGTTTTTCCAATGCATTTCGGTCGGATTCGGATTCAGCAACAACAATGGCTGCTGTATATGCGGAAGGTGCAAGGTTCCGGATTCGCATTTCCAATTGACCTCGTTCGTAGAGGCAGAGCAGAAGATTAAAAGGGGTGTCTGTCTGTTGAATCTGTCGTTCCATTGCAGAAGCGAAGAGGTTGACTTCTGCGCTGAGAGAGACAGATGGAAAAAACAGTGCGATGGTAAGCTGAGAAGGGGAAATAACAGACGGCGCATTCAGCTGGTATCCCAAATCACGCGCAGCACAGAGTACTTTTTGGGCAGTTTTATCCGCAACTTTGTGCTCTTTTGCAGTTCCATTCAAAACAAAACTGACAGTCGAGATGGAAACGCCGGCCAGTTTTGCAACATCTTTCATTACAGCCATAAAGAAATACCCCTTTTGCAATGCTTTTTTCTATTTTGCATGAAGAATTAAATTTTGTCAAGAAATTAAAATAACTTTAGCTAAAAATAAAATTTTAATTGACAACCATCAAAAGGGAGTGTATAATATTCGCCGTTGACGTTAGTTACAACTTACTAACTGACGGAATGCATTTATGTTATCTGAAATGATGTTCTATTTTTGGAGGGAACTATGAGAAAGATTTCGCGTCGTAATTTTCTTCTGACCGCAGGTGTGGTCAGTGCCGCCGCTTTGCTGGCCGCTTGCGGCAGCTCCACTTCCTCTGCAAGCAGTGAATCTGCTTCCGAAAGCACGGCTTCTTCTGCGGAAAGTGCAGCTTCCAATGAAGCGGTGGAATATCCCATCACCATCCAGCATGCTTATGGCGAGACGGTCATTGAGGAGAAGCCCGAAAGCATTGTTGCAATTGCATGGGGTAATCCGGATGTGCCTCTGGCTCTGGGTGTCGTGCCCACTGGTGTTTCCAAAACAAACTTCGGCCCGGTCAACGAAGACGGCCTGCTGCCTTGGACTGCTGCCGCATTTGAAAAGCTGGGTGCATCGCCGAATGTCTTCAGTGATACGGACGGCTGGGATTATGAGGCCATCAGTGATTGCGCTCCGGACGTGATTCTGGCTGCTTACTCCGGTTTCTCCGAAGAAGAATATAATATGTTGAGCCAGATCGCTCCGACGGTTGCATATCCCAGCGTTGCATGGTCTACTACTTGGCGCGAAGAAACAATTGTAGATGCTACGGCGATGGGCATGAAGAGTGAAGGTGAAGCTCTGGTGGCTGAGACTGACGCTATGATTCAGAAAAAGTTGGCAGAGTATCCTGCTATTGAGGGCAAGAAGGCAGCCTTCTTCTGGCTGAGTGCTTCGGATCTGAGCACATTCTATATTTACACCACATTGGATCCGCGTGCCGCATTTCTGACGGATCTTGGAATGCCGCTGCCGGATAGTGTTGCCGCACTGGATAACGGGAAGGATTTTGCACTGACAGTCAGTGCGGAGAATGCAAATCAGTTCAGCGATGTGGAAATCATCATCACCTACGGTACAGATGAACTGCTGACCGCGCTTCAGGCTGATCCCCTGCTGAGTGAAATTTCGGCGGTGAAGAACGGTGCTGTGGTTCTGCTGGATTCCTCGGATGATCTGGCTGCTTCCAGCACACCCTCTATCCTGTCGATTCCGTATACGATTGACCGCTATCTGGAAGTCCTGAATGCTGTGGCAGAGAAAGCTGTATGAAGAATGGGCAGCGTGTGATTGGAATCACTCTGCTGGGTATGATCATTTTGGCAGGATGTATGCTGGCTTCCGTAGCATATGGTTCCAATCTTATTCCCATCGGGCAGGTTCTGCAGGCTCTTCAAAATCCAGATTCAGGAACTTTTGAGGCATCGGTCGTCTGGGCTCGTATTCCGCGCACTGTGTTTGGAGTACTGGCGGGAGCCGCACTGGGCGTATCAGGTGCTCTCATGCAGGCTGTGACCCGAAACCCGATTGCTGATCCCAGTGTACTTGGAGTCAATACCGGCGCATCCCTGTTTGTCGTGATTGGAATCGCGTGGATGCACATTACATCCAGCCAGCAATATATCTGGCTGGCCTTTGCAGGTGCGGCCTTGACTGCTGTTTTTGTCTACGGTATCGCATCGGTAGGTTATGGCGGTCCGACTTCGATCAAACTGGCATTGGCTGGCACTGCCACTGGCACGGCTCTTTCTGCCTTAGTCAACACCATTATGCTGCCGGACAGTTCTGTCATGAAAGAATTTCGCTTTTGGCAGGTCGGCAGCATCAGTGGTACAAGCTGGGGGGAGATACGCACCATTCTGCCATATCTTCTGGTGGGTTTTGTACTAGCGGTGATATTGATTCCAGCCTTGAATGCATTGGCTTTGGGTGATGAATTGGCTGCTGGTCTGGGTGTCAATGTGCAACTGGTGCGAGCACTGGCTGCACTGGGCGGTGTGCTGTTGTGTGCAGCCACCACTGCATTGGCAGGACCAATCGGCTTTGTAGGGTTAATGGTGCCGCACTTTGTCCGGTTGACGCTTGGTGCTGACCTTAAAACAGTAATTCCGCTTTCTGCATTATACGGTGCCGCCTTGCTGGTTCTCGCCGATGTGCTTGGCCGTGTTCTGGGCAGCCCTGGTGAACTGGAAGTAGGAATTGTAACGGCTGTTCTGGGAGCACCTGTCTTTATTCTTGTAGCAAAGAAAGCGAAGGTGCGCAGTTTATGAACAAACCGAACATTTCTGTGCGGCAGGGGTTTGCCCAAAGACACCGTCGCTCTGTTCTGGCAGCCGCTGTGCTCATCATTCTGAGCGTTGTTCTGGCTTGTCTGGTGATGACATGCGGCAACACTTACTATTCGTTGGCAGAAGTCTGGAAGATTCTTACCAGTGAAGGGACAAAAGGAGCTGCATTTACCATCAAAACTCTCCGGCTGCCTAAAATGCTCATTGGAATTCTTGCTGGAATCGCATTCGGGGTGTCCGGAAACACATTTCAAACCTTGCTTCGGAATCCACTGGCAAGTCCGGATATTATTGGTGTTACAAGTGGAGCCAGTGCAGCAGCAGTGTTTTGTATTCTGATGCTCAAATGGAGCGGCGGTATCGTATCGCTCGTTGCTGTGTTGGCCGGACTTTTCGTCGCAGCGTTGATTTACCTGCTGGCGCGTGACCGACATGGCTGTTCCGGCAGTCGGATGATCCTGATTGGCATCGGAATGCAGGCTATGCTCAATGCCTTGATTTCATGGATGTTATTGAAAGGCTCTGAATACGATGTTGCCACAGCATTACGATGGCTGCGGGGCAGCTTGAATGGTGTCCAGATGTCAGATGTTCCGGTGCTGAGCATCACAGTTTTGGTAGGTGGCTTCATTTTAATAGTGCTAAATCGAAGCTTGCAGGTTATGCAGTTGGGAGAAGAATACCCCATCACGCTTGGAGCGCCTGTCCAGCGTGTACGGTTGGGCTCCATTCTGTGCGCATTACTTCTTACAGCTGTGGCAACTTCTATCACTGGCCCCATCGCGTCCGTTGCTTTTCTGTCAGGTCCAATCGCATCAAGAATCGTTGGGAAAGGACGTACCAATCTGCTTGCTTCGGCACTGGTAGGTGTGGTTCTAATTCTGGCTTCAGAGCTGGTAGGACAAAATCTCTTTGCAGTGCGATATCCGGTGGGTGTTATCACTGGAATTTTGGGTGCACCATATCTGCTGCTGCTCCTGCTGCAAATCAATAAGAAAGGAGAGCGTGTCTGATGACAGAGCATACATTGCAAACTCAAAATCTCTCTGTGGGCTACGATGAAACCACCATCATTGAAGATTTGAATCTGGAAATCCCGGCTCACAAGGTTAGTGTGATCATTGGAGCGAACGGTTGCGGAAAATCCACCCTGATGAAAACCCTTTCACGGTTGCTGAAGCCCGAAAAAGGACAGGTGGTTCTGGACGGAAAAGCAGTTCACGGTTATCCTTCCACGCAGCTGGCGCAGATGCTTGGACTTCTTCCCCAGTCTCCAACGGTACCGGAGGGAATCACGGTGGCAGATTTGGTCGCACGTGGACGATATCCATACCGGAAGTTCATGCAGAATATGACCAAAGAGGACTATGCCGCAGTTGAGGATGCTCTGGAACGGATGGGAATCACAGAACTGGCCAACCGATGTGTGGATGAGCTTTCTGGCGGTCAGCGGCAGCGAGTGTGGATTGCTCTGGCACTGGCGCAGGAGACAGACATTTTGCTGCTTGATGAGCCGACAACCTATCTGGACATTGCCTATCAGGTGGAAATTCTTGATTTGCTGACAGAGTTAAACCGCAGAAAGGGAACGACCATCGTAATGATTTTGCATGATGTGAACCTTTCTGCACGATATGCGAATCATTTGTTTGCGCTCTGCCGTGGAAAATTGATTGCAGAAGGTAAACCGGCAGATGTCATTACAGAAGAGTTGATGCAAAAGGTGTATCAACTTAATTGCATTGTTATGAAGGATCCACTTTCTGGAGCACCACTCATTGTACCAAAGGGAAAATACTGATAAACCAAATAATTAGGCAAACCTCTCCTGACCATGTGATGGCCGGGAGAGGTATTTTGGGGCCTGTACCTGCCGCACAGGAGGCAACTGAAATTTTCTGAGACGTTCAGTATAACCTTTGAAGTTGATTTCAAGTCAATCCCTTTTTGAAATTTTATAGAAAGACATCCCGTCTGAGGGCAAAGCGAAGGTTTTGCTTTTCAGACGGGATTTTTTTGCTTTTTGGGACTGTTGTATACAATATATGGACTAAGAGGGTGGGTGACTTGGACTACGAGTCCATAAACTTTTGCTCGAAAGTACGATACACTATTGTCACGGCAGCGGCCCACCTCCGAAAAGGAGCGGGAGCCGCAGCCGGGCGGACCTTGAAAATTGAATATGCAGCTTCAGGTACTTCCAGATAATGATACTTCCGTAATTCGCGGCCCGGTCATAAAGAAGACGGGGTGGCCGAGAGGCCAATGGAGTGGTGCAAATCCAACGCCTGAATGTTTCCCTTTCTCAGGGGTGCCGGGGGCAAATTAAGAGAAACCATACAAAACCTTTTCCAAACGCCGTTCGAGGATAACCACGGACGGCGTTTTTATATATCAGCGAAAAGGAGTACGCAAATGAACCGTAAGACTATCGATGTGATCAAAATGATCACATCGATTCAGAAAAACGCACTTGCGAACGAATCGCCGTAGAACATGGTGTTGGGTCTGCGACGGTACGACGTGCCGAAAAGTATTCACGAGGCATTGATGCTGCGGAAGAAGCGGTGCCCGGTGCGCAGGAAGAGATCCTGACCGGGCATATCAAGGCGACGGATGAACAGATCGTAGCGCTTGCTTCAATTCCAAAGGAAGAACGCCCGGCAATTCTTGAGGAACTCAAGAAGAAAAAGAGTGACCGTGATGATACGGTCCTCGAACGTCTGAAGCCGAGCAAGCCACCACCGAAGCCAAAGCCTGCACCGCAGAAGAAAAAGCCAACGGCAACGGAAAACAACACGGCGTCGCAGGCAGAACAGCCGGAAACGTCGGTACAGGCACCGATCACCGAGTCCCCGCCGGAAGAGGAAATTGAGCCGACCAGCAATGCGCCACCAAGTTTTCTTCAGAGCATACAGGGTCATAAACGGCACTTGTCCGAAGAAGACAAGGCCCGACTGAAAGCCTCGGTGGATGCCCGTTACAAGGATAAAGCAACAGCAACCGGCTCCATCATGCTGTGCGAACTGCAGGGAGCAACGGAAGAGTTTATCTTTCGGTGGAATGTTATTTTCCAAGAACACCCGGATGTTCTGACCGATAAAACCTGTCGAAAAACCATTTTTGAACTGCTTGACCGGATGACAAACTATCTGAAAACCGTAAAGGAGGAAAAGTTATGATGAATTCCAATCTGAACCTGAACACTTTGCCTGAATGCAAGTTTGCCTATCAGATGGTAAACAGTGCACTGCTGATCCCGTGTATTGAATATCAGCGTATGCTGCGGATGGAGAAGGTTTCGCAGATCGCGGAAAACTTCTCGGAGTACATCGCGAACGAGCCGAAGGTCAGCTACCGGGATGGGCGCTTCTATGTTTTTGATGGGCAGAACACGGTAGAAGCACGTCGAACCTGCAACGGTGGCAAGGATGTGACGATTCGCTGCAAAGTCTTCTACGGCCTTACCAAAGAAGACGAAGCAACGCTGTTTGCGATTCAGACCGGCAATGCTACCTGCCTGACGGCGGGCGAACGCCTTCGTGCAAATCTGGTGGCCGAAAACCCGGATGCACTTTACTTTGTGGGGATCACGTCGAATGCCGGTGTGGAATTTGCCTATGACGGCATCCGGGCACCCTGGAAAATCTACTGCATCGAAACAGCATACGAACTCTACAAGCAGTACGGCAGGGAGCGCTATATTGAGATGCTGAACATCATCAACGAGGCGTGGCGGGGCAATGTGGATGCCTACCTTGCCGGGGTAATCCGGGGTGTGGCCCGCTTCATCTCCGTATACGAGGGCGAGTACAGCCGGGAGCGGCTGGTGCAGCAGCTGGCAAGGACACATCCGAAAACCATCACGCAGCTGGCTCAGAAAGACACCGGAAGTTCTGCAAACCGCCACATGCGGCAGATTCTCCGCATCTATAACGGTGCCAGCCGTGAGATGAGCTTGCCGCTGAAAAACTGACAGTTTCGTTTTACCTCCTGAACAACAGCCGTCGTGGTATCCGTCTGCGGCGGCTGTTTCTTACATAAAAAGGAGGTTGATTTTTATGTTACCGAACAATTGGAGATATCTCAGAGGGGACATCTACTATGCAGACATGGAGCCGCATATCGGCTCGGAACAGGGAGGGAAACGCCCTGTGGTAGTTCTGCAGAACAACATTGGAAACCGTCATTCGCCTACATTGATCGTTGCAACTGTTACCACCCGGACGGAAAAGAAGAAAAACCAGCCCACCCATGTGCTGGTGGATTCCAACCCGGCCTTTGAAGAACCGTCCATGATTCTTCTGGAGCAGATCTTCACGATCGATAAATCCCGCATCGAACGCTTTATGGGCTATGCCAGCAAGGCTGAAATGCTCCGCATTGATATGGCTTTGCTGGTCAGTCTGGCTCTGAACGTTCTGAGCGGAAACCGCAGCGAATAGCGGACAACCAGTAA
The DNA here is from genome assembly GCF_023347315.1 of Faecalibacterium sp. I2-3-92. Classification (GTDB taxonomy): domain Bacteria; phylum Bacillota; class Clostridia; order Oscillospirales; family Ruminococcaceae; genus Faecalibacterium; species Faecalibacterium duncaniae. The sequence goes on from NZ_CP094470.1 coordinate 1,144,275, forward strand.
CCCGTAAAAATGAGGTGATAGCGATGTAATCGGAGGTGAGTGAGCCATGCGAAAGAGTGCCCCCATTGAAGTGGTGGTACATTACCCCAAAACGAAAGAGGGATGGGACGAACTCGGAAAACGGGTCGCAACCGCCCACGCCAACTATGTGATCGAAAAAATCGACCGTCTGAACTGCCCCACATGGCAGAAGCTCGAATTGCTGCAGGCGGTGATCGATACTACCAAAGGAACCTACAAACCCAAAGAACACCAAAAGCCCGGCTGGCAGCCGAGCCGATAAACAAAGCCCCACGCTCAACATATGCTTTTCTGCTCCGACCAGAGATAGTCGGATTCAGAGGCAGTGTTGAGCGTGGGGCTTTTTGTGTTACATAAGTTTTTGGAATTTTGCTGACAAAATAAAATCATTGATTGTTGGCGGCCAATATGGTATTCTTTTTGCAAGGGAAGGTGAAGTGCATGAATCGTCGCAGCGTGAAAATTATGAGAAGAAAAGCCGGGGGAACAGCAGGAAAGAATGCAGAAAAGTATTCGGTCAATCTCCCGGCAGTGTGGCTTCATGCGATGGGACTTTCAAAAGAGGACCGGGTAGAACTTTCTTTTGACGGTGAAAAAATCACCGTCCGACCGCTTGCATCAACAGACTCGGAACTGTTCCGCAGAAATGCAGAACAGAAAGGACATCAGTTGAAAGAATATCGGTATTATGACGGAGATACGTTGTGTACCGTGATTTTGGCAGATTTTACAGCGGAGCAGATCTGCATCGAAAACAAAGTTGACGAAATACTGGATACTGCGTTTGGTGTGAACGAAACGCCCTCATGGGAAGACTTCCTGGCCTTTCTGGCAGACCGATGCATTCCGAAAACACGAAAGGGCTTGGATTACTATCTGGATGCTGTTGGCGTTCCGGAATATGACCCGGTTCTGCTTGTTGAAAAGACGCAGGGAAGAATGGCGGAGGATCACAAATGGCTGGAAATTATTTGACGCTGCATATTACCCAAAACAGTTCCACTTTTTGCTGAAAGAGCGTATCGAAACCGTCCTGATGGAGCAGCAGAAAAAGCTTTTTGAAAAGTAAAAGCTCTTGCGTCCCGTGAAAAAAGAAGGTAATATAAATACAGAGCAAGACACAGAACGCAGGGAGGGATGAAAACCATGTTTTACGAGATCATGCACCGGGAAAGCTGTGTGGCACAACTCAGCACGACAGGGGAATGCAGGGTCTGCCTCGAGGATTTCATGCCCTATGATCTGGTTCTGGTGGAATCGGATGATTTTGACGAGCGCATCAATAATGTAACGAACTTTTACTATTGGTGCGCCTCCCGGATGTTGACGTTGGATCGCACCTACGCCAAGGAAATCCTGAACAGTATCGGTGCATCTCAGAGTGTTACGGACAGGGAACGAGCACAGATTGCATTATCCTACCATTGTTTGTCTTTGCTGGATGTGTTCTGGGTGAAAGAAGAAAACGAGAAGATTCGATTCGAGGATATCAACCTTTTTGCACACTCCTTAAGCAATGCGCTTGTGGATATTGCGCTGCGGGGGCACCAAATGACGGTGACAAACGTCCATCTTCTGGCAAATGACCTGTCTACGGGCGGCTTGTACCCCAAGGCGTGGGTGCGAAAAGAGGATGGCTTCTATCTTTACAAGGATGGTGGCAGAGAAGCAGTGGAACGTGAAGTGCTGGCAAGCAAAATCTGCCGGTGCTTTGACTGCCATCAGGTACTGTATGAGCAGGGGATGTTTGAAAATGAGCCGGTTTCTATCAGCAAAATCATGACATCTCAGCGATACAGTCTTGTGACCTATGCAGCCTATGACGTCTACTGCACGAACCATGATTGGAACACGCTGGATAAGATCTTAGAGTTGGATGCTCCCAGCTACTATATGATGAACATTCTGGATTATCTGGTGGGCAATACCGACCGTCATTGGGAAAATTGGGGTCTGCTGGTAGATAACGAAACCAATCAGCCCATCCGTCTGCATGACCTGATGGACTTCAACCGGGCGTTTCAGCAGTACGACACGCCAGAAGGCGCAAACTGTCTGACCGTGGGAAAACGCCATCTGAGCCAAAAAGATGCTGCAGTGGAAGCGGTGCGGAACATCGGACTGAACCAAGTCCGTCAGGTGGAGCACACCGTATTCTCCGAGCATCCGGCATGGAAAGCAACGTTTGAAGAACGACTGCGTGTTTTACGGAACGCCATGTAAGTCAGAGCAAATATCAGGATAACTGAAACAGAATGATTCCATAACGAAAGCCCGTCTGCGCTGCCACATATCGTGGCTTGCAGACGAGCTTTTTCGTTTGGCCGGAGAAAAATTGTCATACCTCACATGCGAAGCATAGATGGAAAATCGGAACCAAGGTTTTCCACCAGATGGCAAAAGCACCTCTGACTGATGGTCTTTTGTCCGTTTTCCCAGCAGCGGATGCTTGTCCGGCTGACCTTTGCATGGTCGGCAAGCTGCTGACGGCTCCAGCCTTTTGCCTCCCGGTATCTGCGGAGGAAGTCTCCGCCGCTCCGGTGCAGAAACAGGGTGTAGTCGTCCAGAATGTCCTCCACCGGGATGCCGAAAAGGGCGGCGAGCTTGTCCGCAAGTTCCGGCGTAAAGCTGCGGTGAAATGTGCCACTCTCCAGATCCCGATAGAGCCATTCTTCCATGCCCACCATGGCGGCAACCTCTTTTTGCAGCAGGTCAAGACCATAGCGGCACCAGCGCAGACGGTCCCATGGGTTCGGGATGTCGGCGTAAGAGTGGTACATACGGTAGAACGCCTGCGCCTCTACGGTGGTGCGGGGGCCTGCCAAAGTTACCTGTAAGATGTATAGAGGGGTTAGACCACGACCCTCACATGACACCCTCTGAAGCAGAAAAAAGGAACCGCTCTCTCGACTCCCAAAAATCCATTTTGACGTAGATGCGTCATTGCGTGAAAGAGGTGGATTCTCTTTTCCATCCCAAAGTGCGCTGGGGAGAGGATAGCAAATGAGCTGCGGATGCATTTTCGCAGGGAGCGCAGAAATGGTGTGGTCGTTTCCCTGCAGGAAACACTGGAAGCGGGAAAGGAAGATAGCGCACTGACCCTTTCCGATGTACTGCAGGACGGCTTCTGCATGGAGGATGCCTGTGAGCGGCAGGACGAGGCCCGGCGGCTGCGCAGGCTGATCGAGGGCCTGCCCGCCCGGGAGCGCAAGCTGATTTTGCTGCGGTACGGGCTGGCGGGTCAGCCGCCCCTGACCCAGCTGGAAACGGCACAGCTGCTCCAGATCAGCAGAAGTTATGTCTCAAGGCTCGAGACCCACGCACTGGAACAGCTGCGCAAAGGCTGGCTTCAAGAATCATCGGTGGAATAGAGCGTGCCGCCTGCGGGCGGCGTACATATCCTCTTTTACAATGGGATTGGGTGTGGTATACTGAATTCGTAAAATTGAAAAACGGGAAGGTGCAAAATGAAATGAAGATCCGTAAGGCAGAGGAAAAAGATATTCCCAGACTTCTTGCACTGCTGGGGCAGGTATTGCAGATCCATGCAGAGATTCGACCGGATGTTTTTATTCCCGGCACTACCAAATACACTGTCTGCGAACTGGCTGAACTTATGAAGCAGCAAGATAAACCCATCTATGTTGCCGTGAACGAAGATGATGTGTGTATTGGCTATGCCTTCTGTCAAATGCAGGAGCAGCCATTTTCTACGAATATGGTGCCCTTTAAGTCACTGTTCATCGACGATTTGTGCGTCGATCAGCAGGCACGAGGACAGCATATCGGGGAAAGCCTGTTTGAATATGTGAAGCAGCAGGCAAAAGAGCAAGGCTGCTATGAGGTGACGCTGAACGTCTGGGCAGGAAACACCTCGGCAGAGCACTTCTACGAAAAAATGGGCATGAGGACAAAGGAACGGCAGATGGAATATATCCTGTGAACCGGGTGGCTTATCTGATGGGGCATCACCACAGCCCGGAGCAGATCGACGCTATCGACTACCAGATCCTGATCGAGGCGGATGATATCGTCAATGCGTCCGAAAACGGGTACGGCCATCAGGCGATCCGATCTTTTATGGAACATACCATGAAAACAGCGGCAGGTATTCGACTGACGAAAACAGTGTTTGGAGTATAACAGAGAAGTTTGCCGAAAAACGCGAAAAAATAGATTCCATAAGCGAGTGACCTGAAAAGGACACCACCGAGAAAACACAGACACGTTAAAAAAGTCGCCGAGGAGCTTTCCCAGTTGGGAGGCATCCTCGGCGGATTTTTTAGTTTATATAGCAGCTTTGCGGAGCAATGCGCCTGTTACCCGTATATTTTCCCCACGATCTTTCCGCGTGCTGCGGCGGGAATGTTGATCTGATTCGAGTATACCGCATGGCAAGGCGACTGTCTATACTGATAGCCGGATCGTGGAAAAGTACAGGGATCAACTTGCGTAAATTTTCATGCAGATTGGCCTCTCTTTTTTACACAGCCAATGCCAATTAGCGCTTGAAATCGAAATGCTGCGCAAGTATACTATACTAGCTATACTATACAAGCTTGATCAAAAATCAGTATGCCAGTTGACCATAAAAGACATACCAGAATTGAAGTGCGCGGCAGAATCAAAACCTTACGAGGATGAAAATGAAATTCGATAGAAGACTTACAGATGAAATCTACACTTCCGATACGGTAAGGCTGGGAAAAAATGCATTTCAGGCCATGCGGGAGACGATCTATTATAATGGCGGTGTTGGAACCATTACCGGGTACTATGATGCCGAATTGTCGATCCTGTCGGTCAGTGATCTGCTGCTGCATAATCTGAACCACAGCTATGAGTCCCTGATGGAGCAGACAAAGGGTTCGCTGAAGAATCTTTTCTATAAGAAAGATGCCGCATTCCTTGACAATGCACGCTTTCGTCAGCTCCAAGGCGGAGGAGAAGGCCAGATCCTCACGGCAGATGGGTCTCCCGTCTATGTGCGTCTCTACAAAAAAGATGCAGTCGATACGGATGGAACACCGATCTGGATCATGTCAGTACAGATGAACTGGGCATATGAGAACCTTGCGCTGGTTAATGAATCCATCCATTCTGCACTATGGTATTTTGAGTGTAATGAAAACGGTGAGATCGTTCATGTGAACTGGAGCCATGCGTTCCGGCAGATCCTTGGATATCATGATATTCTGGATTTTCCGAACAAACTGGAATCGTGGTCGAACCTTCTGCACCCGGAGGACTATGACCGGGTAATGCAGCTGCTTTTGGAAACGATTGCCGACAAAACCAATGCTACAAAATATAATGTTGAGTACCGACTGAAAATGCAGGATGACCAATACCACTGGTTCCGGGCATCGGCGGAGGTGATACGCCGTCTAGATGGCTCGGCCAATCGAATTGCCGGAATCATCAGCAATATTGACGCGGAAAAAAGAAGCCGGATGCAGGCGCAGCGGGCAGCGGCATTTCACCGTGCATTTACCAGCGCAAACCTCTGTGAATACTATGTAAATCTGGAAAAGAATACCTTTGATGCTTTCAAAGTGGAGCCCTCTTTGATGACGGCCTTTGAGCAGAACCACACATGGGATGGACTGGTCAGATTCTTTGTGGATAACTATGTGGTTGAAGAGGACAAAAAGTCTGTAACGAATTTCTATAATCGCGCCTACATCACGGAAAAATTAAAGGGGCTTGAGACGGAGCTGCGTCAGGAGTGCCGCATCGTTCTGGATGGGGAGGAACGATGGGTCAGCAACGTGGTCATGCGCGGCGAGATCGAAGATTCCGAATATGCGATGATTTTTCTTCGGGACATCACAGAGTCCAAAGCAGAGACGGCACGGCGGATGCAGATGGCCTCAGATAACGCATCGATGGATCTTTTGATCAAGAGTATGGTGCGTCTGCTGGACCGCTTTGTCGTCTGCGATCTGGAAAATGACCGGTATCGGTTCTATAATCTGCAAGGTGAAATGATCTACGCGCCGACGGGAACCTACCATGATTTTGTGGAGCAGGTGGCTGTAAGGTATAAGACGTTGGAGCCATTGGCGGCGATGGACGCATTGTTCTCACCGGAAAATATCCGAAAGAATCTGCAGGGCGAGAATGACATCTACAAATTTGAATACTGCTCCATAGATGAGAACACCTATAAGATCGGTTCCTTCATTCCGCTGGAGTGGGAGGGCACAAAGCTGGTCAAAGCACTGTTGGCCTCGATGGATGTGTCACAGGAGAAAAAGGCCGAGATCGAATCCCATAAGGCACTGAAGGATGCGTACCGGGCGGCGGAAAACGCAAGCCGCGCCAAGACAGAATTTCTCTCCAATATGTCCCATGATATCCGTACACCGATGAATGCAATCGTTGGCTTGACCGCCATTGCGGGTGCGAATATCGAGAGTCAGGACAGGGTGGTCGAGTGCCTTGGCAAGATCACAAAGTCGAGCCGTCATCTGTTGGGACTGATCAATGAAGTGCTGGATATGGCCAGAATCGAGAGCGGGCGAATAAGCCTTGCCGAGGAGGATTTCAGCCTGCCGGAGCTGGTCGATAACCTGCTCACCCTCACAAAACCGGCAATCGACGAGCACCACCATCAGCTCGAAGTCCATGTTGAGCACATTGAGCACGAAGCTGTCTGTGGCGACAGTCTGCGCATCCAGCAGGTCTTTGTGAACCTGATGAGCAACGCCGTCAAGTACACCCCGGATGGAGGAAACATCACCCTTACGATCAAGGAAAAACCGAACGGCTTCTCGAAGCTTGGCTGCTACGAGTTTTCCATCGAGGACAACGGCATCGGTATGACGCCGGAATTCCAGAAGATCATGTTCGAGCCGTTCAGCCGGGCAGACGATCACCGGACGACCAAGGTGCAGGGCACCGGTCTTGGCATGGCCATTGCAAGAAACATCGTCAACCTGATGAATGGTGACATTCAGGTCGAAAGCGCTCCCAACAAGGGAACGAAGATCACGGTCACGGTCTATCTGAAACTTCAGGAGAACGAGAAGGAACAGGAAAAAGAACTGCTCGATCTGCCGGTACTGGTCGTGGACGATGACAAGACCTGCTGCGAAAGCACCGTTGCGACCCTTCAGGAGATCGGCATAGAGGGCGAATGGGTCCTGACCGGCAAGGAAGCCGTGGAACGCTGCGCGGCGCGGCACAAGACCGGCCGCGACTATTTTGCGGTGATCCTGGACTGGAAGATGCCGGAAATAGACGGTATTGCAACCGCCAGAAAAATCCGGGAACGGGTAGGAGAAGATGTCACGATCATCATCCTGACTTCCTTTGATTTCAGCGAGATCGAAGAAGAAGCCAGAGCAGCGGGCGTGAATGCGTTTATGGCAAAACCACTGTTCCGTTCCCGTCTGACGGCAACTCTGCGGCAGTTTACATCCGGGAAGAAGGAGGAAAACGCCCGGAACTATTTGGAAGACTTTGCGAAGGAAAACTATGCGGGTAAGCGGATCCTTCTTGTGGAAGATAACGAGCTGAACCGTGAGATTGCAACCGAGATCATAGGCATGACGGGCGTGACCATCGACAGCGCCGAAAACGGAAAAATTGCAGTCGAAAAGGTGATGGAAGCGCCAGAAAAGTGGTATGATCTCATTTTTATGGACATCCAGATGCCCATTATGAATGGTTACGAAGCCACTGCTGCGATCCGTGCGCTTGCCGGCAGCCGGGGCAAAGTGCCCATCATTGCCATGACGGCAAATGCTTTTGCCGAGGACGTGCAACTGGCAAAGAACACCGGCATGAACGAGCATATCGCCAAACCGCTTGATTTGAATAAGCTGAACGATGTGCTGAAACAGTGGCTGTGATCTGTGCATTGCAGTAAGGCGCGTGATACTGTTGACCGGGCAATCAAAAAGCATGAAATGAAGAACGCCGAGGAATCCCTTCCCATGTGGGAGGAACCCTCGGCGTTTGTATAGACGGACGCACTGTTTGCTGGTACAATGATGTTTCTTTTTGAGTCGGCTTATCTGTCTGTTTGTTAAAATTCATGTTGTGGTTATGCATTCATAAGTGTGGTACTAAAGATTTATGGCAGTAGCACATTGCTTTTATACAAATAAAAGTGTACAATAATAACAACTTTGCAAGCAATCCCCTTCAAGGAATCAACTGGAACATGGGTGGAGACTGTGCCTGTTAAGCGGAATTGTTTGAATGAATTCAATTCAACATAAAAGACAGTTGCTCATTTGTGAGTAGGAGGAATATATGATGTTTGATTGTGGTTTACAGAATATTTTCCAACTGAAAAACGGACAGTCCCGTTCCATCAACTGGGAAAACCGGAACGGAGAAAAAGGAAAAGGCGGCATGGCATCCAGCGATCTTGGTCCGTCCAGAAAAGGTTCCCCGTGTATTCCGAAAATAGAAGCAGGAGAGACCGTAACACTTGGTGAGATCCAGGGAGAAGGCATGATTCAGCACATCTGGATCACCGTTACAGACCGTACCAGTGAACGTAACCGTTATGTTCTGCGGGATCTTGTTCTGCGCATGTACTGGGACGATGAAGAATTCCCATCCGTTGAATGCCCGCTTGGCGATTTCTTCTGCTGCGGCTTCGGTGTTTCCTACCAGGTGAACTCAGTCCCGATTGCTGTCAATCCGACCCGTGGTTTCAACAGCTATTTCCCGATGCCGTTCCGTAAAAACGCCCGTATTACCATTGAAAATCAGTGTGATGAGCCGATTCCGGCCTTCTTTTATCAGATCGACTATTGCCTGACAACGGTTCCGGAGGATGCTGCCTATTTCCATGCCCAGTGGCGTCGTCAGCGCATAACGGAAAAGGCAAAAGACTACGTTGTCCTCGACAACATCAAAGGGAAAGGCCAGTACGTTGGAACTTATCTTGCGCTTACCAGCCTCGAACGCTACTGGTACGGAGAAGGTGAGATGAAATTCTACATCGATGGAGACAAGGATTATCCAACCATTTGCGGAACCGGAACAGAAGATTACTTCGGCGGTGCCTGGAGCTTTGCAACACAGCAAAATGGCCAAACCGTTGAAAATCAGTACTGTACTCCGTATCTTGGCTATCCTTACTACTCTAGCCACGATACCTTCCTTCATAATGATTACCACAATGATGATCAGATGCCACAACGCAGCTTCTACCGCTGGCACCTTCTTGATCCTATCCTTTTTGAGAAGGACCTTAAGGTAACTCTGCAGCAGATTGGTGTCAGCCACGGAGGTCTTTTTGAACGTCAGGATGATGTAGCTACCACAGCTTACTGGTACCAGACGCATCCTCATGTACCATTCGCGCCACTCATGTCCAGAAAAGAGCGCTGGCCAAGATGATTTTTGACGCTTTTCCTATTTTATATGTTTCATGACTTTGCATATCCATGCAGACGTGATCCTGCCGCCTGACAGGGAGCAGGGAAGTGAGACAGCAGAGCAGTAGCTGCACATTCTGCTGTACCAGACCGATGTGCCGGAGGCGGAACTGAACGCCGCCCTGTCTGACCTGCGTGCCCAGCGCAGGCGGAAAAAGCCAAGTATCAGGGCGCACTCTTTGCGGATGTGTTTCAGGTGGAGCTGATTTTATCGGAGGAGGACAGCGACCGGGCCTGCATCGTGGATGTAGGGGACACCGGCATGAGCTATGTGATCCCGTGGAGCAGCATCCCGCAGGAGCTTCAGCAGCCGCTGCGCCGCTATGTGGCACAGGCGGACGGAAAGCTCTGCGGCTATTGCAAAGAGGAACTCTGCAACACCGAAAACGGACGAATGATCGTGGAGCTGTATCTGGGCAAGCAGGAACATCACGTTTCAAGCACGTTTCAAGGATCTTGTATTGAAATAGCTGCACAACCGCAGCTATTGGGTTGAAAATAAGGCTGAAGCCCCAATTGCTCCAGCCAATGTCAGAGTTTCTTAATTGTCCATCAAAAATACGTTGGTACGTTTTACACTGTGACGATTCAAAAAACAGAGGAGAGATATTTTACTATGATCTACAAAAAGCAATACGGTCAACCATTTGATACCGAAAGTGTAGTGGGTTCTTTTTTGCCCATGATGGAAACGATACCCTATCTGACCAAGGAGCCGGATGGTTTCTCCTATGCCATGGAACCGCAGGATACTCTGTATGGTCTTGGCGAAAACGTCCGTGGTATCAACAAGCGCGGGTGGGTGTACGAAAGCAAGTGCTCCGATGACGGCAACCATACCGAGGGCAAATCCTCGCTGTACGGTGCTTATAATTTTATGATCGTGTCCGGCAAGGATACATTTGGCTTTTTTATCGACTACCCGGGCAAGGTCACCTTTGACTGCGGCTACACCGACATGGATACCTTACGCATCACGGTGGCCGAGGAAAATTACGATCTCTACATCATTGAGGGCGAGAGCCTGACCGATATTGTACACCAGTTCCGCCAGTTGGTGGGGCGCAGTTATATTCCGCCCAAATGGGCTTTTGGCAACGCCCAGAGCCGCTGGAGCTACATGAACGAGGACGAGGTCCGCGAGGTGGTGGTAAATTACCGTGCCAATCATATGCCGCTGGACGCTGTGGTTTTGGATATCGATTACATGGAGCGTTACAAGGACTTTACGGTGGATGCGCAGCGCTTCCCGCGTTTTGCAGACTTTGCCGCCGAGATGAAAGCGCAGGGCATCCATCTTGTCCCCATCATCGATGCAGCAGTCAAGGTCGAAGAGGGATATGATGTGTACGAGGAGGGCGTGAAAAACGGCTACTTCTGCACGAATCAGGATGGCACCCCCTTTGTAGCCGGTGTGTGGCCGGGACGGGTACACTTCCCCGATATGCTCAACCCGGAAGCCCGTGCTTGGTTTGGCAGTCAATATAAAGTTCTGCTGGATCAGGGGATCGAGGGCTTCTGGAATGATATGAACGAGCCTGCTATCTTCTACGCAGAGGAAAGACTGAAAAAGACCTTTGCTCAAATTGAGAAATACAGCAAGCAAAACCTGGATATTTCCAGCTTTGGTGCTTTTACCGGCATGGTGGCAGGGCTTTCCAACAACGAAAACGATTATAAGCTGTTCTACCACAACACCAAACAGGGGCGTATGCGGCACGACAAGGTGCATAATCTTTTTGGTTATAACATGACCCGTGCGGCAGGCGAGGCTTTCGAGCGGCTGGAGCCGGACAAGCGCATTTTGATATACTCCCGTTCTGCCTGCATCGGGATGCACCGGTATGGCGGCATCTGGACTGGCGACAACCATTCTTGGTGGAGCCACATTCTGCTTGCGCTGCACATGATGCCCTCCCTGAATATGTGCGGCTTCCTGTACGAAGGCCCCGACATTGGCGGCTTTGGCAGCAATACCACGGAGGATCTGGTGCTGCGCTGGTACGGCTTGGGCATCTTCTCTCCGCTGCTGCGGAACCACTCTGCCAACGGCACCCGTCGGCAGGAGCCCTACCGCTTTAAGAACAAGGCCGCCTTTGCCGGGATTTTACAGCTGCGCTACCTGCTGCTGCCCTACATTTACAGCGAGTACATGAAGGCTGCTCTGCACGACGGCATGTACTGTATGCCGTTGGCGTTCGCCTTCCCGGAGGACGACTTTGCCCGCCGGGTGGAGGATGAGGTGATGATCGGTGAAAGCCTGTTGATCGCCCCGGTATATGAGCAAAATGCCCGGGGTCGGTATGTTTATCTGCCGGAGGAGATGCTGCAGGTGCGGGTAAAGTGCAGCGAAAGCAACCGCATCGAAACCAGCGTGCTGCCAGCAGGCCATCATTACATTCCGGTGGAGCTGGATGAAGTGGTGTTCTTTATGCGCAAGGGACACCTTCTGCCCCTTGCCAAGGACGGCAAAAAGATCCAGAGCGTTGCCGATGTGGATTTTGCAGATCTGCGCCTGCTTGCCTATGCTCCCGATGGTGCATCCTATGAATACTATACCGATGACGGCGAGACAAAGGATTATGATAAGCCGGAACATTTTGTGCATATCACGCTGGATGCGGATGGAAACGCAAAGAGCGATCGTGCCACGGTCAAAGTAGAAGGATAATCGTCAGTCATTACGCAGTTCCTACAGAGTGACAGCGTTTCAGCTTGAAATGCTGCCACTCTTTTTTGTTGTCTATATCACAGATAAAATAGCGTTCCATCTTGAAAACAGCGTAAAGATTTATTATAATAAGATAAATAGTTGTGACTTTTGCAAAGGAGGGCTGAATCATGGCAGCGCAGCGCACCTATCTGGCAATCGACCTGAAAAGCTTCTATGCCTCGGTGGAGTGCGTAGACCGCCATCTGGACCCCTTGACCACCAATCTGGTGGTGGCAGACGCATCCCGCACCGAAAAGACTATCTGCCTTGCGGTGTCGCCCTCCTTAAAAGCATACAAGATACCCGGCAGAGCGCGGCTGTTTGAAGCCGTCCAGCGTGTCCGGGAGGTCAACACCCAGCGGCTGCAAACTGCCATCCAACAACACAAGGCAGTGCGTGGGGAGGATGGCCAGTACCGCTTTGCCAGCACCTCTTTCGATGCCAACGCCCTGAACACAGACCCTGCACTGGGGTTGAGCTACATTGTTGCGCCGCCCCGGATGCAGCGGTATCTGGATGTGTCCACCCAGATCTACAAGACCTACCTCAAATATGTGTCTCCGGCGGATATCTACCCCTACTCCATTGACGAGGTTTTCATTGATGTGACGGGCTATCTGCCCTATTACCACATGAGTGCCCATGAGCTTGCCATGACCATGGTGCGGGAGGTGCTGTACAACACCGGCATCACCGCAACGGCAGGCATCGGCACCAACCTCTACCTTGCAAAACTGGCCATGGACATTGTGGCAAAGCACATCCCGGCGGACAAGGATGGTGTTCGCATTGCGGAGTTGGACGAGCAGTCCTACCGGTATCTGCTGTGGAACCATCGCCCGCTGACGGATTTCTGGATGACAGGCCCTGGTACCGTCAAGAGGCTGGAAGCCCACGGCATTTATACGATGGGGGACTTGGCACGGTTTTCTATCTACGGAGAAGATCGTCTGTATGAAATTTTCGGCGTGGATGCGGAAATTCTCATTGACCACGCATGGGGCTACGAACCCTGCGGTATGGCTGAGATCAAAAGCTACAAGCCCAGCACCAACAGCATCAGCGAGGGGCAGGTGCTGACCTGCCCCTACCCCAACGACAAGGCAAAGCTCATCGTCCGAGAGATGGCGGAGATTCTGATGTTCCGGCTCACGGAAAAGAAAATGGTGACAGAATCCATCACCTTGGAGATCGGCTACGACCGGGAGAACGTGGACAAGGGCGGCTACCGCGGTCTGACCCAGACCGACCGCTACGGCAGAATCATCCCCAAAGCGGCGCACGGCACCGTCCGGTTTGATGCCCCTACCAATCTGGGCAGCACCCTCATCAACGAAAGCGCAAAGCTGTTTGAGCGCATCACCGACCCGGCGCTGACGGTGCGGCGCATTACCATCAACGCCAACAAGGTCACGCCGGACGAGGGCATCTATCAGGTGGATTTTTTCACCGACACCAAGAAGCTGGAAAAGGAGAAAAAACTCCAGCAAGCCATGCTGGGCATCAAGAACAAGTACGGCAAAAACGCCGTGCTGAAAGCCAGCAGCTACGAAGAAGATGCCACCATGCGCCAGCGCAACGCACAGATTGGCGGTCACAGCGCAGGAGGTTCAGATGGGAAACTACAAAAATAGCAAAATCGGGCTGGAGACCGCCCAAAAGTACGGGGACATTCTGGAGATGGAACGCCCCCAGACCGAAGAATCCCTCCGCAAGCACCCCCGCATGACCCTTCAGAACCGTGCCAAAATATTTTCGCCCTTCTCTCCGCTGCGGGGCTACGACGAGCAGCTTGCCGCAGAAAAGCAGCGCACCGAGCGTGTACCCAAGCGCATTCTGACCGAGGAAGAAATGTCCGCCCTGTCCGATCGGCTGATGCAAGTCACGAAAGGCATGACCATCACAGTGCAGTACTTCAAAGAGGATACCGCCCACCCGGAGGTTCCGGCGGTGGGCAATTACATCACCCTGACCGGAAAAGCAGACCGCATCGACCCGGTGTTCCGCACCTTGCAGGTGGGAGACACCGTGGTGCCCTTTGAAGATCTGGTGGAGGTCAGCGGGGAAGGCATCATGGACATTGATGTGTATCTGGGCATCGGGGAAGAATGAGATGACAAAAAATGCTGGAAGAGATGTTTATGGGACACCTCTTCCGGTAAAATGACCTCAGAAGAAGCAAAACACACTTCAGACGGAGGAAAATACAATGGCAAACGGTGATTACGGCTATTTCGGCAAAGGCGACACGGGCTATGCCCAGTACATGACGGCTTTCAACCGCAACTTTGGCGGTTCGTCTGGCGGCGGAAATCACAACAATGGCGGCGGGGGAGATGGCAGCGGTTGCGGTTGCCTCATCGCCATTGCGGTGGTGGTCGTGCTGGTGCTCCTCGGTATGGGGAGCTGACTCAAGCCCCGCAGGTGAAACACAGGTTTTGTCTATGTGGATTTTTGAAGCCGTTTGTAGAAACCGGTGGTCTGTGGTAGAATGAAACCAAAGAAAAACAGGAGGGCTTACACATGGTTTTACTGGTTGTGGATACACAGAAAGGTATCGTGGATGAACGCCTGTATGCGTTTGAAACGTTTGTCAGCAACATCAAGGAGCTGATCCGGACTGCCCGCGAACAGGGAATCGAGGTCGTCTATGTCCAGCATGACGATGGGCCCGGCACCGGTTTCTCCATCGGGGATGATGAGTTTGATATCTATTCTGAGTTTGCACCACTGCAGACCGAAAAACGGTTCGTCAAGACTGTATGCAACGCTTTCAAGAAAGAGAGCGGATTGCTGGAATATCTGACCGCAAAGGGCGAAAAAGATGTGATGGTCTGCGGCATCATGACCGACTTCTGCATCAATGCAACGATAGAAGCAGGCTTTGAGCACGATTTTCATATGATCGTCCCTGCCTATGCAAATTCCACGCAGGACAACGAGTACATGACAGGAGAGCAGAGCTATCGCTATTACAATGAATTCCTCTGGCCAGATCTCTATGCTAGCTGCGTGCCTATGGATAAGGCACTGAAACTGCTCAAAAAGTGAGGTGTCTGCAACGATTCCCCCAAAAATCAAGAATCAGATTCAAGTAGTGCAGGGAGACATTACCAAGCTGGACTGTGACTGCATCGTGAATGCGGCCAACCGCAGCCTGCTGGGCGGCGGTGGCGTGGATGGGGCCATTCACCGGGCAGCAGGGCCGGAACTGCTTGCAGAGTGCCGCACCCTGCACGGCTGCCGCACCGGCGAAGCGAAGATCACCAAGGGCTACCGGTTGAAAGCAAAGTATATCATCCATACGGTGGGCTCCATCTACTCTGGTACCTCGGAGGATGCTGTGCAGTTGGCAGACTGCTACCGCAATTCGCTGGAGCTGGCAAAGACCTACGACATCCACAGCATCGCCTTCCCGGCAATTTCTACGGGCGTGTATGGCTATCCGCTGGATGCCGCCACCCAAATTGCGGTGGATACAGTGACCGATTGGCTGCAAAGCCACGCCAACTACGATATGAGGGTCATCTTCTGCTGCTTTGACGCCCGGACGGCGCAGGCGTATCAGACAAAAATGGAGTAAACATTGAAATACAGAGAGATCGCGGACGGCATTTTTCTTGACCGCCCCAACCGTTTTATTGCCCATGTAGATGTGAACGGCACGGTGGAAACCGTCCATGTCAAAAACACCGGGCGGTGCAGAGAACTGCTGCTGCCCGGTGCGGCGGTGCATCTGGAAGTGTCGGACAACCCGAAGCGCAAGACAAAATACGACCTTGTGGCGGTACGCAAGCAGGAACTTGGCTGGGTCAACATGGACAGTCAGGCACCCAACAAGGTGGTAGGAGAATGGCTCTCAAAGCAGGAATTTGACCTTGTTAGGCCGGAGTTTGCATACGGAAAATCCCGTATCGATTTTTACATGGAAAAGGGCGAACAGAAATACCTGCTGGAAGTCAAAGGCTGCACACTGGAAGTGGGCGGCATCGGTTATTTCCCGGATGCGCCCACCGAACGGGGCGTGAAGCACTTGCACGAGTTAGCGCAGGCACAGCGGGCAGGGTATCGGTGCGCAGTAGCCTTTGTGATCCAGATGGAAGGCATCACCGAGGTGAGGCCGAATGTTGGCACGCAGCCGGAGTTTGGCACAGCGCTGGCCGAAGCGAAAGCCGCAGGTGTGAGGGTGCTGTTCTTGCTCTGCCATGTCGGGCGGGACAGTCTGGAAATCGTGGAGCAGCGGGAAACATGAAAATGGGATGGAATGAAGAAAGCCATGTGAGGGAGGAATCAGCATGCCTTTTTTGATGATCCGCAACGACATCACCAAGGTAACAGCGGATGCCATCGTCAACCCGGCGAACCGGCAGTATGTGGAGCAGACTTTCGGCTACGATTTGAGCCGCACCTGCTATGAGATTCGTTCGGGCTATCGCCATGTGGAGACCTGTCAGCAGACCGTGCCGGAGGCCATCGTCGCCTTTTTGGAAAGCACCGGCTTTGAAGATGCGCTCCGCAATGCAGTCTCTCTGGGCGGTGACTGCGACACCCTTGCCTGCATCACCGGCGGCATTGCCGAAGCCTTTTACGGGATGCCACAGGAACTGCGGGCAGAGACCTTGAAGCGTCTGCCGGAGGATCTGCGGGCGGCGTACGAGCTGCTCCGGCAGAACCTTGAGCGCAGGATGTGACACCGTCGGTGCTGCACAGACCCAAGCTGTATTTAAAAAACTGAGGATCGTACCGGAAGAACAGCAAAACACCCGCCTGCGTATTGTGTGCAAAGCACAGTACATGGGCGGGTGTGGTTTTGTTGTGGTTTGTTCGCACTGTCAGAACAGGTCGAAACATAATTTTTGTGGAGTTCCGTCCAGCAGATACCGGATATAGAGATGGTCGTTTTCCGCTTCTGCCTGCACCTGCGTGGCGTGCTCAAAGAGGGTGCGCAGACGGCGGTATTCTGCCCGCTGCGCCTCTGTATAGTGGGACGGCATATCCGAGGTGAGGAACACATTGCCCAGCAGGGCATTGACCGTGGCAAGGGTGCGTTTTTGCTCTGCCGTCAACTTGCAGTTTTCCTCCCGGAGGAAGAACACATCCGGGTCGCTGCCGTAGGCACGGCCATTGAGCTGCCGCCGGAATAGCGTGTTGTTGATGGCCTGCTTTGTGGACACCCGCTCCCGGTGGAACAGGCGCATATACCACACATCGTCCCAGTCCAGCCCTACGTCACAGCTGACACGGCAGTAATCCACCAGCCCGAAAGCCGACATCACCGGTACGCCGCAGCCGAGAATCCGCTTTTGCCCGCACCATGTGCGCAAAAGCTCCATAGCACGGTACATCCGGGCTGCCCGGCTCTCGCGGGCGTTGCCAAAGGGGGCAGCACCGTACAGAAAATCCAGCTTGACAAGGTCGAAGCCCCAGTCGTTCAGCACCCGGTCAAATACCCGGCGCAGATAGTCCAGCACGGACGGGTTGTCGAGATCCAGCGCATAGAAACTACTCCAGTTGCAGCCGCAGCACCACGGTTTGCCGTCCACTTTCAGCAGCCAGTCCGGATGCTGCTGGAACAAGGCAGAGTCCTTTTCGCACACAAAGGGTGCAAGCCATAGCCCAGCCTGAAATCCGGCGGCGTGAATTTCCTTCACCATGCCTTTCAGCCCGTGGGGGAATTTCTGTGCATCTGTTTCCAGCCAGTCGCCCACCTCCGGCTCCCAGCCATCGTCGATCTGGAACAGGTCTCCCGGGCAAAGCAGGCTGCGGCATCCGGTCAGGTCCTCCCGGATGGTATCCTCGGTGATGTCCTGATAGCGGTTGTACCAACTGGAATAGCCTGCCAGCTTCTTTTCAGTCCGGGGCTTGATGCCCATAGCCTGAAACCAGCCGTCGAATACCTCGGTCTCGCCGCCCTCGGCAAAAAACAGGTCAAGGAGTGGGAAACTGCCGCCGGGATGCTCCACCCCGGCGCAGTCACGCTCCAGCGTCAGCAGGGCTTTGCCGCTGTCGTAGCGGAGGATGGTGTAGCCCGGCTTCTCGTCCAGCGATGCCACCAGCCGGAACTGTGTGCTCTTGCGGAAATAGCAGTAGGAAAAGCCGTGGCTCTGCCCCTTTTGATGTCCGTAAGACACAAAATGATAATCGCCGTAGCGGTCAAAGGCATATTTTTTGCGCAGAAAGCCGGGGATGTGGTCGGTGCCGCGCAGCTTGCCGTTCCGGTCCAGCTCCGGGCTGTAGGTCCATGTCTGGTAGCCGTTCATGAACAGACGCTCGTCTGCTTCCATCGTCCACGGCATCTCGGCACGCACCGCCTTCAGCGTCCCGGCGGGCAGGTCTGCCGTCAGATGCAGCGCACCGCCATTCTCCGTGACCGTGCAGTTGCCTGTCTGTACGCCGCCGGAAGTTTCCGCGTACCAGTGCAGCGTTTCAGTCATGGTGCGCTTCCTCCCCGTGGAGCTGTGCGCTGATCTCGGCAGCGCGGGCATCGGTCAGAACAAACTTGCGGCGGAACAGCATCAGCGCACCAGCCAGCACCAGCATGGGCAGAACGGTCATCATCAGGCGCAGACCCAGCAGGGTTCCGGCGCTTTGTACTGCCACCGGGCCGGTCTCCTCCGTATTGCCCACAAGACCGATGAGGTCCAGCCCGATGCCGGTCAGGAATACCGCCACACCGGAGGCAGCCTTGACCACAAAGGTCTGCATGGAAAAGATGACGCTCTCCTCCCGGCGTCCGGTCTTGAGCTGACCGTAATCCACGCTGTTGGAAAGGAACAGGGTGGTCAGCACGGTCAGCATCCCGTTGCAGGCGAACACCACCACGCCCGGAATGCACAGCAGGGCAAGGCTGTGGGACAGGCCGGTCAGGCAGAACACCAGCAGCGTGCCGTAGCCGCACAGCGCCAGCAAAAGGCTCAGGTAAAATACCTGCGTACTGCTGAACTTTTTACGCAGCAAGGGGTAAAGCACCATCATGCCAAGAATCTGCGCCGCACCGCCCACGGTGGAAAACAGGGTGTAGGTGGCTTTCCAGCCTGCACCGCCAAGGTCGTATTTGAAGAAATAGATGATGAAGTTGGAGGTAAGGTACAGCGCCGAGTTGATCAGCACGATGCTGCCCACCACTACCATAGCCTGATCGTTGCGGAACAGGGCGGAGAACATCTCCTTTACGGTGGCGGTCTTCATCTCACTGGGGGTGGTTTCTTTCATGGAAATGCAGCACACCAGCTCTGTCACTGCAAAAATTGCCGCTACGATCAATGCCACCCAGCGGAAGCCAGCGCGCTCGCTGTCGCCGCCAAGGGCTCCCACCAGCAGCATGGTGAACATAGCGATAAGGGCAGAGCCAACGCCTGCACAGGTGCGCCCTACCATGGAGAGGTTCTCCCTATCTTTTGGGGTGCGGGTCACGGCCGGGATCATGGACCAGTAGGGGATATCCATCATGGTATAGGTGATGCCCCACAGGATGTACACCACGCTGAAGTAGACCATCAACGCCGCTTCGTCCAGCACCGGGGCGGCAAACAGGGCGTAGAGCACCAGCGCATTGAGCAGCGTGCCGGAAAAGATCCACGGACGGAAACGGCCCCAGCGGGTGCGGGTCTTTGCCACCAGAACTCCCATAAAGGGGTCGTTGAAGGCATCAAAGAACCGGGCCGCCATGAGCACGACGCCCACAAAGCTGGCCGAAAGCCCCAGCACATCCTGATAATAATACATGACGTAAGAAGCCGACAGGGCATATACCATATCCTTGCCCACGGCACCAATACCAAATGCGGTTTTCTGTTTCAGGGTCAGTTCCATACAGCGTCCTCCTTTTCAATGGTGAACCGTAGCACAACGGGCTGGGTCTGCGGTGCAGAAACGGTCAGCAGGGCTTCTCCGGCAGTGCCCACGGTGCGCAGATAGGTTCCGGTCATGCCGCCCTCGGCAACGGCGGTCTGTGGACCCACAAGGGCGGCGCTGCCCTCCACCGCAAACTGCACCGGGAACTGTGCGTAGGGGGCAGGGGTGCCATTCTCGTCCAGAATGCGCACCCGGACAGCCGCCATATCGTAAGTATCTTTTTCCCGAAGAGCCGTCCGGCTGACCTTGACTTCCAAGTGCAGCTTTGCACTGGGGCAGAGGGTCACGCTGCGCACCACGTTGCCATCCTGTACAGCATCGAACCGCCAGCGGGTGGCCTCGCCGCCCCAGTTGCCGACGTACTTGCCGTAGAGGGCTACGCCATCCTCAAAGGTCATTTTGTAGTGCAGCATACACCAGCCGAATTTGACCTTGTAGGCCAGCGGCAGCCCTGCCAAGCCGTATTTCCCGGCAGCCAGCAGGCAGTCCCGTACAGCGGCCGCTTTGGACGGCGAAAAATGCTCCTGCGTTTCCAGCAACTCGCCAATGGGATCGTCCATCACAAAGGGCGGGTGGGGCAGCGCCGTCCACTCGCTGCGGCGCAGAGCGGTGACAAACACATCGTTTTTGTAAAGCTTTATCTGCTGGGCATTGCTGAAAACATAGGCCGTGCCCAGCTGCCCGGCGGGGTTATCGCCAATGTCCATGGAGGAGCTGACCGCCAGCACCGGGTCAGCGTCACCCTGACTGGCATAGACCGCTGCCGCCAATTTGGGGTTGCGGAAGCTGTCCAGCACCCCGTGGTAGCAGATGCGATCCCCGGAGCCAAAATCCTTGTGGGTCTGGTAGTCGAACATACACCAGCCAAAGCACCCGGCGTGCTCTCCGCTGGCATAGGCGGCGTTCTGCACCCGGACGTGCCGCAAGGCGTGCTCCTGTCGATGAGGGCCATCGTCAAAGGCTTTGGCGGGGTACATGTGACCGTTGCACTCCGAGATGAGCAGCGCCTTGCCCATATCGGGGGTCACGTCCTTTTTGGGCTTTGCACCGGGCGTTACGCCGTTGTGGGAAAAATCGTTGTAGGCGTAGACATCCTCCAGCAGATGGCTTTTTTCCAGATACCGCACACCGGAGGTAGCACGGCTGGGGTCCAGCTGATGGGCGATCTGATTTGTGCGGGTGTAGAAGGCATCGTCGTCCACGCTCTCGTTGATGCGCACGCCCCACAGGATGATGCTGGGGTGGCTGCGGTTTTGCAGGAGCATCTCCCGCAGCATTTCACAGGCGGCGTCCTTCCAGTTGTCGTCCCCGATGTGCTGCCAGCCCGGCAGTTCGGTGAACACCAGCAGACCCCGCCGGTCGCACTCGTCCAGAAAATATGGGCTTTGGGGGTAGTGGCTGGTGCGCACGGCGGTGCAGTGCAGTTCCTCCTGCAAAATGCGGGCATCCTCCCGCTGTAGGCTTTCCGGCGCGGCATAGCCGATGTAAGGGTAGCTCTGGTGTCGGTTCAGACCCCGCAGAAAGGTCTTTTTGCCGTTGAGGTAGAAGCCATCTGCCTTGAATTCCGCTGTGCGGAAGCCAAACGTCACCTGTTTGCGGTCGATGGGCTGTCCGGCTGCGTTCAAAAGCTCTGCCACGGCATGATGCAAAACCGGATTCTCTGTATCCCACGGCTGTGCGTCCGGGACGGAAAACTGCATCTTCCCGGTTTCTGCCGCCTGTGCGGTCTGCTCTGCCAGCAGGGTGCCGTCTGCGGTCTCCAGCCGGATGCGGACCGCCACGGCTGCGGGTGTGAGCTCTGCCGTCCACTGCACCACGGCATCATGTAGGGTGGGCGTGTAGACGAACAAATCGGTCAGGCGGCTCTCTGCCGTAGCTTCCAGCCAGACCTCCCGGTACAGCCCGCCGTAGGTCAGGTAGTCGATGACAAAGCCAAAGGGTGGAATGGCCGGGTCTTCACGGGTATCCAATTGCACGGTCAGCAGGTTTTCACCCTCCCGGTCCACAAGGTCTGTGATCTCCACCGCAAAGCCGGTATAGCCGCCCCGGTGCTGCCCGGCAACCTTGCCGTTGACCCACACCACCGCCTGATGAGCAGCTCCGTCAAAGCGGAGGAACAGCCGGGGCGCAGCCTGCACCGGCGGCACCCGGAACCGTTTGCGGTAGCCGCAGACCATCTCGTAATCGGCCGGAGAGGCATAGTGTAGCGGCACCTCCCGGCAGGTATGGGGCAAGCGGACGGCTTGCTGTTTTGGCACCGGCAGCCCCTTGCCAAAGGCTTCGGTCCAGTGGTGGGTAAACTCCCAATCATCGCAAAAACTGTGTTTCATCGCGGCAGCACTCCTTCCAGTAAGATCGAGATCATTTCCTCCAGTACAGCCACATACTGCACCCCGCTTTCTGCCAGACTGCGGTCTGCCAGAAAGCTCTCAATGGACGCGGTGATCATCTGCCGCAGCACCGGCAGGGACACCGGACGCATGACCCCCTCTGCCACAGCCTGTTCCAGCAGCGCCATGGTGGGTTCCCACCCGTTTTCCAATTGACTGCGCACCCGCGCCGCCACCACCGGGTATTTCTCGTCCAGCTCCTTCATCTGCCGCAGGTCCAGCGCGGCGTATTCTTTCGGCATGGCAATGATGACCGCCCGCAGCTTTTCCTGCAAAGTACCGCTGCCCGCCAGAATTTTCTGCTTGCAGTGGTGGATCTCCGCAAAGGCATGGTCTACCATGTCCAGCAGAAGGGCCTCTTTGGAGGGGTAAACGGTGTAGATGGTCTTTTTGCTGATGTGCAGCGGCTCTGCCACCTGCTGCATGGTGAAATGCAGCCCCTGTTGACGGAATAACTGCATCGCCTGTGTGCGCACCAGCGCATCGAGCTTTTCCTGCATGAGCGTCCTCCTTGTGGAAACTGTGCTTGCTTTTCTGGTTTCCATTCTAGTGCGGAAACCGAGCTAAATCAAGCGGTTTCCGTATTTTCTGCGTTCTGCCAAGAAAGTGCAGACATTTTGCAGCAGAATGACAAAAAGAACCCCGGCGTGCCTTGAAAGCTGCCGGGGTCTTTTGCGTGCAGGTGCTTTTCCGCAGCGGTAAGCCTCGTCAAAACTCCGGGTGCCATTCGTCCCGGATGCCAATGTCGGCACAGACGATTTTTCCGCACAGCGGCGCAGAAGATTCTGCGATATGCAAAGGCTTATAGCTGTCGAAGGTTACGGTCAAATCTGCATGGACAGCACCCTCGGCAACCTCCCCGGTATCCGTGTTGATGCCGCTGGGCAAGTCTACGGCCAGCACAAAGGCACCACTTTTGTGCAGAAGGCGTATCAGCCCGCAGGCAGCAAGACCGGAAGGCCGCAGTTCACCATAGAACCCGGTGCCGTAGAGGGCATCCACAACGGCAGCAAAGCTCTGGGTTTCCAGTACAGAACCGTCAGTGCAGATGTGCACTGGCAGGGAGTGCAGACGCTCAAAATTGAGGATGGCATCAGCAGTTTTCGGCTCGCCCTCAGCCAGAAGAACGGTCACGTTCCAGCCGTCTTTTGCTGCGGCACGGGCGATCACGAACCCATCGCCGCCGTTGTTGCCCTTTCCGCAGACCACCAGCAGCCTGCCGGAATGTGGGAACTGTTTTTGCAGTTCAGCGTAAGCCGCCAGTCCGGCATTTTCCATCATTTGCAGGTAGGGCAGACCGTTGGCATCCCCGGCTCGTTCAATTTCCTTCATCTGCGCAGCCGTCACAATGCGATGTTTCATGTTGGCACCTTCTTTCTATCTCTATTATAATGAATGAGAATGTTTGGAACAAGATGAAAGATACCGGTGCATAGAATCTGTCCCCGGAGAGTTGGAACGAGCCCTCCGGGGGCATTTTTGCTTTTCACTATCTTTTCCGCAAGGGAAAACCATGGTATACTGGACGCAACGAATCCAAAGTAATAAACCGGGAGGTACTGTTATGAAGTGGGGAATTTTAGCGACCGGCACCATTGCCAAAAAGTTTGCATCTACGGTGGAACAGATGGGCGCAGAGGGGGGAGCAGCTTGTTGCCGTGGGCTCACGGCACATGGAAAGCGCACAGGCGTTTGCGCAGCAGTACGGCATCCCCCGCTGCTATGACTCCTACGAAGCCCTTGCCGCCGACCCGGAGGTGGAGGCCATCTATATCGCCACCCCCAACACCCTGCATTACGAAAACTGCAAGCTCTGCTTGGAGCAGGGCAAGCACGTTTTGTGCGAAAAACCCTTTACCATCACCCCGGAACAGGCGCAGGAGCTGTACCGTCTGGCGGAGAAAAAGCACCTCTTTCTCATGGAGGCGTTCTGGATCTGGCTGCTGCCGCTGTACGACCGCCTGCGCCAGCTCCTTGCGGCGGGCACCATCGGGGAGCTGAAGCAGATCACCTGTCAGTACGGCTTTGTGGCCTCCGGTGCCCGGAAGGATCGCAAGTTTGATTCCGGTCTGGGCGGCGGTGCGCTGCTGGATATCGGTATCTACAATCTGGGCTTTCTGTACATCCTTACCGGACAGGACCCGGAGAAGGTGGAAACCAAAGAGGTGCACATCAACGAGTACGGCACCGACGATTACAGCCGCCTTGCGCTGACCTACCCCGGCGGCTGCAAGGCAGAGTCTGTCCAGACCATCGGGCAGGAACTGGAGCGCAACGCCCGCATCGTTGGCACAAAGGGCAGCATCTTTCTGCCGGATTTCCAGCACGCCGAGACCATGACGCTGGAAGTGGAGGGCAAAGAGCCGGAGGTCATCCGCTGCCCGGTGGACATCAACGGCTTTGAGTATGAGATCCGGGAAGCAAGCCGCTGCGTCAAGCTGGGGCGTACCGACAGCGACCGCTACACCCCGCAGGACAGCCTTGCCCTGACCCGCCTGATGTACGACACCCGCATGAGCTGGGGCATGAAGTTTGCGGGGGAGGTGTAAGCGCACACCTTGCCGAAAAGGGCTTTTTTGGCGTGCGGAGACTATGGTATACGGAGAGCGACAACTCGGAATTTAATGGAGGGATGTTTCTATGAAATCTTTTGTTTGCAGTTTGTGTCACAATGGCATAGTTGGAGGAGGTCTGTACCTCGATAGTCAGTCGCTTACTTACAAGACAAACAAGCTTACAGTTGGCAAAAAATACAGAAATTTAGTTTTGCCGATGCAGGAAATAAAAGAAATCTCTTGGAAGTGGATAGTCTTTCCAATTGCAACAGTTAATATGAAAAATGGAGAACTATATAAATTCATTATTTTCAATAAATCACGCTTTGTAAAATGGTTTCAAGAGTATTCTCGATAAATACAAAGTGTCAAATTCCAGTTTGCCGGGCAGACAGACATCTAAAAAACACGCAAAAACGAGGAAATGACCATGGTACTATATTTTTCGGGAACCGGCAACAGCCGGTATCTGGCACGGCGCATTGCCGAAGGGTTGGAGATGCCGCTTTACGACCTGAACGCCTGCATCAAGGCAGGGGATACTGCCCCGGTGCAGACTGGGCGTGACGTGGTGCTGGTCACGCCTACCTACGCATGGCGCATCCCCCGGGTGGTGTCGGAGTGGCTGGGCAAGATCGAGCTGACCGGGGCAGAGCGCATCTGGTTTGTGATGGATTGCGGCAGCGAAATCGGCAATGCGGCAGGCTATAACCGGCAGCTTGCGGCGCAAAAACACCTGCATTATATGGGGACTGCCCAGATCATCATGCCGGAAAACTACATTGCCATGTTCAATGCACCCCAAAAAGAGCAGGCAAAGAGCATTGTGGAGCAGGCAGAGCCTGTACTTCAGAAGGTGCTGACCCAGCTCAAGGCCGGGCAGGAATTTCCCCCGCCGAGAGACAACCTCTACGACCGCTTTATGAGCGGCCCGGTGAACCCGGTGTTCTATCGCTTTTTGGTAAAAGCGGAGGCCTTCCAGGCAACGGAAGCCTGTATCGGCTGCGGTAAGTGCGTGGAGCTGTGCCCCCTGAACAACATCCGTCTGGAAAACGGCAAACCGGTCTGGGGCAAGAACTGCACCCACTGCATGGCGTGCATCTGCTACTGCCCCAAAGAAGCCATCGAGTACGGCAAAAAGAGCAGGGGAAAGCCACGGTATCACTTTGAAGCGCTGGAAAGGAAGCAGCAGGACGTGTGAAGGAGAGCGGAAATTAGATGAAGTTTTTATACTTGCATGGGTTGGGACAAAAACCAGACAGTTGGGATAGAGTGATAAAAGAAACGACGGTCTCGGATAGAAGCGCCAGCTTGAGCTTGGCAGAGATGCTGGAAGGAAAAGCGGTCACTTATGGGGAACTGTATGCTGCATTTTCAGGAGAGTGTGATCAGGAATTTTATGATAATGTCGAATAAACTACGATTCATCAAAGAAAGAGGACTGTAAAATGAACATCGAAGAACGGGCGGCACAGGCTGCCGCATGGAAAGCTACTGGACAGTGCAACTGTGCACAGGCGGTGCTGAAGGCATTTGAGGACAAGCTGCCGGTGGATGCCGACACCCTGATGAAGCTGGGCGCAGGCTATGCCGCCGGCATGGGCTGCATGGAGAGCACCTGCGGTGCACTGATCGGCGCTGTGATGGTGGCGGGCATCGTCACCGACGGCAAGGGCACACCCCGCATTTCCAAGGAGCTGCTGCAAAACTTTCAGGAAAAGTGCGGTGCTACCATCTGCAAGGATCTGAAGGGGATAGAGAACGGCGCACCGCTGTGCCCGTGCCCGGAGTGCGTCCGCAACGCTGTTCTGGCACTGGGCGAGGTGCTGGGAGAGTAAGATGAAGAAGATCTTGTTTGTTTGCCACGGCATTATGTGATACATACTGTGGGACCGATATGGAATATCCGGGGCAGTTTGATTTAGTGGAATGGGTGCTATTTGATTCTCATACAGAATCGGTGTATGAAGCAGAAGTTACGCTCTGTTATAATATACGAATTTAGTTTATTTGAATCAAAGCAAAAAGCTCAAAAAGGAGAGATTATTCATGGTTTTATTGGTTGTAGATGCACAGAATGGTATCGTGGATGAACGCTTATATGAGTTCAGAAAGTTTGTTGGTAATATCAAAAAGCTGATTGGAGCAGCTCGAGAACAAGGCATAGAAGTTATTTATGTACAGCATGATGATGGATCTGATATCGGATTCTCTATCGGGGATGATGAGTTTGAGGTTTATTCCGAGTTTCAACCGATGCCTGATGAAAAACGGTTTATCAAGTCCGTATGCAGTGCGTTCAAAAAAGAGAGCGGTCTGCTTGAGTATCTGACTGCAAAGGAAGAAAAAAACGTGATGATTTGTGGCATTATGACTGATTTCTGTATCAATGCCACGGTAGAGGCTGGTTTTGAGCATGGCTTACACATGATTGTTCCTGCCTATGCAAATTCTACGCAGGACAATGAGTACATGACTAGGGAACAGGCTTACCATTACTATAATGAATTTCTCTGGCCTGAACGATATGCAGACTGCGTACCAATGGACAGGGCATTGGAATTACTCAAAAAATGATATAGCGTAAACGGTTTTTGCTGAATACCTTTGTTACCGAAATACATTACATAAACTTCAAGATTATGTTGCAGTAAATTCAATAAATCAGTATCATGTGAATATCTGCCGCAGCCCTATGGCGGAATTTGTGATGAAGGACTTAGTGGAAAAGGCGGGGATTTCCGCACAGTTTGAAATCGCCTCGGCGGCCACAAGCACCGAGGCATCAGCCTGCGCAGCATGACAGACCTGTTGGAGCAGAAGTCTTCCCTGTAAAAATGGTACGCCGGAGCGCCTGCAGATGCTCCGGCGTATCGAAATGATAGATCTCCCAGCCAAAAGGAGGCTGCTGCACAAATACTGCGCAGCAGCCTCCTTTTTTAGTTCAGATGAATCGGCAAAAGCCCAGCCAGCAGCCCAGCAGGAAGAAGAGCAGCGCCTTACCCAGCACCGGCAGCCACAGGCTCTTGCACAGGGCCATATCCCACCGGTGGATGTTCTGCTTGGGGCATGTGCCAACGCAGGCTTCACAGGCGATGCATTCCCCGCTGCGCAGGCTGGTTTCCTCCAGCTTCAGGCACACCGGGCACTGCTGTTTACAGGCATTGCAGCCCGGGATGCAGCCGTCGCTCTGCCGGTGCAGCCGCGCAAATGGCAGCACCGGCAGCAGGGCAAACACCGCTCCCATGGGGCAGAGGAACTGACAGAAGAACCGGGGCTGCACCGCCATACCCAGCAAAATGAGCACAAGCAGCCCGATGCCTACACCAAAGCCCTCCGGCGGCAGGTGCAGAGCCGTCAGGCGGGAAAACACCTCCCACGGGCTTGCGCCGGTCAGCATCTTTTCCTGCCGGGTTACATACAGTGCTACCAGCCATGCCAGCAGCAGATATTTGACCTTCTGCCCCAAAAGCACCGCCCGCTCCGGCAGACGGAGCTGCTTTTTGCGGTGGAACAGCTTTTTCTGAATAAGCCCGGAAAGCGCCCAGACGGCATCGCCCAAGCTGCCGAAGGCGCAGGCGTACCCACAGAAAAAACGGTCGAAAAGCAGGGTGAAGCCGCACAGCCCCAGCAGGGAAAGTGTGAAGCTGTCCACAGAGAGCACCTCGCCTGCACCGATGTGCAGAAAGATCTGTTTTACCTCGGAAAACCCGGCCACGAATGCGCCCGGCATGGACACAAAGAAGAACAACTGTACCCCGGTGCGCAGCCATGTACGGCGCTTTTTGTCCCGCTGACGCTGCTGCGCCGCTGTTAAAGGCTTTGCCTGTGTTTTTTCCATCATCCTGCCGCCTTTCCCAGTGCGTTCTCTACCGCACCGATAAGTCCTTCTGCTGTGAGGGTAGCGCCGGAAACGGTATCCACCTCAGCAGACTGCACTGCCAGCATCTCGTCCAGCAAAGGCAGCGCCTGCTTATAGTAGGGCTTATCCTCGCCGGAAGCATCCAGCACCGCAATATCGGTCATTTTTCCGTTCTGGATCGTCACCGACACCCGAATGACATCGCCAAAACCATAGGAGCTGCCCTCATAGATGCCGTCCCGGTAGCCGCTCTGCTCTGCCTGTGCTGCGCTCTGCGCCTGCAAAACGGAAGCATTGTAGGCTTCAACTTCGGCAATTTCCTGCTTGCGCTGGCTTACCGCTGCTGCCCGGATCAGCGCCACCTGCTGGTATTGCCACAGTACCCCCAAAATTAGCAGCAGGTTCACCGCCCGGAGGAGAAAATTTTTGTATTTCATTCTGCTGCTCCTTCCGTTTCAGATTCAATCCCGGTCTCTTCCGGCGGCAGTGCCGGCTCGGATGTCGGCGGCACTTCCTCAGAAGATGCCGGTTCCGGTTCAGAGGA
This sequence comes from Faecalibacterium sp. I2-3-92, assembly GCF_023347315.1. GTDB lineage: Bacteria > Bacillota > Clostridia > Oscillospirales > Ruminococcaceae > Faecalibacterium > Faecalibacterium duncaniae. The sequence goes on from NZ_CP094470.1 coordinate 1,173,618, forward strand.
TGCCGGTGCATCTGCCGGGAAAAGCTGCTGCCATACTTCCTTGAGCCACACGGGAACGGCGCTCTTTTCCTCCGGCTGCACCACCTCCACGGTGGGCGCGGTGACCGGCGTTTCCCCGGGCTCTGCTGCTTCAGACGGTGCGGTTTCCTCTGCCGGGGCAACAGCGGCCTTTGCCAGTGCCAGCTTGACTGCGTTCAGAATTCCGGTGGAGGAGTAGGTGGCACCGGAAACAGTATCCACGTTGGGGCTTTGTCCCTCCAGAATGGCGGGGATGACCTGTTTTGCCCGGGAGAGATATTCCTCCTCGTCCTCGGCGCTCAGGATCGTGATATCGGTGATCTTATCCTCTGCCACCGTGACCTGTACCGTAATTTTGCCCTCAAAGCCTATGGCTTCGGCAGTGTAGATGCCGTCCAAGTAGATGGAGGGAGCCGTAAATTCCTCCACCACCAGCGGCGCGGCGGGCTTTGGCTGGGGCGGCAGGGGATTGTTGACCACCTCGCCGGTCAGGGCGTTCTGCACTGCGCCCAGAATGCCCCGGCTGGTGTAGGTGGCCTCGGAAACGGCATCCACCTCCCAGCTCTGAGTCTCCACCACGGTGGTCAAAAGCCGCTTGGCACGCCGCAGAAACTGCTTGGTCTCGTGGGATGCGTCCAAGATCTCCACCTCCGTGATGCTGCCGTTTCCCATGGTGACCTGTACTCGGACGGCACCGCCGTAGCCCCGGGAAGAGCCGACGTAAACGCCGTCGGCATAGGGCAGCTTGGGCAGGGGTTCTTCCTCCGCTTCGGAGGAAACGGCTTCCACAGGCTGCTCCACCACGGTTGTCAGCTTTTCCGGCACGGCGGCCAGCACCGGAACGGTGCGGGGCAGGGCAAAAAGTACAGCTGCCGCTGTCGCCACCGTCGGGAGCAGCTGCACCAGCGGCAGCAGTGCATGGCATCGTTTTTTGTTCATTCCAACTCCTCCTGACACGGAAAAGCAAGGCCGCCTGATGCCAAGCGACCTTGCCGTTTTGTTACTGTATTTGCTAAATCAGGCAGCTTTCCGCGACCTCACAGCGCCACATTGACCGGCAGGACATACACGCCGTCGGCGGCGTAGAAGGTGATCTGAGTAATCGTCTTGCCGATGATGGATGCAAAGTAAGGATCATCAGCATTGAAGCCCAGCTTGGTACCATGCCAGATGTTGGTCACATGATGCAGGCCGTACTCACTGCCATCGGCGGTGGTCAGAACTACGCCGTAGACCTTGTTGGCCTTGTAGTCCAGATCAAAACCGGAGATTTTCATCTCGTAGGTGGTGTGGTGACCGTTGGTATTCAGCTCCACAGTGGCGCCCTCTACGGTGGTCTCGGTGGCGTTGACCTTGCCAAACTCCCACTTGCCGCTCAGCAGGTTATACCATGCGGTGATGTAGTAGGCAGGGGTCTCACTGAGCTTGTAGTAAGCGTAGCTCTCGTTCTCAAACAAGGCATCTACGCCGGTGTAGGTGGTGGTGGATTCCTTGCCCTTCAGGGTAACGGTAATGTCGTAGCTGTCGGCATCGGTGGCCTGCTTTGCGTTCTCCAGCGCCCACGGGGTCAGCACCTTGACCGGGAAGGAAACGCCGGTGATGTCGGTGCCATCTGCGTTGACGTGGTAGGAACCGGCGGCAAGGTTGCCCGCACGGGTCTTGTTCTTGGTGGCGCTGGTCACAGCGTCGATCTCAGATGCGTTGTCCACACCGGCAGCCTTGTAGAAGTCGGCGTAGGGGATGTTCATCTGGACATAGCTGGAGGTCAGGCAGTTTTCCTGTTCCACCTCTTCCGCAGCGAAGGCCGGGACTGCCACAGCGCATACCAGCATAGCGGCCGCAAGTGCACCTGCAAATACTTTTTTCAATCTCATAGTAACACACCTCTAACTCAGTTATGAAAAAACAGTTAGCTTCACCTAACAATTGATGCAAAAAAATGCAGAGGCAAAGCGCCTCAGATGGTTAGGCAAAACAAATTTGCGAAATAAAAATAGCACTCCAACAGAGCGTTGTCAAGAAAAAACAGGGATGTTTATGGAGGCTAATTTTTTGGCAAAAGGTGCCGACAGCACCCTCTATACCGCAAAGCCCTTGACCTTTTTGCCGGAGCGCAGTATACTGCTTGTGCGGTTAGTTGCATTTAACCACAAGGAGGTACTACATGATACAAGACGCATTCTGGGGGATTTTGATCCCCTTTCTGGGCACAAGCCTTGGGGCGGGCTGTGTGTTCTTTTTGAAAAACTCTCTGCGTGACGGCATCCAGCGCGCCCTCACCGGCTTTGCCGCCGGAGTGATGGTGGCGGCATCGGTATGGAGCTTGCTGATCCCGGCTATGGAGCAGGCCGCGGATCTGGGCAGGCTGTCATTTTTCCCGGCGGCGGTGGGTTTCTGGCTGGGCATCCTGTTTTTGCTGCTGCTGGACCATTTCATCCCGCATCTGCACCAGAACAGCTTGCAGGCTGAAGGGCCAAAAAGCCAGCTCCAGCGCACCACCATGATGGTTCTGGCGGTGACGCTGCACAACATCCCGGAGGGCATGGCAGTGGGCGTGGTCTACGCCGGGTATCTTGCTGGGACTACTCAGATCACTGCCGCCGGGGCGCTGGCACTTTCCCTTGGCATTGCCATCCAGAACTTCCCGGAAGGTGCCATCATTTCCATGCCCCTGCGGGCGGAAGGAATGAAAAAAGGCCGGGCGTTCTGGGGCGGCGTACTGTCCGGCATCGTAGAGCCCATCGGGGCAGTGCTGACGATTCTGGCGGCAGGCATCGTGGTGCCCGCGTTGCCCTATCTGCTCAGCTTTGCCGCCGGAGCCATGCTGTATGTGGTGGTGGAGGAACTGATCCCGGAAATGTCCCAGGGGCAGCACTCTAACGTTGGCACGGTATTTTTCGCGGTGGGCTTCAGCGTGATGATGGTGCTGGACGTAGCACTGGGGTGACGGCTGGAGTCCTCGAAAGCGAAATCTTTTTCGGAATCTCCGAAAATGCTTAAACTTCTTGACAGAGGAGACGGCAGGGCGTATTATTTTGGCAGAAGGACCGCTGAGAAGCGGCTTCTTATAGAACAGAAAGTTAGCTTTACCTAACTTAAAACTCTGCCCTATACGAAGAAATATATCTCTTCTATTTACAGGTGGAAAATAAATAGAGAAGGAGCGTATCAGGATGAAGATCTACTATTTTGGTGCAGAGGATGCCCCGGTGCTGTTGCTGCTGCCGGGCACCTGTTGCCATTGGAAAAGCAATTTCGGTGCCGTGATCCCACTTCTGGCTGACAGCTTTCGGGTGCTGTGCGTCAGTTACGATGGCTTTGATGAGACTGAACAGACCGAATTTCCCACCATGCTGGAGGAGACCGAAAAGATCGAGGCCTACCTCAAGACCCACTGCGGCGGTCACATCCGGGCGGCCTACGGCTGCTCTCTGGGCGGTTCCTTCGTGGGGCTGCTGGCGGCGCGGCAGAACATCCACATGGACTACGGCATTCTGGGCAGCTCCGATCTGGATCAGGCATCGCCGCTGGCGGCAAGCTTGCAGACTGATTTTCTGCTGCCATTGATCTACCCTGTGGTGCGGGACGGAAAGTTCAAGGCAAAATTTCTCCAAAAGCGTCTGGATAAGCGTGCCAGAGAGTCGGGGGATTATGTCAAAGCCTTTCTGAAAATGTTCGGTGAGGCCCGCCCTTATGTGACCATGCAGAGCTGTAAAAATCAGTTCTACTCCGATCTTATCACTCCGCTGCCGGATAAGATCCATGTGCCCGGTACCGAGATCCATATTTTTTACGCCCTGAAAATGGGCGCAAAATATCGTGCCCGGTATCAGCAGCATTTTGCACATCCTGTTCTCCATGAGCAGAACTTGCAGCACGAGGAATTGCTGGCCTGTCACCCGGAGCAGTGGGCACATCTTGTAAAAAGCATTGCATTGTGAGCGGAAAATAGAAAGAGAGTGGCGTTATGTCCTTTTTTGAAAACACCCGAAAGCCCGTAGGCCTTGGCGGGAAGATCATGGTTGCTATGATGAACTTTGGACACAGCGCAATGGCAGAATGGGGGCTGCGCTTTTTACAGCCTGCCCCGGATGCCATGGTGCTGGACTGCGGCTGCGGCGGTGGAGCGAACATTAAAACGCTGTTGAAACTGTGCCCCAACGGCAAGGTGCAGGGCATCGACTATTCGGCAGTCAGTGTAGAAAAAGCGCGAAAAGTCAATGCCAGAGCCATTGCGGCAGGACGGTGTACCGTGCAACAGGCAAGTGTGGCAGAGCTGCCGTTTGAAGCGGAGCAGTTTGATGTGGTGACCGCCTTTGAGACGGTCTATTTCTGGCCGGAGCTTGCGCAGAATTTCCGAGAGGTCTATCGGGTGCTGAAGCCAGGCGGAATCTTTTTCATCTGTAACGAAGCAAACGGCGAAACGACAAAAGACGACAAATGGACGCGGATCATCGATGGTATGACCATCTATACGGATACTGCACTGAAAGGGTATCTGGAAAAAGCAGGATTTTGTCAGATTCAGAGCCACAAAAATAAAAAGGGCTGGCTTTGCATCACAGCACAGAAATGAGGTGTGATTATGTCGAAAAAAGCAACGGAATTTCAAAGAAAAGCAATGAGCTGGATGTACCGGGGCAAGGAAATCTTCAAGCCTTTGAACACCGGCTGGATCGACAAGAATGTTGCCTGCGTGCGCGAATGGGTGGCGAACATCTTCTTCTACCGCAAAGGCGATACGACCATTATGGTCGATGCGGGATATAACTACGACCGCCTTGCCGAAAAAATGGGCTGGCTTGGGATTGATCCGAAGTCGATACACCATATTCTTATCACCCATCAGGACACCGACCATGTGGGTGCGGTGGAAGCAGACAGTCCGGGGCTGTTCCGGAATGCGAATCTGTACATCGGCGAGATCGAGAACCGGTATCTGATCGGAGAAGCACGCCGCAAGGTTATTTATCATCTCTATAAGCTGCCGCAAGTGACCATCTACAACGAAAAGCAGCTGCTTCACGATGGAGAGGCCTTTGATATTGACGGCGTCAGGATCGAGTGTTTTCTGGTTCCCGGTCATACATGGGGACATGTGGTCTACCTCATTGACGATAAGTACCTTTTTACTGGCGACACGCTGTGGTTTGGCGCGGACGGCGGCTACAGCTTCATTTCCTCGCTGGCGGAGGACAATAAGCTGGCTGTGCAGTCACTGGCGGAGCTGGAGCGGAAACTGCGCGCACGTGGGCTGCATCCATATTTCATCACCGGTCACACGGGATGGACGGACAATTTTGCCTTTGCGTTTGCCCACAAGGACAAGTGCTGTTCACCATTCAAAAAACGAGTACACGACCCATCGGCGCCCTATGATGCCTACGACGAATCGGACGACACCGAAGAAAATGCAAAGAGCGGTTTTCTGAAAGGCGTGGGAAGATGAAGGACAGCGAATTACAAATTGACCGTAACTGCCATGTGCTATATTCCAAACCCTGCAAAAAGGAAATTCTGGCGAAAATCACTCTGCACTATCCGGAGGTGGAGCGCGAGGTGGTCTGGGAGCAGGTGCAGCTGAGATACGCAGAGCTTCTTTCCAAGTGGCGCACCGACCTCGGCGGTAAAAAGAATTTTCACAACGGCGTAGGCGGCACCTACGACTGCATCGCCATCATGTGCTTTTACGATGTGTGCCGGGATGTGGTCACATTCCGCGAAATGGAAGAGATAGAAGGAAATCTGATTCTGCCGTCCTTCCGCAAACTGAAATTCGTGAACTGTAACATGCCGTTCTGGAAGAAACTGATGCACATAGCGTTCCTTCGGGCAAAAGCGGGCTGTGACAAGTGGCACGATTATGAAATGACGGTGGCTCCTTACGAAAAGAACAAGCCGATCTATTATGAATTTACCGCCTGTCCCGCAGCGGAATTTGCTATCAGAAACGGCCTTGCAGACATCATGCCCGCCCTGTGCAATGTGGATTTTGCATCCATGGAGCTGCTCCACGCAAGGCTGGTGCGGACGACCACCTGCGTGGACGGCTGCCGATGCGACTATACCATCTGCGGCGACAAGGATCCGTACTTAAAGGAGCATCCAGAATACCGGGACGAAAACGGATACAGGAGGAACAGGGAATGCTCTTACAGGTGATTCTGGAAGGTCTTGGGTTGGGAGTTCTGCTGGTTCTGATCTGCGCTGCGGGCATCTGCAAAGGGGCTGTTGGGATGGTGCATCTTTACAGCCCGGCGGTGCAGCAGAGGTGCGTAAAACTGGGGCTTACAAGCCCGGAACGCATCCGACGCAACAGCCTGCTGTTCAAAGCAGTCTGCATTCCCGGCTATATCGGCTATGTGCTGGTCTGTGTCTATGGGATAAACGGTGCAAAGGGCTTTGTTCAGAGTTTCTGGCAGTTACTCGTTATCTTGTCCGTTATGAATCTCATGGACCGCCTGTTGGTTGACGGCTATTGGGTGGGGCACACGAACGCATGGACGATTTCAGGAACAGAGGACCTGAAGCCCTACATTACTGCAAAAGACAAACAGAAAAAATGGCTTTTCGGTACGGTAGGTATGGCAGTCATAGCGGCGGCGCTGGCGGTCCTTATGACGGCTTTTATTCACTGAGGAAAGGAGAGACAATGAAGTTTAAGACATTGGGAAATCGGAATGCTCCCGCTGTTTTGTTTTTTCACGCAATGGGCGTGACGGGGGAGAGCAGCGAACCGGTTGCAAACTATTTACAGGATCGGTATTTCTGCATTTTACCTACCTCCACCGTGTACTGCAAAGGGCAGAAATATGTCAGCAAGGCGGACGAGGTTCGTCAGGTGGAAGAATACCTGAAATCGCAGGGGGTGGAACGCCTTGAACTGGTTGTGGCTTCTTCGATCGGTGCTGACCTTGCCATGGCGTTTTTGACAGGCACGAAGCTGCCCATCGGACATGTTTTCTTTGACGGCGGGCAGTTTGCACAAATCGGAAAAGGTACGCGCCGCATGATGACACCGTTTCTGTATCTGGCCATCAAGAGCCTGTACTGGTCAAAGAGCGGCACATTGAAAAAGATCCTGTGGTGTGACGATGATTCCATAAAGCCGTATTTTATAGCCGCAGGGAAAAATCTGACCTACACAAATTTGCGGCGACAGATTCTGGACAGCCTGGAGGATAAACCCTTTCCAGCACTTTCCGAAGAACTGCAAAAGCATCTCTATTTCGAGTTTGGCAGCATAGAAGATCATTTCAAATACCGTCAAGCGGTGATAGAAGCCTATCCCTGCGGCAATTACCCCATATTTGAAGGATACGATCACATGCAATATCAGATTCGTGATCCGAAGGGCTTTGCTGAAATGCTGGCATTTATCGCTGAGCAGGACGGTATGCCGAAGCTGCCGTTTATCAGAAAGTGAGAGGACCCGATATGAAATACAAAATCGAGAAAAACACCGTGCAGGAGACGCTGATCCTCCCGCTGTATTCCCGGAAGCTGTGCACCGAACTGTACCCAAACCTTTATCGGGACGAAACAGCGGTGCATCTGATCGACCAGATCGACTACGACTTTTCAGAGGCAGAGAAAAACTCCCGCAGCCTGATGCAGCGGTTCGGTGCGCTGGAGGTCGCCATGCGGCAGAATGACCTTGCCTTTGAGGTGCAGGCATACCTGAAAACGCACCCCTGCGCGGCAGTGGTCAATCTGGGCTGCGGGCTGGATAACACCGGCAGAGCCTGCGACAACGGCAGATGCAAGATCTACAATCTGGACTTTCCGGATGTGATTGCCTTGCGGCAGCAGCTGCTGCCCGCCGGGGAGCGGGAGCAAAACATCCCCTGCGACCTGAAAGACCCCGCATGGTTTGACAAGATCGATGCCTCCGGCGGGGCGGTGTTTTTTGCCTCCGGGGTGTTCTATTACTTCCTGACCCAGCAGGTCAAGGCGCTGGTGCAGGGGATGGCGGACGCTTTCCCCGGCGGAGTGCTGGTCTTTGATGCTGCCAACCGCACGGCGGTAAAGATGATTGCCAAAACATGGCTCAGAACGGCAAAAATCAAGGATGTGGGAGCATATTTCGCGGTTTCGGATGCCCCCAAGGAGATTGGCGAGTGGGACAGCCGTCTGCAGGTCACAAGCCGCGGCTATATGCTGGGTTACAACGATTTGAAAGATCCTTCCGTCAGCGGCTTTTTCCGATTCCTCGCAAAGGTTGGAGACAACGGGATGAAAATGCAGATCGTGAAGATCAGATTTGGAGGCAAGAAATGAAGATTCTGGTATATGGTGCAGGCGTTCTGGGGTGCAATCTGGCAAGAAATCTGCTGCGCGCCGGAAAGGATGTCACTCTGCTTGCGCGGGGAAACTGGGCTGCGGAGATCAAGCAGAACGGCCTGCGGATCAAGGATAAGTTTTCACCCTGCACCTCGGTCAGCTGCATTCCGGTGGTGACTGAACTTGCACCGGATGCAATGTACGATGTGATCTTTGTGGTCCTGCGCTATACACAGCTGGATTCCGTTCTGGACACGCTGCGGGCGAACCGGACGAAGAACATCGTTTTTGTGGGGAACAATGTGCAGGCGAGGGCACTGGCGGCGGTACTGCCGGAAAAGAACGTCCTGTTTGCCTTTGCACTTTCTGCCGGGCATCGGGAGGTTGACCGGGTGGTCTCCATCGACCTGAAAAAGATCACCATCGGACAGCTGACGGGTGCAAAGTCCAATAAACAGTTGATCGGGCGCATCTTCCACGGCACAAAATATAAGGTTGTTTACGAGCCGAACATGGAGGACTATCTGCTCTGCCATGCCGCGTTTGTGATGCCTGCGGCCTTCGCCTGCTATAAGACAGACGGCGACCTGAAAAAGCTCAGGGGAGATACCGCGTACCTGAACCGTGTGCTGGATGCCAACATCGAGGGATACCGCGCCATCCGAGATGCCGGGCACACCATTCTGCCCAAGGAAGATGCAGACTTTGAAGGGGAGAAATACCGCAAGACCTGCCTGCGCTTTTTCAAGCTGATGTGCGCTACCTCGCTGGGCAAACTCTGCGCCTCCGACCATGCCATGAACGCCATCGACGAAATGAGCGCACTGAACCGGGATCTTAAGAAATTTTTCGATGAACATGGCGCAGCCTACCCGGTGTGGCAGGCACTGGAAGCGGAAGCCGGGAGGTATCTGCAATGAAGTATGCCGGGATGCCCTTTGGGATGTGGATGCTGTTTGCCGGTTCCTTTCAAAAGCATCTGACCGCTGTGCTGGGCTATGATGCAGCCACCGCAAGAGCCATCACGAAAAAGGCAAAGCCGCAATACCGGCAGATCATTGCTGGTTTGCCGGAGTTTGAAAAAGCCGACCGTTTCAAAATGAATCTTATCAACTGCGCCATGGTCGGCGCGTTCATTCTCTCCATGCCGCAACGCCCGGAGGTGGACAGGCTGACGGATTACTACGCAAGATCCATGATGACAAAGCCCATGCAGTGGTTCTGCCGCAAAAGCGGAAAAAGCAAGTTCACCCCAAAGGATATTGCCGCTATGAAAGCCACTGCCGCCCTGAAAGCCGCCGACCGCAACCCCTATTCGTGGAACATGGAGTTTTACGAATACCCGGATGGCAGCGGCTACGAGGGACGCTTTACCAGGTGCGGCATCTGTGTGCTGATGAAGGAACTGGGGCTGTATGACCTGACCCCTGCTTTGTGCCGTCTGGACTACACCATGAGCGAAGCGGGCGGTGTGACAAATTTTGTGCGTCAGTACACCCTTGCCTCCGGCGGGCCCTACTGCGACTGCGGGTACAAAAAGAAGGGGTGACGGACGATGAAGGCGAAGGAAACCTATCTTTCCCGTGATTTCCGGGAGACTGTGGCACTGCGCTTTCCCGCGCGGGCAAAGGAACTGAATACCGCTTTTGATATGCGCCTGAATGCGCTGCTGGCTGAAAACGCGGGTGCAAGCAAGGAAAAGCAATACCACCTCAAGCGGCAAATCTTACCGGGCATTGCGGCCTACGAGACCTTGCAGCGGGTCATGTCGAAAGAGGAGGCACTGCAAACCGTTCACGGCTATGTGGAGCACTTGGCGAGAACGAGCCACAAACAGCTTGCCGCCCTGCTGCACATACCGGGGCTTTGCCGCCTTGTTCCCGGCGTTTTTGTCAAATCCACCCGGAGCGTTTTTGGCCCGGCGGCGGGCTTTGTCCCAAAAGAACTGCAGACCGGCAACGGTGTCTGGCGTGTGGATATGATGAAGTGCCCCTATCACGACACCTGCGCAGAATACGGCTGCCCGGAGCTGTGCCGCTGCTTTTGCGACAGTGATGACATCAGCTACGCCGGGTTGCATCCGAAGCTGATCTGGGAGAGAAGCATGACGCTGGGGCGTGGAAATGACCGTTGCGATTTCTGCATGAAGGTCAGATAATAGTGGGTGGCATATTGAAATGGAAATCAAACGATTCGGCAATATAGAGGGAAAGACCATGATGCTGCTGCACGGAAATCTTATGTGCTGGCGGCAGTTTGAGGATTTGATCCCGCTGCTGGAAAGGAAATTCTGCGTGTATGCCGTCAGCTTCGATGGCTTTGACGGAACAGGCAAAACAACCTACACGACCGCCCAGAATCAGGCGGACAAGTTGGCCGGTTATATTGAGAAAGAGCTTAACGGACGGCTGGATCTGCTTTTTGCAGAGTCGCTGGGCTGTGGACCGGCTGTTTTTCTGAAGGCTTCCCCAACCGTTCAGATCGATCGGATGATCCTCAGCGGGCCGGAGTATCTGGATTTCGGAGTGCTGAATCGACTGATTTTGAAGGTCATGCCGCAAAAGCAATATCGAACGGCACACGAAAAGTACATGCCTGCATGGGCGCTGCGCTTTATGGGGCAGACGGAGCAGGGAATGCAGACTATGCTCCGCCGTATCCCGGATCATATCAGATTGGAATCCGTCCGGGCCACTTGGGAGGCAGGACTTTATCTCTATCGAACGGACTTTTTGGTACAGCCCGATGCAAAGGTCGCCTGTTGGTACGGAGAAAAAGAAGGGCACATGAAAAAGGCTATCCAGCGGCTGCGGACGGCATATCCGAGCCTGATCGTCCGCTGTTTCCCCGGTTTCGGCCATGGCGAGATCATCAATCATCCGGCACTGCTTGTGTCGGAGCTGGAACGCTTTTGGCTATTATGATTACGAACAGGAAGCGAAGAAAATGAAGAAAGAAGAAACAAAGCGGTTTATCCGCTGGTGCATACGATAAAACCAAAGGGAGTTCTGCCCGGACCTTCGTCCGTGACGGAACTCCCTTTTTTAGCTTTATAGAAAAACCATAAGTCATCTGCCACGCTCAGCGGAGCAAAAACCACACACCCAGCAGGATCGCAAGGAAAATCAGATTGGACAGGGTGAACAGCCCAAAATACTGCTTCTTCCCCTGTGGCAGCTCCCGTGCAATCTGCCGGTAGGAGATAAGACTGGCCATGGATGCGATCAAAGTGCCAAGACCTCCCAGATTGGTGCCGATGATGAGGGCTTGTGTCTCTGCCGTGAACCCGGACAGCAGCAGGGCAGCGGGAACATTACTGGTGACCTGCGAAGCAAGAACCGCCACCAGCACTTCCCGGCCGGTAAGAAACTCCTGCAGCCAGCCGGAAAAGGCCGGAATGCGCCCCAGATTGCCAATGAAGATGAAAAAAGCCACAAAGGTCAAAAGCAGGGAATAGTCCACTGCCCGTAAGGTGTGCGGGTCTGCAAAAAGAACGCAGACGAGTACAGCGGCAAAGGCAATGCCATAGGGCAACACCCGGATCACGGACAGCAGGCAAACGGCAAACAACACCAGATACAGCAGGATGATCTTCTGATCCCCCTGAGACGCAGAGGAAGAAACAAGCTCATCCACGGAGAGGGCGGCAGAGGCTTTCCGGCAGACCATTGCTGCCCAAGCCAGCAGCAGGAGCAGAGAGACCAGTGTGTAGGGCAGCATAAGAAGCACAAATCCCCCGATGCTCATGCCGCTTTTTCCGTAAAGATAGAGGTTCTGCGGGTTGCCGATGGGGGTCAGCATACTGCCAAGGTTTGCCGCAATGGTCTGCATACAGACCACCGGGACCAGAAGGGAACGGCGGACATCCGCTCCCAAACGGCTCAGGACCACGAACGTAAAGGGAACGAAGGTCAGCAGGGAAACATCGTTGGTGATGAACATGCTTCCGAAAAAGCACAGCCCGACCAGTACCAGTGTCAGCTGAAAGGTGCTGTGGGTGCGGGACAGCAATGCCCGTCCCAGGCCATCAAAAAAGCCCTGCCGCCGCAGCCCGGCCATGACCGTCATCAGGGAAAACAGGATCGCCAGCGTGCGCAGGTCGATGTAGCCGAGATACTGCACATCCGGCGGAACAAAGAAGGCGGAGACAACGGCCAGCACAGCGGCTGCGGTGAGGACCGTTTCCTGCTGAATGAATTGTTTGAGTAGTTTCATAGAGACACATCCTTGTAGTTGTAAAGGCTGCCCTGCTACGGTGCCGGACGGCCTTTTTTCGTATTTCAGAGCAACAGCTCAAACAACCCGATCATCAGCGGCATGGTCAGGATGGAAAGCAGCGTGCTCAGGACATAGATCGCACTGGAATGAGAAGCATCCCGGTCATAGAGCTGTGCCATGGAGGTGACTGTTGCACAGGCGGGGGTAATGGCAGAAAGGTAGACCGTCATCAGGATGGGCTTGCCGTCCGGGATCCAAAGGGATGCGTGAACTGCCCAAAGCAGCAGGACGATGACCAGCGGAACCCCCAGCAGACGCAGAAATACCGGCAGATAGTTGCGCGGGGTGCAGAAAACCTTTTTCAGGGGCACTTCCGCAATGGCCATGCCTGCCAGCAGCATTCCCATGGGGCCGATCATATTGCCGACACTGCTCAGTGTGCTGGTGATCGGGGCGGGCAGCGAGAGGTGCAGCAGGTACAGCAGAGCACCGGCTGCAATGGCAATCAGGTTGACATTGGTAAGGAGCTTGCGCCATTCCAGCCGGGCAGAGCCCTGCAGGCAGGCACTGGCATGGGTCCAGAGCAGCACCAGCTGTACAATGACAAAGGCGCAGGAGTAGACAACATATTCCTCCCCCAGCAGGGCCTGCACGATGGGAATGACCAGCGCGGCGGCATTGCTGTAAATGACATTGACCTGCTCCACGGCGTCCAGCTTGAGAACTTTGCGGAACAGCGCATTCAGAAGCAGAAATACAACGTGCATTCCAACGGCGATGCCCATGGAATAAAGCAGCCCGGTGCGGATCTCCGGTGTATCCTTGATCTGAAAGGCGTTCAGAACGACACAGGGCATGACCAGATAGACAAAGACCACAGACAGCACCTTACTGTCCGATGCCTTCAACAAGCCGGTTTTCACAACGGCATATCCCATCAGCAGAATCAGAAATAGCTGCGCGATCTGCTGCATCAATAAAAGGCTGATTTGCATTTAGAACTCCTCTTTTGCAATTCGTTTTTGCAGCACCATCCTACTCCATTGGCGGGACATCGTCAAGAGAAAACAGAGAAAAAACATGTTTCAGAAGGATGGCATAGAGCATTTTTATGCTCAAAGCAAAAACCTATTGACATAATATGTAAGTGGGTATATTATATGGACAAACCATTCACCAATTATCGACGGGGTTCTGCCCGTGTATGGTGTGCCTGAAAGCGAACTGTCTGACTATCTGCGGCCGGAAGGTTTATTTTTGTTTATACAGGCACTTGGAAAATGTGTAAAAAGTGTTCTGCATATAGCAGCAATATGAAAGCAGTATTTCACAGCGGGGCATTATGAATCTATAATAGATAGTTGGAAATAAACAGAAAGAGGGTCTTTTGATGGCAACGATATTTCCAAGAGAAGAAAAGGCAGAGGCACTGTTCGGGGAGATCCTGAAAAATCCAGAAGCCTGCCACCGCCTGATGGATACCTTCAACGACTCGCTGGACATGGCAGACGTACTGGATGCGCCGGCCGTGAGTGCACAGCAGTTTGCCGCGGCGCTGTTCAATGCCTACGAGAACAAGGATCTGTCTGCCTTTCTGATGGCGATCTGCCAGCACAGTATGTTTGACCTGCTACGGAACGCTGCCCTGATCCCGTTCAAATTCAACGCCGATGGTCAGCCGAACCCGGTGATCCTGACGGATGATGCCGGCGTTCTTTTGCCGAACAACGAATTTGCCGTGAGCAGCAAAGTATACGACCGGTTCATCCGGGTGTTCCAGAAGCAGGAAAAGGTAAAAATGTACCTTGCCAGCGGCTACTGCAAGTATCACGGCTACGACGAAGGCTCGATGGATGTGGTGGAGTACCACTACAACCAGCATTTGGGGCTGCTGCTGATCTACGAACTGCCGGACACCGTGAAACAAAAGGTAACGGAAGCGGAGGCCTACTCCACCGTCTGGGATATCCAGATGAAGCTGCAGCACGCACTGCCCCGTTCCGTGGTCTACTATGGACAGGATACGCTCAAGGACGGCGGAACCCGCTACGATGAACTTGGCGTTTTTCTGCCGCTGGAACACTTTGCCGACCGGCTGGAACGCCATGTGGAAACTGCTACCAAGATCGTTTACGGCGAGTAAACGCCCTGTAAACGAACTCCCTTTATAAGTGCATTACAGCAAAACAAAACGCAGCGAACCGTTAAAAGATTCGCTGCGTTTTGTTTTATAAGGGAGAATGGAAATGCTGCACATCAGGTGCAATAACGGAAAGTCTTGTCAGTGACAATACGGGCAAAGATCAGCCCTAACGGCAGTGCCACGATGATGAGAATGGCATCTGCAAACCATGTGGCGGAGTCCATCAGAGACAGGATGCCCAGATTATAGATGGCACGGTAGAAATACAGTCCCGGTACCATGATAACGATGGACGGCACGGTGACGGAGATGCGGGGATAACCGACGGCGCTCTTCAGGCAGGAGGCCAGCAATCCGGACAGCAGTGCGCCCAGAAACGCTGCAATAGCGGGCGGAAAGCCCGCAAGGCTCACCAGCTCCAGCCGGAACGTGTTCGTTACCGCACCGATAAGGGCGGCGCAGACTGCCAGGTTCCGGGGACTGTTGAACATGAGCGAAAAGCCGAACACACCGCCAAAACTTGCCAGCAGCCGGAACACGATCTCTTCCGGGAGTGTCAGGCTCAGGGCAGGGAACTGCACCGGCTGCAAATGCAGCAGCAGTGCCATGATCCAAGCCGTCATGGTTGCCACCAGAATGATGAGGACGGCGTAGGCCAGACGTTCCAGCCCGGAGCGCATATCCAGCTTGGCAAGGTCGATGCCGCTGGTAATAAACGGAAAGCCTGGAATGATGAAGAGCATGGAGCAGATATACCCCGCCTCGTGCTGCGCCGATACGGCAAACAGCACCTCTGCCAGCTTCAGCAGGATGGCATACACGAGGCTTGCTGAACAGACCGACGCCGTAATACCCAGAAACAGGGTGAAATGGTGTTTTGTCAGCTTGCATCGTACAAAGTTGCCGATGCCTGCACCGCAGAAGGCACACAGCATTTCCACAATGCCGCCGCCAAGCAGAAAGGTGAAGCAGCCGCAGGCCAGTGCAGCTGCAAAGCCCAGTGCGATGGGCGAATACAAGCCGTGGATGCGCTCGATCTCATCGAGGTGGCTGTGCAGCTCTTCGCCGGTCATAAATTTTCCTTCCCGGTCGAAGTCGTTGACGAAATGCTCCAGCCGGTTCAGCCGGGAGGTATTCACGCCCGTGTTTGTCAGACAGAGCGACTGGGTATAACACTGGTCACCATCAAAGCAGGTGAACTCAATGGACAACAGGCCGATGTCCGCTGTTGTTGTGACTCCCAGCTCCCGCGAAAGGGTGTTCATGGAGCTTCGGACACGCCATGCGCCGGTGCCGCATTCCAGCAGCATCAGCCCGGTGCGTCCAATGACGGAGGCTTTTTCCACAAGCCCCGCCTCGGTAATGGGAATGCCCTTGCTGGCCGACGCATAGTCGTGCCAGTAGACTTCCATGTGATTTTTGATGATCTCACTTTGCCGTTGTCCCATACCGGAAAGCCTCCTTTGTGATATGGGAATGTTGCAGCCGTTTCAAGACTGCGGTGCTATTATAAGGGAAATTGCAGGGCGGGTAAAACGTATCTTGGATATGCCGGCAATGTTCGTTTGGTATTTCAAAGAAGAAAATACGTTGCGTTTTTGGCGGCTCTGCAGTAGGATAAAAAAACACGCCGAAAGGAAACTGCTGTGACCCTTCAACAACTTCGCTATGTCACGGCTGTTGCCGGCACCATTATCAGGGTGAGGAGCTGGGCATGACGAACCCGCACTTCACGAAAATCGAGCAGTACCGCGACATCGAGAGCCGCAACTACTACCGGATCCTGCGAGAGCAGGGCAAGACCGAGGCCGAGACGCTGAACATTATCGCCCAGCGCAGCCGCGACGACAGCCGCACCCCGATGCAGTGGGACGCGAGCGAGAACGCCGGGTTTACCACCGGTACGCTGTGGATCGGCATTGCCGACAACTACAAGGCCATCAACGCCGCTGCCCAAATGGACGCCCCGGATTCCATCCGCAGCTTTTACAAAACGCTGGTGGCCCTGCGCAAGAAAATGCCGGTCATCAGTGCGGGAAAAATCGAGTTCTTGTACCCCGACAACGCGGATTTGTTAGCCTATCGCCGGTACGACGGCGAGACGGAGCTGCTGGTTCTCTGCAACCTGCGGGAGCGGGAAATTGCCAAGCCCCTGCCCGTAGGCTGGACCGATGCCGAGAAACTGCTGGGTAACTACCCCGACACCGCCGACACGCTGCGCCCCTATGAGTGCGTAGTGCTGAAAAAGTGAAGGCTGCCGTATTGTCTTTTCGCTATTGGGAGTTGACCGTATCCTTTGCGATAGTAACCTCATAGTGAGCAAGACAAAAGCACTTTCCCTTATTTGCAATGCAAATATAATGGAAAGTGCTTTTTTGTGTTGATGCCGCTGGGCAGATCGACGGCCAGCACGAATGCGCCGCTTTCCCGCCGAGGATTCTTCCCATGTTGGGAGGTATCTTCGGCGGCTTTTTGTCAAGCACTAACAATAGAAAACTAGTAGCCTTTACAAGCAAAATCTCTTGAAACGCATTCGCGATAATGTTACAATCATGCTATATATAAGAAAGGATGCGCAGGGGACTATGACGATCCAGGAATGCTATAAGAAAATGGGTGCAGACTATGAGGATGTGCTCAAGCGGTTGTACAGTGAAGGGATGATCCGTAAATTTGCCAGAATGTTTTTGGACGATGACAGTTATCCAAAGCTGGAGCGGTCATTAAAGGAAGAAAATGTAGAGGAAGCATTCCGTGCGGCACACACGCTCAAGGGGGTATGCCAGAACCTTGGCTTTACCAATCTCTATCAGCCCACCTATGAGCTGACCGAGGTGCTGCGTGCGGGTACCCTGGAAGGCTCAAAGGAATGGTTTGACCGTGTGACAGAACAGTACAACATCACGATAGATGCTATCCGTGCGGTGCAGTAACGCAGGCTGCCCCCACAGTTTTCCGCCCACTTTTTGCAGGAAAACGGCGGCCTGCCGGATATCATCACCTGCTGCCGCTTCTCGCTGCACGATGCGGCTCCCTTGCCCGCCGATTACGCAAGCTTTGTTGCGGCCTGTCAGGCATCAAAAATAAAGCACCCACAGCAAGCTGCTCACCGGAGGTCCAAAACCTCTGCGGCGCTTGCTGTGGGTGCTTTTCGCTGTTTATTTCAGTACGTCTGTAAGGACCTGCAGCAGGTGCGGAATATCCAACGGTTTTGCAATGTGGCCGTCCATCCCGGCCTTCAATGCATTCTGACGGTCTTCCTCAAAGGCATTTGCCGTCATTGCAAAGATGGGAATGACTGCCTTTGCAGCATCCGGCAGGGCACGGATCTGCCGCGTTGCCTCGTAACCGTCCATCCTGGGCATCTGGATGTCCATTAAGATCAGGTCGTACTGCCCGGGGGCCGCCTGCTTCATCTTCTGGACGGCGATCTCACCATCCTCGGCAGTGTCCACCACAAAACCCGCTTCCTTCAAGATCTCCTGCGCAAGCTCACGGTTCAGCGCGTTGTCCTCCACCAGCAAAAGTTTCTTTCCCTTGAGCTTGGCGGCATTAGGCTGCGATGGCTTGTGGGCAGGCTCTGCGCAGAACGGTTCTGCCAACACTCTGCGCAGCTCGGAAAGGAACAGCGGCTTTTCGCAGAAAGCGGTCACGCCGGCAGCGCGGGCTTCCTCTTCGATATCTGCCCAGTCGTAGGCTGTCAGGATGATGATGGGGCAGTTTTTCCCAATCACCTTGCGGATCTGCCGCACGACCTCGATGCCGTTCATATCGGGGATCAGCCAGTCGATGATGTAGACGCTGAATTCGTCGCCCTGCTCCATGGCGTACCGGGCGCGGATCACCGCCTCCCTGCCGGAGATCGTCCACTCCGGCCGCATCCCGATCTTGGACAGCATGGTGCTGACGCTCAGGCAGGTGTCGGTATCGTCGTCCGCCACCAGTGCCCGCAGCCCTTCCAGCTGCGGGAGCTGCCTGGGCTCTATCTTTTGTCCGCTGAGTGCGAAGCAGAGATCCACGATGAATTCGCTGCCCTTGCCCGGTTCGCTCTCAATGGCGATGGTGCCGCCCATCAGGTCCACAATGTTCTTGGTGATGGACATGCCCAGGCCGGTGCCCTGAATGCCGCTGACGGTGGAGTTTTCCTCACGGGTGAACTCCTCAAAGATGTGCTTCTGGAATTCCTCGCTCATGCCGATGCCATTGTCCTTGATGCGGAACTCATAGCAGGCCCGGCCCTTGGGTGCACCGTTTTTCTCGGAAATGCGGATGCTGATCATGCCGCCTGTGGGAGTGAACTTGATGGCGTTGGACAAAATGTTCAGCAGGATCTGGTTCAGCCGCAGCGGGTCGGTGATGATATCCTCGTTTTCCACATCCATGGTATCAATGAAAAGCGACAGCCGCTTTGCCGAAACATTGGGCTGGATGATGGAGCGCACATCGTGGACGAGATCCGGCAGATGCACCGCTTTTTCTTCAATTTTTACTTTTCCGCTCTCGATGCGGCTCATATCCAGCACATCATTGATGAGGGAAAGCAGGTGTTGGCTGGAGGTAGAGATCTTTTTCAGGTAGTCCAGCACCTGTTCCTTATGATCAATATGGGTCGCAGCCAGCGAAGTGAAGCCGATGATGGCATTCATGGGGGTGCGGATATCGTGGCTCATATTGAACAGAAACTCCCGCTTGGCACGGTTTGCCGCCCCCTCGTGCTGGAGCGCGATCTCCAGCTTGCGGTTCTGTTCCTCCAGCTGGGCCTGATACTTTTTCTCCTGTTCTTCTTTCTGCTGTTCCATCTCCTGCACAGAACGGCGGCGCAGTACCTGAAGGATCATTACAAGCAGGATGTAACCGACCAGCGCCATCAGGATCAACGGAAGTGATTCACGAAAGACTGATCTTTCATCTGTATACGCATAGAGATCAAAGGATCTTCCATGACAGTACATTCCAAAATAGCAGCCGGAGCCGTCCCAATCATGGGTATGGGTCAGCGTTTCGGCGGTTCCGACTTTGCGGATCTCCTGTACCAGCGGGCTGTCCGTAACATCCTGCCCGATCAACTCCGGGCGGTTGGAGGCAATGACCTGATTGTTCTGCACGATGAACAATGTGCCGCTGGTTTCTACCGAGTAGCCGTCCAGTACGCTCTGGATGGACAAAGCCGTTCCTTCTATAAATTCTGCCGGGGTATAGCGGTAGGCAAGCAGGATCACATCTTTGCCTTTTGCCCGATATGCCGCAGCATCCACGGCAGACCCATCTTCCAGCAGGACCCGCTTGAGGTAGGTCTTTTGCGGGTGAGAAGAAACGTCCAGAACGGTATCATTTTTGAGCTGCTCTCCAAACCGAGCATAGCCGATGCCGTTTGTTGTGGATTCGCACAGGAGCGTACCGTCCGGGGCCAGAACCGAGATCCCTGTGAGCCAGAGCTTCTCCGTTTGCTTTTTCAGGCACTGCGGATCGGAGAGGTCCAGCGCAGGGTCCTGTGCCAGCTGATGCACCGATACCGCCGTGCGGCGGAGCGCTTTGGAAGCAACGATATCGTTGTACTTTTCAAAGCTGGTGGACTGCGATTTGACAAAATCAAGGGTCTGGCAGAAACGTCCCTCCGCTGTGCGCAGTGCCCGCCAATCCGAGAAAAAAACGATGCCAACCATAAAAAACACGCCGATGATCAAATGGATCACCCATGTCCAAGTATCCGGGAGGGTTCTGTTCTTACGCGCCAATGGTGTCTACCTCCAGATACTGCGAAGCATTTTCAAGGTATCGGCCAATGATCCGCTCCAGCGTGCCGTCTGTGCGCATCTGCGCAAGAACCGCGTTCAGCTGGGTGTCCAGCCCGCGGCTGTCGTTTTTGGCATAGGCGATGCCCAGCCCGGTGACCAGCAGCGGTTCTTCAAGGATGCGGAACTCCACGGAATTGTCCTTCATGTATTGCAAGATGCCTGTCTCATGGGCAGCGATGGCATCCACATAGCCGCAGGCCATCATCGCGTACTGCACGTTGCGGTCTTCGATGCTGAACACCTCCACCGTCTGCGGGATCCGCGGATCGGAGCCGCTGAGAAAAAGCTCCTCCGGCTTTCCGGTGCTCTGCACGGCAATGGTCTTGCCGGCAAGGTCGCTGAGTGTCTGGATGCAGCTGTCGGCATCCACCGTAACCACCTGACGGCTCACCATGTAGGGGCCCGCCCAGCGGTAGATCTCCTCGCGTCCATCCATGGAAAAGCAGCCCCAGATGCAGTCGATGGTGCCGCTTTCCACCAGATTTGTTTTTTGCTCCCACTCGATCGATTCAAACCGGGCAGCATATCCCATGCGGCGGAATGCTTCGGTGGCGATCTCCACGTCGATCCCGGCGGGAACACCGTCATTGTTCAGATAGATATAGGGCGGATAAGTATCGCTCCCCACAATGATCTGCGGAAGACCGCTCTCCTTCGCGTCCGTTCCGCCGCAGGAAGTCAGACTGCCAACGGCAGCCGATGCCGCCAGCAGCGTGCAGCCGTGCAGAAATGCACGGCGTGAGATTCTGTGTTTCATTCGGGCTTTTTATTCTCCTGTTTTTATTGCATCCGCTGTTCAGTTGTGCTGCTGTAATTCTACTTTCAGGTCGGACTGGATATTCGTCAGACATTGAAGCAGCAGCGGGTTGAACGCTCCACACTCGTCGTTCAGGATCATCTGCATAGCTTTTTCGTGGGAAAAGGCTTTTTTATAGCAGCGTTCGCTGGTCAGTGCATCGTATACGTCGGCCAGCGAGACCAGTTGTGCGCTGATGGGGATCTCGTCGCCCTTCAGTCCATCCGGGTAGCCGCGCCCATCCCAGCGTTCGTGATGCCAGCGGGCGATCTCGTAGGCCGTTTGCAGCAGCGGCTGCTCGGAAAAATTATCCAGATCGTACAGTATCTGGGCTCCCAGCATGCTGTGGGTCTTGATGACCTCAAATTCCTCCGGGGTCAGTTTGCCAGGTTTGTTGAGAATTTTTTCATCAATGCCGATCTTGCCGATGTCGTGCAGGGCAGAGGCCAGCGGGATCAGATCCTGCTGTTCCGCAGTAATAGAGTATCTGCTGCTGATTTCCAGCAGACGGTGGAGCAGCAGTTCCGTGATCATGCGGATATGTCGCACATGGAGACCGCTTTCGCCGTTGCGGAATTCTACGATATGGCTCAGTACACCTACCAACATATCCGTATTGTTTTCACGGGCACGGATCTGGTCAGAGACCATCTGCACCAGCCGCCGCTGCTTGGCGTACAGCTTGATGGTGTTGGTCACGCGGCGGTATACGATGCGTGCATCAAAGGGACGATTGACATAATCACTCGCCCCCAGTTCATAGGAGCGCCGGATCGCCGCATCAGAGTCCTCGCTGGAGATCATGATGACCGGGATGTCCTCGATGGTGTGGTTGGCATTCATGGCTTTCAGCACTTCAAAGCCGTCCATAACGGGCATGTTGATGTCCAGCAGCACCAGTGCGATGTTTCTGGCTTCTGCCCGCAATTTTTCCAGGCATTCCTGTCCATTCTCTGCCTCCAGAATATGGTAGCCGTCTCCTAAGATCTCTGCCAGGATCATGCGGTTCAGTTTGGAGTCGTCCACAAGCAGGATCTGGGATTTTTCCTGCAAAAGCTTTTCCGGTGCGGCCAGGCTGCACCCCGGAACCTCCACCGTGACGGCATTCTTGCGGCACTTTGCCTGATACATCAGCCGGTCTGCCCGGCGAACCGCATTCTCCATCGGGTCGGTGATGGCCTGCATCGTTCCGCCGATGCTCAGTGAGAGGCGGAAATGCGAATAGCCGGGTACGGATGCCATCTGTGCAGCTGTGCGGATCTGTTCCAGTTTGGTCTGCAAAATATCTCCCGGAATGCCGGGTAAGACCAGCAGAAATTCGTCTCCGCCATAGCGGATGAGCAGGTCCGACTCCCGGATGCAGGAGCGGATGGCATTTGCCGCTGTTTCCAATGCCATATCTCCGGCGTAATGTCCATAGGTGTCGTTGCAGATTTTGAAATCGTCCACATCTATCAGCGCGATGCCTGCGGGGCCGACGATACGGGATGCGATATCCTCATAGTAGCGGCGGTTGTACGTGCCAGTCAAGACATCGTGGTAAAGTTTTGCACGGTAGCTCTCTGTTGTTTCTTGAAGCTTTTCCTCGGCTTCGGCCTGCATCTTTTCCATGCTGGAGCGCTCGAACTGCCATTGCAGGCGACCGATCAGCAGAATGTTCGCAGCGATACCAAGGCCGATCACGATGAGCTTTTGAAAGTTCAAAGTGGTGTAAAGAAAAAAGCTGTGGTCGGTAGAAAAGAAAAACGCGGAGTACAGGAATGCAATGAGGCCGCTTACGATTCCTGCTGCATAGCCGCATTTCACGAGCACAGCAGAAAGAACAACAAAAAGCAGGATATTTGGATTTGGAATATGAAAATTCCAGACGATCAGGCAGGCGCTCAATTGGGCAAGTGCCGATAGCAACATAGGCTGGATTTTATTTGGCTGTTGTTCCATACGCAATACCATCCAATACTTTGATTCATTATGATTGCTCTCTCACAAAAAAAGAGCTGGGCCGCAAATGGGCGGCCCTGCTAAGTCGTGGGTGTCGGTCATCTGCGAAACCGTGCGATTCCACTATTTATTTTCGGGGGGGAGGGGGGGAACGCGGAAGCGCTTGACGGTCTGTTCCAGCGCGTCGATGTCCACGGGCTTGGACAGATGCGCGTTCATGCCGGCCTCCTTGCTCTTTTTCACATCCTCAAGGAAGGCGTTTGCGGTCAACGCTTGCGGCCTGTCCGCACTGGATCTTGTGTGGATTCTCCTATAAAAGTAGTGACATTATATTCTAGCATTCTGTTAAAACCGTTTCAAGCTTATTTTGAATTTCTTGCGATAATTCAGATGCGTTTAAACCTCTAAAAAATGCGATTTGAGCAAAAAAAAAACGGATGGCTCCGCAGAACCATCCGATAAAACTGGTATCATCAGTCTTTCCGATACTTATACGCACCCTCAATGGCGTGGATCAGATGATAACGGAACCGGGCCTGTTGGGGTGAGTTCCTTTCTGTTCGTCCGGTTTCCCAAAAGCCCACGGGGGCTTTTCGGCTTAAGCAAGGATCCCGGTGGACTGCAAAAACAGCACCAGCATCATCACCGGAGCAACGTATCGGATCATCACCCGGTAGAGTTTCTTGCGGCGGAAGGTCTCGCCGTTGCGCTGCATCTCGTCAATGACGTAATCCGGTGTCATGACCCAGCCAATCAGGATGGTGGACAGCAGGGCAATGAAAGGCATCATAACACTGTTGCTGACATAGTCCATGATATCCAACAGCTGACCCACCGATCCGTTGGGAAGCTGTACTTCAAAATAGAAGATGCTGTAACCCAGCGCAATGATGGCGGAAGCGGCCAGATAGATGACCGCCAGCACAAGCACCGTCTTTTTGCGGCCCGAGTGGAAGATCTCCATGCAGTTGGCGGTGATGGATTCCAGCACCGAGATGCAGGAAGTCAGGGTGGCAAAAATGGCAGTGACAAAGAACAGGATGCCAACGAACATGCCCGCCTTGCCCATGGCGTTGAATACCTTGGGCAGCGAGACGAACATCAGGCTGGGGCCTGCGCTCATGCCCTCGGTGCCAGAGAAAACATACACGGCGGGGATGATCATGGCACCGGCCAGCAGGGCTACGCCGGTATCGAAGATCTCAATCTGATTCACCGCTTTGTTCAGGTCTACGTCCGGTTTGACGTAGGAACCGTAGGTGATCATAATGCCCATGGACACGCTGAGGGAGAAGAACAGCTGGCTCATGGCATCCAGCAAAATCTGCAAAAAGCGGCTGACAGTCAGCCCTTCCATGTGCGGGGTCAGGTAGTAGCGCAGACCCTCCAGACCGGTGCGCATCTGGCCGGAGGCATCCTCGTGGCGCAGGGTGAGGGCGTAACCCGCAATCACCACCACCAGAACCAGCAGAATGGGCATCATGTAGCGGGACACCCGCTCAATGCCTCCCTCCACGCCGTTGTACACGATGAAAGCAGTCACGCCCATGAACAGCAGAGCGAACACCACAGGGGAGACTGGCGAGGTGATGAAGCTGGTAAAATAACCGTCCTCAGCAGCGGCAGCAGACTGTCCGGTCAGGTAGACTGCCGCATATTTCGTGATCCACCCGCCGATGACGGCATAGTAGGTCATAATCAGAACTGGCACCAGAAAAGTCAGGATGCCGAGGAATTTCCACTTGGGGCGCATCGTCTCGTAGGCGCGGATGGCACTCTGCTTTGTGCGGCGGCCAATGGCGATATCCGAGGTGAGCAGCGTGAAACCGAAGGTCAGCACCAGCACCAGATACACCAGCAAAAACAAACCGCCGCCATCTTTTGCGGCAAGGTACGGGAACCGCCACAGGTTGCCGACACCCACCGCACTTCCGGCGGCAGCAAGGACAAATCCGATTTGTCCGGAGAAACTGCTTGCTTTCTTTTCCATGATTCTGAAACTCCTATCCATATTTCCTATTGTAATATAGTATAACATGAAGTATCATATCAGTAAACCGAATAAATTTACTATGACCTATAAATTTTGCTTATGGAGCGCTTGAGATGCGGGAACAAAAAGAAAGGAAAAGCACAATCCAGACGGTATCAGCGGCAGACAACAAGAATAAATTGTGATTTCATAAGATTGGTGTTATAATAAGAGAAAAGTTCCTGCCGGGGCAACCGCCCGGTGGTATGGATAGAAAAGCAGGAAAACAATATGCACATCAACTATAAACCACTCTGGCGCACTGATAGAGCGTGATATGAGAAAAGAAGATTTAAGGCTTGCCGCCGGTATGACAACGAATATGATTGCCAACATGAGCAAAGAGGGAAAGCACATCAGCACGGACGGATGCACCGGGAATATTTGAGAAAAGTCCACCCAGCCAGATTGAACACATTGATACTGACCGGAGAATTGTGGACATATCTTGCAGACCTGAACGAACAGGCACAGGAACGGTTAGATACCATCATGGAGCAGATAAAAATTGCCGAGGGCGTAACCGAGAAATTAAAGTGTACCCGTCAAATGGAATGGGTGCGGCGATGCAATAACATTCACAATCGGGCAGAAGAAATTATTCTGCATGAGATAATTTATTCATAATAGTATGGTGTCAGGATTATGACAAATCAGAGGTTAAAAGGTGCGTTATGTTAAAAAGCATAGGGTTATATTTTAGAAAAATAGATTTTCTGAATTTTGCAGTTGGGGCTATAATGCCAATCATTGTATTGTTTATAGTTTATTCATCAGTCAAATCAAATATAATTCTTCAAGACACTGATTTTTTATCACTGTTGATGAATCATAAAGGAAAATTCATATTTTACTTTTTCGTGTCCTTTATTGAAGAAGTTATTTTTAGAGGAATTATTTTTGGGCTGTTGCTGCAAAAATGTAAAAATAAGTATTTGAGTTGCGTAATCGCTGCACTTATTTTTACACTACCACATATTTTTAATACCGATAATATTTCTGTTCTGGTAATGTTTATTTTTCCTTTTCTATATGGAATATTTGCCAATGAAATGTTTTACACTACAAAGAGTATTTGGATGCCTACAGGATTTCATTGGTTATGGAATTATACAATAACAAGTTTGTTTCTTGTTACAGGAACACAAAGTTTCATATATGTACATATCATAGCAGCAATGGTTATAATGATACCGTTGTTTTACATTGTTATTGGGAAAACACGCCTAAGTGGCGATTGATAGCTTACAATTTATCGCTTTACACAATATCAACTGAATAACCACAGCACGAACCGCTGCTACATGGAAGCCAACAAACCATGCAACAGCGGTTTTTCTTTACCGTTTTTTCCTCTGGCTGATAGGCGTTCCCATTTTCTTTGACTTTTTGAGAATCCGAATGAGCCAGCGAAATTCTTCGTCTGACAGATTTTTATAGTCGATACCAAGCTGCTTGCAGTAAAGTACAACGAGCTTTTCATCCCGGCTACCCTTGAAAATTGAATATGCAGCTTCAGGTACTTCCAGACAATGATACTTCCGTAATTCGCGGCTCGGTCATAAAGAAGACGGGCTGGCGGGTCAGCCGCCCCTGACCCAACTGGAAACGGCACAGCTGCTCCAGATCAGCAGAAGTTATGTCTCAAGGCTTGAGACCCACGCACTGGAACAGTTGCGCAAAGGCTGGCTTCAAGAATCACCGGGAGAATAAAGGGTGCCGCCTGCGGGCGGCGTACATAAGCTCTTTTACAATTGGATTTGGTGTGGTATACTGGACGCAACAACTGGAAGGCCAACGAGGGAGCGTAAAATGATTACGAAGTATGTTGTTGTCGAACCATTCGATGAACATTGGAGACTGGATTCTCTTAAAATACAGAATGAACTTATGGATGCTCTTGGGCAGCTGGCAATCAGGATCGAACACGTCGGGAGTACTTCCGTGCAAGGGCTGTCTGCAAAACCAATCATTGATATAGATGTAGTCATTAAGGATTACAACGTTTTGAATGATGCTATTTCTGCTTTGGAGAAAATTGGTTATCAATATGAAGGAGACCTCGGTATTCCGGGCCGGGAGGCATTTCGCTACGATGGTAAAGATCACCTGAAAAAACATCATTTATATGTGTGCCCTGCTGATTCGCCGGAGTTGAAAAGGCACATTGCGTTTAGGGATTACCTTCGGACACATCCCGATGCTGTGCGAAAATATTCTCTTATAAAAGAAGAAGGCGCAAAGAAATATCCTGACGATATTGAACGTTATATTGAATATAAATCTCCTTTCATCGAAGAGGTCTATTCGGAAATCGGAATATGAAATTCCCCGAGCTGCCGACCAAATAAATCATGCTGCACCATTCAGCGGACGACCCCAAAACGGTTGTCCGCTATTTTTGTGCCCATGCACCACCCCGGCAGGAGAGAACTGCCCGAAAAAACGCCTGCGGGCGGCGTATGGCATGATCAACGGGTCAACAGCTCAAAATGGTTCCGCTTGGTGACCAGCAGCCCTTCCCTTTGCAGCTTGGAAAGTTCCACCGACATGGCAGCACGCTCCACGCAGAGAAAATCCGCCAGCTGCTGACGGTCAAAGGGAATGTCAAAGGAAAGGGAGGACTGCCGGATGGATTCGGCAGACAGGTAGGACAGCAGTTTTTCCCGGGTGGTTCGCTTGCTGACATGGGTGATCTTATCGTTAAAAAGCAGTATTTTGTTTGCCAGAACGCTGACCAGATTGCGGATGAGTTTCTGGTGATGGTCGCAGGCGGTGGGGCAGGAGGTGAGCAGCCGCTTGACGTTCAGCAGCAGAATTTCGCAATCCTCCTCTGCCACCACGCTGATGTTCAGGATGGCACCGGGGGTGGCGGCGTAAGGCTCGCCGAAAAAGTCTCCGGTATTGCACTTGGACAGGATATTGCGGTGTCCCCAAAGGTCCTCCTGGATCACAAGGGTGGAGCCGGACAGCACAAGCCCCATAACCTCTGTGGAATCTCCGGCACGGAAAATGTAGGAGCCCCGGGGTCGGGTGATCTTCGACGCACTGACGCAGTGCAGGATGGACAGGATCTCATCGTCGGTAAGCCCGGTAAAAAAGGGGCAGTTCCGCAGAACAGGCAGATATTTTTGCATAAAAGCCCTCCTTGTTGGAATTCAAACATACAAGTTGCCTTTAGTATACTATAATAAGGATGCAAATGCAAAAAACACCCACAACAGGAGAGTATAGATATGATTCGGAAGATCATCCATATTGACGAAGAAAAATGCAACGGCTGCGGCTTGTGCGCAACCGCCTGCCATGAAGGTGCCATTGATATCATCAACGGCAAAGCAAAGCTGGTGCGGGAAAATTTCTGCGATGGCTTTGGCGACTGCCTGCCGGGCTGCCCCACCGGAGCCATTACCTTTGAAGAGCGGGAAGCCCCTGCCTACGACGAAGCAGCGGTGCAGGAGAACAAAAAGAAAAAGGAATTGCAGGAGAAGATGAAGCATCTCCACGAGGGAGGCTGCCCCGGCTCCCGGATGCGGATGCTGGAACAGACGGAGATCGCAGAAAGTGCAGCGTCTGCCCCCGCGCAGCCGGTCTCCCGCCTGCGCAACTGGCCGGTGCAGATCAAGCTGGCACCTGTCCATGCGCCCTACTTTGAGGGCGCAAAGCTCCTGATTGCAGCGGACTGCACGGCATACGCCTACGCCAATTTCCATCAGGAATTTATGCGCGGCAAGGTGACCCTCATCGGCTGCCCGAAGCTGGACGCTGTGGATTACAGCGAAAAGCTCACCGAGATCCTGCGCAGCAACGACATCCAGAGCGTGACCATCCTCCGCATGGAGGTGCCCTGCTGCGGCGGCTTGGAGATGGCAGCGAAAAAGGCACTTCAAGCCAGCGGAAAGTTCATTCCGTGGCAGGTGGTCACCATCTCCATTGACGGAAAAATTCTCGACTAAATGCGGCAACACAGATCGACCGAGTGTCTTTGACTTTGGGTTATTCCAAGGCGGTGCGGGCGGTGCGCACAAGATACTCCATGGCCTCCACCGGGTACTGCCCGGCGGCGGTCTCCCCGGTGAGCATCACGCTGGAAGCGCCGTCTGCTACGGCGTTGTAGATGTCGCTGACCTCGGCGCGGGTGGGGACCGCCCGGCTGCACATACTGTCCAGCATCTGGGTCACCACCATAAAGGGCACCCCGGCAGACCGGCAGACCGCTGAAAGCTGTTTCTGGCACCGGGGCAGCTCCCACAGGGGCATGGCGTTGCCAAGGTCCCCGCGGGCAATGACCACTTCATCCACAAGGGGTAGGAACTCCGGCAGGGCCTGTACCCCCGCAAGGCTCTCGATCTTGGCAAAAATGCGGATCTGCCCGGCCCCGGCCTGTTCCAGCGCCCGGCGCAGGGTGCGGATGTCCTCAGCCCCCCGCACGAAGGGCAGCATCACCCCGGTAACGCCGCAGGCTCCCGCCAGCTGCAGGTTTTGCAGGTCCTCCTCCGTCAACGTGGGGGAGGCCACCGTCAGCCCCGGTGCCGCAAGGCTTTTGCGGCTTTGCAGGGTGCCGCCCCGTACCACAGTACACTGCAGGGCAGCGCCATCAGCTTCGGCCACCTGCACAAGGAGCCTGCCGTCGTCCAGCAGGAGGTTCTGGCCCGGCCGGGCTGCATGCACCAGCGCCGCCGGGCAGGGGACACCCCCTTGCCCCAGCCGGAGGCTCTGGCCCGGTTTCAGCACAAGGGGCTGGGGCAGCGTGCCAATGCGCAGCTCCGGCCCCTGCAGGTCGATGAGCAGCTGGGGGATGCCCACGGCGTGGATGATATCCAGCCAGTCTTTGTGGGCCGAAAGGGACCCGTGGGAAAGGTTCATGCGGATGCCCGTCATGCCAGCTTCCACCATGTGCTGCAAGGTCTCCAGCTGGGCACAGGCGGGGCCGATGGTACCATAAAATTCCAAAAAAATCACCCGGTTTCGTTTTTTCCTATTGTAACACGGAACGGGACCGTTGAAAAGTGCCAAACCAGGCGGCAACAAAAAAAGGCGTGGCAGCCCGCCCCAAAGGGGAAAACGGGGAGAGCCAGAATCAAGAAATTGTTGCAGAAGTATTATTTTTTCGTGAATATTAGCACTCTGGTATTGACACTGCTAAAAAATGGTGCTATAACAGTGGCGTGCTCAGGAGGAAGGGCAAAAGGAGAGCTGCAAGGCTCCCCGGAAAGCCTTTCCGAGTGGACGCTTCAGATTTTTTGCCCCGACCTGAACGCCGGGATTGGAGGAATGATTTATGCTTATGCCGACTGTTTTCCATGAAAACCTGTTCGATGATTTCTTCGATCCGTTCTGGAATGACGCTGCACTGGAACGTATGATGAACCGTGAGGCGCGTGATACCTTTGGTAAGCGCGGTGCAAACATGATGAAGACCGATGTCAAACAGACGGACAACGGCTACGAAGTAGCGGTTGACCTGCCGGGCTGCAAGAAGGAAGACGTTCAGATGGATCTGAACGACGGCTACCTGACCATTCAGGCAGTGCGCAGCCACAGCAATGACGAAAAGGATAAGAAGGGCCGCTATCTGCGGCACGAATCCTTCTCCGGCACCTGCGCACGCAGTTTCTACGTGGGCGATGTGAAGAAGGAAGACATCCACGCAAAGTTCGAGGATGGCGTCCTGCACGTCGAGCTGCCTGCTCCTCAGCAGACGAAGGCTTTGCCTGAGAACCCGAATCTGATTGAAATCGAGTAAAACGCCGGTCGTGTGCGCCAAGTCACACACGGACATAAAGTGGCCCCGGAGAGCTGTAACAAGCCCTCCGGGGCCATTTTTGTTTCCTGGTATCTTTTCCGCAGAGAGAAATCATGGTATACTGAGAACGACAACTCGTAAGTTATATGTGGAGGAGGATTATTATGAATACAGTTAGAATGATTTTATGTGGAAATGTTGAAGATAGCAGAATGAATCCAAGTGAAAAGGTAGGAGTAGTATCAGTGGTTTTTGTTTCTACAGAGGAGGAAAAAATTAAGAATAAACTTAAAAAATTGCAAGATAAAAATCCTGAAAAATTTTATATGGAATACGTTACTCCATTAGATGTTGACTTAACAAGTTTAGAACACTATCCATCGATTGAAATATCAAAAAATGATTTACAATAACAACTTCTGATTTATCAAAGAAGAAAACTGAGATCGTGGGTTCCATGTTTGCCAAGTGCGAGATGCAGATGGTGAATTTCATGGGCACAGAGCTGCACGAAACGGAGTTTTACCAGTGCGATCTACGGAAAGCGGACTTCCGGGATGCCACCGGTTATAAAGTGGATATTCTGGGCAGCCGCCTGAAAGATGCAAAATTTTCGCTGCCGGAGGCCGTGAATCTGCTGGCAGATCTGAAGATCAAGCTGTCCTGAACGAGTCCTCTGCCACGGTAGCCGGTCACCCTCTCCATTGACGGGAAAATTCTGAATTGAGGAAAGCGCTTTAACGCGGGATTTTTATAAACCCCAAAGGGAGTTCTGCTCGGACGTTCGTCCGTAACGGAACTCCCTTTTTTGAAAGACACAATTTTTTAACATCCCTTTCCGTTTACACCCCGGCGAAAGAAGTGTATAATAAAATAATGTAATTGTGCGGCTGTGCATTGCGAAATGATGTGAGAAGGGAACCGATATCGATGAACCAAAACAAGCAAGCGCCCCGGCGGCGGATGACCCGGCGGGAGTGGAGGATCCGGCGCTGCCTGCGTCTGGCACGGAACTGGGCCGTGTTTCTGGCGGCCTGCGGCGCGGCTGTTGCCCTGATGACCAGCGGCATTTTATGGCTGCTGCCCAAGGCCCACGCCCTGATCGCGGGGCCGGAGGCCTTTGTGGCCAGAAACTACGATGGCACCGAATACCAGCTGAACCTTGCCGATGCCCGGCTGGTGCTGGTGAACGGGAATCTGCCGCTGGACGCAGAGCCTGCCCCGGCCCTTGCGGTGGCGGATGATGCCACGGGCCAGCAGCTCGAAGCGGAAGCCGCAGAGCAGTACCGCGCCATGGCGGCAGCTGCAGCGGCAGACGGTATCACGCTGGAACTGGTGACGGGCTATCAGGATGTTTCCGCACGGGAAGCGGCCTTTGATGCCCGGAAGCAGGTGTATCTGGAAAAGGGGCTCTCCGAGGAGGATGCCGCGGCCTATGCCGCCAGCGTCTGCCCTCCGGCCAATGCCAGCGAGCAGGCCACCGGCTATGCGGCGGACATCCTCAGCCCGGACTGCACCGAAAAGACCACCCGCTTTGCCGATACCCGCGCCTACGAGTGGCTGACCGCCTACGCTGCGGAGTATGGTTTTGTCCTCCGCTGGCCGGAGGAGCGGCAGGCCGCCACCGGCATGGTGTACGAGCCCTGGCACTGGCGCTATGTGGGGGCGGAAAATGCCCTCGCCATCCGCGCGTCCGGGGTCTCGCTGGAGGAGTTCCTTGCGCTGGAGCGCACAAAGCTGTAACAAAAAAGGAGAACGACTGTTGAGACGAACCGAGATCGCGCCCGGGGTCCATCTTTCCTGGGACCCGGCGCAGAAATTCAACCGCTGCCGGATCAGCATCCACTTTGCGTTTCCGGCACGGCGGGAGACGGCAACCGCCCACGCGCTGCTGCCCCTGTTGATGGAGCGGGGCTATGCGGATTGCCCGGATATGACCCAGATGACCAAAAAGCTTGCCCGGCTGTACGGCGCGGACCTGACCGTGGATGCCCGCCCGCTGGGTGCAAACCACAACCTCTGCGTCAGTGTGACCGGCATCAAGGACCGCTTTGCACTGGAGGGCGAGGCCCTGACCCGGGAGTATGCCGCGCTGGCACTGGGCACGGCGTTCCATCCCTATTTTGTAGGCGGTGTGTTTGACCCGGAGGCGGTCGCCATCGAAAAGCAGATGCTGAAAAAGGCGCTGGAAGATGAGATCAACGAAAAGCGCATCTACTGCCAGCGGCAGGCCAACCGGGAGTTCTTTGGGAGCAGCCCCGCCGGCATCCGGCAGGAGGGCTACCTGGAAGAGGTGGACGGCCTGACCCCGGAAACGCTGACCGAGACTTATCGTGAGATGCTCCGCACCGCCAGCATCGAGCTGCTGGTGCTGGGCTGCGGGGAAGCGGAGACCGAGCAGGTGAAGCGGGCCCTGCTGGAAGAGCTTTCCCACATCGGGCGGGCCCCGCTGCCATTGTGCGAGAACCTTGCCATGCCCCGGCAGGATGCCGTGCGCAGGGTGGAGTGCTTTGACACGGTGCAGGCCAAGCTCTGCATGCTGTTCACGCTGGGCGTGCCCATGCGCCCCGACCAGATGGCGGCGGTGCGGCTTGCCATGGCGCTGTATGGCGGCAGTGTGACCAGCCGCCTGTTCCTGAACGTGCGGGAGCGGGATCATCTGTGCTATTACTGCTCGTCCAGCTTCCAGAGCTTTACCGGGAGCATGGCTGTGAACAGCGGCGTGGAGCACGCCGACGCGGCCCGGGCCGAAAAAGCCATCCTGAAGGAGCTGGATGACCTGCGCAATGGCCCCATCACGGCTGAGGAGCTTGAGGACTGCCGCCGCTCCCTGCTGAGCGGGATGGCGGGCATTGAGGATACGCTGGGCGGCATTGAGACCTGGTATTACATGGAGGTGCTGCGGGGCGGCCCGGTGCAGACCCCGGACGATGCCCGCGCGGCCCTGCAGGCTGTGACCGAGGAGGATGTCCGCACTGTCCTGCGGCAGCTGACCCTTTCGGTCAGCTATCTTTTGACCCGAGAGGAGGAGAGCGCCCATGCCTGAACAGAACACGAACCGTGCCCTGACCGAGGCTGCCGCCGATGAGTGGAAGGTGCTGCCCTCGGGCCTGACGGTGCTGGTGCGGCCCATGCCGGGCTATTTCGGCACCCATGTCATCTATGCCACCCGCTTTGGCTCCATCGACCGGGATTTCCGGGTGGACGGCAGGGAAGTGCACCTGCCCGCCGGTGTGGCGCATTTTCTGGAACACAAGATGTTTGAGGATGAGGACGGCGATGCCTTTGCAAAGTTCGCCAAGACCGGTGCCAATGCCAATGCCTTTACCAGCTTTGACCGCACCTGCTACCTGTTTACCGCCACCGAGCAGCTGGACGAAAGCCTGGATGTGCTGCTGGGCATGGTGGGCCGTCCCTACTTTACTGAGCAGACCATCGCCAAGGAGCAGGGCATCATCGGGCAGGAGATCAAAATGTACGATGACAGCGCCGACTGGCGGCTCATCACCGGCCTGTGCGAGTGCCTGTATCACAGCCACCCCATCCGCAGCGACATTGCGGGCACGGTGGAAAGCATTGCGGAGATCACGCCGGAGATGCTGTACGACTGCTGCAAGGCGTTCTATGCCCCCAACAACATGGTGCTGGCCGCCGCAGGCAGCACCAGCATGGAACAGATCCTGGCGGCCTGTGCGCGCCACGGCCTGATGGAAGCGCGCCCGGTGGAGCGGGTGCAGCGGCTCTGGACAGAGGAACCCATGACGCTGGCCGCTGCCGAAAAGACCATTACAATGCCGGTGTCCAAGCCCTGCTTCGGCATCGGCTTCAAGGAGCAGCCGCTGCAGCATGACGACCTGCGCAGCGAGATCCTGTATGACCTCATCCTCTGCTGCATCTCTGGCGGCATGTCGAGGCTCTACCGGAAGCTCTATGATGAGGGCTTGACCAACCCCGGCTTTGGCGGGGAGGTGCTCCGGGTGGACGGTTGCTGCTGCATCCTGTTCACCGGCGAAAGCGATGTGCCCGACACTGTGAAGCAGCTGCTGTTGGAGGAAATCCGGCGCATCCGTGCTGAGGGTGTGGACCGGGAGATCTTTACCCTGTGCAAGAATGAAAAATACGGCCAGCTGATCGAAAATCTGGAGAACGTGGAGGACTCGGCCAGCCAGATGGCAGACTTTGCCCTCAGCGGCCAGACCGTGGCCCAGCAGATCGCCACGCTGGCGGCACTGACGGCAGAGGATGCCGACGCAGCGCTGCAGAAGATCCTGAGCGAGGAGCGGATGGCTGTGATGTACATCCAGCCCGACGGCACGGCCGGGGAAGAGCCGGGCGATGAGGAGGAGATGGAAGAATGACGAATCTGGTGCAGTTTCCGGGGCTGGGGCTGAGCTTTGAGCTTGACCGCGTGGCCTTTTCCATCGGAGGCATGAATATTTACTGGTACGGTGTCTGCATTGCCGTGGGCATGTGCCTGGCGCTGATGTTCGCGTTCCGGCACAGTGTGGAGTTCGGTGTGGATGCCGATGCCATGGTGGATGTCATCCTCATCGGCGTGGTCATGGGCATCCTGTGTGCCCGGCTCTACTATGTGGCCCTTTCGCCCTATCAGTACCACAGCCTGAAAGATGTGCTGGCCATCCGGGATGGCGGTCTTGCCATTTATGGCGGCATCATCGGGGCCTTTCTGTTCGGAGGGCTGGCCTGCAAGTGGCGGAAAGTTCCCGTGCTGCCCATGTTCGATCTGGCGGCCATGGGCTTCCTCATCGGGCAGGGCTGCGGCCGCTGGGGCAACTTCTTCAATCAGGAGGCCTTTGGCTGCAACACCACTCTGCCCTGGGGCATGTACAGCCAGGCGACCCACGATTACCTGACGAGCAGCGTGGTCACGGTGCCCAAAGGCGTGACCATCGACCCGAACCTGCCGGTGCATCCCACCTTCTTATATGAGAGCATCTGGTGCTTTGTGGGGCTGTTTCTGCTGGTGCGCTACCTCAAAAAGCGCAGGTTTGCAGGAGATATCGCCCTGCGGTACCTCGTCTGGTACGGTGCGGGCCGCTTCTGGATTGAAGCCCTCCGCACCGACAGCCTGCTGCTGGTGCCCAGCATCGGCCTGCGGGTGTCCCAGCTGGTGGCAGGCGTTGCCGTTGTGGGCGGCGTGATCGCCGAGATCCTCCTGACAAGGAAGTTCAGGGACAAGCCCCTGATGGTGGAGCTGCCCCTGAACAGCGAGAACCGGGCACGGATGAAAAAGCTGGACGGCCCCACCACTTTTGCGGGGACGGACGCTGCTCTGCCGGCCTCTGCATCCCGCGCGGAGTTCGTTGAGAAAACGGCAGCGTGGAATGAAACCGTAAAGGAAGCGCTGGACCGGCGCGAACACCCGGAAAAGAACGAAAAAAATCCGGAGTAAAGTGCAAAAAGCCCTTGCAAAGCGGACTTTTTTCTGCTATAATATTCTAGCCGCATGGTGTGGGCACCGGAAACGGCCCCGTGAGGGCCTGCCTTTACGACCAGCGAGTACAACGAAAAGGAATGAAACAAATGTACGCAATCATTGTTACCGGCGGTAAGCAGTACCGCGTGGAGCAGGGCGACATCGTCTACATCGAAAAGCTGGACGTTGAGGCCGACTCCGAAGTGAAGTTTGATCAGGTTCTCGCTATTGGCGAGGAGGGTTCTGTCAAGGTTGGCGCTCCCGTTGTTGAGGGCGCTTCCGTTTCTGCCAAGGTCATCAAGAATGGCAAGGGCAAGAAGCTGAACATCATCACCTATCGCGCAAAGAAGCACAGTGCTCGCCGCATGGGCCATCGTCAGCCCTACACCAAGGTTGAGATCACTGCGATCAACGGCTAAGGAGGTAAATTACAATGGCACATAAAAAGGGCGTAGGCAGCACCAAGAACGGCCGCGATTCCGCAGCACAGCGTCTGGGCACCAAGCGTGCAGACGGTCAGTTCGTTCTGGCCGGCAACATCCTGGTTCGTCAGCGTGGCACCCACATCATGCCGGGTGAGAACGTTGGCAAGGGCAGCGATGACACCCTGTTTGCTCTGGTTGACGGCACTGTCCGTTTTGAGCGCGTAGGCAAGAGCGGCAAGAAGTGCAGCGTGAAGCAGTAACTTCTGCCTGAAAAACTGCAACCCAAAGAGCCGGACCCTCGTGGCCCGGCTCTTTTTAGGTAACGAAAAAGCCTTTTCTGTTTGGAAATCAAACCTCTCAGTCCGCGCTTTGGCGCGGCTGGCTTCCTTAGTAGGGGAGCTGAACAGAGGGAAAAGGCTTTTGAAGAATAGGAGGGGCTGTATGGCAGCACAAACCAATTTTATCGATATCGCCACCATCTGGCTCCATGCGGGCAAGGGCGGCGATGGCGCAGTGAGCTTCCATCGTGAGAAGTTCGTGGCCGCTGGCGGCCCGGACGGCGGTGATGGCGGCCGCGGCGGTGACATCATCTTTGTGGCGGACGATCATCTTTCCACCCTGATGGACTTCCGCTACAAGCGCAAGTACACTGCCCCCGAGGGCGGCAAGGGCGGCGCAAGCCTCTGCCACGGCAAGAATGCCGAAAACCTCATTATCAAGGTGCCGCTGGGCACCGTGATCAAGGACGCGGAGAGCGGGCTGGTCATCGCGGACCTGTCTGATCACACCCCCGTCACCATCGCAAAGGGCGGCCGCGGCGGCTACGGCAACGCACATTTTGCAACGCCTACCCGCCAGATCCCCAAGTTTGCCAAGCCCGGTATGCCTGGCGAGGACATCCAGGTGACGCTGGAGCTGAAGCTGATTGCTGATGTGGGCCTGATCGGCTTCCCCAATGTGGGCAAGTCCACCCTCATCTCTACCATCAGCGCGGCCAAGCCCAAGATCGCGAACTACCACTTCACCACGCTGGTGCCCACCCTGGGTGTCGTGTCGGTGGGTGAGGGTGCCAGCTTTGTCTGCGCCGACATCCCCGGCCTGATCGAGGGTGCCAGTGAGGGCGTCGGTCTGGGCCACGACTTCCTGCGCCATGTGGAGCGCTGCCGCCTGCTGCTGCATGTGGTGGATGTCTCCGGCAGCGAGTGCCGTGAGCCGGTGGAGGACTTTGAAAAGATCAACGAGGAGCTGGCAAAGTTCAGCCCCGAGCTGGCACAGCGCCCCCAGATCGTGGTGGGCAACAAGTGCGACCTGGCCACCGAGGAGCAGATCGAGAGCTTCCGCAGCTACGTGGAGGGCAAGGGCCTGACCTTTGTGCCAATCTCTGCCGCCACTATGCAGGGCGTGCGGGAGCTGCCGGGCCTGGTCTACAACCGCCTGAAGGATATCCCGCCGGTGCCTGTGTTCACCCCCGAGTACAAGAAGCCCGAGCCCAAGGCCAACGACCGTGCTTATACCATCCAGCGGATGGAGGCCCATGTGTGGAGCATCGACGCGCCCTGGCTGGAGTATATCCTGGCCGGCAGCAATGTGGATGACTACGAGAGCCTGCAGTATTTCCAGCGTCAGCTGGACGAGAGCGGCATCCTGACCGAACTGGTGGAAAAGGGCGTGCAGGAGAACGACACCATCCTCATTGGTGAGTATCAGTTCGATTATATCTTCTAAAAAGGAGACGACCCTCTCAGTCTCGCTGCGCTCGCCAGCTCCCCCGAAGGGGGAGCCAACGCATCTGACAGGTTCGCAGCTTCTGTTTTGCTGAAGCATGTCTGAAAGCTGCAAAGACGGAGAGGGCGAGGATTACAACAATGCAGGAAGAAACCATCGACCCCCGTGAGCTGAACCCGCTGGCGCTGGCCTTTGTGGGAGACAGCGTGCTGGAACTGCTGGTGCGCACCCGTCTGGCACGGCACCACCGGATGTCCGCAGGCAAGCTCAATGTAGAAAAGGTCAAGTATGTCTCGGCCCGGGCACAGTTCCGGGAGGAGCAGCTGCTGGAGCCGCTCTTCACAGAGGAGGAGCTGGCCGTGTTCAAGCGGGGCCGCAACGCCAGCAAGGCCAGTGTGGCCAAGCACGCTTCCCCCGAGGAATACCGCGCTTCCACCGGCTTTGAGTGCCTGCTGGGCTGGCTTTACCTTACCGGGCAGATGGCCCGTGTGGAAGAGCTGTTCGATGCCCTGTGGCAGCAGTTTGACCCGAACCAGAAATAAAACGCGAAAGCCCGCTGCTTTCCGCACTGGAAAACAGTGCAGGGAAGGCAGCGGGCTTTCTTATGCGGTGTTACTTCTTGTTCTTGGCACCCTCGTCGTCAGCACCCTTGGTATACTGGTTGGGGTGCTTGTGCTCGTTGGTGGTCTGATTGGTGGTGCGGTTCTGGCTCTGGTTCTTGCAGTTGTTCGTGCGGTTTTCGGTGCGATTCTCGCTGTGGTCCTTCATGGTTCGTTACTCCTTTCGTGAGGGGGCTTTCCCTCACAGCCTTAGTTTTGCCGCGAACGGCGGCTTTATTCATGGGAGGATAAGCTTTCATGCCTACGGAATATTTTGAGCGCCGGGAGCGCGCTCTGCTGGGCGACCGGTTCGATGCTCTGTATGCCGCCCCGCAGGAGACTGCTGCCCGGGGTGTGACGGTCTCGGCCCTGCGTGCTGCGCCGGAGCAGTTTGCCGCGCAGGCAGATTTTCCAGTGGAGCCCTCGCCCTTCTGCAAGGCGGGCTTTGTGGTGCAGGACCCCGCCTTCAAGCCCGGGCGGCACCCCTACCACCATGCGGGCGTGTTCTACTCGCAGGAGCCTTCCGCTTCCAGTGCCGCGCCCCTGCTGGGGGTCCGGCCCGGGATGCGGGTGCTGGATACCTGCGCGGCCCCCGGCGGCAAGAGCAGCCAGCTGGCGGCAGCGCTGGGCGGACAGGGGCTGCTGGTAAGCAACGAGTTCGTTGCTGCCCGCGCCGAGGTGCTCCGGAGCAATCTGGAGCGGATGGGCGTGCCCAACGCCGTGGTGCTGAACGAGGACACTGGCCGCATTGCCGCCGCTCTGCCGGAGTTTTTTGACCGTGTTCTCGTGGATGCGCCCTGCTCCGGCGAGGGGATGTTCCGCAAGGAAGCCGTGGCTGTGACCCAGCATTGTGAAGCGCTGGTAAAGCAGTGCGCCGCACTGGGGGCACAGATCCTGGACAACGCGGCGGCCTGCCTGGCCCCCGGCGGCGAGATGATCTACTCCACCTGCACCTTTGCCCCGGAAGAGGACGAGGGACAGGTGGCGGCGTTTTTGCAGCGCCACCCGGAGTTCACGCTGGCCGATGTGTTCGGCAATGTGGATTACAGCTTTGGCAGCCCGGGTGAGGCAAACCGCACCGGCGGCCTGCCGCTGGATGTGAGCAAAGTGCGCCGGATCTGGCCCTGTCAGGGCGGCGAGGGGCATTTTATTGCCCGGTTGGTCAAGGCTGGTACGCCGCGGGCGCTGCCTGCCCCCGGAACCTATACGGCAGAGGAAGAGCTCTGGCTGGCTGCTGCCGCAGAGCAGAGCAAAAAGCAGAAGGGAAGCAAGGGCGGCAAGCCTGCCAAGGCCCCGGATGCCCGCAGCGCCCGCCGGGAGAACAGCCGTGCCCTGCGGGAGGCGGTGCAGGGCCGTAGCGCCCGCAGCCGGGATGCCGGGGCAGGGGAGGCCACCCCGGCCCAGAGCCTTGCTGCCTGGCAGGAGTTTGCCCGGCAGTATTTCCCGGCGCTGGCGGACCGCCCTGCCGTGGTGCATGGCGGAAGCGTTCTGCTGCCCGTACCCTTTCCGCAGACGGGACTGCATGTCCTGCGGGCGGGGGTGTTCGTGGGCAGCGTGCAGAAGGGCCGTTTCGTGCCGGAGCACCACCTGTTCACGGCATTCGGCGCGCTCTGCACCAACCGCGAAGCATTGACCCTTGCCGACCCGCGGGTAACGGAGTACCTTTCCGGCCGTGAGATCGCCGCGGACACTGCCGCCGATGGCTGGTGCTGCGTGACCGTGGATGGCTGCCCCATGGGCGGCGGCAAGGTGTCGGGCGGACGGGTCAAAAACCATTACCCCAAGGCCCTGCGGCTGCTGTAAACCGGCCTGAAAAGCCGGTTTTCCAACACGAACAGGCGAAAAACACGCCCGGAGCCCTTGAATGGGATTCGTGATTGTGCTACAATAATAGAGTTAGATTTTGTGTGCTGCCACAAGCGGGCGACCACAGCCCGTCTGCCCGCAGGCGGAGATTTCGATAAAACTTTAGGAGGTTCCCATGTCTGGACATAGCAAATGGAACAACATTAAGCGCAAGAAGGAAAAGACCGATGGCGCAAGAGCAAAGGTCTTTACCAAGATCGGCCGCGAGATCAGCGTTGCCGTCCGTGACGGCGGCCCCAACCCGGCTTCCAACAGCAAGCTGGCAGACCTGATCGCCAAGGCAAAGCGCATGAGCGTGCCCAACGATAACATCCAGCGCATCATCAAGAAGGCTGAGGGCGGTGACAAGACCGAGTTCGAGGCCATCACCTACGAGGGCTACGGCCCCGGCGGCGTTGCTGTCATGGTCGAGACCCTGACCGACAACCGCAACCGTACCGCTGCCGACCTGCGCCACTACTTCGACAAGAACGGCGGCAACCTGGGCGCTATGGGCTGTGTGGCCTTCCTGTTCAGCCAGAAGGGTGTCATTGACATCTCTCTGGAGGATAAGGATGCCGATGAGGCCATGATGGACGCTCTGGATGCCGGTGCTGAGGACTTTGATGCAGGCGAAGAGGCTGCTGAGATCACCACCGATCCCGAGAACTACTCCGCTGTGGTCAAGGCCATGGAAGAGAAGGGCTACGAGATCCTGAGCGATGACCTGGCCATGGTCCCCATGACCACCACCCGCCTGACCGATCCCGATCAGCTCAAGGCAATGGGCAAGCTGCTGGATGCCCTGGAGGACAACGACGATGTCCAGAACGTCTGGCACAGCCTGGAGAACGAAGAGGATCTGCCGGAATAAGGTGTATCTGCGCCTGCTGACTCTGTAATAGAAAATCAAAGCGCTGCCCCTGTGAAAAAACTCAGAGGGCGGCGCTTTTTTGCTTTGCGGATTGCGCGGCGGGGGCAAATATGGTACAATAATTTGAAACAGACCACGAAGAAACGAGGTGGCGCACATGGAAGCAAAACGCATCTGCCCGTACTGCATGGGCGAGCTGGAGAGCCGGGTGTCGGTGTGCCCGCACTGCGGCGGGGTACTGGCCGGGCGCAACCCGGCGGGCAGCCTGCCGGTGGGCACGCTGCTGGCCGGGCGGTATACCGTGGGCGAGATGCAGAGCATCGACGGCGAGGGCATCCTGTACCGGGGCGTGGAGAACATCGGGCGGTTCCGGGTGACCATCAAGGAGTATATGCCCCTGACGCTGTCGGCGGAGCGGGGCACGGACGCGCTGCTCCGGCCCAAGCTGGGCAGCGAGGTGCTGTTCAAGACCACCCGGATGGACTTTGCCGATCTCTACCGCTCCATCCAGCGCATCACCCCCGCAAACGGTCTGGAGGCTGTGCTGGACGTGTTCGAGGAGAACAACACCGTCTACGCCGTGATGGAGAATCCCGGCGGCATCCCGCTGCAGCAGTGGCTGGATGAGCGTCCCAGCCCGGTTTCGGCTGAGACGGCCCGCAATATGCTGCAGCCTGTGTTTGACGGCGTGGCAGCCATGCATCAGGTGGGGCTGGTGCACCGGGGCATCTGCCCGGAAAATATCCGGGTGCTGGAAAACGGCCGGGCACGCCTGACGGGCTACGCCACCGTGGGGCTGCGCACGGCGGGCAGCGGCCTGCACGAGCAGCTGTACGAGGGCTACTCGGCACCGGAGCAGTATTCCACCACCGAATTCGAGGGCCGTTATACCGACGAATACAGCCTTGCCGCCGTGGTCTACCGGATGGTCTGCGGGCAGAGCCCTGTTCCTGCGGCACAGCGTCTGGTGTCGGACTCCAACCCCCGCGCCCGCACGCTGGAACGGGCGGTGCCGGAGTATGTTTCGGATGTGCTTTGGATGGGCTTGCAGCTCAGGCCTGCCGAGCGTATTCAGACCGTGCCCCAGCTGTTCCAGGCACTGAGCAGCCAGGAGTATACCACGGAGCTTACCCAGACCCTGCAGCAGGCTGCGCCGCGCCCTCAGTCCACCGAGGAAGAGGAGCGGAAAAAGCATATACTCAGCCTGCGCAACCTGCTGGCGGCCATCCTGATCCTGCTGGCCATCCTGACATTGCTCATCGTGTGGGGGCTGGTGAATCAGGGGCTGCACACCGCAAAGCCTGCGGAATCCACCCCGGCCTCCGAACCGGCCAGTTCGCTGGTGACAGAGCCGGTGAATCTGGCCCCGGACTTTGTGGGGATGGACTACGATTCGCAGGTGCGCAACAACAACAGCTATGCCGGGGATTACCTGTTCTATGTGACCATGGAATACAGTGATACCGTGGAAAAGGGCAAGATCATCCGTCAGACCCCCGAAGCCGGGGAGGTCATCGAAGAGGGCAGCACCATCGATCTGGTGGTCAGCCGCGGCCCACAGATGGTGGAGATGCCCAACGTGGCAGGCTTTACCCGGGACGGCGCGGAGCAGCAGCTGGCGCAGGTGGGGCTGAATGCGAGCTTCTATCCCATTTATAACGATGGCTCCTATGTTTCGGGCTGTGTGGCCTATTGCAGCGAGGAGCCCGGTGCCATGGTGGAGGTCGGCTCGACTATCATCGTCTATATGGCGGCAGAGGTCGAGGCCGAGGTGCCCGCCACCCCGCCCGAGACCACGACCCCTTCTGCCGGTACCACACCGTCTGCCGCGCAGACGGAGCCGCCGACCGGTGGGGCCGGCACCGAATACGATACGGATTGACGCAAAGCGGCCTGCCGGAGAGGGCAGGCCGCTTTTTTGATGAGAACGCTTGAAGAAAATGAATGATTCTGATAGAATTATATTAGAATCATTTAGGGGGTGCGCATTATGATTATTAAGTCGTCTACGGCGCTTCGCAATGACTACGGTTCCATTTCAAATCTGGCGCACGGAGCGGGCGAGCCAATCTACATTACAAAAAATGGAGAGGGTGACCTTGTTGTGATGAGCATTGAAGCATTTGAACAGCGGGAAGAGGCGTTGAAACTCCGGGCAAAGCTGGAAGCAGCGGAACAGGGAAGGCTTGCTGGTGCTCCGGCTTACACGCTGGAGGATTCCAGAAAACGGCTGGAGGAGATCTATCGTCGTGGCTAAGATCGAAATTCTGGAGTCGGCACAGCGGGAACTGGAAGCAATCGCAGAGCTTCACATGAATCTGGTAGGGCCGAATTCTGCCCGAAAAATCACGGATCGAATCTTGGATTCTCTTTCGCGGTTGGAACGTTTCCCTCTGTCTGGTTCGCTTCCAAGAGATGCCGAACTGCTGAAAAGCGGATATCGCTATGTGATCGCCGGGCAGTATCTCTGCGTCTATCGGCTGATTGTGGATACTGTGTTCGTCTACCATATCGTGCATGGTGCAAGTAATTACCCTGTTTTGTTCAAACGGCTGCTGCAAGAAGAATTGAAGAGAGAAGATTGACGCAAAGCAGCCTGCCGGATAAGGCAGAGCGCTGTTGCTGTTTCTGTGTGGGTTTGTCATTTGCAAGTGGCTTGACAGAATCACCGCCTTCCTCGGGACGAAATGCAGGCTGAAAGGCCATTTTACCGGATATTCGACAATTTGCCTTAAAACATTGCCAAATGCTCCAAAATTTGTTACAATGATGCTGATGATTTGCCCGCCGTGGACAAAAAAGCAACGGATGCGTCCGGCTTTCCTGCCGGGGCAGATCTGCAGAACATATTTTTATAAGGAGGCTTTTGCAGATGAAAAAACGATTGATTAGTATGGCACTGGCAGTCAGTATGGCAGTCAGCATAATGCCTGCACCCGCTCTGGCAACAGTAGGGGGGGGGGGGGTACAACCCTGGGAGATGATGCGATAACGCTGTCGGACGCAACGGGCGGCACTTCGAGCGGTACAGCTACGTCGGTTTCAGATTTGAC
Organism: Faecalibacterium sp. I2-3-92; assembly: GCF_023347315.1. Lineage (GTDB taxonomy): Bacteria > Bacillota > Clostridia > Oscillospirales > Ruminococcaceae > Faecalibacterium > Faecalibacterium duncaniae. The sequence goes on from NZ_CP094470.1 coordinate 1,218,548, forward strand.
GGGGCTGAGAGATGCTGCTAGAGACGGCGGAAATGTCCAGTTGAGCGGCGATATTGCGTTAACAGGCACTCTCTCTATCAATAATAAAAACCTGAGCATTGATCTGAACGGCCACACCATTACAGCGGCAAATAACCAGGGAGCGTTTAACATCAATGGCGGCACGCTGGAAATCAAGGATAGTGTGGGCAACGGTATCATTCAGGGCAATGGTACGGTAACAGGTTCCGGCGGAGCAATCTATATGGAAGGCTCCGGCAGTGCCCTGACGATCAGTGGCGGCACCATTCAGGGCTTTACCGTCAGTGCGCATGGCGGTGGTGTGTATATGAGTGGCGGTACTTTTAAGATGACCGGCGGTAAAATCTACAATTGCAGCTCCAGCGGTACGTATCTTTCTGGCGGCGGCGTATTTATGGCCGAAGGAACCTTTGATATGAGCGGTGGTTCCATTGAAAATTGTACAGCACATGAGGGCGCAGGCGTAGAGGTGTACCCTGACCCTGGTAAGACTTGCATTTTTAACATGAGCGGTTCGGCTGAAATCAAAAATTGCAGCAATGATGGTGTATCGGTTACTTCGGCTGCTGGGGGCCAGAAATCTGAATTTATCATGAACGGTGGCACCATTCAGGGCACAAAAGGTCGTGGTGTGTGTGCGTTTGAGGATAACGCATCTATTACGTTGAATGGTGGTACAATTAAATACACAGACCCGGAGAATTTTAATGTTGATATCCGATCTGGAGCTACACTGACAGCGAACAACGGTGTTACTGTCAGTGGAAAAGTATTCAATATGAGGGGCACGATTCAGGGAGATGGAACTGCCCAATTTACCGGTACGGTAGAAAATGCAGGTACGGGCAAGATCGAATCCGGAATATTCAATCGAATTGAAGATAGACGCCAAGGCGGCACATTTGGTAATATCCAATGTGACGAATTTGTTCACCTGATTAATACCGGTTGGCCGGAGTTCAATTCGCAACCGGGCAGTAGTTTTTCGCTGAAGTTTTTGAGCTATGTGTCTGCACCTACGATGACAAATACATTGACCATCCCCGAGGGCGTTACAGTTACTGTTGATCTGACGGGCAAGCAGGTTGCTGGAAAAGACGCCGAAAAGAAAATCATCAATCATGGTAATCTGACATTGATTGACAGTGGTACGGGTAGTACCCTGAACATTCCCATTGAAAACTACGGAACCCTGAACGCCAACGGCGGTACCGTAACTGGTGAAGTGACCAATAAGGGCACAATCACAACGACCGGAGAAAAGGCGACTCAATTCTCTGGAGGCGTGACAAACGAGAGCGATGGTAAAATTGAGAATGGTACGTTTTCCGGCGAAGTGACCAATAATGGCGCAATTAACGATGGTACGTTTTCCGGCAATGTGACAAACAACGGAACCATTGGCAACGGCAACTTTACCGGTGCTGTGACCAATGAGCAAACCGGTGTGATCTCCGGCGGCAAGTTTGACGAAAGCAAGCTGACCAACAACGGCGGCACCCTGCCCCCGAAGCCGGGCGACAACAAGCCGGATGACACCAACAAGGACAATGACAAGAAGGAAGATACCGAACCGGTTGCTCCTGTTGTCAAGCGGTACGACATGACCGTCAAGAACGCCGAAGTGACCGTGAAGGATGCTGACGGCAAGGCAGTGGAATTTACCAAGGCCGAGGATGGCACCCTGACGGCAAAAGTGCCGGAAAATGCCGAAGTGACGGTGAAATACACCGCCCCCACCGATGCGATTGTGTTTGACCTGTGGAGCATTAACAGTGATGCGAAGCTGGATGTGAACGTCAAGGAAAACCCCCTGACCTTCAAGATGCCTGCACATGCTGTGACCATCGAGGCCATGACGCAGGATGCCACCATTGAAAGCGAAGGTCCCGGCGTGCTGGGTACCGCTGCCATGATCGGTGTTGCCGGTGCCGGTACGGCTGTGCTGGGTTATACCGGTTACATGATCGGCACGGAACTGTACCTGAACACTGTCCTGCCTGCCGGTGCAGCTATCCCCCAGAACACCACCGAACTGGCAAAACTCCTCTGGACCGAAGCTGGCAAACCCGCCCCTGCCGCTGTGATGGCTGAGGATGCCACCGACGAGCAGAAGGCTCTGACTTGGGCTGTTGAAAGCCAGCTCATCTCCGCCGATAAGCCCGCAGACGCTTCTGTGGGCCGGTGGGAAGTGATCCGGGGGTGGAATAGGGTGAAAGAGATGAAGTGATCCTTCGTACAACCTCTCAGTCGCCTGCGGCGACAGCTCCCCTACTAGGGGAGTTGGCAAAGCTGTTAGGCTTTGACTGAGAGGGCAAGGCAACTGCCCGGAGAGGGTTCGCCCGCTCCCCTTCACGAAGAGAGAAACCCCAAGAAAATAACGCAGAAAGCCCCATCGGTACGAAAAATACCGATGGGGCTTTCCGCTTGTTTAGGATAGGAAAGAGAATGGTTCAGTAATGGCCGGGATGCGGGCTTACAGGTTGGTGTAGCCCATGAGGTAGCGGTCTACCTCGGCGGCGCAGTCGCGGCCCTCGCGCAGGCCCCAGACGACAAGGCTCTGGCCCCGGCGCATATCGCCGCAGGCGAACACCTTGTCCACGTTGGTGCGGAAGTGATCGGTGTCCACGCAGCCGCGGCCAGTCAGGCTGACACCGAAGGCATCGGCCACATAGCTCTCGCAGCCCACGAAACCGGCGGCAATGAAGGCCAGCTCGCAGTTGTAGGTGAACTCCTCGCCGGTGGGCACCATGTTGGTGCGGCCGGTCTCGGGGTCACGCTCGGGTTTGAGGTAGGAGATGACGGCAGCGGTCAGGTTGCCTGCATCGTCCTTGAGGAATTCTTTGACCGTGGTCTGGTAGACACGGGGGTCCTTGCCGAACTTTGCCATGCACTCGGTCTGGCCGTAGTCCACCTTGAGCACCCGGGGCCACTCGGGCCAGGGGTTGCTGGCGGCACGCTCCCTGGGAGGCTGCGGCATCATTTCCAGAGCCACCAGATCAGTGCAGCCCTGCCGCAGGGCCGTGCCCTGGCAGTCGTTGCCGGTGTCGCCGCCGCCGATGACCAGAACGTTCTTGCCCTTGGCATCAATGGCCCTGCCGTCGGCAAATTTGCTGTCCAGCAGGCTCTTTGTCACGCTGGTGAGGTAATCCACAGCAAAATGCACGCCGTTGGCATCCCGGCCCGGAACGTTCAGGTCACGGGCCTTTTTGGCACCGCAGCAGAGCACCACGGCATCGTAGCTGTTCAGGATGCTCTCGGCATCCACGGCACCGCCCACATCCATGCTGGTGCGGAACTCCACGCCCTCGGCCTGCATGATCCTGATGCGGCGCTCGATGACGGCTTTGTCCAGCTTCATGTTGGGGATGCCGTACATCAGCAGGCCGCCCACGCGGTCGGCGCGCTCAAACACGGTGACGGCGTGGCCCCGGATGTTCAGGTACTCGGCCACCGAAAGACCGGCCGGGCCGCTGCCGATGACGGCCACACCCTTGCCGGTGCGGGCCGGAGGAGGGGCGGCGTGGAGCCAGCCCTTGGCGTAGCCCGTTTCCACGATGGCGTGCTCGTTCTCGCGCACGGTTACGCTGCTGCCGGTCACGTCACCGCAGGTGCAGGCGGCCTCGCACAGGGCGGGGCAGACCCGGCTGGTGAACTCCGGGAAGCGGTTGGTGGCGCGCAGACGGTGGAGCGCCAGCTCCCACTTGCCCTGATAGATCAGGTCGTTCCACTCGGGGATCAGGTTGTTCAGCGGACAGCCCGATGCCATGCCGCCGATCATCATGCCAGCCTGGCAGAAGGGCACGCCGCAGTCCATGCAGCGGGCGGCCTGGGTCTGCTGCTCCTCGCGGGAGAGCCAGACGTGAAACTCGTTGAAATTTTCAATGCGCTCCAGCGGCGGGACATCCGTGCTGGTCTTGCGCGTGTAATCCATAAATCCAGTGATCTTGCCCATGATCCAGCCCTCCTTACTTCTTCTTCTGCACAGCGTAGAATGCTTCGATCTGTGCCTGTTCGCCGTCCAGGCCGCGCTCCTCCATGGAAGCGATGATCCGGAGCATCCGGTCGTAATCGTAGGGGAGGACTTTCTTGAACTTGGGCAGGTACTCGCTGAAGTTATCCAGGATCTCCTTGCCGCGGGGGGAGCCGGTGGCTTCCACGTGCTCACGGATGAGCTCCTTCAGGGCGGCAACATCGTACTTGTGCTCCACAGGCTCCAGGCTCACAGTCTCCTTGTTGACCCGCTGGTAGAAATCCCAGTTCTCGTCCAGAACGTAGGCCACGCCGCCGGTCATGCCGGCCGCGAAATTCTTGCCGGTTTGGCCCAGGACCACGACAGTGCCGCCGGTCATGTACTCACAGCCGTGGTCACCCACGCCCTCGACAACGGCAGTCGCGCCGCTGTTGCGGACGCAGAAGCGCTCACCGGCCACGCCGGAGACGAAGGCCTTGCCGCTGGTGGCACCGTAAAGGGCCACGTTGCCGGTGATGATGTTTTCCTCGGGCTTGTAGCCGATGCCCTCGGGCGGGCGGACGATGATCTTGCCGCCGGACAGGCCCTTGCCCATGTAGTCGTTGCAGTCGCCGGTCAGGCTGAGGGTCAGGCCCTTGGGGATGAACGCGCCAAAGCTCTGGCCGCCTGCGCCGATGCACTCGGCGGTGTAGACATCGTCGGGCAGGGAGCTGCCGTACTTGCGGGTGATCTCGCTGCCAAAGATGGCACCCAGGGCGCGGTCGGTGTTGGAGACCTCCAGCCGGACGCTCTGGGGTGCCTTGCTGCCCAGCTTGAACTTCTTCATCAGCACCTTCATGTCGAGGGTGTTCTCAAGGTGGAAGTCATAGGTGTCGGCAGGCACAAAGTGGACGTTGCTGTTTGCAATGGCTGGGTTGTGCAGGATGCAGTCCAGATTCATCTTGGCGGCACGGCTGCCGGCAGCGCTGGGCTTGACATGGAGCAGGTCGGTGCGGCCCACCAGCTCATCGATGGTGCGCACGCCCAGCTTGGCCATGTACTCCCGCAGCTCCTGCGCCACAAAGGTCAGGTAGTTGATGATATACTCGGGCTTGCCCTTGAACCGCTTGCGCAGTTCGGGGTTCTGGGTGCAGATGCCCATGGGGCAGGTGTCCAGGTTGCAGACACGCATCATCACGCAGCCTTCGCACATCAGCAGGGAGGTGCCGAAGCCGAACTCCTCAGCGCCCAGCATACAGCTGATGGCAACATCGCGGCCGGAGAGCAGCTTGGAGTCGCTCTCAATGCGGACGCGGCTGCGCAGGCCGTTCAGGATCAGGGTCTGGTGGGTCTCGGCGATGCCCAGCTCCCAGGGCAGACCCGCGTTCTTGATGGAGGTGCGGGGGGCTGCACCGGTGCCGCCGTCGTAACCGGAGACGAGGATGACCTGTGCGCCGCCCTTGGCAACACCGGCGGCAATGGTGCCGACACCGGCCTCGCTGACCAGCTTCACGTTGATGTTGGCGTGGCGGTTGGCGTTCTTCAGGTCATAGATCAGCTCAGCCAGATCCTCGATGGAGTAGATGTCGTGGTGGGGCGGGGGAGAGATCAGGCCCACGCCGGTGGTGCTGTGGCGGGTCTTGGCGATCCAGGGGTAGACCTTGGCACCGGGCAGGTTGCCGCCCTCGCCGGGCTTTGCGCCCTGTGCCAGCTTGATCTGGATCTCTTCGGCGGAGACCAGATACTTGCTGGTCACACCGAAGCGGGCCGAGGCCACCTGCTTGATCTTGGAGTTGCTCTCGCTCTGGTAGCGCTCCTCGGGCTCGCCGCCTTCGCCGGTGTTGCTCCGGCCGCCCAGACGATTCAGGGCGATGGCGATGGTCTCGTGGGCCTCGCTGCTCAGGGCACCGTAGCTCATGGCAGCGGCTTTGAACCGCTTGACGATGGAGCTGACAGGCTCCACCTCCTCAAGGGGGATGCCGCCGTTGGGGTCATAGCTGAAGTCCAGCAGGCTGCGCAGGTGCACGCCCTCGGCACCCATGTTGTCCACGGTGCGGGTGAAGTCTTTGAAGGCCTGGTAGTCGCCCGTGAAGCAGGCTTTCTGGAACAGATGGATGGTCTGCGGGGTGAAGAGGTGCTCTTCCTTGCCGCTGCGGAACTTGTGAGCGCCGCCGTCGGCCAGCTCCATGTTGATGTCCAGACCCAGCGGGTCAAAGGCGGCGTTGTGGGCAGCTTCCACATCCGCCTGAATGTCCTCCAGACCGATGCCGCCCACACGGCTGACCGTACCGGTGAAGTACTTGTCGATGACATCCTTGGAGATGCCGACCGCCTCAAAGATCTGACTGCTCTGGTAGCTCTGGATGGTGGAGATGCCCATTTTGGAGGCGATCTTCACGATGCCGTTCAGCACAGCCTTGTTGTAGTCGTCCACGGCGGCGTAGTAATCCTTGTCCAGCAGACCCTCGTCGATGAGCTGGGCAATGGTGTCGTGGGCCAGATAGGGGTTGACGGCGCAGGCACCGTAGCCCAGCAGGGTGGCAAAGTGGTGCACCTCGTGGGGCTCGGCGCTCTCAAGGATGAGGGCCATGGCCGTGCTCTTTTTGGTGCGGATGAGGTACTGGGACACGGCAGAAACAGCCAGCAGGCTGGGGATGGAGACGTGGTACTCGTCAATGTCGCGGTCAGAGAGGATGATGATGTTGGCACCGTCCTTGTAGGCGCGGTCCACCTCCAGAAACACGCGGTCGATGGCCTTTTCCAGGCTGGTGTTCTTATAGTAATTGATGGACACCGTGGCGGTCTTGAAACCGGGCACATTCATGTGCTTGATCTTGAGCAGATCGGTGCTGGTCAGGATGGGGTTCTGCACCTTGAGCACCTTGCAGTTCTCGGGCTTGTCCTCCAGCAGGTTGCCGTGGGCACCCACATAGACGCTGGTGGAGGTGACCACCTTCTCACGGATGGCATCGATGGGCGGGTTGGTGACCTGTGCGAACCGCTGCTTGAAGTAGTTGAACAGCGGGGGATGCTGGTCGCTCAGGACAGCCAGCGGGGTGTCGGTGCCCATGGCCCCGGAAGGCTCGGCACCGGCCCGGGCCATGGGCAGGATCAGCTCCTTGATTTCCTCGTATTTGTAGCCAAATACCTTCTGCAGGCGGGTCAGCTCCTCGCCAGTGTAGCTGGGGACCTTGATGTTAGGGATCTTCAGGTCCTTCAGCCGGACCAGATTCCGGTCGATCCACTCGCCGTAGGGCTCGCGGCTGGCGTAGTATTCCTTCAGCTTCTCGTCATCCACGACCTCGCCCTTGACGGTATCCACCAGCAGCATTTTGCCGGGACGCAGGCGATCTTTCATCAGGATGTTGTCGGGGGCGCAGGGCAGCACGCCCACCTCAGAGGACAGGATCATCCGGCCGTCCTTGGTGATATAGTAGCGGCTGGGGCGCAGACCGTTGCGGTCCAGCACCGCGCCCACCACGTCGCCGTCGGAGAAGAGGATGGCGGCGGGGCCGTCCCAGGGCTCCAGCATGGTGGCGTAATACTGGTAGAAATCGCGCTTTTTCTGGCTGATGTTCTTGTTGTTCTCCCAGGGCTCGGGGATGGTGATCATCACAGCCAGAGGCAGATCCATGCCGTTCATCACCATGAACTCCAGCGCGTTGTCCAACATGGCGGAGTCCGAGCCGGAGGTGTTGATGATGGGCAGGATCTTGTTCATGTCGTCCTGCAGGATGGGGCTCTCGATGCTCTCCTCACGGGCCAGCATGGCATCGGTGTTGCCCTTGATGGTGTTGATCTCGCCGTTGTGCAGGATGAACCGGTTGGGGTGGGCACGCATCCAGCTGGGGTTGGTGTTGGTAGAAAAGCGGCTGTGCACCATGCCGATGGCGGATTCGTAGTCCTCGTCCTGCAGGTCAAGGTAGAACAGGCGCAGATCGTGCACCAGGAACATGCCCTTGTAGACGATGGTGCGGCTGGACAGGCTGGGCACATAGGTGCCGTTGCTGGCCTGCTCGAACACCCGGCGGATGATGTAGAGCCTGCGGTCAAAATCAATGCCCTTGCTCACACGGGCAGGCTTTTTGATGAAGCACTGCCAGATGGAGGGCATGCAGTCCCGGGCCTTCTGGCCCACGGCATCGGGGTCTACCGGTACCCTGCGCCATGCCAGAAACTCAAGCCCCTCCTTGCGGGTGACCAGCTCAAACAGCTTCATGGCCTGTGCCCGCAGGTGCTCGTTCTGGGGGAAGAAGAACATGCCGACACCGTATTCCCGTTCGTTGCCCAGGCTGATGTTCAGCTCGTCGGCCACCTTGGAGAAGAACTTGTGGCTGATCTGCAGCATGATGCCCACGCCGTCGCCGGTCTTGCCCTCGGCATCCTTACCGGCGCGGTGCTCCAGACGCTCCACGATGCTCAGGGCATCGCTGACCGTCTGATGGCTCTTGCGGCCCTTGATGTCCACCACAGCGCCGATGCCGCAGGCATCGTGCTCGAACTGAGGGTCATACAGGCCAAGAGGCGTGGCGTTTTCCGTAAATTGATCCATTGCCTTTCCCATCCTTATCTCTCAAAATATCCTCTGGGCCGCGGCACGATCCGCAGCCTCTTGCACAGAAAACAAAAAAAGCGCTCCAGAAGGGTAGACTTCACCCTTCTGGAACGCCTTTGTTCCGTTAGCTTTATTATAATGATTCGTGAAGATTGTTCAAGTGGGAGGTGCAACAAACTTTAGTACACCAAAGCCCGCACTTCTTGTGCGGTTTGATGATGAGATGAAACGGATTCATCCTTCGCCCAAAATCGCTTTCAGGTCCTGCTCCGGTGTCGTGACGGCCATCAGATTGTACTTTTCCTGCAAAACGCGCACCACGCCCGGCGAGAGGAAGGCGGGCAGGGTAGGGCCGAGCCGGATGTTCTGGATGCCCAGCGCCAGCAGTGCGATGAGGATGCAGACGGCCTTCTGCTCGAACCAGCAGAGCACCAGCGAGAGCGGCAGGTCGTTGACGGTGCAGCCGAAGGCATCGGCCAGCGCCAGCGCAATCTGAATGGCGCTGTATGCGTCGTTGCACTGGCCCACATCGAGGATGCGGGGCAGGCCCGCCACGGTGCCGAGATCCAGGTCGTTCAGGCGGAATTTGCCGCAGGCCAGCGTCAGGATCACGGTGTCGGGCGGGGTGAGCTTGGCGAACTCGGTGTAGTAGCGGCGGGAAGGCCGGGTGCCGTCACAGCCGCCCACCAGGAAGAAATGGCGGATCTGCCCGCTTTTCACGGCCGCAACGATCTCATTGGCGTGGGAGAGCACAGCGCTCCGCGCAAAGCCGGTCACGACGCTGCGCCCGCCGTTGATGCCGGGCATGGCGGTGTCTTCCGGGTAGCCCCCTAGTTCCAGTGCTTTGGCAATGACGGGGGAGAAATCCCGCTCTGGCCCGATGTGCGGGACGCCGGGATAGGACACCACCGAGGTGGTGAACACCCGGTCGGCGTAGCTCTCCCGCAGGGGCATGATGCAGTTGGTGGTGAAGAGGATCGGGGCCGGGATGTCCTCAAACTCCCGCTGCTGGTTCTGCCAGGCTGTGCCGAAGTTGCCCTTCAGATGCGGGTACTTCTGCTTCAGCTCCGGGTAGCCGTGGGCGGGGAGCATTTCCGAGTGGGTGTAGACGTGGATGCCTTTGCCCGCCGTCTGCTCCAGCAGGCACTTCATGTCGTAGAGGTCGTGGCCGGAAATGACGATGAACGGCCCTTTCTCGATGACGAGCGGCACCTCCACCGGCTCCGGCTGGCCGAAGGCCCCGGTGTTAGCGGCGTCCAGCAGCTCCATGCAGCGGTAGCTGGCCTTGCCGGTCTTCTGTACCAGTGCCCAGAGGGCGTCGATGGAGCATTCGCTGCCAACGGCCTGCAATGCTTCGCAGAAGAAGCGGTCCAGCTCCGGGTCGATGCGGCCCAGCACCCGCGCATGGTAATTGTACGCTGCCATGCCGCGCAGGCTGAACAGGACGAACGATTTCAGACTGCGGATGTCCTCGTCCGGCTCGTGCCAGAGGTTTGCCATGTCGTAGTCGAACCCGATGCCGGGGCAGGCCGCATGGATGCTCTCGGTCAGCTGGTCCACGGTCTGCGGGTCGAAGTTCACGTTGGTGATGGTGGTGAACAGCCCTTCCATCAGCAGAAGTGCCTGTTCCGGGGCGGGGGCCCGCCCCTCGCCGATGAGCTGGCTGGCGTAGGAGATGAGTGCGCCGGTCAGGCGGTCCTGCGCCGCTGCCGTGTCCGCGCTTTTGCCGCAGACACCGGCCTTACCGGTACAGGCAGTGCAGTGCGCCGCCTGCTCGCATTGAAAACAAAACATCTGTTCGTCCATTTCAGAACCCTCTCTTCGCTTGATGTGGTCAGTATGGACGGGTTGGCGGGGCTTTATACAGGCCGCACGAAGGGCGTTTTCTCGGCGAGTATCCGAGGTGGGGCCCCGCTTGCAGGGCGGGCATGGAATGTCCGTTGACCCGCCGGGAAAAGCTCCCGGAGATGCGGCCAGCGAATAGATACAAAAAGAGCCGCGCTCTTGCGAACGCAGCTCTTGAAAATGCTTTGGAACAATTAGTAGGTGATGCCCTGTGCCATCATGGCGGTAGCCACCTTCAGGAAACCGGCGCAGTTTGCACCGACCATCAGGTTGCCCTCGGAACCAGCGGCAACGGAAGCGTCATAGGAAGCGTGGAAGATGCCCTCCATGATGCCCTTCAGCTTTGCATCGACCTCTTCGAAGGTCCAGCTCAGGCGCTCGGAGTTCTGGCTCATCTCCAGGCCGGAGGTGGCCACACCGCCGGCGTTGGCAGCCTTTGCGGGTCCGTACAGGACACCGTTGGACAGGTAGACCTCAATGGCCTCGGGCGTGCTGGGCATGTTTGCGCCCTCGCAGACAACGGTGCAGCCGTTCTTGACCAGAGCCTCAGCGGACTCCTTGTTGATCTCGTTCTGGGTCGCGCAGGGCAGGGCGATGTCGCAGGGGACAGTCCAGACCTTGGAGCAGTCGGCAACGTAGGTTACACCGGCGTGGGTCTCGGCATACTCCTTGATGCGGCCGCGGCGGACTTCCTTCAGCTCCTTGACGTAAGCCAGATCAATGCCGTTGGGGTCGTAGACGTAGCCGTTGGAATCGGACATGGTAACGACCTTTGCGCCCAGAGACTGAGCCTTCTGGCAGGCATAGATGGCAACATTGCCGGAACCGGAGATGACCACGGTCTTGCCCTCAAAGCTGTCGTTGCGCATACACTTCAGAGCCTCGGCGGTGAAGTAGCACAGGCCGTAGCCGGTGGCCTCGGTACGGGCCAGAGAGCCGCCGAAGGTCAGGCCCTTGCCGGTGAGCATACCGCCCTGGAAGCTGTTGGTCAGGCGCTTGTACTGGCCGAACATGTAGCCAACCTCGCGGCCGCCGACACCGATATCACCGGCGGGGCAGTCCACGAACTGGCCGATGTGGCGGTACAGCTCGGTCATAAAGCTCTGGCAGAAACGCATGACTTCCATGTCGCTCTTGCCATGGGGGTCAAAGTCAGAGCCGCCCTTGCCGCCGCCCATGGGCAGGGTGGTCAGGCTGTTCTTGAAGGTCTGCTCAAAGCCCAGGAACTTCAGGATGCCCTGGTTGACAGAGGGATGGAAGCGCAGACCGCCCTTGTAGGGGCCGATGGCGCTGTTGAACTGGACGCGGTAGCCGCGGTTCACCTGGACCTTGCCCTGATCATCGACCCAGGGCACACGGAAGGTGATGATGCGCTCGGGCTCGACCAGACGCTCGATCAGGCCAGCCTTCTCGTACTCGGGATGCTTCTCCACCACGGGCTGGATGCTCTCCAGCACCTCGCGGACAGCCTGCAGGAACTCAGGCTCATTGGCATTGCGCTGTGCAAGGCCATCGTAAACGCGCTTCAGGTATTCATTCGTCAGCATAATAGAATACTCCTTTTCCCATTATTTACACTCGCTCTGCCCACTATCACAGAGCGCTTTATCATTATAAAGCTTTGTGCAGCGATTTACAATAGAGGAAATCGGAAAATGTTTCAGTGAAGCCAAAATAAAAATGAATCCGCTTCACAGCGTCAGTGCCCGGCGGCGCTGGGGATCTCCTGCAATTCAAAGCGATATTCCTGCGCGGCATCGGGGTATTTTGCCCTGTCCACGGGGCTGAGGAACATGGCAAGGGGCCGCAGCCAGAGCCCGCCGTCCCCGTAGAGCTTACGGTAGACCACAAAGGGCTCCCCCGTTTCGGAATCGTTGGCAACGGCCTCTACCAGATAAAAGTCGCCCTTGAAGTGCCGGTACACCCGGCCGATCTTGAGTTCGTTCGGCATTTGCGTTCTCCTTTACATTCCAGCCAAAATGGCATTCACGGCAGTCACAAAGGGCTCCATATCCTCAAACAGGACTTCAACGATGATGCTCCAGTTGATACCGTCGTAGTCATGCACCAGCCGGTGGCGCAGCCCGGCGACCATATTCCAGGGCTGCTCCGGATAAGAGGCCTTGAACTCCGGACTGAGCTGGTAGACCTGTTCTCCGATGTTATAGAGCGGGGTCGTGACGGCCCACTGGGAAAACTCGTCCTCGAGCAGAAGCTCCGGCGTAATGCCGCGCTTGTGCATCTCGGCTTTCAGGCTTTCCCATGTGGCAACGATCTTTTTCAGGCGCTCCTTGTCCGATCTCTTCATGCGATCTTGACCCCCTCCCGCATGATGCTTTCATAGAAGGGAGTGCCGGTGTTGACCTCCCGGATCTCAAAGGCATCCACGTCCTTCTGGGTGCGCTGGCGCAGCTCCTCCCCAAAAGCAAAGATGTCCCTTGGCCGGAAGTTGGCACCGCCCACCACGATCACATCGATATCCGAAGCGGCAGTGGCTTCTCCCCGGGCGTAGGAGCCGAACAGCAGGGCATACTCGGCGTGATATTTGTGCAGCAGCTCCCGGATGACCTGCTCGATCTCAGTGCGGGAAAGCGTGTTCATGCGGACACCTCCAATCGGAAATTCTCTACCAATATTGTACCATAGAATGCCGGAAATGCAAACAAAAATCCCCCGCAGGCGGCTGGCGCTGGCGGGGGACAGGCGCATGATTTACTTCTTCAGCAGCTTCTCGCAGGCATCGGCGGCACCCTCAAGGTACTGGCCGGGGTAGGCCTCGATCATGCCGGCATCGGAGCAGGCAGCCAGCTGGGGGTCGATGGGGCACTTGGCCAGCACGGGCAGGCCGTGCTTTGCAGCCACCTCATCCACATGGCTCTCGCCGAACACGCTGATCTTCTTGCCGCAGTCGGGGCAGACGATGTAGCTCATGTTCTCCACGATGCCCAGCATGGGCACCTTCATCATCTCGGCCATGTTCACGGCCTTGGCCACGATCATGCTGACCAGCTCCTGGGGGCTGGCAACGACCACGATGCCGTCCACGGGCAGGCTCTGGAACACGGTCAGGGGCACGTCGCCGGTTCCCGGAGGCATGTCCACGAACAGGAAGTCCACGTCCTTCCAGACCACATCGGTCCAGAACTGCTTGACCGCACCGGCGATCACGGGGCCGCGCCACACAACGGGGTCCTCCTCGTTCTCGACCAGCAGGTTGATGCTCATCACATCAATGCCCATCCGGCTCTGGATGGGCCAGCAGCCTTTTTCATCGGCCATGGCACGGCCATGGATGCCGAACAGCTTGGGGATGGACGGGCCGGTGATGTCGGCATCCAGGATGCCGCAGTGGTAGCCACGGCGGGCCATGGCGCAGGCCAGCAGGGCACTGGTCATGCTCTTGCCGACACCGCCTTTGCCCGAAACAACGCCGATGACCTTTTTCACGCTGCTGTTGGGGTTGGGGGCATCGTGTTCAGGTGCGGCGGTGCGGGAAGAACATGCTGCCCCGCAGGTGGAACAGTCATGGGTACATTCTTCGCTCATACTCTAACCTTTTCTCCTTTATCTTAATTAGACAGATCGTCTTGACCAACCCATATCATACCATAAAACCGGGTGGGAAACAACCCACAGGGGCGCTCATCTTCACAAGAGTGCATATTGCTCGGGAAAGACCGCATACACTGAACCGAACGCCTGTGCGGGGGAAGGAGGAATACCATGGGGCAGAGCTACCTGAAAAACGCCGCCCTCCTGACCGGGGCGGATGTCCTGCTGCGGCTGGCCGGGATGGGCCTGCGCATCTATCTGGCCAACGCCCTGGGCGGCGAGGGGATGGGGCTGTACCAGCTGGTGCTGGCGGTCTACGCGCTCTTTGTCACGCTGGCAACGGCGGGGGTCTCGGTGGCGGCCACCCGGCTGATGGCTGAGGAACTGGCCCGGGGCCGGGCACAGGCGCGGGGGATGCTGGTGCGTCTGGCGGGCACGGGGCTGCTGCTGGGCGCGGCGGCCATGGCGGCGCAGTACGGGCTGGCCGGGGCCGCTGCCCGGTGGTGGCTGGGAGATGTGCGGGCGGCGGGCGCACTGCGGGTATCGGCCTTCGGGATGCCATGGATGGCCCTCTCGGCTGTGCTGCGGGGGTTCTTTATCGCCCGGCGGCGGGTGGAGCCCAACGTGCTGAGCCAGCTGGTGGAGCAGAGCGTGCGCATCGGGATCATCTGGTACGCGCTGGAATGGGGGAACGCGCCGGACGTGAGCGCCCGCTGCACGGCGGTGCTGGCCGCCACGGCGGTGAGCGAAGCGGTGTCGGCCTGCATCCTGCTGCTGTTTTACCGTGGGGAGGCGGTGCGTGCGTTCGGCGCAGAAAAGGCCCGACGGCCTGCCGACCCTGCCCGGCGGCTCTGGGAGATCCTGTGGCCGGTGGAGGGCGGGCGGTGCCTTGCCAGCGCCCTGCACACGGCGGAGAACATGCTGGTGCCCGCCTGCCTGACGGTCTGCCTGCTGGATGCCGGGGGCCGCAGTGCCGCGGTGGCCCAGTACGGCAGCCTGAAGGGGATGGCCCTGCCTCTGCTCACCTTTCCCTTTGGGCTGCTGGGGAGCCTTTCGGTGCTGCTGATGCCTGAGATCACCCAGGCCCACATCCGGGGCGAACGCGCCCGGCTGGGCTGCCTGCTGGACCGGATGCTCCGGCTGACGGGCTGCTTCTCGGCGCTGGCGGGGGCGCTGTTCTGGGTGTGGGGCGAGCCGCTGGCCCTGCTGCTCTACCACAGCCAGGAGGCCGGGTTCTATCTGCGGGTGCTGGGCCCGGCCATGCCGCTGATGTATCTGGAGAGCATGGTGGACGGTGCCATGAAGGGGATGGGGGAGCAGAAGGCTGTGTTCCGGTACAGCCTGTGGGACGCGGTGCTCCGCATTGCGGGGGTGCTGCTCCTCCTGCCCAGATGGGGGATGAAGGGCTTTTTGTGGGTGATCCTGCTGTCCAGTGCCTATACCTGCCAGATGAATACGGCCCGTCTGCTGCACGTCAGCGGGCTGCAGCCCAGGCTCTGGCGGTGGCTGGGGGCTCCGGCGCTGGCGGCACTGGTCTCAGCGGGGGCGGGCGAGGGCCTGCGCGCTTTGCTGGCGGGGTGGCTGGGCAGCGGGAGCACGCCCACCCGGCTGGCGGCGCTCTGCGCGGGCGGCTTTGGCATGGCGGCAGTCTGCCTTGCCGTGCAGTGGCCGCTGGGGCTGGGCGAAGAGGTGCGGGCCATCCTGCGGACAGAAAAATCCCGCAGGGAGCGGCAGAAAAGCCCGGAGAATCGGAATTGTTCTGGACACAGGGGGGAGAATTGAGTATAATACAATGGATATTATGGCGGAACAGGCGCATGGGGCTTTGGCCCCTGTGGCCGGCAACGCCGGGAAAAACGGGTGCGGACAGATCCCGCCCCGATGTAAAAGAGGATTTTTGTGAAGAAAACAGAGAAGCTTGTGCCGCAGGTGCTGCTGCGCCGGATGATCCTGGTGCTGCTGGACGCGGCCATCGTGATATTCAGCTTTTACTTTGCCCTGCTGCTCCGGGCCGACGGCGCGGTGGAGGCCAGCTGGTGGCCCCACAACCGTGCCCTGCTCTACCAGAACCTGCCCTGGATCGTGGCGCTCTACCTGCTCAGCTTTCTGGCGGGCGGGCTGTACCATGTGCTCTGGAAGTATGCCGGGGAGCGTGACCTCATCCGTCTGGGCGGCATGATCGCCGTGCCCACGGGGGTGGTCTATTTCGTGAACCATTTCTGTGTCCACGGCGTGCTGTTCGATTCTGCCAACGCCATGGCCGCTGTCCTCATCTTCCTGCTGGTGGGGGGCAGCCGTCTGGCATGGCGGCTCTTCCTGAACCATCCCATCGGCGAGCGGCTGCGGGGCGTGCCCAACAAGGATCCCAACCGCCCCGTGATGATCGTGGGCGCGGGCGAGGCCGGTGCCTGGGCCATCAATGTCTGCAAATCCAACAGCAGCTACGGCCACCCCGTTGTGGCGGTGGACGATGACCTGGTCAAGCAGGGACAGACCATCCACGGCGTGCCGGTCAAGGGCACGCTGGAGCAGATCCCCCAGCTCTGCACCCAGTACAACATCCACAACATCATCATTGCCATCCCCACCCTGCGGGGCAGCAGGCTGAACCATGTCATCGACCTCTGCGTTTCCACCCACTGCCCGGTGCAGATCCTGAGCGATCCCCAGCTGGTGGGCAGCAACGGCCCCCAGCAGGGTGCGTTCCGTGAGCTGAACACCGCCGATTTCCTCTCCCGTGATGAGGTCACGCTGGACAACGAGAAGATCTCCGGCTACCTCACCGGCAAGACCGTGCTGGTGACGGGCGGCGGCGGCTCCATTGGCAGTGAGCTCTGCCGCCAGGTGATGCGCTTCCGGCCCGGCAAGCTGCTGATCTTTGATATCTACGAGAACTGCGCCTACGAGCTGCTGATGGAACTGCAGCAGAAGTACGGCCGCGATATCCCCGTGACCGTGCTGATCGGCTCCATTCGGGATAAAAAGCGGCTGGATGAGGTATTTGAGACCTACCACCCCACCGTGGTGTTCCATGCAGCGGCCCACAAGCATGTGCCGCTGATGGAGATCAGCCCCGCCGAGGCCGTGAAGAACAATGTGCTGGGCACCAAGAACCTGCTCACCAGCGCCAGCGAGCACGACGTGGAGCGGTTCGTCCAGCTTTCCACCGACAAGGCGGTCAATCCCACCAGCGTGATGGGCTGCACCAAGCGGATCTGTGAGATGCTCATCCAGACCTTTGCGGGCAACACCGACATGAAGTGCGTGGCGGTCCGCTTTGGCAATGTGCTGGGCAGCCACGGCAGCGTGATCCCGCTGTTCGAGGCCCAGATCAAGAAGGGCGGCCCCGTCACCCTGACCGACCCCAACATCGAGCGCTACTTTATGACCATTCCCGAGGCGGCCCAGCTGGTGCTGCAGGCGGGCGCGCTGGCCGAGGGCGGCAGCATCTATGTGCTGGACATGGGCGAGCCGGTCAAGATCATGGATCTGGCCAAGCAGCTCATCCGCTTTTACGGCTACGAGCCGGGCGTGAATATGGAGATCAAGATCGTGGGCCTGCGCCCGGGCGAGAAGCTCTACGAGGAGCTGATGATGGACGAGGAGCAGGGCAAGATGCGCCGCACCGAGCACAACAAGATCTTTGTGGCATCGCCCCGGGACATCGACCTGGCCGTGTTCTACCAGCAGCTGCAGGATCTTGCCGCTGCCGCCCAGCACAATGACGAGGGCGTGGTGGATCAGCTGGAAAAGATGATCCCCACCTTTACCCCCACCCGGAAAAATCTAAAGGTGTAAACTCCTTCCGTCATCGCTGGCGCGATGCCACCTCCCTCAGGGAGGGAGGCTTTGCCGTGCGGTCAGGCTCCCTCTCCGAGGGAGCTGTCTGCGAAGCAGACTGAGGGAGTAAACTACGTTCGCAACTGCGGCTCCAAAGCCGTATGCGCTATAAAAACGAGAGGGAAGTATATTATGGAAAAGAGACCGTTTCTGACCGAAGAGCAGGCCCAGGAGATCATCCAGGACGTGCCCACCCCGTTCCACGTCTACGACGAAAAGGGCATCCGTGAGAACGCCCGCCGCATCAACAAGGCCTTCAGCTGGAACAAGGGCTTCCGGGAGTATTTTGCCGTCAAGGCGCTGCCCAACCCCATCATCCTGCAGATCCTGAAGGAAGAGGGCTGCGGCGTGGACTGCTCCTCCCTGACCGAGCTGATGCTGAGCGAGGCCTGCGGCTTTACCGGCAGCGATATCATGTTCTCCTCCAACCAGACCCCCGTGGAGGACATGAAGAAGGCATACGAGCTGGGCGCATACATCAACCTGGACGATGCCACCATGGTGGACTTCCTGGACCGTGTGGCCGGGATCCCCGAGAACATCTTCTGCCGCTACAACCCGGGCGGGACCTTCCAGCTGGGCGAGAGCGAGGAAGGCTTCCAGGTCATGGACAAGCCCGGCGATGCCAAGTACGGCATGACCGAGGAGCAGATGATCGACAGCTACAAGAAGCTGATGGCAAAGGGTGCAAAGAACTTTGGCATCCATGCCTTCCTGGCCTCCAACACCATCTCCGATGCCTATTACCCCGAGCTGGCAGGCATCCTGTTCCAGCTGGCAGTCCGTGTGCAGAAGGCCACCGGTGCCCACATCGGCTACATCAACCTGTCCGGCGGCGTGGGCATCCCCTACCGCCCCGACCAGACCGAGAACGACATCATGGCCATCGGTGAGGGCGTGCGCCGGAAGTTTGAGGAGATCCTTGTGCCCGCAGGGATGGGCGATGTGGCCATCTTCACCGAGATGGGCCGCTTTACCACCGGCCCCTACGGTGCGCTGGTGGCAACTGCCATCCACGAAAAGCACATCTACAAGGAGTACATCGGTCTGGATGCCTGCGCTGCCAACCTGATGCGCCCCGCCATGTACGGCGCTTACCACCACATCACCGTGCTGGGCAAGGAGAACGCCCCCTGCGACCACAAGTACGATGTGGTCGGCGGCCTGTGCGAGAACAACGACAAGTTCGCCATTGACCGGATGCTGCCCAAGATCGACATCGGTGACCTGATCTACATCCACGACACCGGTGCCCACGGCTCCGCCATGGGCTACAACTACAACGGCAAGCTCCGCAGCGCCGAGGTCCTGCTCTGCGAGGACGGCTCTCACCGCCTCATCCGCCGCGCCGAGACCCCCCGTGATTACTTTGCAACGCTGGACTTCCTGCCTGCCATGAAGCCCCTGTTCGAGGGCTACGACGACTGAGGCCCCCTGAAAACCTGCGAGGTGTGAGATGTTTTTTGGATTCCAGCTTACCTGCGGCCTGATGATGGTCTTTTACGGCTACTCGGTGATGAAGAATCCCCGTGTGTGGGGAGATCAGGGCCGTCAGGCAGTCAAGGCGGAGAATTTCCCGGAATACTGCCGCCAGAACGGCCTGTTCTTCCTGAAGGCGGGCCTGATCATGGCGCTCATCGGCGCGCTGGACGCACTGGTGAGCCTTTCCGGCGCGCTCTACGTCCTGCTGTATCTGTTCGGGCTGGCGTTCTCGTTCTATCCGCTGGTCAGATGGTGCCGCGAAAACGAGGGCTTCTCCTGGCCCTGGCCCCATGTGGAAAGCGAGAAGAAGCGGATCAAAAAGCTGCGCAGGGAGCAGGAACAGGAGCAGCAGAGCGGCTCTGAGAAAAAATAAGAGAGAACCGGAACGCGGCGCTCTCCCTGAAGAAGGGAGGGCGCTGCTTTTGTCTGCTGAAGTTTCGACCCTTGACAGCCGGAGCCGCAGAACCTATAATGAAACCACGATGACCCCTCTTGAAACACATTTGGAGGTACAAAACCATGATCAACTATCCCAAGAATTATGCTCCTCTGGCTGAAGAGGAAATGGAGTACACCAGCGGCGGCCTGTCCATCAACTGGATGGCACTGGGCTCCACCGTTATGGGCCTGGCCACCAGCATGCTGGCCTACCTGAATGTTTCCAACATTGCCGGTGTGGCGGTCCAGCTGCAGAAGAAGGACCCCGAGAAGTACCCTGAGCCGGAAGGCACCATCAACGGCAACCTCATCATCGATTCCACCCTGACCTATTTCTCCAGCGTGGCTGGCATCGGCATGGGCCTGCTGAACATCGCTGCGGGCGTGGGCACCGTCTATCTGGGCATGAAGTCCGGTTCTTAAAAATTAGCACTGGACATTTGAGCCAAAACGTGGTATAATTCATCCTGCATTCGCGGGCATCGTACATCGGCTAGTATATCAGCCTTCCAAGCTGAGGAGGTGGGTTCGATTCCCATTGCCCGCTCCATGCAGAAAAGGCGCTGATTCGTTCAGAATCGGCGCTTTTTGTTTTGCCTGTAATCCACTTGACAATGGCAGCCTGATCCGCTATACTGAATATAGGATAAAACCACTATTTAATGGAGGCGGCGGCGTGCAGGAATACGAGATCGAATTTTATGACAAAGCCGATGGCTCCGAACCGGCGAAAGAGTTTATT
The DNA here is from genome assembly GCF_023347315.1 of Faecalibacterium sp. I2-3-92. GTDB lineage: Bacteria > Bacillota > Clostridia > Oscillospirales > Ruminococcaceae > Faecalibacterium > Faecalibacterium duncaniae. The sequence goes on from NZ_CP094470.1 coordinate 1,238,975, forward strand.
CTGGCTCTGGATGCGAAAATGCGGGCTAAGGTCGTGCGCACGGTCGGGCTTCTCCGGGAGGAAGGGCCTTCACTGCGGGAGCCGTACTCCAAGCATCTGGAGGATGGCATTTTTGAGATCCGCACCAAGTTCGGCTCCGACATTACCCGTGTGCTGTACTTTTTTGTGATCGGCAGAAGGATCATCCTTACGAACGGCTTTGTCAAAAAGACGCAGAAGACACCTGCTTCCGAGATCGCACTTGCAAAGCAGTACCGTGCCGATTATCTCAGCCGAAAGGAGTGCTCCAAATGACCAATTTCAATGATTTTCTCAACGAACAGATGAAAGACCCTGAGTTTAAGGCAGAGTGGGATGCCCTTGACCCCGAATTTGCTGTGATCGAGGCGATCCTTGCCGCCCGGAAGAAAAGCGGACTGACCCAGCAGCAGCTTTCCGAGCGCACCGGCATTGCCCAGACAGACATCAGCAAGCTGGAGCGCGGCAACGGAAATCCTTCGCTTCGCACCCTGCAGCGGCTGGCTGCCGGTATGGGGATGCGGGTCAAGATCGAATTTGTTCCGGCAAAGTGAACCTCCAAGCAGATGGCCTGCGGGCTGTCTGCTTTTTTGATGGGGAGAGGTCATTCACACTTTACCTGTTTACTTTGAAGCGATTTTATAGTAAAATAAGATGAATAAATCAGGGGCAGGGGAAACTCCGGCCTGATGAGAGAAATGATTTAGGTGGTGTATTGATATGGCATTGAAATATCAGCGGATCCTTCTGAAGATCAGCGGCGAGGCCCTGGGCGGCGAAAAGGGAACCGGCTTTGACGAGCCGACCATGGACGCGATCTGCGGCGGCGTGAAAAAGGCCCACGACCTGGGCGTGCAGATCGGCATCGTGGTGGGCGGCGGCAACTTCTGGCGCGGCCGTTCCAGCGGTAAGATGGAGCGCACCCTGGCCGACAAGATCGGAATGCTGGCGACCGTGATGAACGCGCTGGCCGTCTCCGACAAGCTGGAGCAGCTGGGCGTGGAGACCGAGGTGTTCACCTCCATCACCATGCCGCAGGTGGCCCCCGCCTTTACCCGCAAGGATGCCCTGAAGGCCATGGCAGACGGCAAGATCGCCATCTTCGGCGGCGGCACCGGCAACCCCTTCTTCTCCACCGATACCACCACGGCCCTGCGTGCTGTTGAGGTGAGTGCGGACATCATGTTCAAGGCCACCATGGTGGACGGCGTATATGACAAGGACCCCCACAAGTACCCCGATGCCAAAAAGTACGACACCTTGACCTTTACCAAGGTGCTGGAGGATCGCCTGGCTGTGATGGACGGCACTGCCGCCACCCTCTGCCGCGACAACAAACTCCCCATCCTGGTTTTTGACCTGGCCGACCCGGACAACATTGCAAAGGCCGTGCAGGGCGAGAATGTGGGCACCCTGGTCTACGAGGGCTGAGCATAGCCCGCATCCCCGTACCATAGAATGGAACAGGCAGCAATCACAGCGCCTGTGCAGAACAATATATAACAGGAGAAAAGGACAATGAGCAGCAACACCAAGGCATTTGAAGAAAAGATGAAGAGCTCCGTGGAGCATCTGGACCGCGAGCTGGCCGCTGTGCGTGCAGGCCGCGCCAACCCCGCCGTTCTGGACAAGGTGAGCGTGGACTACTACGGTGCCCCCACTCCCATCCAGCAGGTGGCCTCTGTGGCCGTGAGCGAGGCCCGCACCCTGACCATCACCCCCTGGGACCGCACCCTGCTGCGCGCCATCAGCAAGGCCATCATGGCCAGCGATGTGGGCATTACCCCCATTGATGACGGCTCCACCATCCGCCTGAACTTCCCGGCTCCCACCGAGGAGCGCCGCAAGCAGCTGGCAAAGGAAGTTGCCAAGCTGGGCGAGGAGGCCAAGGTGGCCGTGCGCAATGTCCGCCGTGACGCTATGGACAAGGCCAAGGCCATGAAGAAGGCCGGTGAGCTGACCGAGGACACCCAGAAGACCATGGAAGAAGAGGTCCAGAAGCTGACCGACAAGTATATCAAGAACATCGACGCAGCCGTTGAGGAAAAGCAGAAGGAGATCATGTCCGTCTGATCGCCGCGGTGAAACGAAATGTGTGAGGTGCCGTGCGCTGGAACGAGTGCGCGGCACTTTTTGCCGAAACCGGGGCAGGGAACCCCCGCCCCGCAAACGCAGGAGAATGATTATGAACCATCCCAAAGAATTTGCCGAGGGCCTTTCCATCGGCATCATCATGGACGGCAACGGCCGCTGGGCCAAGCAGCGGGGCCTGCCCCGCACCGCGGGCCACAAAAAGGGTGCCGCCGTGTTTCAGGATATCGCCAACTACTGCGAGGAGCTGGGCGTTTCGTCCGTGACCTTCTACGCCTTCTCCACTGAGAACTGGAAGCGCCCGCTGGAAGAGGTCTCTGCCATTATGAAGCTGTTCGGCGAGTATCTGCTCAAGGGCTTCAACTATAAGGACCGCAACATCCGCATCAAGTTCCTGGGCGACCGGGCCGCGCTGGATGCAAAGCTCCAGAAGCTGATGAACGAGCTGGAGGAGGACTCTGCCGCCAAGACCGGCATGACCCTGAACATTGCCGTGAACTACGGCGGCCGCCCCGAGATCGTGCGGGCCGCCCGGCAGCTGGCCCAGCAGGTGGCAGAGGGCACCCTCAAGCCCGAGGACATCACCGAAGAGATGATGAGCGACCACATGTATACCGCCGGCCAGAAGGACCCGGATTTCATCCTGCGTCCCTCGGGCGAGAAGCGCCTTTCCAACTTCATGCTCTGGCAGGCCGCCTACGCCGAACTGGTGGAGATGGATGTGCTCTGGCCTGATTTCACCCGTGATGACCTGGATGCCGCCATCACGGAGTTCAACAAGCGCTCCCGCCGGTTTGGCGGCATCTGACCCTTGCAATTCCCAAAAGGAGAAATTTGAATGAAAACTCGTATCATAACCGCAATTGTGGGCATCCTCGTCCTGATCGGGGTGCTGTTCACCTTTGACACGCTGGTGTTCAATTTTGTCATTGCCGCCATCACCCTGATCGCCATCCACGAGGTCTTCAAGGCCCTGGGCTTCGGCAGAAAGGAATGGCCCATGTACGCCGTGTTCGTGCCCTACACCCTGCTGATCATGCTGTCCAGCTATCAGGTGTGGCGGCGGCTGGTCATGCCGGCCTCCTTTTTGATGGTGCTGTTCTTCGGCATCTATCTGGTGGTGCGCAATGCACAGGTGGATTTTGCAAAAGCCAGCGGTCTGGTGATGTTTTCCGGCATCGTGATCTTCTGCTTCTACTCCTTTATCCGTTTGAAGGAGCTGCTGCCGGTGGAGACCTACGGCTATGACGCGATGTTCTTTATTCTGCTCATCCTCTGCTTTGCCTGGGGCGGCGATACCTGCGCCTACTTTGCAGGCAGAGCCTTTGGCAAGCACAAACTCTGCCCCGTGGTCAGCCCCAAAAAGACCGTGGAGGGAGCCATTGGCGGCGTGCTGGGCACCATGGTGTTCGGCGTGATCGCCACCGTGATTTACTCCATTGCGGCCAACCGGATGGAGGCGTTCACCCGCACCAACATCGGCGTTTCGATGTACGTGATCATTGCCCTGCTGGCCTGCGTGGCCGCTGTGCTGGGCATCTACGGCGACCTGTTCGCCAGCGTGGTCAAGCGCCAGTGCGGCATCAAGGATTATGGCACCATCTTCCCGGGCCACGGCGGCATTCTGGACCGCTTCGACAGCGTCATGTTCATTGCGCCGTTCGTCACCATGGTGGTCATCGCTGTTTTCTATCACTGAATGCAGGAGGTAGCTTATGTCTAAAAAAATCACGCTGCTGGGTTCTACCGGTTCCATCGGCACCCAGAGCCTGGATGTCATCCGTGCCCAGGGGTATGAGGTGTTCGGCCTTTCCGCCCACAGCCATGTGGAGAAGATCCTGGAGCAGATCGAGGAGTTCCACCCCCGGTATGTCTGCATGACTGACCCCGATGCCGCCGCCCGGCTGGACGCAGCGCTGGCGGGCCGTGCCAACGCCCCCCGGCTGCTGACCGGCCCCGAGGGCCTGAAGGAGCTGGCCGCCATGGACGGCCCCGATGTGGTGCTGAACAGTGTGGTGGGCATCGCCGGTCTGGGTGCCAGCCTGACCGCCATTGAGAGCGGCCACGATCTGGCCCTTGCCAACAAGGAGAGCCTTGTCACGGGCGGTCACCTGGTGACCCAGGCCGTGGCAAAGCACGGCGTGAAGCTGCTGCCTGTGGACAGCGAGCACTCCGCCATCTTCCAGTGCCTGCAGGACAAGGAGAGCGCCAAGAGCCTGACCAAGATCCTGCTCACGGCCTCCGGCGGCCCCTTCTTCGGCATGAAGACCGAGGAGCTGCGGGGCAAGACCAAGGCCGATGCCCTCAAGCATCCCAACTGGAACATGGGTGCCAAGATCACCATCGACTCCGCCACCCTGATGAACAAGGGCCTGGAGCTGATCGAGGCGGTCTGGCTGTTCGGCCTGCCCCCCGAGAAGATCCAGATCGTGGTGCAGCGCCAGAGCATTGTCCACTCTGCCGTGCAGTACAGCGATAACTCCATCATCGCCCAGCTGGGCGTGCCCGATATGCGCATCCCCATCCAGTACGCCCTGACCTACCCGGCCCGTGTGCCCGGTGTGGTGCCTGAGCTGGACTTTACCACCCTGAAGCTGCTGACCTTCGATGTGGCCGACGAGGAGACCTTCCGCTGCCTGGCTGCCTGCAAGAAGGCCATCAAGAAGGGCGGTCTGGGCCCCTGCGCCGCCAACGGTGCCAACGAGGAGGCAGTCAAGCTCTTCCTCGAGGATAAGATCGGCTTCCTCGATATCGGCCGACTGGTGGAGGCTGTTGTGGACAGCGACAGCTTTGGCGGCGATTACACCCTGGCCGATGTGTATGAGTGCGACAAGATGGCCCGCGCCTTTGTGAGAGCGCACCTGTAAGGAGAACTGATGTCTTTTATTGTCACCTTTATTGCTGCGGTGTTCGTGTTCAGCGCCGTGATCGCCATCCATGAGTTCGGCCACTTCATGGTGGCAAAGCTCTGCGGTGTGCAGGTCAACGAGTTCTCCATCGGCATGGGGCCGGTGCTGTGCAAGCGGGTGCGCAAGGGCACCCAGTACAGCATCCGCGCCCTGCCTGTGGGCGGCTTTGTGGCGCTGGAAGGGGAGGAAAGCCCCGAGAGCAGGCAGGCGGAGGAACGGTCAAACCCCTCAGCCGCCGATGGCGGCAGCTCCCCTGATAGGGGAGCCCTTGGCATAGCGGAGACTTCCCCCGAGGAGGAAAAGCCTGCTGGTATTCCTCTGAATGAGGCCCCTGTCTGGCAGCGGGCCCTCATCATGCTGGCGGGTGCCGGGATGAACTTTGTGTTGGGCTTTGTGGTCATGGCCATCCTCATCACGGCCCAGAGCGAACCCATCACCAGCAAGGTCCTCTATCAGGTGGAGGAAAACGCCCTCTGCGGCCAGACCGGCCTGCAGGCAGGGGATAAGATCCTTGCGGTGAACGGCCGCCGCTGCTTTGTGGCAAACGATATCCTCTATGAGCTGATGCGCACGGAGGACTACACCGCCGATTTCACCGTTCTGCGGGACGGCAAAAAGGTGGAGCTGCCCGGTGTGCAGTTCGACACCTGGCAGGATGACAAGGGCGAGACCCACATGAGCCTGGGCTTTACGGTCTACGGCATCAAAAAAACACCGCTGAACGTGCTGAAAGAGGCGGGCAACAGTGTGCTCTACTACGGGCGCATCATCTTTGCCTCCCTCTCCGACCTGCTGCGGGGGCGGGAGAGCATCAACGATCTCTCCGGCCCGGTGGGCATCGTAACGGCCATCGGGCAGGCCGCCAGCTACGGCTGGCAGGACCTGCTGGAGATGCTGGCGCTCATCACCGTGAATGTGGGCATCTTCAACCTGCTGCCCTTCCCGGCGCTGGACGGCGGCAAAGTGGTGTTCCTGCTCATTGAGGGCGTGACCGGCCATGCCGTGCCCGAAAAGATCCAGAGCGGCCTGATCGTGGCAGCCTTTGCGCTGCTGTTCGGGCTGATGATTTTTGCAACTTACAACGATATCCTCCGGCTCATTACCGGGGCAATGTGATACGGAAAGGAAAACGACCATGCGGCAGCTGAAACGAGAAGTGAAAATCGGCAATGTGACCATTGGCGGCAACAACCCCATTGCGGTGCAGACCATGCTGAATGTCCCCGTGGAGGACATCGAGGGCAACGTTGCCCAGGCAAAGCGCTGTGAGGCGGCGGGCTGCCAGATCCTGCGTGTGACCTGCCCCAGCGCGGCGGATGCCAAGTGCATCGAGGCCGTGAAGAACGCAGTGAACATCCCCATCGTGGCGGATATCCACTTTGACTACAAGGCAGCGCTGGCCTGCGCCGACGTTGGTGTGGACAAGATCCGCATCAACCCCGGCAACATCGGCGATGACGACCGGGTCAAGGCCGTGGTGCAGGCCTGCCAGCAGAAGAACATCCCCATCCGCATCGGCGTGAACGGCGGCAGCCTGGAAAAGCACATCCTGGCAAAGTACGGCGCGCCCGTGCCCGAGGCTATGGTGGAAAGCGCCCTGTACCATGTCCGCCTGCTGGAGAAGTTCGATTTCAACAACATCGTCATCTCCATCAAGAACTCCAACGTGCCCCGCATGATGGAGGCCTACCGCCAGCTGAGCGCCGTGACCGATTACCCCCTGCATGTGGGCGTGACCGAGGCCGGTACTTACCAGATGGGTCTGCTCAAGAGCGGCATGGGCATTGGCGGGATGCTGCTGGAGGGCATCGGCGATACCATCCGCGTCTCGCTGGCCGCCGAGCCCGAGAAGGAAGTGGAAGCAGGCTACAACATCCTGCGCGCCGTGGGCTTCCCCGTGGCTGGCCCCGAGGTCATCACCTGTCCCACCTGCGGCCGCACCCAGTACCCCTGCACCGAGATCGCCAACGAGGTGGAAAAGCGCCTGCAGGGCTATAAGAAATCCATCAAGGTGGCCGTGATGGGTTGCGTGGTCAACGGCCCCGGCGAGGCCCGCGAAGCCGATATCGGCATTGCAGGCGGCAAGGGCGAGGCTGTCCTCTTCATCCACGGCCAGCCCATCAAGAAGCTGACCGGCGATAATATCCTCGACCAGTTCATGGAGGAGATCTATAAGATCTGAGAGACAACCCTCTCAGTCTCGCTGCGCTCGACAGCTCCCCCAAAGGGGGAGCTAACGCATCTGCAAGGGGAACGGGTGCTGACGGCTAAACCTCTCCGTCATCATCGCTTCGCTCGATGCCACCTCCCCTAGTAGGGGAGGCCTTGGCATAGGGCTCATTTTTCGCAATGATCGCCTATCGGCTCCAAAATGCACTCCTGCCGCAAGGATAAAGCTTTGCGCCAGCAGGGCAAACAGGAGCGAAGCGCCAGACCACGAAAACGTGACGGCCTGCCAAGGGCTCCCCTACTAGGGGAGCTGCCGAGCGTCAGCGACGGCTGAGAGGTTTAACCCCGTCAGCACCCCCTAAAGGTCATGCTGCAATTGCCTCTCCCTTTGGGAGAGGTGGCATCCCGCAGGGATGACGGAGAGGGCGCAGACGAAGCGCCTGAGAGGTTCAGAAATAACATCAAAAGGAGTAACCCATCGTGACACCACTTGTATCTCAGCTATGGCCGCAGTTCATGGCGGACCCGGATTTCGCGGCCAGTTTCGGGCGCGTGATCGTGGAACATGCCCGGATGCTGCGGCAGGAGCGGCAGGTCGTTTTTACCCTGCGCAGTGCCGCCCCGCTGGACAAGTGGCTGTGCGCCCGGTTGCTGGCCTCCCTGCAGCCGGATTATGAGGGCTTTGAACTGAAGATCGACAACCTCTTTGGCTATGCCACGCTGGACGAAGCCGCCCTGCGGGAGCTGATGGAGGAGATGAAGCGGGACGGCATCCCCATCAACGGTTTTCTGGACCGGTGCCGGATCACCATCACCGGCCAGAACATCACGGTGGGGGTCTGCCACGGCACCAAGTTTTTGCAGGAGATGGAGTTTGAGCGCCTGCTGGCGGACCGCGTTGCCGCCCACACCGGTGTCAGGCCCAAAGTCACCCTGACAAGCGCGGTGGGCGAGGCCGAACAGCGCCAGATGGAGGAAAAGCTGGAGCGCAAGATCGCCCCGCCGGTGGTCAAGTTCGAGAAAAAGAACACCGCCCCCTCCATCAAGGTGGAGGGCCTTGACCTGACCGACAAGCCCGTGACCATTTTCCACGGCAAGATGTTCACCCCCAAGAACCTCACTCCCATCAAGGACCTGGGCGGCGAGGGCGGCAAGTGCGTGATCTGGGGCGACGTGTTCTTTACCGAGGTCAAGGGCAACTACCGCAAGATCTACACGGTGTCCATCACCGATTACACCGGCTCCATCAACCTGAAGATCCGCGCGCAGGAAGGGGAGGACTGCTCCAAGTGGGAGAACATCGCCAAGGGCACCACTCTGCTGGTGCGCGGCGACTGCACCTACGACAAGTACGAGCATGACTACATCGTCTACCCCTACGATGTCCTGTTCGTGGAGCGGAAAAAGCGGGAGGACAACGCCCCGGAAAAGCGGGTGGAGCTTCACCTGCATACCAAGCTGTCCAGCATGGATGCCTTCTGCGACCCGGGCGGCATCGTCAAGCTGGCCCACCGGATGGGCCATCCTGCCATTGCCATCACCGACCACGGTGTCTGTCAGGGCTACCCGGAGGCCATGCTGGCCACTGACGAGATCCACAAGAGCGACCCGGATTTCAAGCTGATCTACGGCTGCGAGGCCTACTTTGTGGATGATATGGTGCCCTGCGTCTACGGCGTGAAGGACCAGCCGCTGGACGGTGAGTTCTGCGTGTTCGACACCGAGACCACCGGCCTGGACCCCGGCGTGGAGTACCTGACCGAGATCGGCGCGGTGATCGTGCGGAACGGGGAAGTGGTGGAGGAGTTCGACACCTTTGTCAAGCCGGGCAAGCCCATCACCCCCAAGATCACCGAGCTGACCGGCATCACCAACGAGATGGTGGCCGATGCCCCCGGGGAAAAGGAAGCGCTGGAAGCCTTTCTCCGGTTCGCGGATGGCCGCATCCTGGTGGCCCACAATGCCCATGCGTTCGATATCCGCTTCCTGAAAGCCGCCGCCAAGCGCAGCGGCATTTCCTTTGAGCCGACCTATATCGACACCCTGACCATGGCGCAGGCCATGTACCCGGGCCTGCACAACTACAAGCAGGGGACCATCAACAAGCATCTGGAGCTGCCCGACTACGAGGCCCACCGCGCCTGTGAGGACTCCGCCGCGCTGGGCCGCATCTTCTGCGTCATGCTCAGTGACCTTGCCGAGAAAGAGGTCACCACCGTGGAGGGCATCAACACGGGTCTGGGCGGCAACCGGGAGGTGCTGAAAAAGAAGTACTTCCACCTCATCATTCTGGTCAAGAACCAGATGGGCCTGAAGAACCTGTACAAGATCGTGAGCGAGGCCCACGTCAACTACTTCTTCAAGAAGCCCCGTGTGCCCCGCAGCCTGCTGAACAAGTACCGCGACGGCCTGATCCTGACCAGCGCCTGCGAGGCGGGCGAGCTTTACCGTGCCGTTGTGGAGGGGCGCTCCTACGAGGAATTGAAGAAGATCGCCTCCTACTACGACGTGCTGGAGATCCAGCCCCTGGGCAACAACGAGTATATGGTGCGGGACGGCAAGGTGGAGAGCGAGGAAGTCATCAAGGACTTCAACCGCACCATCATCCGGCTGGGCGAGGACCTGCACAAACCGGTCATCGCCACCGGCGACGTGCACTTTACCGAGCCGGAGGATGCCATCTACCGCACGGTACTGCAGGCGGGCAACGGCTTCAAGGATGCGGACACCCAGCCCCCGCTGTTCTACCGCACCACTGAGGATATGCTGAAGCAGTTCAGCTACCTGCCCAAGGAAAAGGCCTACGAGATCGTGGTGACCAACCCCCGCAAGATCGCGGCCACCATTGACAACAACGTGCGGGCCATCCCGCGCGGCACCTACCCGCCCAGCATCGAGGGTGCGGAGCAGCAGCTGCGCGATGCCACCTGGGAACACGCCAGACGGGATTACGGCGACCCCCTGCCCAAGATCGTGGAGGACCGCCTGAAAAAGGAGCTGGACTCCATCTGCGGCCATGGCTACGCTGTTCTGTACGTCATTGCCGTCAAGCTGGTGGCCTACTCCAACGCGGGCGGCTATCAGGTGGGCAGCCGTGGCTCGGTGGGCTCCTCTGCTGTGGCCCACTTCTCCGGCATTTCGGAGGTCAACAGTCTGCCGCCTCACTACCGCTGCCCCAAGTGCAAGTACAGCGAGTTCATCACCGACGGCAGCGTGGACGACGGCTTTGACCTGCCCGATAAGGACTGCCCCCACTGCGGTACCCGGATGCTGGTGGACGGCCACGACATCCCCTTTGAGACCTTCCTGGGCTTCTACGGCGACAAGGAGCCTGATATCGACCTGAACTTCTCGGGCGAGTATCAGTCCAACGTCCACCGCTACACCGAGGAGCTGTTCGGCAAGGCCAATGTGTTCAAGGCGGGCACGGTGTCCGGCATTCAGGACAAGACCGCCTACGGCTACGTCAAAAAGTATCTGGAAGCCCGCGGCAAAACCGTCAACCACGCCGAGGAGAACCGCCTGACCCTGGGCTGCACCGGTGTCAAGCGCACCACCGGCCAGCACCCCGGCGGCATGGTCGTTGTGCCCGACACCTACGAGATCTACGATTTCTGCCCCATCCAGCACCCGGCGGATGATGTGGCGGGCGGTCTGCTCACAACGCATTTCGAGTTCAAGTACCTCCACGACACCCTGCTCAAGCTGGACGAGCTGGGCCACGATATGCCCACCTTCTACAAGTATTTTGAGGAGTACACCGGCATCCCCGTGGACAGCATCCCCATGAACGACCCCCGGGTGTACAGCCTGCTCACCAGCCCGGAGGAGCTGGGCGTGACCCCGGAGCAGATCGACAGCCAGACCGGCACCTTCGGCATCCCGGAAATGGGCACCAACTTCGTGCGCGGAATGCTGGTGGAGGCCCGGCCCCGGAACTTCTCAGAGCTGATCCAGATCTCGGGCCTGTCCCACGGCACCGATGTCTGGACCGGCAACGCCGACGAGCTGATCCGCAGCGGCACCTGCACCATCGCGGAGGTCATCGGCTGCCGTGACAGCATCATGCTCTACCTGCTGCGCAAGGGGCTGGAGCCCAAGATGGCCTTTGATATCATGGAGGCGGTCCGTAAGGGCAAGGTGGCCAAGGGCGGCTTCAAGCCCGGCTGGGAAGAAGCCATGCGGGAGCACGAGGTGCCGGACTGGTACATCGAGTCCTGCCGCAAGATCAAGTATATGTTCCCCAAGGCCCACGCTGTGGCCTACCTGATGAGCGCCATCCGGCTGATGTGGTTCAAGCTCTACCGCCCGGCAGAGTTCTACGCCGTTTACTTCACCGTGCGCGGCGATGATATCGACTATGAGGCCGCTGTGGGCGGTGCGGCTGTGGCCCGCGCCCACATGGAGGCGGTGAAGCGCCGCCTGAAAGAGGAGAAGAACGCCAAGGACGAGGACGTGCTGGTCAGCCTGCAGCTGGTCAACGAGATGCTGTCCCGCGGGTATGCGTTCCTGCCCATCGAGCTGGGCAAGAGCCGCGGCAACAAGTATATCGTGGAGGATGGCAAGGTGCGCCTGCCCTTCTGTGCCCTGAAAGGCGTGGGCGGCACTGCCGCTGCCTCGCTGGAGCGTGCCACCATCGACGGGCAGGAGTATATCTCCGTGGAGGAGCTCCAGCAGGCCACCGGCGTGACCAGCGCCGTGCTGGAAAGCCTGCGCACCGCCGGTGTGCTGGCAGACCTGCCCGAAAGCAGCCAGGTGAGCTTCTTCTGACCCCTTGACTTTTTGGGGGAAGGCAGGCTCCGAATCGTTCATCAAGTGCAACAAAAAATCCCCTGCCGGATCATTGGCAGGGGATTTTTGAGTTGTGTGGTGCAGCAGGTGGTATTAAACCTCTCCGTCATCATCGCTTCGCTCGATGCCACCTCCCCTAGTAGGGGAGGCCTTGGCATAAGGTTCATTTTTCGCAATGATCGCCTGTCGGCTCCAAAACCGGCATCTGCCGCAAGGGTAAGACTTTGCGCCAGCAGGGCAAACAGGAGCGAAGCGCCAACCCCCGAAAACGCGATGGCCTGCCAAGGGCTCCCCTACTAGGGAAGCTGGCGCGGAGCGCCTGAGAGGTTTAGCCGCAAGCAGCCCGCTTCCCTCGCAGGGCATTGGCCCCTTTACGCTTCCTTTTCCATAGCGGCCAGCGGGGTCAGGTACTCTTTGCAGCACTCCTCGTACATGAGGGAGTATTCCTTGCTGGGGTTGTGGTGCATCAGGCTCTTGAGGGTGTGGGAATCGTAGTCATCGCCCTCGCTGGTGCCCACCAGACGGGCTGCCACGTTGGAGCAGTGGTCGGAGATGCGCTCCACATTGTTCAGCACATCCAGGAACACCACGCCGGTATCAATGGAACAGATGCCGTCCTTCAGGCGCTTGATGTGGCCGTCGCGGAGCTTCTCCACCAGAATGTCGATGACCTCTTCCAGCGGCTCCACCTGACGGGCCAGCGCGATGTCATCGTTCTCAAAGGCATCGTTGGTGCGGGTCAGGATCTGCTCCAGCGCGGAATCCAGCAGCTTCAGCTCGTTCTTGGCAATGTCGCTGAAGGAGGCCTCTTTCTCGTAGAGCTCCACAGCCTTTTCCTGAATGTTCACGGCGTAGTCGCCGATGCGCTCGAACTCGGTGACAAAATTCAGCAGCTCGGTCACGGCGTGGCTCTCGTCGTCGCCCAGCTCCTGGTCAGTCATCTTGATGAGGTAGTTGGAGATCTCCACTTCCATCCGGTCGATGAGGTTCTCCCGCACATTGATGGCGCTCACCACGTCCTCATCCATCTTGAGCAGCAGGGGAGTGGAGAGGCTGACGTTGCGGGCGGCACGGCGGGACATCTTGACCACGGCGCTCTTGGCCTGCTGCAGGGCCACGGCCGGGCTCTTGAACAGACGCTCGTCCAGCACGGGCATACTCAGCTCCTGCGCTTCCTCGGCGCTGTTGGGCACGGTGAGCATGGCCAGCTTGGAGAGCACACTGCTGAAAGGCAGGAACAGCAGCATGGCCGCCACACTGGAAAGGGTGTGGATGTTTGCAATGGTGCTCTTGTTCATCACGTCGCCCCACACCGGGATGCCGATGGTGTACCGCACGGCGTAAATGGCACCCAGCAGCACAAAGCTGCCGATGATGTTGAAATACAGGTGGATCAGGGCGGCGCGCTTGCCGTCCTTGGAGGAGCCGCCGATGGTCAGCAGCGGGGTAAAGGCGGTGCCGATGTGGGCACCCAGAATGATGGGGATGGCGCTGCCAAAGGTGACAAGGCCGGTGCTGGACAAGGCCTGCAGGATACCCACCGAGGCCGAGGAGGACTGGATGATGACGGTAACGACCATGCCCACCAGCACGCCCAGCACGGGGTTGGTCATGCTGACGAACAGCTCCTGAAAGGCTGCGCTTTCCCGCAGGGGGGACACGCCGGTGTCCATCAGGCTCATGCCTGTGAACAGGATGCCGAAGCCCAGCATGATCTGGCCGATGTTCTTCTTTTTGGCGTTGCGCAGGAACACATAAAAAATGCAGCCGACAAATGCCACCACCGGCGCAAACGTCTTGGGCTGGATGAGGGTCAGCAGAAGGCTGTCACCCGAGATATCCGCCATGCGGATGAGCTGACCGGTGACCGTGGTACCAATGTTTGCACCCATGATGACACCCACCGACTGCGTCAGGGTCATAATGCCAGAGTTGACAAGGCCGACACAGATGACGACTGTGCCCGCGGAGGACTGGATCACGCCGGTGATGAGGGTGCCGAAAATGACACCCTTGATGGTGGAGGAGGTCAGCTTTTGCAGCACGCCCTGCATCTTGCCGCCCGCCAGCTTTTCCAGGCCGGCACCCATGATCGACATACCATAGAGGAACAGCGCAATACCGCCCAACAATGAGGTGATGTGTGTGATATCCATCTCGATACTCCTAAAAACTTCCTTTTGCTCTTAAAACAAACCAAGGACGGCCGCCCGGGGCTTTCTGCCCTGAACGCCGTCCTTTTTATTATAGCATTGAACTCCCCCGGACAACAAGCGTTATTTTACATGTTTTTTGCATTTTTACTGCATTTCCGCGCCGTTTTGTCCTTTTGTCAACTGTTCTTTTCTTATATTTTACAGGTATTTTACATTTGAGCTTTCCCCGTGCGCTCCTGACATGTTTCCGGAAACTGCCGGGAATATGTCATGCGGCCTCGTCCAGCTCCTCCATGGCCTCCCGCACCGTGTCCGCCGAGAAGAGGAACACCCCGCCCCGGGTATAAACCTCCACATGGCCGCCTACAGATCGGATCTCGTACTCACTCATGGTGTTCCCTCCTGTTCCTGCAGCCCGCCTCCGGGCCGCTCCTGTTTTGTTCGACAAGAGGAGTATACCAGATGCGGGGTACGATAAGGGGGACTTTCAAGCGGTCCGCTTGACTTTTTTCATAAGCCAGCATATAATGAATATGACACCACATACGACACCACAAAGACGAGGGAATAAAAGATGTCTCAATGGGATAAGCTGCTGGCACGCATTTGTGCGCTTTCCAAAGACCTGCGGTTTGATGAGCTGCGCAAGGTGCTGGAAAGCTACGGCTATCAGATGACTGCCCCCCGGAGCGGGAGCAGCCACTATACCTTCCGCAAAGCGGGCTGTATGCCCATTACGATACCCAAGCACGAACCGATCAAGAAAGTATATGTGGAAATGGTGCGTCAGATCGTAGAGAGTGAGGCGAAAAACGATGAAAACGCTGAATGAATATCTGGCTCTTCCGTATCGGATGGAGATTGTAGAGGACAGGGAAGAGGGCGGCTATGTTGTCTCCTATCCCGATCTGCCGGGGTGCCTGACCTGCGGCGAGACCATTGAAAGCGCTGTGGAGAATGCCCGGGATGCTAAGAGGGTCTGGCTGGAGGCCGCACTGGAAGAGGGCGTATCCATTCCGATGCCGGACAGTCTGGAGGATTACTCCGGGCAGTTCAAGCTCCGCCTGCCCCGCAGCCTGCACCGCGCTCTGGCGGAGCACTCCCAGCGGGAAGGCATCAGCATGAATCAGTACTGCGTTTACCTGCTGGCAAAAAATGATGCCCTGCATGCAGGGTAAAAGCAAAGCTTTCCGGCCCTTCGCTCTGATGAGCGGGGGCTTTTCTTATTTTCTCCCTCTTTTTTCGCATTTTTCGCGCGAAAAATCGCCGGAACATACTCGTTGACGACACAACCAAAAGGTGTTACACTTTGGGTAACAAAACAACGCTGTGTAATGCAAAAGAAAGAGGTGTTTCCATGAACGAAATGAAGGAAGCAGTGGGGAACTGGCGGGAGGCAAAGCAGTTCAGCCCGGCGGACGAGAACGATTTCCTGCGGTGGCTGGACAAGGCCGACACCGAGGAAAAGCTCTTTTCCCGGCTGACCTTCTGGTTTACCTTCCGGGGCCTGCCTGCGGACCAGAACCAGCGGTATCATCTGGTGCAGGAGCGGGCCCGGGAACTGCGGCTCTGGAACGGGCTGGAGCTCAAGCTCCGGCGCTGGCAGGACCGTGTGGCCGACGAGTACGAGCAGATCGGAAAGGAGGAGTTCGCGGCCCGCATCGGCGAGGACTACGCCGATTACATCAACAGCCTGACCGACCCGGAGGCCGCCCCGCAGCAGGCTGCCCCGGAGCCGGAGACCGCAAAGCCTGCCGGGGTGCAGGCGTGGTCGGCCCGGGAGCTGTCTGAAATGGTGCTGCCGCCCATCCGCCATGTGGTGGAGGGCCTGCTGCCCATGGGCATGGGGGTGCTGGTGGCAAAGCCCAAGCTGGGCAAGAGCTGGATGGTGCTGGACCTCTGCCTTGCCGTGGCACAGGGGGAGCCGTTCCTGGGGTTCCCCACCCGGCAGCACGGCACGCTCTACCTTGCCCTGGAGGACGGCAAGAGCCGGATGCAGACCCGCCTGCGCCGCTTGCTGGAGGGCAGGCCCGCCCCGGCCAACATGCACGTTATGTTTCAGGCCCAGCGGCTGGGCGAGGGCCTGCTGGAAACGCTGGGGGAGTATCTGGATGCCAACCCGGACATCCATCTGGTCTGCATCGATACCTTATCCAAGATCAAGCCCAAGGCAAAGCCCTTTGAAAATGCCTACGATGCCGACTACGACTACATGGGCAGGCTGAAGGCCTTTGCCGACAGCCGGGGCATCTGCGTGCTGCTGGTGCACCACACCCGCAAGAGCAAGAACCCCGAGGACAGCTTCGACAACATCAACGGCTCCACCGGCATCCTGGGCGCGGCGGATTTCACCATCGTGCTGGACAAGCAGAGCCGGATGGACGATGAAGCAGGCTTTCTGCTCACCGGCCGCGACATCGAGCAGTGCGAGCGGGTCATCCGCTTTGATAAGGCCCGCTGCCGCTGGGTCATGCAGGGCACGGCGGCCCAGCTGGCCGCGCAGCGCCGGGTGGCCGAGTATGAGGCAGAGCCCATCGTCAAGACCCTGCGGGTGCTCCTGCAGCAGGGGGATGGAACGTGGAGCGGCTACTCCAAGAATCTGATGGAGATGGGCCAGCGGTACGCCCATACCGAACTGGCACCTACCTCGCAGGCATTGGCCAAGCGCATCACCGAGCTTGAGCCGATGCTGTGGGAGAGGGATGCGGTGAAGTATTGGCGCAACCGACGTGAAAATGGAGGAATGCGGCATTGCTTCAAGCAGGAACGGCTGGACAATACCAACACCTGCTGTTCCGAACAAATAACTGTTAAGACTTAATTTTCGGCCTTTCCGGCTTTTTCGTCAATCAGGAATGCTGCCTTATGACGATTTGGCCGGTTTTGACGAAAATAATGAGTATAACGAGAACCCCCTCCGGTATGGTGTGTACCGAAGGGGGTTCGTTGGGGTTTGATGGCGTGCCCTCTCAGTCTCGCTGCGCTCGACAGCTCTCCCGAAGGGAGAGCCAACGCATCTGCAAGGGGAGAGGGTGCTGAAGGTTAAACCTCTCCGTCATCATCGCTTCGCTCGATGCCACCTCCCCTAGTAGGGGAGGCCTTGGCATAGGGTTCATTTTTCGCAATGATCGCCTATTGGCTCCAAAATGCACTCCTGCCGCAAGGGTAAGACTTTGCGCCAGCAGGGCAAATAGGAGCGAAGCGTCAGACCACGAAAACGCAACGGCCTGCCAAGGGCTCCCCTACTAGGGGAGCTGCCGAGCGTCAGCGACGGCTGAGAGGTTTAATACCGTCAGCACTCCCTAAAGGCAGGGCCGCAATTGCCTCTCCCTTTGGGAGAGGTGGCATCCCGCAGGGATGACGGAGAGGGCACAGGTGCAAGAGAGGGCGCAGGCCCGGAGAAGTTTACCCTCCCGCCACAAGGCTGCCCTTGGGGCAGGCATCCGGGGCGCTCTGGGCCTTCCGGGCCTCGGTGCGGGCCTTGTCGTAGCAGTAGCGGATGATGGCCTGCCGCCGCACGATGCCGATAAAGATGCCCCGGTCGTCCACCACGGGCACAAAGTTCTGGTTCATGGCCGCTTCGATCAGCTGGTCCATGCTGGTGGTGACGGTCACGGCCTTGTAATCCCGCTTGTGGGCAAAGCTCGAGATGGGCACATCCTCGGCGGCTTCAATGTCCAGCCCGTGCTGCTGTTTCAGCCCCCAGAGGATATCCCCCTCGGTCAGGGTGCCCACATACTCACCCCTGCGGTTGAGCACGGGAATGGATGCGTAGCGGTTGTTCTCCCATTTTTCCAGCGTCTGCCGCAGGGTGAAGTCATCGTAGACATACATCAGGTCCTGCTTGGGGGAAAGGAAAAACAAAATGTTCATCAAACAGCTCTCCAATCGTTATCCTATCGTAAACAGTGGTTCTGCCGTAAGGGCGCAGCTCCCGTTCCTCTGCTTTGATTTTAGCACTTTTCCACAGCTGAATAAAGTCAAAACTCATACTTTTTAGAATTTATTCACAGTCGCTCCCGGCCTTTTTGCAAAACATGCAGGAAAACCGTGCACAGGGCAGGGTTTTGTGGTATAATAGGAACACGAATCGGCTCACATTGCCCGCCCTTTGGAAATTGTGCTGTACACAGGGCGTGGGAAGTTGTATAATAGGGATACCGATTCCTTTCCCGGTATGCGGCGGGTTTGCCGCGGCAAGCCGGGCCACCCCAACAAGATTTCAAATAAAGGAGCAGAGCGACTATGATCACTTCCCGTTTCCCGCTGGGAGATGTCAGCTTTTCCGCCGAGTACTTCTCTACGCTGGTAGGCGAAGCAACCAAACAATGCTACGGCGTGGCCGCAATGACCCCCCGCGACCTGACCGACGTGGTCAAGAGCGTGGTGCGCGGCAACGATTACTCTGAAAAGGGCGTTCGTGTCACACAGGAAGAGGGCCGTCTCGTGATCGAGCTGCACATTGCCGTCAGCTACGGGCTCAACATCTCCACCGCCGCGCGCAGCATCTCGCACCGCGTCAAGGACGAAGTGGAGCAGGCCACCGGCCTGAAGGTTGCCCGTGTGATCGTGTCGGTGGACGACGTGATCGCCTGATGGAACTGTATATTAAGGAGTAAGGACAATGATTTCTGGTAAGATCCTGCGCGACGCGATCATCTCCGGCGCGAACAACATCAACAACCAGCGCTCCCGTGTGGACGAGCTGAACGTTTTCCCCGTGCCCGATGGCGACACCGGCACCAACATGGGCATGACGGTGGGTGCCTCCGTGGCAGAGCTGAATGCGCTGGACGACGGCTGCACCGTGGGTGAGGCCGCCAAGACCGCTGCCTCCGCCATGCTGCGCGGTGCGCGCGGCAACTCCGGCGTGATCACCAGCCTGCTGTTCCGCGGCTTCTCCAAGGCGCTGGAAGGCAAGAAGGAAGCCGACACCGCCGACATCATCGCCGCCCTGAAAAAGGGCGTGGAGGGTGCCTACAAGGCCGTGATGAAGCCCACCGAGGGCACCATCCTGACCGTTGCCCGGGTGGCCAGCGAGGAAGCTGCCGCCTGCGGTGCCGAGGAGATCCCCGCCCTGTGGGACGTGGTGATGACCGCAGGCCAGAAGGCGCTGGAGGATACCCCCAACCTGCTGCCCGTGCTGAAAAAGGCCGGCGTTGTGGACGCAGGCGGCCAGGGCATTATGATCATCTTTGAGGGCATGGGCAAGGTGTTCCACGGCGAGCCCATGGTGGCCGGCGGCGAGGGCACCCCCAACAAGGCCAAGCTCTCCACCGAGAACGCAGGCAAGGGCGTGTTCACCGATGACCTGATGAAGGTGGAGGACATCAAGAACGGCTACTGCACCCAGTTCCTCATCAACAAGTACGAGGGCGCAAGCGCCGCAAAGATGCGCGCCTTTGCCGAATCCAACGGCGACAGCGTGGTCTGCATCGAGGATGACGATGTCATCAACCTGCATGTCCACACCGCTGACCCCGGCAAGATCCTGAGCGAGGCCATCAAGTACGGCTACCTGACCAACTTCAAGATCGAGAACATGCACGAGCAGTTCCTGGCCCGCCAGAAGCAGGGCAAGAGCCTGGAAAAGCAGGCCTCCGCTGAAAAGGCTCCCGCACAGGCCAGCGAGTTCGTTTACGCCGCAGTGGACCCCAGCCGTGACTACGGCTTTGTGGCCGTTGCCGCCGGTGAGGGCCTGAAGGCTGTGTTCACCGACCTGGCTGCGGACGCTGTCGTCTCCGGCGGCCAGACCATGAACCCCGCCACCGAGGACATCCTTGCCGCCATCCAGAGCGTGCCCGCCAAGACCGTGTTCGTGCTGCCCAACAACAAGAACATCATCATGGCAGCGGAGCAGGCCCAGAAGCTGGCTGACCGTCAGGTGATCGTTCTGCCCACCCGCACCGTGCCCATGGGCATCACCGCACTGCTCAACTTCGACCCCTCCGCCAACGCTGAGACCAACACCATCAACATGATGGCCGCCGCCGACAAGGTCAGCACCGGCCTCATCACCTACGCCGCCCGCGACAGCGAGTTTGACGGCAAGCGGATCCGGAAGGGCGAGATCATGGCTCTGGAGAACGGCAAGATCGTTGCCACCTCCACCGACCTGACCAAGGCCACCTACCGCCTGGCCCGCAGCATGTGCAAGAAGGACTCCAGCTTTGTCACCATCATCTCCGGCTGCGATGTCTCCGACGAGGAGGCCGAGAAGCTGACCGAGATCGTCAAGGCAAAGTGCCCCAACCACGTTGAGGTCAGCCACATCCGCGGCGGCCAGCCCGTATACTATTATATGATCAGCGTGGAGTAAAATTGCACTCCGGCTGAAACAGAACCGCAAAACAAACCCCCTGTGCCATGGTCTGGTACAGGGGGTTTTTGATTCACCCGCCCAGGTCCTCCAGCACCTCCTGCAGGGCAGCATCTCCCGTCACTGTCATGCCCTGCTTGACACGCAGTGCGTCGTTTTCTGGCAGGAGGTTGACGTAAATGTCTGTCTGCCGGGCAAGGCGGGTGGGGGAGCCGTCCGGCCCGCAGGTGTAGACGGCCACCATGCCGCCCTCGTCCCGGAGCAGGTATTGGGTGGGCTGGCCGGTGTCGGGCAGAGTCTGGGCCGCAAGGCTCGGCTCGGAGGGCACCGGCGTTTCGGCGGCGCTGTCCGCTCCCGGTGCAGGGGAGGGAAGCGCCAGCCGGGGCAGGGCCATCCAGAACAGGCTGAAGGCGATGGCAAAGGCGCACAGGGCGTAAAACAGGCAGAGAACTACTTTCCGCATGGAGAAAATCACTCCTTTCCAGCGGGTCTTTCCAGCGGTAGTATGCGCAAAAACGCCGCCCCTGAGACAGAAGTGCACAATTTTCACACCGGAATGCTGTACTTTACGGGGGGAAGTGTGCTATACTAGCAGTATCTGATTAGAAATAGGGGCGGCAGGCCAACGGCAAAGCCTGCCTTTGTCCAACCTTTCATCTGTAAGCAGCCGATAACGGGGTTAAACCTCTCAGCCGTCGCTGACGCTCGGCAGCTCCCCTAGTAGGGGAGCCCTTGGCAGGCCGTCGCGTTTTCGTGGTTTGGCGCTTCGCTCCTATTTGCCCTGCTGGCGCAAAGTCTTACCCTTGCGGCAGGAGTGCGTTTTGGAGCCGATAGGCGATCATTGCGAAAAATGAACCCTATGCCAAGGCCTCCCCTACTAGGGGAGGTGGCATCGAGCGTTAGCGAAGATGACGGAGAGGTTTAACCGTCAGCGAGACTGAGAGGGTGAGGATGGAAGAGAGGATGAACTTGTCAGGAATAACCGTTTAAGCAGGTAGGAGGCGATCCTTATCTCAAACGAATCGAGAAAGATCCACCGCGGCGCTGCACGCACGGACGTGCAGCCCACGGGGGGACGTAAAGTGAATGTGAGCAACAGCCGCAGGGAAGAGCCGCCCAAGCGCGGGCGTGCCCCCAGGGAGCCAAAGGAGCCCCGGGAAAAGGCGAAGCACCCCATCCTCAGGGCGCTGGGCCGCACGCTGGCTACCCTCATCTGCCTGGGCATCATGGTGTGCAGCCTGGCGGCAGTGGCGGCGGTGTACTACGCCGTGCAGGCCACGGCCAACGACGGCAACCTGCTGGACCTGGACAACATCGAGCTGAGCCAGTCCAGCACCGTGGTGGCTACCGACCCCGACACCGGCGCGCAGGTGGAGTATGCCACCCTGCGCTCCTCCAACAGCCACCGCGTCTGGGCAGACCTGGAACAGATCCCCACCAACCTGCAGTATGCGTTCATCTGCACCGAGGACAAGGATTTCTACAACGAGCCGGGCGTGAACTTCAAGCGCACCATCGGTGCCATGGTCAACGAGTATCTGCTGCCCATTTACAGCTCCAAGCAGGGCGCTTCCACGCTGGAGCAGCAGCTCATCAAGAACCTGACCAGCGACAAGAGCGCCAGCGGCGTGGAGGGTGCGCTGCGCAAGCTGCGCGAGATCTACCGCGCCCTCTGCCTGAGC
This sequence comes from Faecalibacterium sp. I2-3-92, assembly GCF_023347315.1. Lineage (GTDB taxonomy): Bacteria > Bacillota > Clostridia > Oscillospirales > Ruminococcaceae > Faecalibacterium > Faecalibacterium duncaniae. Next base: position 1,261,110 of record NZ_CP094470.1, read on the forward strand.
CGCGCTTACTCCAAGGAGACCATTCTGGAGGCCTACCTGAACACCATCAGCTTCACCGGCACCATTCAGGGCGTTCAGACAGCGGCCAACGAGTATTTCAACAAGGACGTGAGCCAGCTCACCCTCTGGGAGTGCGCCACCATCGCGTCCATCACCAAGAACCCCACCAACTACAACCCCTACACCAACCCCGAGAACCTGATCCACCGCCGCAACTTCATCATGTATAATATGTGGCAGCAGGGCATCATCTCGGAGGAGGATTACCGCAACGGCGCGGCCCAGCCCCTTGTGCTGGCCGAGGAGGACACCAACAAGAAGACCTCCTCCGTGACCAGCTACTTCACCGATGCCCTCTTCACCGAGGTGGTCCACGACATCATGGACAAGGAGGGCGTGGACGAATCCACGGCCCAGTCCATGCTCTACACCGGCGGCTATACCATCGAGGCCACCGTCAACCCCAAGATGCAGACGGCCATGGAGAACCTGATGCGCAACGAGGGCGACGCTTACTTCCCGGCCGGCTGGCATGAGGAAGAGGTGACCAGCATCTCGGACGATGACGTGCAGGTGATGAACGCCGACGGCACCCCCAAGACCCGCACCGGCGACGACGGCACCGTGTACTACTACCGCAATGTCCGCACCCAGGCGGCCATGGTCACGCTGGACTATGACGGCAACGTGCTGGCCATGGTGGGCGGTCTGGGCGAAAAGACCAAGAGCCTTTCCCTGAACCGCGCTTACAGTGTGACCCGGCAGACCGGCTCCACCATCAAGCCCATCGGCGCGTACGCGCTGGGCGTGGAGTACGGGCTGGTGAACTGGTCCACCATGCTCAACAACTCGCCCCTGTACCAGAAGCAGGACATGGTCATCCGGGATGAGGACTACTGCCGCAAAAACGGCCTGATGGGCCTTTCCGACAGTCAGCTCAAGGCCTACCCCAACGCATGGCGCAGCTGGCCCCGCAACTACGGCGGCAATTATGGCGACGGCAGCGACCTGCCCCTGTGGAACGGTCTGGCCCGCTCCCTGAACACCATCGCCATCCGGGTGGGCGACCTGGTGGGCGCAAGCAACATCTTCAACTTTGTCTACAACACCCTGCAGCTGACCACCCTGGACCCCGCCAACGACGTGGGCCTTGCCCAGATGGTCATGGGCAGCCAGACCCACGGCGTGACCCCCACGGCGCTGGCCGCTGCCTTCCAGATCTTCTATGACGGCGAGTACACCACCCCGCACCTGTACACCCGTGTGCTGGACCGGGACGGCAACATCTACCTGGAGAACAACGCCACCAGCTATCAGGCCCTGACCCCGCAGACAGCCTATATTATGAACCGTCTGCTCAAGAATGTGCTCTACTCCAACGTGGGCACCGCCAGCGGCCGCTACCCCAACTCCAACGGCATGGAGTCCTTTGGTAAGACCGGTACCGCCAGCGACGAAAAGGATCTGTGGTTCGTGGGCGGCACGCCCTACTACGTTACCGCTGTCTGGTGGGGCTACGACGCGCCTTACGATATGACCAACACCCTGGGCAAGAATCAGGCCAAGACCCGCACCTGTGTCACGGCGTGGAAGGCCTATATGGAGCAGGTGCAGGCAAACCTGCCCTATAAGGCATTCCCCACCAGCGACGGCGTGGTGGAGCGCGCCTACTGCACCCAGAGCGGCCTGCTGGCCGGGGCCAACTGCCCCAGCCGCGCCACCGGCTACTACCGTGCCGATGACCTGCCCGATACCTGCAACTACTCCCACAGCAGCGGCGTGGCCGCAGCGCAGAGCGCGGACACCGCCCCCGTTGTGGGTCAGGATACCACCGGGCTGGATACGGATTGAACCTCTCAGGCGGCCCTCTCAGTTTCGCTGCGCTCGACAGCTCTCCCAAAGGGAGAGCCAACGCATCTGCAAGGGGAGAGGGTGCTTACGGCTAAACCTCTCCGTCATCATCGCTTCGCTCGATGCCACCTCCCCTAGTAGGGGAGGCCTTGGCATAGGGTTCATTTTTCGCAATGATCGCCTATCGGCTCCAAAACGCACTCCTGCCGCAAGGGTAAGACTTTGCGCCAGCAGGGCAAATAGGAGCGAAGCGCCAGACCACGAAAACGCGACGGCCTGCCAAGGGCTCCCCTACTAGGGGAGCTGCCGAGCGTCAGCGACGGCTGAGAGGTTTAACCCCGTCAGCACCCCCTAAAGGTCATGCCGCAATTGCCTCTCCCTTTGGGAGAGGTGGCATCCCGCAGGGATGACGGAGAGGGCGCAAGGCCAGTCTCTGTTAAAAGTCACACTTTCTCAATTCCGGTGCGACAGCTTGCCACTTCACGCTCCAAAACTGGATAATCTGACAAAAAAGCATCCGGTCTCTTGCAATGCAGGGGGCCGGATGCTATTATATTCCCTGTAAGAACACTTGTGTTTGTGAGGTGAACAAGTTGGAACGCCGTTTTTATCTGGTGGACGCGGAGGTCCTGCCCGAGGTCTTCCTGAAAGTGGTCAAGGCCAAGGAGCTTCTGGCAAGCGGGGAAGTGCGCAGCATCTCAGCTGCCACCCGCAGCGTGGATCTTTCGCGCAGTGCTTTTTATAAATATAAGGACTGCATCTTTGATTCCGAAAATGGCCGCGAGGTCGTGACCGTAATGGCAACGCTCCGGGATGAAACAGGCGCGCTGCAAAGCCTGCTGGCGGGCATCAGCGCAGCCGGGGCAAGCATTGTTACCATCAACCAGTCCACGCCGGAAAATGGCGCAGCGTTGGTTGCCGTTACCATCCGCACCGATACCATGCAGATGACCCCTGAGGAGCTGACGGAGCGGTTGAGCCGCCAGCGCATGGTGGTGGGCGTGCACTGCGGGTATAACCTGTAAGAGCACCAGAACAGTCAGGAAATAGGAACGAGGGTTGAACTATGGCAAAGATCGCGATTTTAGGCTTTGGCACGGTGGGCAGCGGCGTGTACGAGGTGCTGTGCCGCAACGCCGCCGGTGTTTCCCGCCGGGCCGGTGAGCCGGTGGAGGTCAAGTACATCCTTGACCCCAAGGATTTCTCCGCCCATCCGGCGGCAAACCTCTTCATCAAGAACTTCGATACCATTCTGGAAGACCCGGAGATCCGGGTGGTGGTGGAGACCATCGGCGGCACCCGCTTTGCATACCCCTATGTCAAAGCCTGCCTCGAGAGCGGCCGCAGCGTGTGCACCTCCAACAAGGAGATGGTGGCCACCTACGGCGCGGAGCTGCTGGCGCTGGCCAAGGCACACAACTGTGCCTTCCTGTTCGAGGCCTCCGTGGGCGGCGGCACCCCCATCATCACCCCCATGCACCAGTGCCTGGCCGCCAACGTCATCACCGAGGTGGAGGGCATCGTGAACGGCACCACCAACTTCATGCTGACCAAGATGGTGCGGGAGAACCTGGGCTTTGACGAGGCCCTGAAGATCGCGCAGGAGCTGGGCTATGCCGAGACCAAGGACCCCGGCGACGATGTGGACGGCCGGGATGCCTGCCGCAAGATCGCCATCCTGTCCTCGCTGGTCTGCGGCCACCAGATCTACCCCCAGAACATCCCCACCCGGGGCATCCGGGACATCACCGTGGCCGATGTGGCTGCGGCGGAGCGTCTGAACTGCGTCATCAAGCTCATCGCGTGGATGAAGCGGGGCGACGACGGCAGCGTGGCTGCCGGTGTGGAGCCCTGCCTGGTGCCCAAGAGCCACCAGCTGGCCGGTGTGGACGATGTGTTCAACGCCGTGCTGGTCAAGGGTGATATGCTGGGCGACGTGGTGTTCTACGGCAAAGGCGCGGGCAAGCTGCCCACCGCCAGCGCCGTGGTGGCCGATGTGGTGGATGCCCTCAAGAACGGCTCCAAGGTCCACGACAGCCTGTTCTGGCAGCCTGCGGAGCCGGTGGAGGGGATGCTCACCGACCCGGCTCCCGCCGCATATTATGTGCGTGCAGCGGGCGTTGCTCCCGCCGTGGTGGAAGCCATCTACGGTAAGGGCCGTGTGGTGGATGAGCACTTTGACGGCTGCTCCTATCTGGTGGAGCAGGCCGACGCAAAGGCCATGGCCGAGGCAGCCCGCAAGGTGGAGACCGTGGGCGGCAGCGTGAAGCTGGTGCTGAAAAAGCTGCCCGAGGATGCATGAGAAAAGGGGACGGACGATGAAGATCAAAGTTTCTGTTCCGGCCACCAGCGCCAACGTAGGCTCCGGCTTCGACGCGCTGGGTCTGGCCGTGACCCTGTACAACACCGTGACCTTTGAGGAGAGCGACAGGCTGGACATCTCGGCGGCGGACGGCACCCGCATCCCCCGCAACGAGAGCAATCTGGTGTACCGCTCGGCCAAGGGCCTGTTCGACAAGGTGGGCAAGAAGATCCCGCCCCTGAAGATCGTGCAGACCAACCCCATCCCCATGGCCCGGGGCCTGGGTTCCTCCTCGGCCTGCATCATTGCGGGCCTGCTGGGCGCGAACCGGATGCTGGGCGATGTGCTCAACACCCAGGAGCTGCTCACCCTTGCCACGGCCATTGAGGGCCACCCCGACAACGTGGCCCCGGCCCTGCTGGGCGGTTTGACCAGCAGCGTCTTTGAGGACGGCGTGGTCTACTCCGTCAAACGGGATGTGGACCAGAGCCTCTGCTTTGCGGCCATCGTGCCGGACTACAAGCTGCTGACGGAGGCCGCCCGCGCGGCCCTGCCCAAGCAGGTGGCCCACAAGGATGCCGTGTATAACCTTTCCCGGGCCGCGCTGGTGCCTGCCGCCTTCTGTGAGGGCCGGCATGACCTGCTGGGCATTGCCACCGGGGATAAGCTCCACCAGCCCTACCGGATGCCCCTGATGCCCGGTTCCCGGGAGGTGTTCGGGCTGGCAAAGCAGTGCGGGGCAAAGGCCGTGTATGTATCGGGTGCCGGTTCCACCGTGATGGCGGTGGCCGAGCGCGCGGAGGCTGAGCGCTTTTATGCCGGGCTGCGTGCCGGGCTGGAAACGCTGGAAGGCCTGGACGGATGTGAAGCATTTACACTGTTAGAGCTGGATGCAGATAATACCGGCGCAACTGTGGAATGATATAAATTGGGAGAAACTAGAGGAGAGTGACAAACTATGGCGTTGATCGTACAGAAGTTCGGCGGTTCTTCGGTGAAGGACCGGAACCGTATCTTCAACGTGGCCCGCATCGTGGCCAACACCCACAAGGCGGGCAATGATGTGGTGGTGGTGGTGTCCGCACAGGGCGACACCACCGACGACCTGATCGCAAAGGCTGCTGAGATCACCCACAACCCTTCGGCCCGTGAGATGGATATGCTGCTGGCCGCCGGTGAGGAGATCAGCATCGCGCTGCTGGCCATGGCTCTGAACGAGCTGGGCTGCCACGCCACCAGCCTGACGGGCTGGCAGGCGGGCTTCCGCACCGACCGTGCCTACACCAAGGCACGCATCACCCGCATGGAGACCGAGCGCATTTCCTCCGAGCTGGAGCGCAACCGCGTGGTGGTCGTGGCAGGCTTCCAGGGCCTGAACAAGCTGGATGATATCACCACCCTGGGCCGCGGCGGCTCTGATACCAGCGCCGTGGCCATTGCAGCGGCCCTGCACGCAGACCGCTGCCAGATCTACACCGATGTGGAAGGCGTTTACACCGCAGACCCCCGCAAGGTGCGCAACACCCGCAAGCTGGAAGAGATCACCTTTGACGAGATGCTGGAGCTGGCCTCTCTGGGTGCGCAGGTGCTGAACAACCGCAGCGTGGAGCTGGCAAAGAAGTATAATGTGGAGCTGGAAGTGCTGTCCAGCCTGAATCCCGTGCCCGGTACGGTGGTCAAGGAGGTTACAAAAGACATGGAAGGTATGCTGATCAAGGGTGTTGCAAAGGACACCGATGTTGCCGTTATCACGATCCTGAACGTTCCCGATGAGCCGGGCACCAGCTTCAAGATCTTTGGCCTGCTGGCCCAGAAGAACATCAACGTGGATATCATCCTGCAGTCCACCGGCCGCGACGGCAAGAAGGATATCTCCTTCACCTGCGCCGAGGGCGAGGCTGAGACCGCCATGCGCGTGCTCAAGGAGAGCGGCAAGTTCAAGGATGCCACCTGCGACGAGACCTGCGCAAAGGTCTCCATCGTGGGTGCCGGTATGCAGAGCCACAGCGGTGTTGCCTCCAAGATGTTCGAGGCACTTTCCAACAACAACATCAACATCAGGATGATCTCCACCAGTGAGATCAAGATCTCCTGCATCATTGCCCGTGACGACGCTGACAAGGCGGTCAGTGCCATCCACGATATGCTGTTTGACTGATTGAAACACTTTGGGGCGGTTCGCCCTCTCCGTCAATGCTGACGCATTGCCACCTCTCCCAAAGGGAGAGGCAATGGCGGCTTCGGGACAGGGCACTGCAAATTTGCAGTCGTCTGCCTGTCAGATGCGTTGGCTCTCCCTTTGGGAGAGCTGTCGAGCAAAGCGAGACTGAGAGGGTCCGCCCCTTTTTTGCAAAAGCGAGGGGAAAGTATTATGTTGGAATCGATCAAATGCAGCACCTCGGGTGCATACTACCTGCGGGGGCAGTGGGTGCCCGCCGACGCGCAGGCTCCTGCGGCACTGGCAGCCGCGGGCGTGACTGCGGAGCAGGCCGGCCAGGCCTACAAGGGCACCATGGCCTACGGCATCCTCACCGCCCACAACACCAGCGGCAACGACCGGGATCTCCGGATCAAGTTTGATGCCATGGCAAGCCACGACATCACCTTTGTGGGCATCATCCAGACGGCCCGTGCCTCGGGGCTGGAAAAGTTTCCTATCCCCTATGTGCTGACCAACTGCCACAACAGCCTGTGCGCTGTGGGCGGCACCATCAACGAGGATGACCACCGCTTCGGCCTGTCCGCTGCCAAAAAGTACGGCGGCATCTTTGTGCCGCCCCACATGGCGGTCATCCACCAGTACATGCGCGAGCGCTTTGCGGGCTGCGGCAAAATGATCCTTGGTTCCGATTCCCACACCCGCTACGGCGCGCTGGGCACCATGGCCATCGGCGAGGGCGGCGGCGAGCTGGCAAAGCAGCTGCTGGGCCGCACCTACGATGTGGCCCGCCCCGGCGTGGTGGCCATCTGCCTGACCGGCGCGCTGCCCGCAGGCTGCGGCCCCCACGATGTGGCCATTGCACTGGTGGGTGAGCTGTTCAAGAGCGGCTATGTCAAGAACAAGGTCATGGAGTTTGTTGGCCCCGGCATCGCCTCCCTGCGGCAGGACACCCGCAACGCCATTGATGCCATGACCACCGAGACCACCTGCCTTTCTTCCATCTGGGAGACCGATGAAAAGACCCGGCAGTTCCTCACGGTCCATGGCAGGGCAGGGGACTACAAGCCCCTGCACCCGGCAGAGCTGGCCTATTACGACGGCGTGGTGAGCGTGGACCTTTCCAAGATCCGGCCCATGATCGCCCTGCCCATGCACCCCTCCAACGCCTTTCCCATCGAGGAGCTGAACGCCAACCTCAAGGACATCCTCCACGAATGCGAGGAGAACGTCCAGAAGCTGGTGGGCCGTTCTGACGTGAAGCTGGATCTGTGCAGCAAGATCGAAAACGGCAGGCTCCGGGTGGATCAGGGAGTCATCGCAGGCTGCGCGGGCGGCCTGTTTGACAGCATCTACGAGGCCGCTTCCATCCTCAAGGGCCATACCGGCGGCTGCGGGGATTACGCCCTCAGCGTTTACCCCGGCAGCCAGCCCATTATGATGGAGCTGAACCGCACCGGCGTGCTCACCGACCTGATGGCCAGCGGTGCCACCATCCGCACGGCCTTCTGCGGCCCCTGCTTCGGCGCGGGCGATGTGCCCGCCAACGGGGCGCTGTCCATCCGCCACACCACCCGCAACTTCCCCAGCCGCGAGGGCTCCAAGCCCGGCAGCGGCCAGCTGGCAGGCGTGGCCCTGATGGATGCCCGCAGCATTGCCGCCACCACGGCCAACGGCGGCATCCTGACCCCCGCAACGGAGGTGGATTACGACCCCACCGTGCCCGAATACCACTACGACCCCTCCAGCTACGAGGCCCGGGTGTATCAGGGCTTTGGCCACGGCGATTATGATGCCCTGCTCAAGCTGGGCCCCAACATCAAGGACTGGCCCGAGATCGCCCCGCTGGGCGGCAACCTGCTGCTGAAGGTGGCCTCCTACATCACCGACCCCGTCACCACCACGGACGAGCTCATCCCCTCGGGTGAGACCTCTTCCTACCGCTCCAACCCTCTGGGTCTGGCTGAGTTCACCCTCAGCCGCAAGGACCCCGCCTATGTGGGGCGCGCCAAGGCAGTGCAGGCCGAGGAAGCCGCCCGCCGGGCCGGGCAGGGGGATGCCGCCCTGCTGGCAAAGATCCGTGCCGTGCCCGGCTGCGAGGCCCTGACCTGGGACGATGTGCAGCTGGCCTCCACCATTTTTGCCGTCAAGCCCGGCGACGGCTCTGCCCGTGAGCAGGCCGCCAGCTGCCAGCGCGTGCTGGGGGCCGGGGCCAACATCGTCAACGAGTACGCCACCAAGCGCTACCGCTCCAACCTCATCAACTGGGGCATGCTGCCCTTCCAGCTCAACGGCGCGGCTCCCTTCGGCCTGGGGGATTACATCCTCATCCCCCATGTCCGGGAAGCCCTCAAGGGCGATCTGCAGAACATCCCTGCCTATGTGCTGGGTGAGGAAGTGAAGCCCTTCGCCCTCTATATGGCACCGCTGACCTCCGATGAGCGGGAGATCCTGGCAGACGGGTGTTTGATCAATTATTATAAAAGATAAAGCCCTCTCAGTCTCGCTTTGCTCGACAGCTCTCCCAAAGGGAGAGCCAACGCATCTGTAAGGGGAGAGGGTGCTGATGGCTAAACCTCTCAGCCTTCGCTGACGCTCGGCAGCTCCCCTAGTAGGGGAGCCCTTGGCAGGCCGTCGCGTTTTCGTGGTCTGACGCTTCGCTCTTGTTTGCCCTGCTGGCGCAAAGTCTTATCCTTGCGGCAGATGCCGGTTTTGGAGCCGATAGGCGATCATTGCGAAAAATGAACCTTATGCCAAGGCCTCCCCTACTAGGGGAGGTGGCATCGAGCAAAGCGATGATGACGGAGAGGTTTAACCCGTTTTATTCTCAGGAGGTTCCATTCCATGCCCGGCGATCTACACAACCACACCACCTATTCCGACGGCTCCGTGCCCGTGGCCCGGCTGCCCCTGATGGCAGCCCGGGTGGGGCTGGATGCCATGGCCATCTCTGACCACGATACACTGCGCAGCGTGCAGTATGCCTACGACCACCCGGTGCAGGATGGGGTAAAGCTCATCCCGGCCACCGAGCTCACCGGCTACGATTACGAGCGCCAGCACCGGGTCCACCTGCTGGCCTACTGGCCCAACCCCGAGAGCGAGGCCCTGCGCCGCCACTGCGATATCATGCGCCAGCGCCGCAACGAGTGCTGTTTGCAGAGCGCCCGGGAGCTGGAAGCCATCTTCCCCCAGTTCCGCACAGAGCAGGCGCTGGAATACGCCAGAGACAGCGGCGTGCTCTATAAGAGCGGCATCATGCAGGCGCTGCGGGAGCTGGGCCTTGCCGACAGCATCTACGGCGAGCGCTACCATGAGCTGTTCGGCTGGAACCCGCGGGGCAGGGTGCTCCACTCGCCCGAGTACATCCCGGTGCGGGAGGTTCTGGCCACAGCCAGAGCCGCCGGTGCCGTGGTGGTGTTCGCCCACCCCACCGTGTACAAGAGTATGCCCCTGCTCCGGGAGCTGGTCAGGGAGGGGATGGTGGACGGCATCGAGATCGACCACCCCAGCAACAGCCCCGAGGACAAGGCCGAGTGCGTCGCCCTCTGTGGGCAGTATCACCTCATCCACACTGGCGGCACCGACTTCCACGGGGCCAACCACAAAAAGGTCTACCCCGTGGGCACCTGCACCACCCCCGATGACCAGATCGCGCGGATCGAGGAGCTGGCCCGGAAGCGCAGACGGTGACCCGCCGCGCTTCGGGAGCTTTTTCCCGCGAGTGAAACGGGCCATTCCATCGCCCGCCCTATTGCCTGCGGCAACAGGGTCCCACCCCAGCGGACACTCGCTTGGAAAAACTCCCTCGCTGCGGCTGACGCTTGCAGATTCGTGAGATTTATAGTATAATGCAGGCAAGTCAAAAAGAGAGGATGTTTTCCATGAGCAAATCTTTCAGCTTCCCCAATGTGGGCACCTGTTCCAAGCAGACCAACATCGTGCTGAACGATGACCACACCATCGAGTCCGTTGAGGTCATCGGCGGCTGCAACGGCAACCTCAAGGGCATCAGCCGCCTGCTCAAGGGCATGAAGGCTGAGGATGCCATCGCCCGCATGGAGGGTACCACCTGCGGCCCCCGCCCCACCAGCTGCCCCGACCAGATCGCCAAGAACCTGAAAAAGGCTCTGGCAGAGATGTAACCATCAACGCAGAGAAAGCGTCGTGCATTGCACGGCGCTTTTTTGCTGTGCAGCGCGATCCATCCTCTCTGTGGGCTGCTGGCGATGTTAAACCCCACCGTCATCCCTGCGGGATGCCACCGTACGGGTTGCGGCTCCCCGCGTCCGCTTCGTGCAAAGTTTTGCACTTGCGTCCTGCTGGCCGCGGCCCCAACAACTCCTCCCTGCTTCCGCCACTGGCGGCGGTCGTCGTTGTTGCCTACTAGGGGCGGCCTTGGCAAAGAGGGCGAGCTTTACGAAATGCCAAGGGCCCCACTACTAGGGGGGCTGTCGCCGCAGGCGACTGGGGGGTTGAGCTCCAAAGCTTTGCCTTTGCGGCCTGACACAAATTGCTGTTTTTTTCGTGGAGGTTGAGCCTATACTTTGCTGTGTATGAAACAATACAGCAAGGAGCAGAGCATGAGCATTTGGGAAGCATTCGGCATGGGCAGACACAAGGGGTTTTCGCGGGAGGCAGGGCTGCTGCTGGACGAAGCCGTGGAGCTTGCGGGCAGCATGGGCTGTGCCCGGGCGGATACCGGGCACCTGCTACTTGCCATGCTGCAGACCGACCGCGGCCCGGCGGGGCGGTTTCTGGCGGGCAAGAACATCACCGAGCCTGCCGTGCGCCGCCAGCTGGCCGAGGGCCGCACCAGCCCGGCCCGTCAGCTGGACAGAAAGGCGCTGGCCCCAGACCTGCGCCGGGCTATGGATTATGCCCTCATCGGGGCACAGAACGCCCACCTGCCCAAGGCGGAGCCGGAGCACCTGCTCTGCGCCATGCTGGAGGATACCGACTGCGCGGCGGGGGTGCTGCTGGCCTCCATGGGGGTGCAGCTGGCCGAGGCCGTGCGGGAGTGCCGCCAGCTCTCGGGGCAGTTCATCCTGCCCGGCACGCCCCGGGCCAGTGCCATGCCCCGGGGCAGCCGCGCCAGCGATAAGTATTGCCGCGACCTGACCCGCCGCGCGGTGGACGGCGAGCTGGACCCGGTGTTCTGCCGGGATGCGGAGCTGGACCGGATGGTGGAGATCCTGTGCCGCCGCCAGAAGAATAACCCCTGTCTGGTGGGGGAACCGGGGGTGGGTAAAACGGCCCTTGCCGAGGGCCTTGCCCAGCGCATCGCCAGCCGGAACGTGCCCCGGATGCTGCAGGGACGGCGGCTGCTGGCGCTGGATATGGCCAGCCTTGTGGCGGGCACCAAGTACCGGGGCGACTTTGAGGAGCGGTTCAAGACCCTTCTGGAGGAGCTTGTGCGGGACGGCAGTGCCATCCTGTTTGTGGACGAGTTCCACACCATCGTGGGAGCCGGCGCGGCAGAGGGAGCCATTGATGCCGCCAGCATCCTGAAGCCCGTGCTGGCCCGGGGGGAGCTGCAGCTCATCGGGGCTACCACCGATCAGGAGTTCCGCACCCATATCCAGAAGGATGCCGCGCTGGAGCGCCGCTTTGGCCGGGTGCAGATCGAGGAGCCTACCCCGGCGCAGGCTGCGGCGATCCTGGAGGGGCTTGCCCCCCGCTACGAGCGGTACCACAGCGTGCATCTGCCGCCTGAGACGCTGCGGGAGGCCGTGGAGCTCTCGGTGCGGTACCTGCCGGGGCGCTTCCTGCCCGATAAGGCCATCGACCTTGTGGACGAGGCCTGTGCCGCTGCCCGCATCCGCGCCGAGCGGGAGGGGAAAGCAGATCCCACCCTCACCCGGGAGGACATTGCCCGGGTGGTGGCGCAGGCCAGCGGCGTGCCCGTGGAGCGGGTGGGGGAGAAGGAACGGGAACGGCTGGACAAGCTGGAATCCCGCCTCAACGCCGAGATCGTGGGCCAGCAGAAGGCCGTGGCGGCGGTGGCCGGGGCCATCCGGCGCAGCCGCACCGGGCTGGGGGAGCCGGGCCGCCCCATGGGGGCCATGCTCTTTCTGGGGCCCACCGGCGTGGGCAAGACCGCCCTTGCCAAGGCCCTTGCCGCCAGCTGGTTCGGCAGCGAAAAAGCTCTGCTCAAGTTCGATATGTCGGAGTATCAGGAGCAGCACACCACAGCCCGCCTGCTGGGCGCGCCTCCGGGCTACCTTGGTCACGATGAGGGCGGTCAGCTCACCGAAGCCGTCCGCCGCCGCCCGTACAGCGTGGTGCTCTTTGACGAGATCGAAAAGGCCCACCCGGACATCCAGAATATCCTGCTGCAGATCCTGGAGGACGGCCAGCTCACCGATGCCATGGGCCGCAAGGCCGATTTCCGCAATACCATCGTCCTGCTCACCTCCAACCTGGGGGCACGCTTTCTGGCCGGGCAGAGCGCCCCGCTGGGTTTTGCAGCGGGCAGTGAGGCCGTGTTCGAGAAGCAGTCGGCCCAGGCCATTGAGGAAGCCAAGAAGTGGTTCCGGCCCGAGCTGGTGGGGCGGCTGGATGAGCTCATCGTGTTCCGTCCCCTTGCGGAGGACAGCCTGTGTGCCATCGCCGAGAAGCTGCTGGGCCAGCTGGAAGCCCGTGCCGCCCGCAATGGGTATCAGCTGACCCATACGCCCCGGGTGGGGGCAGTGCTGGCCGCAAGGGCACGCTCGCCCTATGGGGCCCGGGAGCTGCGGCGGCAGGTGGACCGTGCCGTGGAACAGGCCCTCGCCAACCAGATCGCCTCCGGCACGGCCCACACCGGCCAGCACTGGACCGCCGACTGCACGGTGGATGGGGCAATCGTGTTGGAAGAGGGGGAAGTAGTAGAGCAAACCATCGGCTAAACCCCTCAGTCACGCTCCGCGTGCCAGCCCCCCTAATAGTGGGGCCCTTGGCATAAGGTTCATTTTTCGCAATGATCGCCTGTCGGTTCCAAAACCGACATCTGCCGCAAGGATAAGACTTTGCGCCAGCAGGGCCAACAGGAGCGAAGCGCCAGACCTCGAAAACGCGACGGTCTGCCAAGGGCTCCCCTACTAGGGGAGCTGCCGAGCGTCAGCGACGGCTGAGAGGTTTAGCCGTAAGCACCTTCTCCCCTTACAGATGCATTGGCTCCCCCTTCGGGGGAGCTGGCGAGCGAAGCGAGACTGAGAGGGTGAGCACGCTTCCCCCTTGCATCCTCCGGCATTTTCGTTTATCATAGAGAAAGCGAAACGCCCCAAGGAGGAAACCATGCGCTATTTGTTTTTACTGAATCCCGCTGCGGGCAAGCAGGACTGCACCGTCCAGCTCATCCCGCAGATCAGAGCCGCTGCCGCCCGGGCCGGGTGGAGCGAGGCGGATTATACCATCCACACCACCGAATATGCGGGCCACGCCCGGGAGCTGGCCCGTGCCGCAGCCCAGGAGGCCGCGCGGGCAGGGGACAGCCTGCGCATCTGGACAGCGGGCGGCGACGGAACCTTCATGGAAGCCATGACCGGCGTGCAGGGCTTTGCCAACGCCGCTGTGGGCTGCCTGCCCTACGGCAGCGGCAACGACTTCCTGCGCACCTACGGCACCCGGGCAGAGTTCACCGACCTCGATGCCCAGCTGGCGGGCGGGGAAGTGACCATCGACTTGCTGGAGACCAGTCTGGGCCTGTCTGCCACCATCTGCGCGGCGGGTCTGGACGCGCAGGTGGCCTACGGCATCCCCAAGTTCCGGCGCATCCCCCTGTGCGGCGGCGAGGTGTCCTACCTGCTCTCCATCGTGGAGCAGCTCTGCGGGCACATCGGCCGCAGGGTCACCTTTACCATCGATGATGAGGAGCTGACCGTGGACTGCCTGATGTGCGCCATCTGCAATGGCCGGGCCTATGGCGGCGGCTTCCTTGCCGCCCCCGAGGCCGACCCCGCCGACGGCTGGCTGGACGTGATGATCGTCCGCAGGGTGGGGCGGCTGACCATTGCTAAGCTGCTGGGGATGTACAAGAGCGGCCGGCATTTTGTGAACGGCCAGCTCACCGAGGAGGCAAAGCCCTACTTCCTCTACCGCCGTGCCCGGCGGGTGGCGCTGCGCCCTGCCGATGGCCGCGGCCCTATCGTTGCCACTGCCGACGGCGAGTGCACCCCCTGTGATGCGGTGGAGGCTGTTCTGCGCCCCCTGAGCGGCCGCATCCTCCTGCCTGCCCCGGCGTATGAGCGGTTTGTGACGAAAAGGAGCAGTGTGGACGTAAAATAAGAAGATGTTTGGATGAAAAAGAGCAGTCTCTCCGGAAAAGAGAACTGCTCTTTTTTCGATGTAAGGATACTTTTTCGGGTGGTCACAAATTGTTCAAAAAGAAAAATCAAAAAGGTCTTGATTTTTCAGTTCAAGATGAGTACAATAAACTTAGCACTCAGAGAAAAGGAGTGCTAAACAACCGGAGGCCCGGCAGAAACGGGCCGAAGGTGCCAAAAAAGTTTTCATTATATTTTATTATAGGAGGGCAAGAACTATGAAGATCATTCCTCTTGCAGACCGTGTTGTTATCAAGGCCGTTGAAGTCGAGGAGACCACCAAGGGCGGCCTCATCCTGACCGGCAGTGCCAAGGAGAAGCCCCAGGTGGCTGAGGTCGTGGCTGTTGGCCCCGGCGGCATCGTGGACGGCAACGAAGTCAAGATGACCGTGAAGGTTGGCGATAAGGTCCTGACCAGCAAGTACTCCGGTACTGAGGTCAAGGTGGACGGCGAGGAGTGCACCATCGTGCGTCAGGGCGATATCCTGGCCATCGTGGAGTAAGTTTCCCCTCTGAAATTGAAATTTGAGCTTTGAAGGAGCGATTTGATTATGGCAAAACAGATCAAGCAGGGCGAGGATGCCCGCAAGGCACTGTGTGCCGGTATTGATACCCTGGCAAATACCGTGAAGATCACCCTGGGCCCCAAGGGCCGCAATGTGGTGCTGGGCAAGAAGTTCGGCGCACCCGTCATCACCAACGACGGCGTGACCATTGCCAAGGAAATCGAGCTGAAGGACGAGTTCGAGAACATGGGTGCACAGCTGGTGCGTGAGGTCGCAACCAAGACCAACGATGCCGCAGGCGACGGCACCACCACCGCAACCGTTCTGGCACAGGCCATGGTCACCGAGGGCATGAAGAACGTTACCGCCGGTGCCAACCCCATGGATATCCGCCGCGGCATGAGCAAGGCTGTTGCCAAGGCCGTTGAGACCATCAAGGCCCACAGCCAGAAGGTCAAGGACAGCAACGATATCGCCCGCGTCGGCACCATTTCTGCCGGTGACCCCGAGATCGGCCGCCTGATCGCCGAGGCCATGGAGAAGGTCACCTCCGACGGTGTCATCACCATCGAGGAGAACAAGACCACCGCCGAGACCTACAACGAGATCGTGGAAGGCATGCAGTTTGACCGCGGCTACCTGACCCCCTATATGGTCACCGATACCGACAAGATGGAGGCTGTTCTGGACAACGCCGCCATCCTGATCACCGATAAGAAGATCAGCGTCATCCAGGATCTGGTCCCCCTGCTGGAGCAGGTCATGCAGAACGGCATGAAGCTGCTGGTCGTGGCTGAGGACATCGAGGGCGAGGCTCTGTCCACCCTGATCGTCAACCGCCTGCGCGGCACCCTGAACGTCTGCGCTGTCAAGGCTCCCGGCTTTGGCGACCGCCGCAAGGAGATGCTGCAGGATATCGCTACCCTGACCGGCGGCACCGTTGTGTCCGCTGATCTGGGCTATGAGCTGAAGGACGCTACCGTCCAGATGCTGGGCCATGCCCGTCAGGTCAAGGTCACCAAGGAGAACACCACCATCGTGGGCGGCGCAGGCGATAAGGATGCCATTGCAGCCCGCATTGCACAGATCCGCAACCAGATCGAGGCTTCTACCAGCGATTTCGACCGCGAGAAGCTGCAGGAGCGCCTGGCAAAGCTGGCCGGCGGCGTTGCAGTCATCAAGGTCGGTGCTGCTACCGAGGTCGAGATGAAGGATAAGAAGCTGCGCATCGAGGACGCTCTGAACGCAACCAAGGCTGCTGTTCAGGAAGGCGTTGTCGCTGGCGGCGGCACCGCTCCCATCAACGCCATCCCCGCTGTGCGCGCCCTGTGCGACACGCTGGAAGGCGACGAGCGCACCGGTGCCAAGATCGTCCTGAAGGCTCTGGAGGCACCTCTGCGCCAGATCGCCAAGAACGCCGGTCTGGAGGGCAGCGTCATCATCGACAAGATCGTCTCTGCCAATAAGCCCAACTACGGCTTCGACGCTCAGAACGAGGTCTTTGTTGAGGATATGATCGCCGCCGGTATCGTTGACCCCACCAAGGTCACCCGTTCCGCTCTGGAGAACGCAGCATCCGTCGCTGAGATGGTGCTGACCACCGAGAGCCTGGTCGCTGACCTGCCCGAACCCCCCGCTGCTCCCGCAGCCGGTGGTGACATGGGCGGCATGGGCGGCATGTACTAAGCCGCACCGGCTCCCCATACCAATTCAATACGCCGCAGAAGGCAGAACTTCCCACCCGGGAGGCTCTGCCTTCTTTTTTGTTGACACCCTTTCCAAACAAGAGTACACTTAGAAAAATTGTTTTTGGGAAAGGAAACACCAATGAACACTGCCGCTTTTACCGCCTACCGCGAAAAAGTTGTGTCCAACTGTGCCCGCGTCATTGTGGGCAAGGAGGATGCTACCGAGAAAATTCTGGTCAGCTTCCTCTGCGGAGGCCATGTATTGCTGGAAGATAAGCCCGGCACCGGCAAAACCATGCTCCTGCGTGCATTTGCGCGCACGGTGGGCGGGGACTTCAAACGGGTGCAGTTCACGCCCGACCTGCTGCCCTCCGATCTGACCGGCATCAATTTCTACAACCAGAAGTCCGGTGAGTTCGAGTTCCGGCCCGGCCCGCTCTTCACCAACTTTGTGCTGGCGGACGAAATCAATCGTGCCACGCCCCGTACCCAGTCGGCCCTGCTGGAAGCCATGGAGGAAAGGCAGATTACCGTGGACGGCGTGACCAGCCGCCTGGCTGAGCCCTTTATGGTGCTGGCCACCCAGAATCCACTGGAGTCCTTTGGCACCTTCCCGTTGCCAGATGCCCAAATGGACCGTTTTTTCATGCGGCTGTCGCTGGGCTATATGACCCGGGAGCAGGAGCTGGAGGTGCTCTCCCGCCCCTCGGCCCAGACCGTGCTGAACGAGCTGCAGGCCGTCGTTACTCCCGAGGAGACCGCATACGTCCGCACGGCTTACCGGGAGGTCAAGGTTTCCGAGGAGGTCAAGCACTACCTTATGGACATCGTGGAAGCCACCCGCACACAGAGCGGCTTTGTCAGCGGCGTATCTACCCGCGGTGCGCTGGCGCTCTATCAGGCTGCGCAGGCGTATGCCTCCTTGCAGGGCAGGGAATACGTCATCCCCGAGGACATCAAAGGGCTGGCCCCGGCGGTGCTTTCTCACCGCATTTCTCTGGGCAGCAGCATGAACGCCGAGGCCGCCGCTCTGCGGATGCGCAAGCTGTTGGCCGAGATCACTGTGCCGCTGGAGAATGCGGAATGAGCGCCGTCATCTTCGCGCTGCTATTGGTGGCCACAGCCCTTGGGCTGGAGCGTTACAGCACAGCCCACAGCCTTGACGATGTGCAGGGGCGGCTGGAAGTGGAGGATCATCTTGTGGAAGCCGGGGAGCCCGCCGTGATCCACCTCGTTGTCCGGAACAGCGGCCCCCGTTGGAAGATGTTCCTGGCGGCAAAGCTCCACCTGAACAAGGAGTTTCTTCCCTGCACGGAGCACCACATTACGCAGGATCAGACAGGTTGGGGCCACACGGTGCGGTTCACCACCTGGCTGCGCCCGGGGCAGGAGGCAGATTTCTCCACCGCCCTCAGGCTGGAACGCCGGGGCCGCTATGTGCTGGAACCGATGCAGGTCATCGGCGGCGACTTTCTGGGTCTTGTGGAACAGTCCCGCACCGAGCGGGGCTTCCACGAGCTCATCGTTCCACCCAGGGAGTGCGCTCTGCCGGAATTGGAAGAGATGCTGGGCGGTTTTCTGGGCGAGCTTTCGGTGAACCGCTATCTCTACGAGGATCCTATTCTCACGGCGGGTTACCGCCCCTACACCAGTGGTGACCCCATGCGCTCCATCGCCTGGAAGCAGAGCGTCCGGGGGCAGGGGCTTATGGTCAAAAAGTGGGATTACACCACTGAGCCCCGGGCAGTGGTGCTAGTCCATGCGGATACCAAGGATTACGACCACCCGGAACCGGCGGAGCTCTGCTACTCCATGGCCCGCACAATCTGCCGGAGGCTGGAAGAAAAGGCGGTGTCCTACCGCTTTGCGGCAAACGCTGCCTTTGACCTGCTGCTCAATGCGGCTCTCTCCGGTGAGGAGTGGAGAAAGCCGCTGGAAACCCCGCAGGGCTACGGCCCCGAACACTACCGCAGGGTGTTGGAAATTCTGGGCCGCGCCACCGGGCAGACCGCCCTTTCCTGCGCGCGGTTCTGCGCCGAATACTACCACCCGCAGGAGCAGGTCAGCTGCATCGTGGTGACAACGGAGCCGGAAGAAGCTGTGCGTGCTGCCGTGCGGCCCCTGCCTGGCATTCCGCTGCTGGTGCTCACTCCGGAAATGGCCGTAGAGACGGTCCAGACAGGGGAGGCGGGCGCATGATGTTCTTACATACCCTGCGCCTGGCAGGTGATCTGAGCTTTTACTATGCTTTTGCGGGCTTTTTTGCCGCCAGCTTCGGCGGGACCCCCATGCCGCTGGTGCTGGTCTGGCCTGCCCTCTGCTTTGGTCTGGCCTCCTGCTTTGAGGGCAGCCGTCCCCTCCGCACCACTCTTGCGGCCCTGAGCGCGGCGGCGCTGCTCCTCCTGCCTACAGGGGCGGACAAGTTCTGCTACTTCCCGGCGGCAGTCTACCCGGTGCTGCTGGCCTACACCGGCGATTTTGCCCTTTCGCCGGTGCGGCAGGCCGAGCGCCTGCGCTGGCTCTGCCGGGTATGGCCCTTCTTTGCAGTGGCAATGCTGCTGTGGAACGCCAACGCGGTGCTTTCGGCGGCTCTGCCCTTTGCGACGGCGGCAGCGGTGCTTCTGGTGGGGTTCAACCGCACCACCCGGCAGGACCCGGAGATCTCCACCCGGCCGGGCTATCTGCTGCTTTCCGGCGGCGTGCTGGCGGCGGTGTGTGCAGGGCCGTTTCTGCTCAGCCGCAGTGTTGTGGTTGCCGGTGCAAAGGCGGCTGCGTCTGCCGTTTACTTTGGCGGGATCGTGCCGGTGCTGCAGCTGTTTTTGAACAACATTGTGGTGCAGGGCGTGACTT
Source organism: Faecalibacterium sp. I2-3-92 (assembly GCF_023347315.1). Classification (GTDB taxonomy): domain Bacteria; phylum Bacillota; class Clostridia; order Oscillospirales; family Ruminococcaceae; genus Faecalibacterium; species Faecalibacterium duncaniae. The sequence goes on from NZ_CP094470.1 coordinate 1,280,771, forward strand.
GGCTGTTCCACGGCATCCTGCAGTTCATCCACTGGCTCTTCACCCTCTTTCCGCCCAAACCGTTGGAGCGCACCGAGATCGTTTCTACCGATGAGGTCATCGCCAACGCCCAAAAGGCCGCCGAGGACGCAGAACCGCTCATCGACGGGATGTCGATGCTGACTGTGCTCGGTATCCTGCTGGCGGTCCTCTGTGCGGTGCTGGTGGTGCGGCATTTCCTGCGCCAGAAGTTCCGGCACACGGACACTGCCTGCACGGACACCACTGTGCGGCATAGCACCCACAAGCGTGCCCGCCGCTGGCCCGGGCTCTTCCTCAGCCCGGTGGACAAGGTGCGGCGGGAGTATGCCATCTATCTGGACCACTGCCAGCGCCATGGCGTGACCATCCTGCGGGGCGATACCAGCCTTGACCTGACCGGCCGCGCTTTCGGTATGGACTTTGCCGCCGAGGCCGAGCTGCGCCAGATCTACCTCAAAGCCCGCTACAACGGCACCGCCACGGCCGAGGATGCCGCCCGCGCCGCTGAGCTCGTCCGAAAAATCTGCTCCTGAACGCATCAACGCCCCCTTTCCTGCCCATCCTAAGCGGGAGAGGGGGCGCTTTCATGTCCGGCAAACGGGTGCTGGCCCTGTATGGGGCCCTGCTGTTCTGCTTTGCGGCGGTGGTCTGCCGCCTGTACTGGCTCTGCTCCGACACGGCCTATGGGGCCCGGGCGGCGGCGCAGAGCGTGGTCACTCTCCACCTGCCCGCCCGGCGGGGCAATTTTTATGATTACAGGGGCCAGCTCCTCACGGGGCAGACCACCCGCTGGATGGCCCTCTGCGTGCCCGGGGAGGGCAGCTATGCCCGCCTGTTCGCCTACACCGATGCCGCCGGGCAGGCGGCGCTCTACCAGAAGCGGAACGCCGCATCCCCGTTTCTGTTGGAGGTGGACCGGGACGTTTCCGCGCTGGGCGTTTCCTGCTGGCCAGCGGCGCGGCGAAGCTCTGCCGCCCCGCTGGCAGTGCAGCTGCTGGGGTATCTCGATGGCGAGGGCCATGGTGCTGCCGGTCTGGAAGCCGCCTTTGACGAACTGCTCACCGGCAGCGGGGCGGGGGATACCCTGCTCTGCACCGTCAACGCCCAGGGAAAGCTGCGGGCCGAGCCCGTCCTCACCCCCGCCGACAGCGGGGCCGTGGGGGTGCAGCTGACCCTTTCCCGGGAGATCCAGCAGACCGCCGAAGCCGTGGCCAACGAGACGATGCAGAGCGGCTGCATCCTGGTGCTGGACACCGCCAACGCCAAGGTGCGGGCCTGTGTCAGCCGCCCCGGCTATGACCCGGAAAACATTTCGGCCAGCCTGAACGCCCCGGACAGCCCCCTGCTGGAGCGGGCGTTTCAGTGCTATGCCGTGGGCTCGGTGTTCAAGCCGGTGGTGGCGGCAGCGGCGCTGGAGGCAGGGGAGAGCGGCTTTGTCTACACCTGCCCCGGCTGGTGCGCGGTGGATGGCCGGATCTTCCGCTGTGCGGGCGGCATCCCCCATGGCGAGGTGGATCTGGCCGGCGCGCTGGAAAAGAGCTGCAACGGCTACTTCATCCGGCTGGGGCAGGCGCTGGGGGCCGATGCTGTCCGCGCCATGGCAGAGCAGCTGGGCTTCGGGCAGGCGATCCCGCTCACCGATGCCCTGCACACGGCGGCGGGGGTCCTGCCGGAGCGGGAGGCTCTTGCGTCCAGCGGGGCCTACGCCAATTTCTGCTTTGGGCAGGGGGAGCTGCTGGCATCCCCCCTGCAGGTCGCCGCCATGATGAACACCATTGCCTGCGGGGGGATCTGCCGCACCCCGCTGCTGCTGGAGACCACTCTGGACGAGACCACCGGCACACCTCTCACGGCGCTTTCCCATGTCCGGAGCAGGCGGGTGCTTACAAAGCGCACCGCCGCCGCCCTGCAGGCCCTGTTGGCGGGTGTAGTGGCCGGGGGCACCGGCCATGAGGCCGCCCTGCCCGGCCAGACCGCGGCAGGCAAGACCGGCACGGCCCAGACCGGCCAGTTTTCCGGCGGTACAGAGCTGAAAAATTACTGGTTTGCGGGTTTTGTCCCGGCAGAGCAGCCCCGCTATACCATCGTGGTGCTGCAGGACACGCAGGCCGAGCCTGCCTTTTCCAGCGCGGCCATCTTTGCCCGGGTGGCGGCAGGGCTGGAAATTCTGGCCCCGTAGCTCACGGTTTTTCTTGCATTTCCCGGGCTTTTGTGCTATCATACACTTGTATTTGTATGCAGTCTCTATGAAACTAAAGATAAAAGGAGCGTTCCATCCATGTCTGTCATTGAAATCGTCGGCGGTGCCATCCTGCTGGTCGTCTCGGCCGTCATCATCCTCCTCACCCTGATGCAGCACACCCACGGTCAGGGTCTGGCCGGTGCCATCAACGGTGGTGTGGGCGGTGCCAACAATGCACGCCTGACCCCTGCGGATCAGATGCTGGCCAAGGTGACCCGCATTGCAGGCATCGTGTTCTTTGTGGTGGCTATCCTGGCCTGTGTGTTCGCCAGCCGTCTGGCCTGAGCACCCGTGTACAGCCCCGTGTAAGGCGGGGCTGTTTTTCTGTCTAAACCTCTCGTGGGAAAGAAGTTGTCCGGGTTCCATTGGAGAATGCCGGAAAAGTGTTAAGGAGAAAAATATGTCATTACGCGATAAAATTGAACATGCCATCCAGAACCAGCCCTGCATGGTCAAGGACCTCAAGGCAAAGTTCGGCGGCGACCGTGCCGCAGACCGCAAGGTGATGGAGGCTCTGGACGAGCTGGTGCACGATGCTGTGGTCTGCCAGAAGTCAGGCGTGTTCTTCACTGCCCGCTCCGGCCGTGCCGAAAAGGCCCTGACCTGCAAGGTGGTCAAGCTGGGCAAGAACTTTGCCTTTGTGATGCTGGAGGATGAATCCGGCGATATCTTCATCCCGGGCCGCTTCACCCGCGGTGCCATGCCCGGTGATTCCGTTCTGGTGGAGAAGTTTGCCCACCCCCGGGTGGAGGGCAGCGATGAGGGCGAGATCCTTGCCGTGCTCGAGCAGAAGAACGACATGGTGGGCACTGTCCGCCGCATCGAGGGCCGCCTGAAGTTCGTGCCCGATGACTGCCCGGCCATCTCCATGACCATCCAGCGCGACTGCGAGGGCGGCGCGAAGGACGGCGACAAGGTGGCTGTGGAGATCCTGCAGCGCGGGACCCGGCAGGAGGATCACCGCGTGGGCGTTTCCATGCGCTTTGGCAGCTGCGAGGAGGCCAAGCGCTGTGCTAAGGCCCTGCTCTATGCCAAGGACATCCACACCCGTTTCCCCGAGAAGGTGCGGGACGAGGCCAAGAAGTTCGAGGACATGACCGTGTCTGAGGAGGACTGCAAGGGCCGCATGGATCTGCGCGCTCTGCCCATCTTCACCATCGACAGCGCCGAGACCAAGGATATCGACGATGCCGTCAGCCTGACCCGGCTCCCCGGTGGCGGCTATGAGCTGGGCGTTCACATCGCCGATGTCTCCCACTACGTCAAGCCTGGCAGTGAGCTGAACGAGGAGGCTTTCAACCGCGCCACTTCGGTCTACTATGCGGATCAGGTCGTGCCCATGCTGCCCAAGAGCCTTTCCAACGGCATCTGCTCCCTGAACGAGAAGGAGCTGCGCCTGGCGTTCTCCTGCCTGATGCGTCTGGATCAAGACGGCAATCTGACCGACTACAAGTTCGTCAAATCCATCATCTGCAGCCGGGTCAAGGGCGTGTATTCTGAGATCAACGCCCTGCTGGCCGGCACTGCCGATGCCGAGACGCAGGCCAAGTACGCCGAGGTGCTGGATCAGCTGCCCGCCATGAAGGAGCTGTACGCCCACCGCGCCCGCCTGCGCAAAGAGCGCGGCTGCATCGATTTCGAGAGCGGGGAAGTCAAGCTCATTCTGGATGAGAACGGCCATTGTATTGATGTGAAAAAGCGCACCTCCGGCGAGAGCGAGGCCATGATCGAGGAGTTCATGCTGCTGGCCAACCAGTGCGCCGCCCACTTTGCCCGGGTCAAGCAGATCCCCTTTGTCTACCGTGTCCACGAGGAGCCCAACGGCGAGAAGCTGGAGCGCCTGCACAGCCTGCTGCAGGCCTGCGGCATCAACGACCACTTTGCCAAGGAGGTGCCCACCCCCAAGGAGCTGAGCGCCATTCTGGAGGGTGTGCGCGGCACCCCGTTTGAGCAGATCGTCAACACCGGAATGCTCCGCTGCATGTCCAAGGCCTGCTATGAGGAAAAGCCCAAGGGCCACTATGGTCTGGTGCTCAAGGATTACGCCCACTTCACCAGCCCCATCCGCCGCTACCCGGATCTGGCCATCCACCGCATGATGACCGACCTGCTCAGCGGCACCGACAAGGAGACCATGATCGTCCGCTACACCGATTTCGCGGAGAAGGCCTCCAAACAGTCCAGCGAGCGGGAAGTGCTGGCCGTTCAGATCGAGCGCAAGGCCGAGGATTACTACAAGGCCGAGTACGCCCGCCGCCATCTGGGTGAGTGCTACGAGGGCATCATCTCCGGCGTGACCCAGCGCGGCATCTTTGTGGAGCTGGAGAACGGCGTGGAGGGCTTTGTGCCTGCTTCCAGCCTGACCGCCACCGGCACCACCCTCACCGAGGGGATCCGCCTTTCTGACCCCGCCTCCGGCAAGACCTGGAGCCTGGGCGACAGCATGATGATCACCATCGTCCGCGCCGATATCAACCTTGGCAAGGTCGATTTTGAGGTGGCACCCGAAACAAAATAACTGATAAAGAAACGCAAGCGTTCACCTTCCCTGGAGGGTGAGCGCTTTTTTGTTGGACTAAACCCCTCAGGCGCTTTGCGCCAGCTCCCCTAGTAGGGGAGCCCTTGGCATAATGGTGCAGTCTGTGCGGAAAGGGGGACTTGCAAAGCTTTATGCAATGCCAAAGGCCCCCCTATTAGCGGGGGCTGTCACCGCAGGTGACTGGGGGGTGATACACAGTTTCGTCATATTTCCGACAATGGTTGTGTTTTGTATAAATTTTATACACTGTTCAGGATTTGTTTGTTGTTCTGAAAAAACCACTGGGGTATACTAAGCACAACAAAATGGAAGACGACACAGAACCATGAACACAGTCTTCCCAATATGATTTACAGGAGGTTCCCAGTATGTATTATTCCAGTGGCAATTACGAAGCATTTGCACACCCCAAAAAGCCTGAGGGCGTTGACAATAAATCTGCTTACCTCATCGGCTCCGGTCTGGCGGCCCTGACTGCCGCCTGCTACCTGGTCCGTGACGGCCAGATGCAGGGCGACCACATCCATGTGTTTGAGAAGGACCCGCTGCCCGGCGGTGCCTGCGACGGCTACAAGTACGATATCGGCTATGTCATGCGCGGCGGCCGTGAGATGGACAACCATTTCGAGGTCATGTGGGACCTGCTCCGCTCCATCCCCTCGCTGGAGACCGAGGGCGCCAGCGTGCTGGACGAGTATTACTGGCTGAACAAGGAGGATCCCAACAAGTCCCTCTGCCGTGCCACCGTCAACCGCGGCCAGGATGCCCACACCGACGGCAAGTTCGCCATCTCCGATCAGGGTGCCATGGAGATCATGAAGCTCTTCTTCACCCCGGACGAGCAGCTGCAGGATAAAAAGATCACCGATATCTTCGACGATGAGGTGTTCTCCTCCAACTTCTGGATGTACTGGCGCACCATGTTCGCCTTTGAGAACTGGCACAGCGCGCTGGAGATGAAGCTCTACCTCAAGCGCTATATCCACCACATCGGCGGTCTGCCCGATTTCACCGCCCTGCGCTTTACCCGCTACAACCAGTACGAGTCCATCATCCTGCCCATGGTCACCTACCTGAAGGATCACGGCGTGGACTTCCAGTACGAGACCAAGGTCACCGATGTCCAGTTCCGGATCGAGGGCGGCAAAAAGCAGGCCAGCAGCGTGACCGTGGATCACAAGGGTGAGAGCAGGACCATCGACCTCACCGAGAACGACCTGCTCTTCATCACCAACGGCGGCTGCGTGGAGAGCTGCACCATCGGCGCTCAGGACAAGGCCGCAGGCTTTGATCCCACCATCAGGCCGGGCAACGGCTGGGATCTGTGGAAGAAGATCGCCGCACAGGATCCTTCCTTCGGCCATCCCGAAAAGTTCTGCTCTCAGCCGGAGCTGTCCAACTGGGAAAGCGCCACCATCACCACCCTGGACGACAAGATCCCCCAGTATATCAAGAAGATCTGCAAGCGTGACCCCTTCAGCGGCCACACCGTCACCGGCGGCATCGTCACGGTCAAGGATTCCAGCTGGCTGCTCAGCTGGACCCTGAACCGCCAGCAGCAGTTCCGTGACCAGCCCAAGAACCAGCTCTGCGTCTGGGTCTACGGCCTGTTCAGCGACAAGCCCGGCGATTACGTCAAGAAGCCCATGCGCGACTGCACCGGCCGTGAGATCTGCATGGAGTGGCTGTATCACATCGGCGTGCCCGAGGAGGACATTGCCGAGCTGGCTGAACACAGCGCCAACACCGTGCCCGTGATGATGCCCTATATCGATGCCTTCTTCATGCCCCGTGCCTTCGGTGACCGCCCCGACATCGTGCCCCAGGGCGCTGTCAACTTCGCCTTCCTGGGCCAGTTTGCCGAGACCGGCCGTGACACCATCTTCACCACCGAGTACTCCATGCGCACCGGTATGGAAGCGGTTTACACCCTGCTCAACATCGACCGCGGCGTGCCCGAGGTCTGGGGCAGCACCTATGATGTCCGCAGCCTGATCGATGCAACGGTCAAACTGCGTGACGGCAAGAAGATCACTGATATGGATCTGCCCTTCATCCAGCGGGTGGCCCTCAAGGAAGTGCTCAAGAAGATCGAGGGCACTGACCTTGAGAAGTTCCTCAAGGAATACCATGCCATCTGATGCTGTCTGAGAATCGTCCCCCGATCCTCTGACCCTCTTTTCTGAATGCGGCAAAGCCCTGCACCCTTTCCATGGGATGCGGGGCTTTGCCCTTTTTCTCGGAATTTTCAAACGTTTTACCAAAACAGTATGACTATTGTGGGATTCCTTGACACGAATTTTACAAAAATCCCTTGCGGAAACTGGGGTTCTATGTTAAGATTTAGGTAACAAACAGCCCTCTCGGTCTTGCTGAAGCCCGTCAGTTCCCCAAAAGGGAAAACAACGCTGCACAGCATAGAAGGAGAGGGCTGAAAGAGCGTATTGAATCAAAGGAGGTCTTTCCCTGTGAAACAGTTCATTACCCGCCGCAGCTTTATCAAGGCTGCCGGTGCTGCCACGGCACTGACCGCAGTTTCTGTCGGTGCACCCGCCGCCTTTGCGGAGGAGACCAATTGCTTCTTTGGTGACAAAGCGGATGTGACCATCCTCTACACCAACGATGTCCACACCTATATTGACAACAAGTCCCCCAAGCCCACCTATGCCGCCATTGCTGCCCTGAAAAAGAGCATCGAGGACACCGGCCGGGATGTGCTGCTGGTGGATGCAGGCGACCATATCCAGGGCACCGCTTACGGTTCCATGGATGATGGCGCTACCATCATCGAGCTGATGAACGAGGCCGGTTACGATCTGGCAACCCCCGGCAACCATGAGTTTGACTACGGCATGGCCCGCGCCAAGGCTGTGCTCCGGGAAGCCGACTTCCCCTATGTCTCCTGCAACTGGGTCGATCTGCGCACTGGCTTCAACGTCCTGCCCAGCGTCAAGTTCTTCTTTGTGGGCGGCCGCAAGATCGCCTTTGTGGGCGTGACCACCCCCGAGACCTTTACCAAGTCCACCCCGGCCTACTTTATGAACGATGCCCAGACCAAGTACATCTACGACATTCTGGGCGGCGAGGATGGCCAGAAGCTTTACGATGCCGTTCAGAAAGCCATCGACAAGGCCGAGTTCTGGGGCGCTGACACCATCATCGGTCTGGGCCATCTGGGCGTTGACCCTTCCTCCTCTCCCTGGACCAGTGAGGAAGTCATTGCACACACCCATGGCTTCACCGCCTTCATCGACGGCCACTCCCACACCGTGATGGCCAACAAGCAGGTCACCGATGCTTCCGGCAAGGCAGTCACCCTGACCCAGACCGGCTCTTACTTCAAGAACATCGGCAAGATGACTGTGGGCGCGGACGGCACCATCACCACTGAGCTCATCGACACCTACGAGGGTCTGGACGCTGCCGTGGCCGCCACTGCCTCCAACTGGATCAGCGCAGTGGACGATATGCTGGGCGAGGAGATCGCAGTGGGCGATACCAAATTCTACATCAACGATCCCGCCACCGGTAAGCGCCGCATCCGCTCCGGCGAGACCAACCTCGGCGACTTCGTGGCCGACGGCATCTACACCTACTTCAACGAGATCGAGGAGCTCCACTGTGATGTCGCCATTATGAACGGCGGCGGCATCCGCACCGATGTGGAGGCTGGCCCCTGGAGCTTCAAGACCTGCAAGACCGTCAGCCCCTTTGGCAACGTGGCCTGCCTGATGTCCGTGACCGGCCAGCAGATCCAGGACGCTCTGGAGTTTGGTGCCCGCTTTGCTGGTGCTGAGGGCAAGGAGAACGGCGGCTTCCTGCAGGTGGCAGGTGCCAGGTACACGATCCACACTGGGACCCCCAACACCGTTCAGACCAACGACAAGAATGTCTGGACCGGCAGCGCCGCCACTCCGCGTGTCAGCAATGTGGAGATCTACGACAAGACCACCGGCACCTATAAGCCCCTTGACCCGAACGCCACCTACGCTCTGGCCGGCATGAACTACACCCTGCGCAATCTGGGCGATGGCTTTGCCATGTTCGATGGCGCGACCCTCATCAAGGACTATGTCTCTGAGGACTACCTTGTCATGTCCAGCTACGCAGCCATGTTCGGCGGCGTGGATGCCAACGGTCTGCCGCATCTGGCAAGCGCCAACAGCCCGCTGGCCGATTACCCCGGCTACCTGCTCAACTACGAGGATCCGTACGGCGCAGGCCGCATCCAGATGATCTGATCAATTAAGGATACAACCCTCTCCGTCAACGCCGCAGGCTTTGACGGAGAGGGTTATTTTTAAGCAGTGTTGTCAGCAGGAAACGAACCCGGTTTGTGGATCAGGATAGGGGAAAGTTGCACAAATCCGGCAGAGCATCCTTGTATACTACGCCAAAGTTTGTAACTTTTTTTATTTGTTTGCTTGCGAACGATCTGAGCTGGAAGTATAATAAACAGGCAAGTAATATATCAGCTGTGCTGTGGCAGGCACAGAGACAAAGGAGAAACATTATGCAGACACGGTATACCAGCGCCGACCAGTGGGCAGAGGCCAAGGACGGCGTGATCCCTGCACCCTACGCTTTGGAAGAGGGCGAGCAGATCATTGACCAGTATCTTGAGCCGGTCATCTTCCACAACGTCAACGGCCCCGACATCGGTGTGACCACCTGCGGCGTGATCGTCAAGGACGGCCTGTACTTTAAGGATCTGGACAACAGCGGCGAGCTGGCCCCCTACAAGGATTGGCGGCTGAGCCCTGAGCAGCGCGCTGAGGATATGGTCAAGCATCTGCGGCTGGATCAGCAGGCAGGCCTTGTGCTGAACACCCTGTTCAACAGCCCTGTGGTGCCCACCCGTGCCGAGGCCACCAACGCCGAAGGCAAGCTGGAGCTGGGCAAGATCTACAAGCACCACAACCCCGGTGAAAAGCCCATGCCCGGCCCTCTGCCCGGCATGACCGTCAGCATTGATGACAGCCATGTTCTGGAAAAGCACATCGCCGCCGGTGTTTACCGCGGTGACATGCGCTGCGAGGCCGGCATGGTGGCCCTGTACCACAACGCCGGCACCCAGATGCTGGAATACGAGGCCTGCAAGGGCGGCGTGGCCATTCCGTACTCTCTCCACACCAACCCCATCAACATCGGTTACCCGGACTCTCTGGGCATCGGCGCGGCGGTCATTGGCGACGGCAACACCGATATGGTCTATGAGATGGCCCAGACCGACCGCAAGATGATGAAGGCCGAGGGCCTGAACATCATGTACGGCCCTCAGGTCGATGTGACCTCTGACCCCCGCTGGCCCCGTACCTCCGGTACTTACGGCGAGCGTCCCGATGTCACCAGTGACATTGCCGAGGCTCTGGTCAAGGGCTATCAGGATGGCGACAACGGCCTGAACGAGGGTTCTGTTGTTCTGACCATCAAGCACTTCCCCGGCGATGCCCCCTCTGAGAACGGCTTTGAGCCTCATGTGCCCATCGGCCAGTGGCGCATCTACCGCACCCCCGGCTCTATGGAAAAGTATCATCTGCCCCCGTTCCAGCGCGCCTTTGACCACAAGGTCTCTTCCATCATGCCGGACTACTCCCGTATTGCCACCGATGGCCGTGCCGTGCCCCAGACCTACCGGGGCGAGGTGACCAGCACCGAGGAAGTGCCCAGCGCTTACAGCAAGGAGCTGATCACCGATCTGGCCCGGAACAAGATGGGCTTTGACGGCTATGTCAACTCCGACTCCGGCATCACCACCGTTCAGATCTACGGCGTGGAGAACCTCACCGAGCCTGAGCGCTACGCCAAGGCCATCTCTGCCGGTACCGATGTCATTGGCGGCAACACCGACCCCGAGAACATCGTCAAGGCTGTGGAGGACGGTCTGCTGCCCAAGGCAGATCTGGACCGCGCCAGCTACAATCGTCTGCTGAGCCTGTTCCGCACCAAGCGGGTGGATAACCCCTACCTCGACCCCGACAAGGCCGATCAGGCCCGCGTGGATAACTTCGACGGTGCCAAGAAGAAGGCTTACGAGGCCAACCAGAAGGCCGTTGTTCTGGTCAAGAACCACGAGAAGCTCCTGCCTCTGGCCAAGAGCCAGAAGGTCTGCATCGTCACCTTCAAGGGTGTGGACTCCGGCTTTGCACAGATGGCACAGGCCATGGGTGCCGGTCTGGGCAACACGGACGAGGATGCCGCTCTGCGCAAGACCCTGACGGAAGCCTTTGAGAAGAAGGGCTACACCGTGGTGGCCACCCCGGAGGAAGCCGATGTGCTCTACCTGCACGTCTGGCCCATCAGCAACGGTCTGGTGTTCAACCAGTACGCAATGCCCGTCATCGAGATGGGTGAGATCGTCACTGACGAGCGCGAGCGCAACAAGAGCCAGAAAAAGACCGGCAACAAGGTCACCGTTGTCACCCTGAAGGACGTGGAGAAGATCAAGGAACTGGCCGATGCCATCCATGCCCGCGGCGGCAAGGTGGTTGGTACCTGCGTGGTCTGCAACCCCTGGCTGCTGGACAAGCTGGAGCCCTACTGCGACGCACTGACCATCCAGTACACCGTCAGCGCCGTTGCCCTGAACAACGCCCTGAACGCTCAGGTCGATGTCATCAGCGGCGACTTTGCCCCCACCGGCAAGCTGAGCCTGACCATGGTCTCTGACCCCGCCGTCATTGCCATCACCGAGCAGGAGATCGACGGTGTGGTGCGCGAGATCTGCGCCTCTCCCAACGACGTGCCCGGCTACGATAAGGATCAGTACATCGATCCCGCCATCCTCGCCAACGTCAAGGGCGGCAGCTACGCCTACTGCGATGCCGACGGCAATTACTACCGCAGCGGCTTCGGTCTGAATTACTGATTGCCGTTAACCAAAAAGAGCGATACAGCGTTTGCTGTATCGCTCTTTTTGGCTTTCTCTATAAACAAAACAGAACAAAAAAAGACATCCGAAAAGTTCGGATGTCTTTTTGGTTGGGGATGAGAGAATCGAACTCCCACAAGTAGAGTCAGAGTCTACCGCACTACCACTATGCAAATCCCCATCAGCTTGGGTCTGTCTTGCGGGGTGAGCCGCTCAACGTGTGCTATTATACGGAAAAAGCGCCGCTTTGTCAAGCGCTTTTTTGAAATTTTTTGCAGAAATCAGAAAAAAGACGCACTTTCGCAGGAGTTCTTGCGGGCTGCTTGATTCCGTCATCCTTCTCATGCGCTTTGCATATACTGGAAATCAGAAGAAGCAAAGACGCACAAAGAGGAGGAACTGCCATGACCCAGACCACGCAAAAGGAAAAGACCCTGCTTTCGCCCCGCATCCCGCGGGACACCGAACACGAGCGCTACCACCCGGAGCTGGAGGAGGAGCTGAAAGAGTGCCTGTTCTGCCTGCACCGGAACGAGATGATGTTCGACCTTGAGGTGGATACCGACCTCATCGAACAGCACATCTATGAGCGGCAGGCCCTTCTGGCCCGCTACCGGTACTTATTGGGCAAGGCCCGGGAGCTGGGGCTGCATACAATATTGGAAAAGTATCAGCCGGTGGGGTAAGGCTTCGTCTTTGTACAGCCTACAAAATACTGCCCGCAGAAGATGCGACAAAAATCTTGACAGAATCCCTGAACCGTGCTATCCTATATCAAGATAACAATGCGCAGGTGGTTCTGCGTATCAACTATTTGGAGCTAGAGAGGTTTTTAATTATGGAACGTATTAAGACAATCGCTACTCGTGACCTGACCAAGAGCGTTGTGACCGGTGGTTGCGGCGAGTGCCAGACTTCCTGCCAGTCTGCCTGCAAGACTTCCTGCGGCGTGGCTAACCAGAAGTGCGAGAACAGCAACAAGTAATTTCTGCAAATCGGATGCCGCCTTTGCCGGGCGGCATTTTTTTATGTTACAATGGAATGGAGAATAAAATGGTACATCAGTATCAATTGAACGGCTATAACATCGTGCTGGATACCTGCAGCGGCTCGGTGCATGTGGTGGATGAGGTGGCGTATGATGTCATTGCCATGTACCCCGACCACACCGCCGACGAGATCGTTGCCGCCATGATGGCAAAGTACGGCGACCGTGAGGACGTGACCGAGGCCGACCTGCGCCAGTGCATCGATGACGTGGCAAGCCTGAAGGAATCCGGCAAGCTGTGGAGCCCCGATACCTATGAGAACCTCGCGTTCGATTTCAAGAACCGCAACACCGTGGTCAAGGCCCTCTGCCTGCATGTGGCCCACACCTGCAACCTGAACTGCTCCTACTGCTTCGCCTCGCAGGGCCGCTATCAGGGCGAGCGTGCCCTGATGAGCTTTGAGGTGGGCAAGCGTGCAATGGATTTCCTCATTGAGAATTCCGGCAGCCGCCGCAACCTCGAGGTGGACTTCTTCGGCGGCGAGCCTCTGATGAACTTTGATATGGTCAAGAAGCTGGTGGCCTACTGCCGTGAGCAGGAGAAGATCCACAATAAGAACTTCCGCTTCACCATGACCACCAACGGCATGCTCATTGACGATGATGTCATCGACTTCTGCAACAAGGAGTGCCACAACGTGGTCCTGAGCCTGGACGGCCGCAAGGAAGTCCACGACCGCTTCCGCAAGGACTACGCCGGCCATGGCAGCTACGATACCATTGTGCCCAAGTTCCAGGAGTTCGTGAAGAAGCGCGGCGATAAGGGCTATTACATGCGCGGCACCTTTACCCACTACAACACCGACTTCACCAACGATATCTTCCACATGGCAGATCTGGGCTTTACCGAGCTGAGCATGGAGCCCGTGGTCTGCGACCCCAGTGACCCCAGCGCTCTGACCGAGGCAGATCTGCCCATCCTGAAGGAGCAGTATGAGATCCTGGCCAAGGAGATGATCAAGCGGAACCGTGAGGGCCGCGGCTTCACCTTCTACCACTACATGATCGACCTGACCGGCGGCCCCTGCATCTACAAGCGCATTTCGGGCTGCGGCTCCGGCACCGAGTACATGGCTGTGACCCCCTGGGGCGATCTGTATCCCTGCCATCAGTTCGTGGGCGATCCCAAGTACCTGATGGGCGATATCTGGAAGGGTGTCACCAACACGGCAGTCCGGGACGAGTTCAAGCACTGCAACGCCTACGCCCGCAAGGAGTGCCAGGACTGCTGGGCAAAGCTCTACTGCTCCGGCGGCTGTGCAGCCAACTCCTACCACGCAACCGGCAGCATTACCGGCGTGTACGAGTACGGCTGTGAGCTGTTCCGCAAGCGGATGGAGTGCGCTATTATGATCCAGGTGGCACAGAATCAGGAGCTGGCTGCACAGGGCATCGAAGTGCCCATCCAGCTGGGCTCCACCTGTAATGCCTGCGCCGACGGCGAGGCCTGCGAATAAATGACCACCCCCATCGTCGATTTTGTGCGGCAGTACGCCCAGTCCGGCACCGCCCGGCTCCACATGCCGGGGCATAAGGGGCAAAGCCTGCTGGGCTGTGAGCCGTGGGATATCACCGAGATCCGGGGTGCCGATGAGCTCTACGAGGCCGAGGGCATCATCGCGCAGAGCGAGGCCAACGCCACACGGCTGTTCGGCACGGCTCACACCTATTACAGCACAGAGGGTTCTTCCCAGTGCATCCGGGCCATGCTCTGCCTTGCTATGCAGGGAGCGCCCCGCACCGGCAAGCGCCCGGTGCTTCTGGCGGCCCGCAATGCCCACAAAGCCCTGCTCTATGCAGCGGCTCTGCTGGACTTCGACATCCGGTGGCTCTGGCCCGCGCCGGAGGATACCGGTGCGCTGTGCAGCTGCCCGGTAACGGTGCAGGCCCTTTCCGCCGCCCTTGAGGAGCTGGCAGGGCAGGGGAGAACACCCTTCGGCGTTTACCTGACCAGCCCGGATTACTTGGGAGGGATGCAGGACATCGCGGCTCTCTCTGCCGTCTGCGATGCTCACGGCGTGCCCCTGCTGGTGGATAATGCCCACGGGGCCTACCTGCGCTTTCTGCCCGGCGGGAGCCGCCACCCCATCGACCTGGGTGCGGCGGCCTGCTGTGACTCCGGCCACAAGACCCTGCCGGTGCTCACCGGGGGAGCCTACCTGCATCTGGGCCCCAAGGCCCCCGTGCAGGAGGAAAGCACCGTGCGCAACGCACTGGCGCTGTTCGGCTCCACCAGCCCGTCTTATCTGATCCTGCAGTCTCTCGATGCCTGCAACCGGCTGCTTTCCACCGATTACCCGGCACGCCTGCAGGAGTGCTGTGACCGGCTGGCCGCTCTGCGTGCCCGCCTGAACGCGCTGGCTGCCGCACAGGGCACGGCCCTGCCGCTGGCACTGGACGGTCCCGCCCGGGAACCCATGAAGCTGACGCTGGATGCGGCGGCGCTGGGCCTGACCGGGCAGACACTGGCCGATCATCTGCGGCAAAACGGGATGGAGTGCGAATATGCCGACCCCCGCTACCTTGTGCTGATGTTTACCCCGGAAAACCCGGCAGAGGACATGGCCCGGCTGGAGGCGGCTCTGGCAGAACTCTGTGCACGGGGCATCCCCCCGGCAGAACCCCCTGCCGAGCACCGGGAAGCGTTTTGTGCGCTGGCCCGGCAGGCGGAGCCGCGCCTGACCGTGCGGCAGGCCGTGTTTGCCCCGCAGGAGACCATCCCGGCAGGGTCTGCGCTGGGCAGGGTCTGCGCTCTGCCCACTGTGTCCTGCCCGCCCGCCATCCCCATTGTCGTCAGCGGCGAGGTGATCGGCCCGGCGGCGCTGGAGCTTTTCACAGCCTACGGCGTGGAGACGGTCTCGGTGGTGAAACCGGAAAAATTTTGAAAAAATCAGGGCGGATCTGCAAGATTCTGCGGCTCTGAAACGTATTGAAGATAGAACAGAGAACATAACCCCTATTCTATGCGGTAATCTGAGGTGTTCCAATGAAAATTCTTCTTGCATCAGATACATGGTCCCCAATGGTCAACGGTGTGGTGCGCTCGGTGGAGCTGCTGTACCACCAGCTGCTGGCACTGGGCCATGACGTGCGGGTGGTGACCCTTGCCCAGAATGGCCATTCCCATGAGGAAAACGGCATCCTGTATGTGGGCAGCATCAGCGCGGAGCGGGTCTACCCGGGCGTGCGGATCAGTGCGGCGGGCGCTCTGCCCATCTCCCACTGGCTGGACGAGCTGGAAGCCTGGGGCCCGGAGGTCATCCATACGCAAAGCGAGTTTTCTACCTTTATGCTGGCACAGCGGGTGGCCCGCCGGTGCCACTGCCCGGTGGTACATACCTACCATACTGTCTACGAGGATTATACCCAGTACCTTTTCTTCAGTGAGCGTCTGGGCCGGATGACCGCCGAAAAGGCCACCCGCATCCTCTCGGGCTATTGCAGCCTCATGCTGGCCCCTACCGAAAAGGTGCGCGCCATGCTCAACCGCTACGGGGTCAGCTGCCCGGTGGTCACAGTGCCCACCGGCATTGACCTGACCGCCTTTGGCCCGGCGCAGGACAACGGCGAGGAAAAGGCCCGGATGCGGGCAGAGCTGGGCATCCCGGAAGGGGATACCGTCCTGCTCTCGCTGGGCCGTCTGGCTGCCGAGAAGAACCACGCCCAGCTGGTGCGTCTGCTGGCCGCGCAGCCGGAGGAGAACCGCCCGTGGCTGGTGTTTGTGGGCGACGGCCCCGCCCGGCCTGACCTGGAAGCACTGACAAAGGAGCTGAAGCTGACCGACCGTGTCCGCTTTGTGGGCATGGTCAAGCCCGATGAGGTGCCCCGGTGGTACCGCGTGGGCGATATCTTCGTCAGCGCCTCTCAAAGCGAGACCCAGGGCCTGACCTACTTCGAGGGCATGGCCTGTGGTCTGCCGGTGCTCTGCCGTGCGGACCCCTGCCTGGATGGCGTGGTGGAAAACGGCTTCAACGGCTGGCAGTGGAAGGACGAAGCCGAGTTTGCATCGGCACTGAACACCATCATCTCGGACCCCGCCCTGCGCGGGCAGCTGCACCAGAACGCTCTGGCCACCGCGGCCCGCTACTCGGCAGAGCATTTCGCCCAGCAGGTGCTGGATGCTTACCAGCAGGCCATTGCGCTGAAGCAGTACGAGTCTGAACACAAAAGCATCCTCAGCTGGGTGTGATCCCAATCCCAAAAGAATCCAGAAAAAGCAGCAGCGCCCTGTCTCCCGCAATGGGAAACAGGGCGCTGCTTTTTGCGCATCTGTTATTCGATGCCGGTCACCTTGTAATCCTGATCCTCAACAGCCTTCTTCAGGTCTGCGTCGGAAACTTCGGCGTTCAGGGTGACGATGGCGGTACCGGCCTCGTGGCTGACCACGGCCTCGTCCACGGCGGGCAGGGCTTCCAGCGCCTTTTTCACGCGGGCCTCGCAGTGGCCGCACATCATACCTTCAACATGCAGGGTCTTTTTCATGGCATTGTCCTCCTTGACAACGGGAGCCGAAACGGGTTCGGCAGTATTTTCAGCCGCTGCAGGCTGCACGGGGGCAGCGGGCAGGGCGGCAGACTTGGGGTTGCGGTCGTGTTTGGTGCTGTGCAGGTCGAACAGATTCAGCCGTAGGGCATTGCTTACGACACAGAAGCTGGAAAGGCTCATGGCCGCAGCCCCGAACATGGGGTTCAGGGTCAGGCCGAAGGGGATGAACACACCGGCGGCCAGCGGGATGCCGATGATGTTGTAGATGAACGCCCAGAACAGGTTTTCGTGGATGTTGCGCAGGGTGGCGCGGCTCAGCCGGATGGCGGCGGGCACATCGGAGAGCCGGGAGTTCATCAGAACCACATCGGCTGCGTCAATGGCAACATCGGTACCGGCACCGATGGCGATGCCGGTGTCCGCGCGGGTCAGGGCGGGGGCATCGTTGATGCCGTCGCCCACCATGGCCACCTTGCCGCTCTCCTGCAGCCTGCGGATCACGGCCTCTTTGCCGTCGGGCAGAACGCCCGCAATGACCTCGTCCACGCCCGCCTGCCGGCCAATGGCATCGGCGGTGCGCTGGTTGTCGCCGGTCAGCATGACCACCCGGATGCCCATGTTCTGCAGTTCCCGGATGGCGCGGGGGCTGTCCTCCTTGAGGGTGTCCGCCACAGCGATCACGCCCATCAGGCGGCCTGCACCGCCAAAGAAGAGGGGCGTTTTGCCCTCAGCGGCCAGCCGGGCGGCTTCGGCCTGGAGTTCGGCGGATACGGATGCCTTGGTGGCAATGAATTCCGCATTGCCGCCGTAGATCTCCATGCCGTCCAGCCGGGCGGAAAGGCCATTGCCGGGCAGGGCGGCAAAATCAGTCACATCGGGGCAGGCGATGGTCTCGGTCTCGGCATAGGCCAGCACCGCCTTGGCCAGCG
Organism: Faecalibacterium sp. I2-3-92; assembly: GCF_023347315.1. GTDB lineage: Bacteria > Bacillota > Clostridia > Oscillospirales > Ruminococcaceae > Faecalibacterium > Faecalibacterium duncaniae. The sequence goes on from NZ_CP094470.1 coordinate 1,298,906, forward strand.
GGTGCTCACTCTTCTGCTCCAGCGAGGCCGCCAGCGTCAGCAGCTCACTCTCGGAAACGCCCTCCGCGGGCAGGATGTCAGTGACCCGGGGCTCGCCGCTGGTGATGGTGCCGGTCTTGTCCAGCGCCACGATCTGGGTACGGCCTGCAGCTTCCAGCGAGGCGGCAGTTTTGAACAGGATGCCGTTCCTGGCCCCCAGACCGTTGCCCACCATGATGGCCACAGGCGTTGCCAGACCCAGCGCACAGGGGCAGCTGATGACCAGCACCGAGATGCCCCGGGCCAGCGCGTAGCCGAACTCCCGGCCCAGCAGCAGCCAGACAAGGGTGGTCAGCACCGAAATGGAGATGACCGCAGGCACGAAGAAGCCGGAAACGGTATCGGCGATCTTGGCAATGGGGGCCTTGGTGGCGGCGGCATCGCTGACCATCCGGATGATCTGGGCCAGCGTGGTATCCTCGCCCACACGGGTGGCTTCGCACTTCAGGAAACCGGACTGGTTGGTGGTGGCGGCACTGACCTTGTCTCCCGCAGCCTTGTCCACCGGGATGCTCTCGCCGGTCAGGGCGCTCTCATTCACGGCGCTGGAACCTTCCAGCACAAGGCCGTCCACCGGGATGTTCTCACCGGGGCGCACCACAAAGAGGTCGTCCTTTTTCACCTGTGCAATGGGCACGGTCACTTCAGCCCCCTCCCGCAGCAGGGTGGCGGTCTGGGGGGCCAGCTTCATCAGGCTCTTGAGCGCGTCGGTGGTCTTGCCCTTGGAGCGGGCCTCCAGCATCTTGCCCACGGTGATCAGGGTCAGGATCATGGCGGCAGATTCAAAGTAAAGCTCCATCATGTAGTGCATGACGAGCGCGTCGTTGCCGTCCACCTGAGCGCGGGTCATGGCGAACAGGGCGTAGGTGCTCCAGAGAAAGCTGGCCGAGGAACCCAGCGCCACCAGTGTATCCATGTTGGGGGCGCGGTGGAGCAGGCCCTTGAAGCCGCTAATGAAGAACTTCTGGTTGATGACCATTACGATGCCCGCCAGCAGCAGCTGGACCAGACCCATGGCAACGTGGTTGCCGTCGAACCAGTGGGGGAGCGGCCAGCCCCACATCATGTGGCCCATCGAAAAATACATCAGCACCGCCAGAAAGACCAGTGATGCGATGAGCCGTTTCTTCAGTCTGGGTGTTTCGTGGTCAGCCAGTGCATCCAGCTCGGCGCTGGGGGTCTCGGCGGCAGCAGCCTTGGGGCTTGCGCCGTAGCCCGCCTCCTGCACTGCCTTGACGATGGCCGAGGCGCTGGCGGTGCCCTCCACTCCCATGGAGTTGGTCAGCAGGCTCACCGAGCAGCTGGTCACGCCGGGCACAGCTTTTACGGCCTTTTCCACCCGGGCAGAGCAGGCCGCGCAGCTCATGCCCGTAACAGTATACTGTTCCATTGTTTCCCTCCGATAAAAAACGCTGCGTGAACGGCATCAAACGAGCTTGTTCAGGATCCACAAAAACTCCTGCAGCTTCTCCTCACCGCCGTTTTTCAGGTCCTCAGCCACGCAGGTACTCAGGTGCTGGTCGATCAGCTCCCGGGTAAAACCGTTCAGGGCGCTTCTGGCGGCGGCGGCCTGCACCAGAATATCCGTGCAGTACACATCCTTTTCCACCATGCTCCGGATGCCCCGGATCTGGCCCTCGATGCGGTTCAGTCGGGTGATGAGGTGCTTGTACTCCTCCTCGGTGCGCTGCTTGTGGCGGCAGCCGCAGCCGGTGCTTCCCTCAGCCGGGGCACAGCAGGGCTCTTCTGCCGGGGTGGGGGAGCAGTGGGGGCAGCTTCCCTCCGGGATCTTGTTCACATCACTCATGTCTATTCTCCTTTCATTACCCCTTGGGGGTATTTTGTTCCATAGCTGCATTATAGCACGGTGGTCCTGTTTCTGCAAGTAGGGCTGGGGGGTATTATTGTGAATTTTTTATGAATACGGAAGATAGAACAAAAGGCTCTGCGCCCCAAACGGGGAACAGAGCCTTTGAAGCATCCAAAACGATCAGTAGGCGAATCTGCGCATAAAGGCAAGGTCGCTTGCGGCGCGGGCGGGCACAGCTTCCTCCCGCAGCACGGGCAGGGAAGCCTGCGGCATCTGCCGCAGCATCTCAAAGCCGCCGGCGTAGTCCACGCAGGAATCCTCCAGGCTGGTGGAATAGAGTGTTCCATCCGGCTGGAAGTTCTGGCCCTTGAAGTGGACCGCCGTGATCTTGTCACCGTACCAGCTGCCCACTTTGTCCCAGATGCGGCGCTGTGCATCCACAGACGCAGCCTCCGGGCCCACATAGTTGGCAAAATCGCAGATGACGCGCAGGTTGGGGCTTGCCATGGTGTCCAGCACCATCCGTACCGCCTCGGGGGTATTCATGGCATGGTAGTAGACGCACTCCACGGCAAAGAGCACTCCCTGCTCCTCGCAGGCGGGCAGGATCTCACCCAGACTGCGCAGGAGCGCTTCCTGCGCCTCTCTCCGGGTCACACCGGGCTGTTTGGCCATGTTGGCGGTCTCGCTGCCCATGCAGCCTGCACCCAGCGCCCTGGCAACAGGGATCTGGCTCAGCACCTTTGCCACCTCGGCACGGCGCTTGTCCTCGTCGGCATAGCTCAGCTCCACATAGGTGCCGTCCACGGCAATGCCCACGCCGGATGCTGCCGCAGCCGCTCTTGCCCGCTCCACCAGCGCAGGAGTCACATCGGCATAGCTCTTTACGCCTTCCACCGCCTTGGTAAAGGCCAGCTGGGTGCAGGCAAAGCCTGCCTGCCCGATGGAGGAAAAGAGGGTCTCGGGGTCATGGCGGCCAAAATCGTGGCCGCGCGCACCAAGAATGAATTCAGGCATCCTCCACCTCCATCAGCCGAACACACGGGCGGCAAAGAGATTCAGCTCCTTGCCCCACCAGTACCAGTCGTGGGAGACATCGCTGCCCCACACTTCCAGATGCACGGGCAGGCAGCAGTCGGTCAGTGCATCGGCCATGGCCTGGGTGTCCACCAGCGCGTCGCCCTCGTAGCTGCCCTGACCGGCACAGAGGAGAAGGGCATTCTCCTCAGCCTTTGCCAGCAGCTTTTTGTCCACAAGGCCGTCCTCTGCCAGATAGGCCAGGGGGGCATTGCGCAGGACCAGGTCATCTGCTGCATTGCCCAGGAAACGGCGCACATCGTACAGGCCGGAAAGGCCGATGGCACCCGCGAACACCTCGGGGCGGCGCAGGCGGCAGTTCACTGCCTGATACGCGCCGGTGTCCACGCCCACCGCCCAGAGCAGGGTGTCCTTTTTGGCACCGTTCAGGGTCAGGATGCGGGGAGCCAGCTCGCTTGTCAGGTAATTGAAATACTTTTCCTGCATCTCGGCCCGGCGGCGGGGAGCCGTGTCCCCGGCCAGCAGGCTCTCGGCATCGATGCTGTCGGCGCAGAACAGCTGCACCTTGCCCTCATTCAGCAGCGGGGCAATGGCATCGGGCATCCCGTTGTTTTCCCAGTCGTAAAAGCGGCCGCCCCGCGCGGGCAGAGCCAGCACCGGCGTACCGGCATGGCCATAGACCTTGAACTCCATGTCGCGGCCCAGCATCCGGCTCCATTCCTTATAATACGTCCCTTGGATCATGGCAGCATCCTCCTGTTGTCACACAAATTGATTGCGCTGGGGGTCATAGGCGTACCCCACAGCGGAAAGCCTGGCACACAGCGCGGCCTTGTCCTCATCCAGATCCTCGCACAGCGCGTCCAGAGTGGGGTAGAAGTCCCGCAGCTTCAGGTTGATCATGCTCAGCAGCATAATCGGGTCATTTGGCAGAGCCATCGTCGATCCCTCCAGAAGATAACAAAAAAGCCGGCCACTCGACAAAGTGACCGGCAGATGCAGCTACTTAGACAGCGCGGGTAACCTTGCCAGCGCGCAGGCAGCGAGAGCATGCGTAGATATACTTGGGAGAGCCTTCCACGACCGCCTTGACACGACGGACATTCGGCTTCCAGGTACGGTTGGAACGGCGATGAGAGTGGGAAACCTTGATACCAAAGGTAACACCCTTGCCGCAGCATTCACACTTAGCCATGGTACTTGCACCTCCTACAGTGAAGTATGGAATTCAAAATAATCAGCTTGACTATTTTACCAGAGATGCGGAGAAAAAGCAAGAGCAAATTTGATTTTTCCGCAACTTTTTTCTTGCAGGGTCAAACCCTTGCCCCAAAAGCGAAAAAATAGTACAATAGAATAAAATCCAACCGAGGGAGAAACGAATGACCGCACAAGGAATGTATTATCTCATCCGGGCACTGGTGACCCTGATCGCCATCCCGTTCCATGAGGCAGGCCACGCGCTGGCCGCCTGGCTGCTGGGCGACCCCACCGCAAAGCGGGAGGGCCGCATCAGCCTGAACCCGTTCCGCCACTTTGACCTCGTGGGCACCCTCTGCATGATCTTTGCCGGGGTGGGCTGGGCAAAGCCTGTTTCCACCGACCCCCGCAATTTCAAAAACCCCAAGTGGGGCATGGCCCTCACCGCGCTGGCAGGCCCGGCGGCCAATCTGCTGCTGGCCTACCTCGGCATGGTGGCGTGGAAGATCCTGTATTATTGGGCCCCTACCACCATGATCACGATTTTCGCAGCCCGCTTCCTCCAATACTTAGTGATGATGGATGTGGGCCTTGCGGTGTTCAACCTCATTCCCATCCCGCCGCTGGACGGCAGCCGCATCCTGCTGGTGGTGCTTCCCCAGCGCATCTACTTTCAGATCATGCGGTACGAGCGCGTCATCTTCGTCATCCTGCTGGCGGCTGTCTGGGCCGGTGTGCTGGATGGCGTGCTGGGCACCTTCAATGATGTGGTCTGGGATCTGCTGGATCTCGGCACCGGCTACATCGACCAGATCGCCTATTCTGCGTATTATGCAGCCATCGGGACGGTGATCTGAGTGGCAGAAGAACTGACCTTTCGTCTGGAGGATTTTGAGGGCCCGCTGGAGCTGCTGCTCACGCTGGTGCAGAAGCACAAGATGGACCTGCACAACATCCCCATTCTGGAGCTCATCGACCAGTACACCCGCGCGGTGGAATCGGCCGAGAGCACCGACCCTGAAATTTCCAGTGCCTTTATCGAGATGGCCGCCCACCTGGTGGAGATGAAGAGCTATCTGCTGCTGCCCCGCAGTGAAGAGGGCGAGCGGATGAAGCAGGAGCTCACCGGCCAGCTCATTGAATATGACCAGTGCCGCCGGATGGCCGCCCGTCTGCGGGAGCGGGGAGAGGTATATACCGTGTTCGTGCGCACCCCGGCCCGGCTGGAATGGGACAACACCTATGATCTCTTCCATTCGCCGCAGGTGCTGGCAGACTGCTGGCAGGCCCTGATGGGGCGCACCACCGTCCGCAAAATGCCCACCCAGCAGCAGTTCGAGCCGCTGGTGTCGGCCCCGCAGGTCTCGGTGAGCAGCCGGGTTGTCTACATCCTGCGCCAGCTCATTGCAGGCGGTGCAAAAAAGATGGACCAGCTGTTTTCCCGCCGCCAGACCCGGGGGGCCAACGTGGCCACCTTTCTGGCGCTGCTGGAGCTGGTGCGCGGCGGCCGTGTGACGCTTGGCCCGGAGGGCGAGCTGAAGATGCGCCGGGGCCGCATTGACCGCACAAAGGAGGAGCAATGAATCAGAAACAAATTCGTGCCGCAGTGGAAGCGATGCTCTTTGCCTACGCGGAGCCCATCGGGGCCGACAAGCTGGCCCAGGCGCTGCAGCTGCCCACCGCCAGCGTGGAATCTGCGCTGGAAGCACTGCACGAGCGCTGCCAGAAAGAGGACAGCGGCCTGTGCCTGCTCCACCTGAACACCCATTGGCAGCTGGCCACCAAGACGGAATTTGCGGAGTGCGTCCGCCGTGTGCTGGACACCCGCCGCTCCATCCCGCTGGGCCCGGCGGCCATGGAGACCCTGACCGTCATCGCCTACAACCAGCCTGTCTCCCGCGCCTTCATCGAGCAGGTGCGCGGCGTGGATTCCTCCTCCAGTGTGTCGGGCCTGCTGGAAAAGGGGCTCATTGAAGAAGCAGGCCGTCTCGACCTGCCCGGCAGACCCGTGGCCTTCCGCACCACGGACGTGTTCCTGCGGTGCTTCGGCCTGTCCAGTCTGGAAGATCTGCCCCCGGTGCGGGGCACGGAAAGTGAGGCGGCCCAATGAGTGTCCTGTGGAGTATTCTCGCTGGTATCGGTACGGTGCTGCTGTTCCTCTTAAAAGGAGTGGGCATCCTGCTGCTGGTGGTGCTGGTGTTGGGTCTGCTGCTCATGTTCTGCCCCTTCTGCGCCGATGTGCAGTGGGCGGAGGGCATCTTTCAGGTAAAGGCCGGTGCACTGGGCATCACCTTCCCGGTGTTCCGGTATCCCGCGCCGGAAAAGCCGGAGAAAAAGAAGAAAGAAAAAAAGAAGAAAGCGTCCGGCGGGCAGAAGCCCAAAAAGGAAGCCCCGCCCCGCCAGAAGGCGAAGCTGACCCTGCAGATCGTCTGCACTATCTTAAAAGGGGCGGGAAAGCTCACCCGGGCCATCATCGGCTCCCTGCGCTTCACCCGGATCGATGTTGTCCTCGGTGTCCGGGGCGAAGACCCCGCCGAGGCTGCCCGCAGCTATGGCAGGCTGAACGCCTGGCTCTACCCGACGCTGGGTTTCCTGGACCGGTTCCTCTATCTGGACTTCGAGCAGCTCCGGCTCCTGCCGGATTTCGGCAGCGCCGAGCCTACCGTAAAGGATCACGTCTCCTTCCGGGTCACGGCCCGGGCCTATGCCGTCGTTTTCACGCTTCTGCGCGTTCTGTATGCGTTCTGGCGCGAAAAGGTACTGGACGTTTTTATCTAGCTCGGGTATAATATTTTTGTATGGTGCGTCCGCGTCCCGGCCCGTACAGGGCAGGGAAGTGGTTCCGTGGGGGCGGTGTTCCGCTCCCCGATATAGAAAGTAAGGAGGCCGAATTTATGGCTGAGCATCCCATTCAAAACCTGATGAACGTTACGATGGACAAGATCCGTCAGATGGTGGATTCCAACACCATCGTCGGCAAGCCCATCACCACCGATGACGGCACCACCATCCTGCCGGTGTCCAAGGTGAGCTTCGGCTTTGCCTCTGCCGGCACCGATTTCGACGGCAAGAACGCCGCCAACAAGGATCTGTTCGGCGGCGGCTCCGGCGCGGGTGTCAATATCCAGCCCGTGGCATTCCTGGTGGTCAAGGACGGCTGCGTCCGCACCATCCAGCTCTCTGACGGAAACAATACCGTGGACCGCGCCCTGACCATGATCCCCGAACTGGTGGAAAAGGTCAGTGCACTCATTAAAAAGGACGAGCCTGCTGCGCCCAAAAGCGGGCAGTAACGGCCAGCGGGCAGCTTTCCCTCGCAAGTGAAACGGGCCATTCCATCGCCCGCCCTACTGCCTGCGGCAGCAGGGTCCCACCCCAGCGGACACTTGCTCAGGAAACTGCCCGCCGTCCTCCGAACATCGCCGTAACTGCAAGCTTCCAACTTGCAGTTTTTTCAGCGCATGCTCCGGCGTGCGCTTTTGAGCGCCGGGAGGCGCACAAGGAGTTTTATTATGGCAGAAGAACGTATTCAGAAGATCATGGCCGAGCAGGGCCTGTGCTCCCGCCGCGCGGCCGAGCAGATCATTGCCGAGGGCCGTGTCAAGGTCAACGGCCACCCCGTCAAGGTGGGCGACAAGATGGACCCCAACCGGGATGTGCTGCATGTGGATGACGAGCGCATCTACATCCAGAAGAACCAGCAGCTCTACTATCTGGCCCTGTACAAGCCCCGCGGCTATGTGACCACCGCCAGCGATGAGCTGGGCCGCAAGACCGTTATGGAGCTGGTCAGCGATATCCCCGCCCGCCTGTACCCGGTGGGCCGCCTGGACAAAGACAGCGAGGGCCTGCTGCTGATGACCAACGACGGTGCCTTTGCACAGGCTGTCACCCATCCGTCGGGCGGCATCTCCAAGCTGTACCGTGTCACCGTGCAGCCCCGGGCCGATGAGAGCCAGATCCTGAAAATGAGCTCCGGCGTTGTTCTGGACGATGGCACCAAGACCATGCCCTGCGCCATCAACGTCGTCACCGATGAGCCTGGCCGCACCGTGATGGAGATGACCCTGAAAGAGGGCAAGAACCGCGAGATCCGCCGCATGTGCGAGGCCGTTGGTCTGGAGGTCGTCCGCCTGAAGCGCAACGCCGAGGGTGTGGTCAAGCTGGGAATGCTTAAGCCCGGCACCTATCGTGAACTGACCAAGGCAGAGGTCAACGGTCTGCGTGCCGCCGCCGCCAAGGGCCGCGCCCAGACCCGCAGCGCATCGCTGCAGTCCAAGGCTGCCGCCCGCCGTCCCAAGGGCCCTGTGGGCAGCGGCAATGCCCCCGCAAAACGGAGAAAGTGATCGTTTTTTCAGCTTTCACGGCGCAAAAACCGTCTGATCCTGGAAAAGATTGTGAAATTTTTCCGCAAAATGGGCCTTTCAGCCCTTGTGAACGCTCTCAAAATAAGGTATAATGATACTAATTTTGAAAGCTCAAAATAAAAAGCTCAAAATAGAAAAGCAGGAGGTCTTACCATGGCTTCAAAGAGTAACAAAGGAGAAATCCTCGCCAAGTTTTTCGATGACGGGGAGTATACCGCACTGTTTGCGGACGGCGCAGTGAGTGCTGCCTGCGGCTATGCGGCTGGTCAGCAGGCTTATGCTGTTTACCAGAACGGCGAGGCTGTCTCTGTCAAGGACGTTGAGAAGAACATCAAGGTCCTGGAGATGGCTGCTCAGACCGGCTGCCCGGTGGTCACGTTCTACAACTCTGTCGGCGCTAAGCTGGCTGAGGGTCTGGACGTTCTGACCGCCAGCGTCAAGCTGAACGCCACCATCGCCAAGGTTTCCGGTGTCATCCCCCAGATCGCAGTCGTCACCGGCGTGTGCGGCGGCACCAGCGCACTGAGTGCTGCCAATGCTGACGTGTGCGTCATGGCTGAGGATGCAGAGCTGTTCTTCACCGCTCCGTTCACCTCCGCCGCCAAGGGCGACAAGGTCCCCGGCGCAGGCACTGCCGAGGCTGCTGCCAAGGCTGGTGTGGCTGCCATTGTGGCTGCCAACGCTGAGGAAGCTGCCGAGAAGGCTGCCCACATCGTGGGTCTGCTGCCCGCCAACAACCTGACCGGTCCCGCCATCTTCGAGTTCGAGCAGCCCACCAGCGTTCTGAGCGCCGGTGCTGCTCCCGAGAAAGCTGCCGCTGCCCTGATCGACAAGGACAGCGCTGTGGAGCTGTACGCAGGCTTCGGCAAGCACGTCTACACCGCATTCGCAACCATCGGCGGCAACGCTGTGGGTATTGTGGCCACCGGCGAGACCCTGTGCCACAACTGCGTGGCCAAGGCTTCCCGCTTTGTCCGCCTGTGCGATGCTTTCAGCGTGCCCGTGCTGACCATCGTCAACACCAACGGCTTTGCACCCAGCGCTACCGATGACATCGCAGGCGGCATCCGTGAGGCTGCCCGTCTGGCTGCTACCTATGCCGATGCTACCACCGCCAAGGTGGCTCTGCTGTCCGGCAAGGCTGTGGGCCCTGTCTACACCGCTCTGGCCAACGCTGATCTGAAGATCGCCGTCAACGGCTGCACCGTCAGCGCTCTGGAGCCCAACGCTGCCGTCTCCGTCCTGTACAAGGCCGAGATCGACGCTTCCGACAACATCATTGCCGCCACCAACGCCAAGGCTGCCCAGTACACCGCTGAGGTGTGCAGCGCTGCCAACGCCGTTGCCGCAGGTGCCGCTGATATGACCTGCGACGCTGCCAACGCCCGTGCAAGCGTGGTCGCCGCCTTTGAGCTGCTGAGCACCAAGCGTGCCGCACGTCTGCCCAAGAAGCACGGCAACATGGCTCTGTAAGCGGTTCCGGAACGTAAACCGTACATCGAATCCATACATTGATTTTGTTCAGGAGGATCCTTCCATGAAGTACTACAATATTACCGTCAATGGCGTTGCTTACAGCGTTTCCGTTGAGGAGACCGCCGCAGGCGCTGCTCCCGTTGCAGCTCCCGCTGCTCCCGCCGCACCCAAGGCTCCGGCTGCTCCTGCTGCCGCTCCCAAGGCTGCTGCTCCCGCCGGTGCTGTCGGTGCCGTTACCGTCAAGGCTCCCATGCCCGGCAACATCCTGGATGTCAAGGTCGCAGCCGGTGCTTCCGTCAAGGCCGGTGACGTGCTGGTCATCCTCGAGGCCATGAAGATGGAGAACGAGATCGTTGCTCCTCAGGATGGCACTGTGGCCTCCGTCAACGTCAACAAGGGCGACACCGTCAACTCCGGTGACGTTCTGGTTTCCATGAACTGAGAACTGAGGAAGAGGTGACAACCATGGCCAAAAAGCCGATCAAGATTACGGAAGTCGTCCTGCGTGATGCTCACCAGTCTCTGCTGGCCACCCGTATGACGATGGATGAGATGCGTCCCATCCTGCCCGAAATGGATAAGATCCCTTACTTCTCTGTCGAGTGCTGGGGCGGCGCTACCTTTGATAGCTGCATCCGCTTCCTCGATGAGGACCCCTGGGAGCGTCTGCGCATCCTGCGCAAGGAGCTGCCCCACCAGAAGCTGCAGATGCTGTTCCGCGGCCAGAACATGCTGGGCTACCGCCCCTACGCCGATGATGCTGTCGAGTACTTTGTGCAGAAGTCTGTTGCAAACGGCATCGATGTCATCCGCATCTTCGACGCACTGAACGATCCCCGCAACCTGCAGACCGCCATCAAGTCTGCCAACAAGGAAGGCGCACATGTTCAGGGCTGCATCAGCTACACCCTGAGCCCCGTGCACAACAACGAGTACTACGTCAAGTATGCCAAGACCCTGGAGGAGATGGGCGCAAACTCCATCTGCATCAAGGACATGGCTGGCCTGCTGACTCCCTACACCTGCTACGATCTGGTCAAGGAGCTGAAGAACACCCTGTCCATCCCGGTCGATATCCACAGCCACTACACTGCCGGTCTGGCTTCCATGTCCCTGCTGAAGGGCATTGAGGCAGGTGCCGACATTGTTGATACCGCCATGAGCCCCCTGAGCGGCGGCACCAGCCACATGGCCACCGAAAGTCTGGTCGCTGCCCTGCAGGGCACCGATTACGACACCGGCCTGGATCTGAAGCAGCTGAACGTTGTCCGCGCTTACTTTGCAAAGCTGCGCGAGAAGTACATCGCCAACGGCCAGATCAGCCCCAAGAGCCTGGGCGTGGATGCCAACACCCTGCTGTATCAGGTGCCCGGCGGCATGTTCTCCAACATGCTCAAGCAGCTGAAGGATGCAGGCAAGGAAGATAAGCTGGACGAAGTGCTGGCTGAGATCCCCCGCGTTCGTGAGGACGCAGGCTATCCTCCGCTGGTCACCCCCACCAGCCAGATCGTTGGCACGCAGGCTGTGTTCAACGTCATCCTGGGCGAGCGCTACAAGATGGTCACCAAGGAGTTCAAGGGCCTGGTCCACGGCGATTACGGCAAGACTCCCGCTCCCATCAGCCCCGAGTTCACCAAGAAGATCCTGGGCGATGAGCAGCCCATCACCTGCCGCTTTGCCGACACCCTGGCTCCCGAGATGGACAAGCTGAAGGCTGAGGCCGCCAAGTGGGCAACGCAGGAAGAGGATGTTCTGACCTACGCAATGTTCCCGCAGGTCGCACCCAAGTTTTTCGAGAAGCGCAATGCCAAGAAGCAGGGCGTGGACGCTGACCACGCTGATTACACCAATCAGTCTCACCCTGTCTAAATCATAATACCAGAAGGGGCTGCTGCACCGTTTGATGCAGCAGCCCCTTCTTTTTGTTTGTGCTCCCGCAGGTCTCAGTTGTTCTTGCCATTCTCAGCCTTCATGGCGTTGTAGCCGATCAGCACGGTCCAGACATAGGCGCAGGTCTTGGGGATCATCAGCATACCGATCAGGGGGTTGACATCTGCCCACAGCACCACCGGGATATAGAAGCCGAAGCTCAGCACGATGGTCAGCCACATCCAGCGGAAAGCCTGATCCTTGTGTTCCCTGGCACTGTGGTAGAACAGCACGATGATCAGCAGGCCCAGCAGTGCAAAGGGAATGTTGCGCAGGATGCCCCAGGTCAGCGGGGTGTGGTTGGTCAGCCACTGGTTCTGCGGCATCATGCACAGCACGATGCGCACAGCGGAAAGGACATACACGGCAATGGTCAGATCCTTCTGGCCCTCGATCTGGTAGCGCTTGCGCCAGACGTAGTACAGCAGTACATAGAACACGGTCATGGTCACGGAGGTGATCCACTTGCCCAGGCCCAGAGGCACAGCGTAGTTTTCCAGGCCGGTGGTGCACAGTGCCAGTGCACGGGGCACCAGATGGAAGAAGTCACCTGCGCCCAGCACCACGGCCATCAGGCCGAACAGGCGGAACTGGGTGTTGTCCTTGCTGCCGCGGATCATGCGGATGCCCAAGGTCAGCACGGTGACCAGATAGAAGATGTCGAAAACGGTCTCAATGATTGCTCTCATAAGAATGTTGCTCCTTTACGGTTGGTTTGCTGCTCTATCGCGATCCGGTCAGCGGCTGCCGGCCGGACTGCATCGTTGTGATGTGCAGGCTGCCGTGGGTGGAATGCTGGGTTCACTCAATGTGAACGCTGTTCACTTTTGGCCGTAAAAAACTCCCACAAGACTGTGGGATGTTTTTTACACTTCATAAATGGTCCTGCGGATGATCTCCAATACCGCTGTGGGGTCAAAATCCTGCTGCACCACGGCAGAAAGCATGAGGGAGAACAGGATGCCCGCAAATTTCTGGCGGGTGAACTCCTCAGTAAATGCGTCTGGCCGGATCTTTTTGTCCCTGGTCAGCACCATGGTCAGCGCATCCAGGATGTGCTGCCAGGTCTGGCGCATCTGCTGCTTGCCATCGGCGGTATCCTGCCGCACAAAGCCGAGCGCGTGGTGGGTGAAGAAGCCGGGGTATTGCTCAGAGCCGTACTCCATCTGCCGGTACATCCAGCGGATGCAGGAGAGGGTGTCCTCAAACACCGCCGGGTCGTCCGGGTGGCGGAAGATATCGCTCCAGATGCTTTCCACCGCCGTGCTCACCAGATCGGTCTTGGAACCGAAGTAGTTGTAGATGCACCCCACGGATACCCCGCAGGCTGCTGCCACTGCACGGATGTTGACCGCTTCCCATCCATTCTGCTGGATGAGGACCCGGCTCGTTTTCAGGATCTCCTCCTTGGACGTTGCCATCGGATTCGTGTGACCACCTCCTCAACATGAACGCTGTTCACAATGCATAGTATAGCGCTGTTCCTGCCCCTTGTCAAGGGGGTAAAATAGATTTTTTTCGCCGCATTGCTTGCAAAAAAAGGGGCGGCAGAGTAAAATATATAGTATATGTATCGTAACATGGGTCTGTGTGCCCCAAAGCGGATACATATACGAAGAATGTCCGCAGAAAACCCTTTGGAATACGAGGAAAAAAGCATGATTTTGAGCATGACCGGTTTTGGCCGGGGAACTGCTGTGCGCAATGGCCGTGAGATCACGGTGGAGCTGCGCAGCGTCAATTCCCGGTACTTTGAGTATTCTTCCCGGATGCCCCGCACCTGCAGCTATCTGGACAGCCGCCTGAAAAAGCAGCTGAACGAGCGGGTGACCCGCGGCAAGGTAGAACTGAGCCTGACGGTGCAGACCGTGGATGCCGCCGATACCGTGGTGGCTGTGAATCAGGAGCTGGCCAAGAGCTACCAGCAGGCCCTGCGGGACCTGTCTGAGACGCTGGAGGTCAAGAACGATGTGACCGCCGGGATGATCGCCCGCTTTCCCGATGTGCTGACCACCCGCCACGCCGATGTGGATGAGGAGCAGCTGTGGGAGGATGTCTCCGCTGTCACCGCCCAGGCACTGGACCGCTTTGTGGAGATGCGCGCCGCTGAGGGTGCCAAGATGAAGGCTGACGTGGAGAACCGCCTGTGTTTTCTGGAAGAATGCGTGGGCCGGGTGGAGACCCTGAGCGCCGGCCGGGTGGAGAACTACACCAACCGCCTGTACGAAAAGCTCAAGGTCATTCTGGAGGACCGGAACATCGATGATGCCCGTGTCCTGACCGAGGCCGCCATCTTTGGCGACAAGACCGCCGTGGATGAGGAGACCGTCCGCCTGCGCAGCCACATCGCCCAGTACCGCTCCATTCTGGAGCTGGACGAGCCCGTGGGCCGCAAGCTGGATTTCCTGACCCAGGAGCTGAACCGTGAGACCAATACCATTGGTTCCAAGTGTCAGGATCTGGATATCACCCGCATCGTAGTGGATATGAAGGCGGAGATCGAGAAGATCCGTGAGCAGATCCAGAATCTGGAGTAAACCCTGAGATTCAGATGGTTCGGAGGAAAAGATGAAACTGATCAACATCGGCTTTGGCAATCTGGTCAGCGCGGGCCGGGTGGTGGCTGTGGTCAGCCCCGATTCTGCCCCGGTCAAGCGTTTGGTCAAGGAAGCGCGGGAGCGGGGGATGCTCATTGATGCGTCCTATGGCCGCAGCACCCGCGCCGTCCTCATCATGGACTCCGACCACGTTGTCCTTTCAGCCCTTCAGCCCGAAACGGTAGCCAGCCGTGCCGCCGGTCAGGCCGAGGGCAAAACAGTGACAGAAGAGGAGCAGTAAGACCATGGAAAATGAAAAATATCTGTTTGTCGTTTCCGGTGCCGCCGGTACCGGAAAGGACAGTGTGGTCAGCGCTTTGCGCAAGGCCCACCCCGAGATCGAAAAAACGGTTTCTGCAACCACCCGTTCCCCCCGCCCCGGGGAGCAGGAAGGGGTAGACTACTACTACCGCACCAAGGAGCAGTTCCAGCAGCTCATCGATCAGGATGAGGTCGTGGAGCACAACTTCTTCAACGGCAACTACTACGGCACCCTGAAGGAAGAGGTCAACAAGCGGCTGAACGCGGGCAAGCTGGTGGTCATGGTCATCGATGTGCATGGCGCGGCCAATATCCGCCGCATGTATCCCGGTGCCACCACCATCTTCCTGCTGCCCCCCTCCACCCAGGAGCTGGAGCGCCGCCTGCGCGGCCGCGGCACCGAGACCGAGGAGAGCATCCGGGAGCGCCTGGAGATCGCCCGCAATGAGCTGGCCCAGCAGGATAAATTCACCCTCAAGCTGGTCAACGACGAGGTGGATGCCTGTGCCGCCAGGCTCTATGATGTTATCTGCCAGCGTGCGGGCCTGACCCGCTAAATCGCTTTGAAGGAGCTGCCTGAATGCCCAAAACGGTAGGCGTTGCAGTGAGCAACGCGACCTTTCATTTCGACAAACTCTATACCTATGCCGTCATGCCCGACCAGCAGGATACCGTCCGGCTGGGCAGCATGGTGCTGGTGCCCTTCGGGCGGGGGAGCCGTGCCCGGATGGGCGTGGTGCTGGCCTGCGATGCCGAACCGGAGAGCGCAAGGCTCAAGTTCCTGTTCGATGTGGCCCCGGCCTCTGCCTGCCTCACCCCGGAGCTGTTGCGGCTGGTGCACTTTTTGAAGGAGCGCACCTTCTGCACCTACTACGAGGCCGTCAAGGCGGTCATCCCCTACGGCGCGCAGTACAAGCCCACCGTGGCGGAGGACGGCGTGACCCCGGTGCTTCAAAAGCAGCTCGTCCGCCACACGGAAAATGCCTACAAGCTGGTGGGCACGCTGCCCCCAAAGCCCAGGCCGACCGCCAAGCAGCTGGCCGCAGTGGCCCTGCTGGCCGGGGGAGAGCGCACCCTGTCTGCATTGGAGGAAAAGGGCATCAGCCGGGCGGTGCTGGACAACCTCTGCGCCAAGGGCGTGCTGGAATGCAGCAAGGTGAACAAATCCATCGACCTGTATTCTTCCATCCCGCTGAAGAACGAGCCCATCCTTCTCACGGAGGAGCAGCAGGCCGCCTATGACGCGCTGCTGCCCGGGCTGGAGGATGCAGCCCCGCACTCGGCCTTGCTCTACGGCGTGACCGGCAGCGGCAAAACGCTGGTGTTCCTGAAGCTCATCGAGCACTGCCTGCAGATGGGCCGCCGGGCGCTGGTGCTGGTGCCTGAGATCAGCCTGACCCCTCAGATGATCCTGCGGCTGAAAAGCCAATTTGGCAAGCGGGTGGCCGTGCAGCATTCCGCCCTCAACCACACCGAGCGCCTGCTCCAATGGCAGATGATCCAGGACGGCGGCGCGGATATCGTGGTGGGCACCCGCAGCGCAATCTTCTCCCCGCTGGAAAACATCGGCCTTGTCATCATTGATGAGGAGCAGGAGCACACCTACCGCTCCGAATCCGCGCCCCGCTACTCGGCCCACGAGGTGGCCCGGCAGCGCGCGGCGGAGAACGGGGCCCTGCTCCTGCTGGCCAGCGCCACCCCCAGCACCGAGAGCTATTATGCCGCCCAGCATGGCCGCACCCAGCTGGTGCGCCTGACCAAACGCTATGGCGGCAACCCGCTGCCCAAAGTCCAGATCGTGGATATGCGGGCCGAGCTTGCCTCCGGCAACCCCCGGGAGATCAGCCTTGCCATGGAGGATGCCATCCGGCACAACCTTGAGGCAGGCAAGCAGACCATTCTGCTGCTCAACCGCCGGGGTTACCAGACCGTGGCCCAGTGCGAGGACTGCCGCGAGGTGCTCAAGTGCCAGAAGTGCAGCGTGCCCATGGTCTACCACAAATCGGCCCACAAGCTGCTCTGCCATTACTGCGGCAGCCAGCTGGACCCGCCCCCTGCCAGATGCCCCGCCTGCGGCGGAAAACTGCAGTACCGGGGCTTTGGCACCCAGAAGGCCGAGGAGGAGCTGGCAAAGCTCTTTCCGGAGGCCCGCATCCTGCGGATGGATCAGGATACCACCGCCGCCAAGGATGCCCACGAAAAGCTGCTGGCAAAGTTTGCCCGGCATGAATATGACATCATGGTGGGTACCCAGATGGTGGCCAAGGGGCTGGATTTCGAGGATGTGACGCTGGTGGGCGTGCTGGGCATCGATTCGCTCCTGTTCGCCCAGGGCTTCCGGGCTTATGAGACCGTGTTCAGCCTCGTCACGCAGGTGGTGGGCCGGAGCGGCCGGGCAAAAGACCCCGGCTTTGCCATCATCCAGACCACCGACCCGGACAACCCGGTGCTCAACCTTGCCGCCGCGCAGGACTACGACGCGTTCTTCGAGCAGGAGATCGCCTACCGGAAGCTGGGGCTTTATCCGCCCTTCTGCGGGCTCTGCGTTGTGGGCTTTGCCGGGCCAAAGGAGAGCGAGGTGGCCCGGGCTTCCGCCCGCTTTGCGGCCCTGCTGGGCCGACAGGCGGCCAAACAGCCCGACCTGCCCCTGCGGGTGCTGGGTCCCACCCCCGGCAGCATTGAAAAGATCAACGATTCCTACCGCTATAAACTCACCGTCAAGTGCCGCAACGACCGCCGTTTCCGGGACCTCATCCGGGAAACGCTGACCCTCTACGAGCAGGAAAAACTGCCCGGCAAGGCCACTGTTGTGGTCGATCTGCACTCGGACGGGGATATCTGATACAACACAACAAATTTTGGAGGTACCACTATGGCTATCCGCAATATCGTAAAAGAGGGCGACCCCATCCTGAACAAGGTCTGCCGCCCCGTGACCAACTTTGACGACCGCCTTGCCACCCTGCTGGATGACATGCGGGAGACGATGATCGCCGCCGACGGCGTGGGTCTGGCAGGCCCTCAGGTGGGCATGCTGCGCCGCATCTTCGTGGTGTGGGACACCACCGATGCTCCCGAGGAGATCCCCGAGGATTATGAGTACAAGTTCATCGATTTCGTCAACCCCGAGATCCTGGCTGTTTCTGAGGATGAGGAGACCGCCTACGAGGGTTGCCTGTCCTTCCCCGGCCACAACGGTGCCGTGACCCGTCCCGTTGCCGTCAAGGTGCGTGCACAGGACCGCAACGGCAACTGGTTCGAGCTGGAGGCTGAGGACCTGCTGGCCCGCTGCATTCAGCACGAGAATGACCATCTGGACGGCATTACCATCATGGAGTCCAGCGAGTATTTCTACGAGGACACCGAGGAGGGCAAAAAGGCTGCCCGTGAAGCGAAAGGAAACAACTGATGCGCATTCTGTTCATGGGAACCCCGGATATCGCCGCGGAGTGCCTGAAGGCCCTGTATGCCGCCGGTCACGAGATCTGCGGCGTGTACACCCGGCGGGATAAGCCGGTGGGCCGCAAGCAGGTGCTCACCGCGCCCCCGGTCAAGGAAGTTGCTCTGGAGCATGGGACCCCCGTGTTCCAGCCCCGCACCCTGCGGGACGGCAGCGAGGATGCCAACATCCGGGCGCTGGCCCCTGACCTCATCGTGGTGGTGGCCTACGGCTGCATCCTGCCCAAATCCGTGCTGGAAGCTCCGAAGTATGGCTGCATCAACCTGCATGTGTCCCTGCTGCCCAAGTACCGCGGCAGCGCCCCTGTGCAGTGGGCTGTTCTGAACGGCGACACCGAGACCGGCGTTTCCATCATGCAGATGGACGAGGGGCTGGACACCGGCGATGTGCTGGTCTGCGAGAAGATCGCCATCGGCCCGGAGGAGACCAGCGGCGAGCTGTTCGACCGGGTCACCGCCGTGGGTGCCCGCGTCCTCTGTGAGGCGGTGCCCGCTATGGAAGCTGGCACCCTCAAGCCCCAGCCCCAGCAGCATGAGAACGCCACCCTGGCCCCCATGCTGGACAAGGAGCTGGCAGAGTTCAGGCTGACCGATACTGCCGCACACATCCACAACTGGGTGCGCGGCATGAACCCCTGGCCCATGGCCTGGTTCGTGACCGCAGGCGGCAAAAAGGTCAAGGTGACCGAGTGCCGCGTGGCTGCTTCCAACGGTGAGGCTCCCGGCACGGTGCTTTCCACAAAGCCCCTGACGGTGGCCTGTGCCGATGGCGCGGTCCAGCTGCTTCATGTGGTGCCTGAGGGCAAAAAGCCGATGGATGGCACCTCCTTTGCGGCCGGTCTGCGTCTCAAAGCGGGGGATACCCTCTGATGGCGGCCAATCCACGGGCAGCGGCAGTGGCTGCACTGGTCCGGCAGGAGCAGGACGGCTTCTCGAACCTTGTGCTGGATGCCGAACTCCGCCGCCAGAAACTGGAGGGCCGGGATAAGGCCTTTGCCGGTGCCATCTTCTACACCGTGCTGGAACATCAGGGCACGCTGGATTTCATTCTGGAACAGTTCCTGCCCAAGGGCCTTGCCAGGCTGGACCCGCAGGTGCGCGAGATCCTGCGGGCCGCACTGGCGCAGGCCCGCTATATGCAGGTGCCGGTGTCGGCGGCGGTGAACGAAGCCGTCAAGCTGACCCGCACCTTCAAAAAGGCGAGTGCGTCCGGGCTGGTCAATGCCGTCCTGCGCAAGGCCTGCAATTATGATCTGGAAACTGCCCGTTTCCGGAACGAGACCCAGCGCCTCATGGTGCTGGGCTCTGCGGGGCAGGATGTGGCAGAGTTCCTGCGCACCCATTACCCCGAGGAAGCGCTGGGCATCCTGACCCACACCGCCGACGGCGGCTGCACCAGCCTGCGGGCCAACTGCCTGAAAATGGATGCCGCGGCCCTCTGTGAAAAACTGCTGGAAAGCGGCGTGAAGAGCGCACAGCCCGGCCTTGTGCCTGGCAGTGTGCTGGCAAAGTTTGAGGGCAGCCCGGCAGAGCACCCGCTCTTCAAGGAGGGCTGTTTCCATGTGGAGGGGCAGGCCAGCCAGCTGGCAGCCCTCTGTGTGGAGGCAAAGCCCGGCGATACCGTGATCGACCTCTGCGCGGCACCCGGCGGCAAAACGCTGCTGCTGGCCGAGGAGATGCAGGGGCAGGGCGCACTGTACAGCTGCGATGTGGCAGAGCACCGGGTCGGGCTCATCCGGAGCGCTGTGGAACGGATGGGCTTTGCCCATGTCACCGCCCTCTGCAATGATGCCACCCGCCCCAACCAAAAGCTGCCCGCCGCAGACCGCATTCTGGTGGATGCCCCCTGCAGCGGCCTGGGCATTCTGGCAAAAAAGCCGGATATCCGCTATAAGACGCTGGAAAAAGCACGCCATGATGAATTATTGGCCACCCAGTCGTCCATTCTGGACACAGCAGCCGCTTTGCTGAAAGCAGGCGGGCGGCTGGTCTACTCCACCTGTACCATCGACCCCGCCGAGAACGAGGAGCAGGTGGCGGCATTCCTTGCCCGCCACCCGGAGTTCCGGGTGGTCCGGCCCGCTGTGGCGTTCCCTGACGGAATGACAGTGGGGGAGCACGGGGCGCTCTCGGTGCCCACCCGCACCGGGATGGACGGCTTTTTCCTCTGCGCCATGCAGAAAACGCAATGAACCCGCCGTCCGGTTCGTATTGATTCATAGGAGAATACCATGGAACAAAAACGCTGTATCTCTTCCCTGACGCTGGCCGAGCTGACCGCTGCGCTGAAAGCCATGGGTCAGCCGGGCTTCCGGGCAAAGCAGATCTTCCACTGGGTGCACCAGAAGCTGGTCACCGAGTTTTCTGCCATGACCGACCAGCCCAAGACCCTGCTGGCAAAGCTGGAAGAGCAGTTTTACATTGCTGCCCCCAAGATCGAGCGCCGGCAGGAAGCCAAGGACGGCACCGTGAAATATCTGCTGCGGATGGCCGACGGCAACTGCATCGAGACCGTTGTCATGCGCTACCACTACGGCAACACGGTCTGCGTCTCCACCCAGGTGGGCTGCCGGATGGGCTGCCGCTTCTGCGCCTCCACCCAGGCAGGCCGGGTGCGCAACCTGGAAGCCGGTGAGATCTGCTCTGAGATCTATACCGCCCAGAAGGACATCGGGGAGCGCATCTCCCACATCGTCCTCATGGGCATCGGGGAGCCGCTGGATAATTTTGATGAGGTCATGCGCTTCCTTGAGAACATCTCCTCCCCGGAGGGCGTGAACATCGGAATGCGCAACATCAGCCTTTCCACCTGCGGTCTGGTGCCCAAGATCGACCAGCTGGCTGAGAAAAAGCTGCAGCTGACTCTTTCGGTCTCCCTGCACGCTCCCAACAACGAGATCCGCAGCGGCATGATGCCGGTCAATGATGCCTACCCCGTGGAGGTGCTGATGCCCGCCGTCCGCCGCTATCAGGAGACCACGGGCCGCCGGGTCAGCTTTGAGTATTCGATGGTGCGCGGTGTCAATGATTCCGATGCCTGTGCCAGACAGCTGGCCGACCTCATCCGGGGCATGGGTGCTCATGTGAACCTCATTCCCATCAACCCGGTGGACGGAAGCCCCTACTCGGCTACCGATGCCGCCAATGTCCAGCGCTTCCAGAAAAAGCTGGAGAGCCTGGGGGTCAACGCCACGGTACGCCGCCGTCTTGGCAGCGAGATCAGCGCCGCCTGCGGCCAGCTGCGCCGGGACGAAATGAATGGTAAGGCGTAAATCGCAAGAGGAGAAGCCTATGAAACTAGCAGGAAAAACGGATGTGGGCCGCGTCCGGCAGGAAAATCAGGATGATTACCGTGCCGGGGAGCTGCCTGGCGGTGCTGTCTGGGCACTGGTGTGTGATGGTATGGGCGGTGCCAAAGGCGGCCGCGAGGCCTCACAGGGGGCCTGCAATGTCATCGAGCAGGTGTTTCAGGAGCAGTACGCCCAGTGCGGAGCAGGGCAGGAGGGAGCTTTTTTGAAAAAGGCCCTCATCAATGCCAACCGCTATGTGTTCAACAAAGCTGCCCACGAGGAATCGCTGGCAGGCATGGGCACCACGGCGGTCTGCGCCCTGGTGCGGGGTGGGGAAGCCACCCTCTGCCACGCGGGCGATTCCCGCGCCTACCTCTGCCGGGGCGGTAAACTGACTCAGCTCACCCACGACCACTCCTATGTGCAGGAGCTGGTGGACTGCGGCACCATCACGGAGGAGGAGGCCGAGCATCATCCCCAGAAGAACATCATCACCAGGGCGCTGGGCGTGGATTACCGGCTGGAGCCGGAGGTCACTTCGGTGCAGCTGCAGGCAAAGGATCTGCTGCTGCTCTGCTCGGACGGCCTGACCAACATGGTGCCGGTGGAGCAGATGGAGCAGCTGCTGGCGCAGGGCCCGTTCTACGACCTGCCCGACCGGCTGGTGGATGCCGCCAACGAGAACGGCGGCTCCGACAATATCACCGCCCTGCTGCTGGCTGTGGAACCTACGGAGGTGCACCATGGATAACCTGATCGGCAAAACGCTGGACGGCCTGTACACGGTGCGGGAGCTCATCGGCACCGGCGGCATGGCCAATGTCTACAAGGCCGTTGTGGGGCCGGGCGGCCCGGTGCCGGAGGGCACGGTCGTGGCCGTTAAGGTGCTGCGGCAGGAGCTCATGCACGACCCTGACCTTGTGCGCCGTTTCAAGAACGAGTCCAAGGCCATCTCGCTGCTCAACCACCCCAACATCGTCAAGGTGTATGATGTCTCGGTGAGCGACCATCTGCAGTATATCGTCATGGAATATGTGGACGGTATGACCCTGCGCGAGTATCTGAACGAGCGGGGCGGCAAGCTGACCAGCCGGGAGACCGTCCACTTTATCTCCCAGATCCTGAAAGCGCTGGACCATGCCCACCACAACGGCGTGGTGCACCGGGACATCAAGCCCCAGAACATCATGTTGCTGGACAACGGCCAGCTGCGGATGATGGATTTCGGCATTGCCCGCATCTCCCGGGCCGAGAACCAGCTTTCGGGCGGCAAGGCCATGGGCAGCGTCCACTATATCAGCCCGGAGCAGGCCAAGGGCGATGAGACCGACTTCACCAGCGACCTCTATTCGGTGGGCGTGATGATGTACGAGATGCTCTCGGGGCATCTGCCCTTCGATGCCGATGACGTGGTGGAGGTGGCCATCAAGCAGATCTCGGATCAGCCCAGGAGCCTGCGGGAACTGGCTCCCTGGGTGCCGGTGGGGCTGGTGGAGATCACCGAGCGCGCCATGGCAAAGCGGCCCGAAAACCGCTACAAGAGCGCCGCTGAGATGCTGGAAGCCCTCAACGCCTATGTAGAGAACCCGGCCATCGTGTTCAACTACACCTATCTCCCCGATGAAATTCCTGAAAAGGTGGTGGAACCCCCTATGCCCAGAAAAGAATCCCGTCCGGAGCGCGGCAGTGCCCCGGCAAAAGGCAGAAAAAAGAAAAAGCGCACCGTGTTCCTGCCGGTGCTGTTCGGCATCACTGTGGCCTTTGCACTGGCCTGCGCGGCCCTGTGCTGGATGATCCTGAATGATTCCAGCTCCCTGATGGGGGAAAAGGCCGATGTGGTGCTGGCAGATTACAGCGGCATGACCCAGGATGAGGTCAACGCTTCCCAGCAGGTGGCATCCGGCCAGATCGTCATCAACTGGGAGCAGGCTTACAGCAACGATTACGCTGCCGGTTACGTCTACCGGCAGTCCCCGGTGGCGGGCCGTACCGTCCGTGAGGGCCAGAGCGTGACCCTGACCGTCAGCCTGGGCATCCAGTATGTCACCGTGCCGGATGTCTCCAATTATGTGCAGGCAGATGGTGAGCAGCAGCTCAAGGATCTGGGGGTCTCTGTTTTGATCACCCAGGCGGTGGAACCCAGCGTGGCCGCAGGCTCCATCATCCGCACCGAACCTGCTGCGGGCAGTCAGGTGGCCGCAGGTTCCACGGTGGTGGTCTATGTCAGCCGCCCGCAGGTCAACACCACGGCCAAGGTGCCTGCCCTGACCGGTCTCAAGAGCGTGAACGATGCCCGCTCCGTGCTGGTGCAGAACAAGCTGGGCCTTGGCAGTACCACCGAGCAGTACAGCGACCAGCCCGCAGGTACCATCATCGGCCAGAGCCCGGCGGCAGGATCTACCGTCAAGGTGAACAGCCGTGTCAGCATTACCGTGAGCGCAGGCCCCGAGCCGGTGCCTGAGACCCCGGCTGAACAGCCGGGCAGCTCCTCCAGCGATTGGTGGAGCGGCCTGATCGGGGGCAGCTCTTCCAGCAGCGGCGATTCTTCCAGCAGTGAGGGCACCGGCCTGGACGACTGGTGGAGCGCGCTGCTGTCCTGAGGGAGGAACGGATGAAGGGATATATCGTAAAAGGAATTGGCGGCTTTTACTACGTCAAGACCGAAGAGGGTGTGATCGAGTGCAAGCCCCGGGGCATCTTCCGCAAACAGAAGATCACCCCCGTGGCGGGCGATGAGGTGACGCTGGAGACCGAGAACGGCGCGGCAGTCATTGCCGAGATCGCACCCCGCAAAAACGTGTTTGTCCGGCCGCCTGTGGCCAATCTGGATGTGCTGTTCCTTGTGGCCAGCACCACCCAGCCCACCCCCAGCACGCTGGTGCTGGACAAGCTCTCGGCCATCGCCGTGGACAAGGGAGTGCAGCCCGTCATCGTCTGCACCAAGGCTGACCTCGGCGAGGTGGAGTTCCTGCGCAGTGCCTATGAAAGATCCACTCTGCCCTTCATTGCCATCCGCTACGACAGCGGGGAAGGGCTGGACGAGGTCAGGCAGTGGATCAGCGGGCGGCTCTGCGCCTTCTGCGGCAACTCCGGTGTTGGCAAATCGACCCTGCTGAACACCCTGCTGCCTCAGGCCGAGCGGGAGACCAGTGCCATCAGCCAGAAGCTGGGGCGCGGTCGCCATACCACCCGCGAGGTGACCATCTTTGAGGCCTTTGGGGGCCGCATTGCGGATACCCCCGGCTTTGCCAGCCTGGAAGCCAACCGCGCCGGGTTCATCCCCAAGGAGAATCTGGAGCACGCCTTCCCGGAGTTCGGGCCCTACCTTGGGCAGTGTCAGTTCACGGGCTGCTCCCACCGCACGGAAAAGGGCTGTGCCATCCGTGCCGCTCTGGCCGAGGGAAAGCTCTCCCGGACCCGGTACGACAGCTACTGTGCCATGTATGAGGAAGTCAAGGATGTCAAGGACTGGCAGAGGAGGGGAATGTGATGCGCTGCGTGATCCTCTCGGCCTGCCCGGTCTCGCCGGAGCTGAAGCGTCTGCTCCGCCCCGATGACTTCATCATCGCCTGTGATGCTGGCTACCGCAACTGCGCGCCGCTGGGCTGCAAGCCCAATATCATCCTGGGAGACTTCGATACCGCTCCCTGTCCGGTGCAGCAGAACGACGATATCATCGTCCTGCCTCACGTCAAGGACGACACCGACACCGAATATGCCGCCAAGCTTGCCAGTGAGAAGGGCTTTACCGAGGTGCTTCTTCTGGGGGCGCTGGGCGGCAGGCGGATCGAGCATACCCTCTCGAATCTTGCCACCGGCCTTGGGCTGGAAGAACGGGGGGTGCGGGCAACGCTTCAGGATGAGCGCAGCCGCGTCACCTTTGTCCGCTCCGGCGAAACCCGCGCCTACCCGAAGGAGGAATTTTTCTATTTCTCCGCTTTCCCCATGGAGGGCAGGGCGGAGGGCGTGTGTGAGCGCGGTTCCTACTATGAGCTCACCGATGATGTGCTGGTGGCCGGTTACCCGCTGGGAGTCAGCAATGAGTATGCCGAAGGCTCAGACTGCATCACCATCTCCACCCGCAAGGGGGCGCTGGTGGTCGTGGAAACAGTGCCGGATACACCGATCCTGACCGGGAACAAGGCCTGAGCCGCACACTTTGCCGTCCTGCCGCTTATATTGTGGTATCACACCACGAAAGGCGGGAGAGCGATGCAGGTGGTCGTTATCAAAAGCCCGAAGTGTCTGCGCGGCGTTCTGCGCAAGCTGTTCGGCATCAAAAAAGGATAAGAAAAATACCGGGGCAGGCGGCTGCTCCGGTATTTTTTGTGGCACATCATTCTTTTGTGGTATAGGTCAGATCCAGCACCGGGCCAAAGGGGTCAAAAATGAGGTTCTGGATGCCGGGTGCGATCAGCAGGCGCTTCTGCTGGGCAAACAGAGGGACCGCCACGGCATTGCTGAGCAGCTGGCGCTCACAATCGCCCAGCAGGCGGCAGCGGGAGCTTCCGGTGGCCTGGGTGCTGGCCTGCAGCTGGGTGGCATACAGGGAATCTGCATAGCCGGTCAGGCTGCCGCCCGCTGCGGTGAACTGGTTCAGCATGTTGTACACACTGCCGCCCTCGGCGCTGATGGGGGCCAAGGCGATGGTGTAGTCCCCCTCGGCCAGCCGTTTCGCAAAGGTCTCCTCGTCCACTTCCTCTACGGAGAAGAAGAGGGAAAACTCCTTCTGCCACACGCCATTGATCTCCTCAGCGGCGCTGGTCACGCCGGAACCGGCAGGCACCATCAGGCTGACCTTGTTGAAGTCAGAGGTGGTCAGCGTCTGCCGCGCCGTGAGGTAGAGCGCTCGGGCATCCACCGCGGCGGGAGTCACATCCCCGGCGGTATCCCGGTAGTTCATGCCGTCCACAGTCAGGCCATCCGGTACCAGACCGTTGGCGGCGGCATAGAGCCCGCCGTCCGGCACCTCGGCTGCACCCCGCGCGGCGGAGGCCAGTGCCTGCCGCAGCTCGGTGGAAGCAAACACGCTGCTGCAGTTGAACAGCAGGCTCCATGTGGTATCGGAGTAGGAGAGGGAAGTCAGGGTGGTGGGCGCGGCGGTGTCGTCCGGGGCGGCAGAGCACTTCTCGTTGGCAATCAGCTCTGCGGCGGACTGCCCGGCGCTGTTGGTGTTCTGCACCAGCCGCAGGCTGTCGATGAGGCTGCCCGAGGGGGCACGCCGCAGGAACAGGCCGCTGGCTGTCCAGTTGTAGATGTAAAAGCTGCCGCTGGAAAGGGTGGACGAAGCATTCAGACCGTAGGTGCCCCGGGTGGAATTGAAAAATTCCTCATCGCAGGGCATGGCACCGGGCAGGGTGAGCTTCTCGAGGAAGTTGTCGTCAGCACTGCTCAGGTGGAACACCAGCGTCAGCGGCCCGGAGGCCGTGACCCCCAGCGCGCTCTCGGGCATCTGCCCGGCCAGCACGGCGGCGCTGTTTTCAAGGGCCGCAAACTCCACCGCGTAGGGGGAGTTGGTCTCCGCCCGGAACAAGCGCCGGAAAGCGAACACAAAATCCTCGGCGGTGATGGCGTAGTCGGTGGCGTTGCCCTTGGCGGCGGTGTAAGTCAGGCCATCCTTGAGGTAGAAGGTGTAGGTGAGGCCGTCGGAGGACTTCTCCCACCGTTCGCAGAGGGCAGGCTCATATTTGCCGCTGGGATCTTTGCGGACAAGGCCGCTGTACAGGTTCTCGCAGGCGATGACATCCGCAGAAGCCGAGGCCACCTGCGGGTCAAGGTTGGCCGGGATGCTGTCCACGAACCAGGTGAAGCTGTTGGAGCCCGAACCACAGCCGGTCAGGGCAAAAACAAACGCAATGGTCAGCACCACTGCGGAAAAGCGGATCAGGGAATGTTTCAAGAAAATGCGCTCCTTGTAAAATGATACGATTAAAGTATAGCGGAAACGGTCGGAAAAGACAATCGACATTTTGTGAATTCAGATAGGATTTCGGTGCATCCGGGGCCAGAACAAGGTTTGGCGTTGCCAATTGGCTGGAAAAGGTGTAAAATGGAACAGTGAATCAATTTCAGCCTGAATTTTCATAGAGGAGGTTCTTTCTTTATGCAGAAAGATCAGCAGAAGCTTGCAGAACTCATCCGGGGCAAAAAGGTGGCATTCATCGGTGCCGGTGTCAGCCACAAGACCCTTATCAAGGAGTTTGTGGAGCTGGGAGCCCATGTGACCCTGTGCGACCAGAAAAAGAGCGTGGAGGAGTTTGGCGATTATGCCGCTACCATCCGGGAACTGGGCATTGACCTGAGCCTTGGCGAACACTATCTGGACGGCTTCAAGGGCCAGGATATCATCATGCGCACCCCCGGCTTTGTGGGCTACTTTGAAAAACCCCTGCAGGATGCCATGGCGGCGGGCACCATGGTCACCAGCGAGGTCGAGCTTTTCTTCGATTTCTGTCCCTGCGAGATCGTGGCCGTGACCGGCTCTGACGGCAAGACCACCACCACCACCCTCATCTCCAAGTTCTACGAGGCCGCAGGCCGCAAAGTACATCTGGGCGGCAACATCGGTGCGGCCCTGCTGCCCATGCTGCCCGAGGTCCGGCCGGAGGATGTGGCTGTGGTGGAGCTGTCCAGCTTCCAGCTCATCAGCATGCACCAGAGCCCGAAGATCGCGGTGGTGACCAACGTCACCCCCAACCACCTCGATCACCATAAGGATATGCAGGAGTACATCGACGCAAAACGCAACATCCTGCTCTACCAGAACCCGCCCTGCCGTGCCGTGCTGGGCTACGAGAACGAGATCAGCCGCTCCATGCAGAAGGACTGCAAGGGTAGGCAGGTCTGGTTCACCCGCCTGCACGATACCGACAACGGTGCCTTCCTGCGCAAAGAGGACAACATGCTCTGCATGGCCGAGGATGGCGTGGTAACGCCCTTCTTGGACCAGAAGGACATCAAGCTGCGGGGCCTGCACAATATCGAGAATCTGCTGGCCGCTGCCGCCGCAGTCTGGGGAGAGGTGCCTGTAGAGGCCATCCAGAAGGTGGGCAGCACCTTTACCGGCGTGGAGCACCGCATTGAGCCGGTGCGCACGCTGGACGGCGTGCTCTACTACAACGATTCCATCGGCACCAGCCCCACCCGCACCATTGCGGGCCTGCGCAGCTTTGACCAGAAGGTCATCCTCATTGCGGGCGGCTATGATAAGCACATCCCCTATGAGCCGCTGGCCCCCGAGATCGTGGCCCACGTCAAGGATCTGGTGCTGATGGGTGCCACCGGCCCCCGCATTGAAAAGGCCCTGCGGGAAGACCCCGGCTTCAATGAGGCCGCACTGCCCATCCAGCACGCGGACAATATGCAGCACGCTGTGGAGCTGGCCCGTGCCGCCGCAAAGCCCGGCGATATCATCATCCTGTCTCCCGCCAGCGCCTCTTTCGACCTCTACCCCAACTTTGAGGTGCGCGGCCACGAGTTCAAGAACATCGTCAACGCACTGAAATGATCACGCAGGTCAGAACGCCCCGCCAGAGGCAGCGGTTCCGCAGCGCCTGCCGCGGAAAGCTCTGCCTTGGGGTCACGATGCCGCAGGCGCTGGTGCTTTTCGGCAAAAGCCAGCCGGGCCGGTTCTTCGCCGGGCCAACGCTGGCGCTGGATGTGGGCGGCAGTACCGCCTGGCTGGCGGGCCACGCCAACCCGGACGAACTGGCCAGCTTCCTGCATTTCTGCGGCTGTAAGGCGGTCATCCTGGACGAAGCCGAGTGCCCGCCGCCCACCGGCTGGGCCCGGGTAAAGTCCCTTTTTGTCTTTGGCCTGGCACCCGGAAAGCAGCTGCCGGAACCCGCTGTGGAAGAAACGCTCTGGGCCTCCCTGCATTTTGACCCGGAGCCCCCGGCGGGCCCCGTTGCACAGATGCTGTTTCCGGACCGCCCCACGCGGCGGGATGATTTTTACTCTGAGCTCTGCTCAAAGCGCGCCCGCGGCAGGGCTGTGGTCTGGGCTCTGGAGCAGGGAGGGGAGCTTGCCTGCACCGTGGGCGCTTACGCCATTGGAACAGAGCAGGCTTACATGGCCTGCGGCGAGACTGCGGAGCCATTGCGGGGGCGCGGCATCGGCGGGCGGCTTATCGTCCGGCTGGCCAACACCCTCTCGGCGCAGGGCCTGCAGCCCCTTTTCCTCTGCTCCCCGGAACGGGTGCACTTTTATACCCGCCGCGGCTTTGAAAAGCTGGGAGAGTATGCCCGATATGAAAATAAAGATTAAGGAACCAAAAATGTCAATGCTGAACCACTTTTTTGATTACAAAGCAGAAGTCCTGGCGCTGGACGAAAAAGCCATGGAGCTCTGCCAGCCCTATTTCCACCACATGGAGGAGATCCGGGACTACAACCAGCTGAAAATGCTCAAGGCCTTTGCCGATACCCAGATGTCCTCCACCGATATGCTGGGCACCACCGGCTATGGCCTGTGGGATACCGGCCGCGCCAAGCTCGAGCAGATCTTTGCCGAGGTGATGGGCGCGGAGGATGCCCTTGTGCGCAGTCAGTTCCAGAGCGGCACCCATACGCTGGCGGTGGCCCTGTTCGGCCTGTTGCGGGCAGGGGATACCCTGCTGGCTGCTACCGGCCGCCCCTACGATACGCTGGAGGGCGTGATCGGTCTGGACGGCAAAGGCAAGGGCACCGGCACCCTGATGGACTACGGCATCCGGTACGACGAAGCCCCCCTCAAGGCCGACTTCACCCCGGATTACGCGCTGATCGCCCAAAAGGCCCCGGGGGCAAAGGTCTGCCATATCCAGCGCAGCCGCGGCTACCTGCAGCGCAATGCCTTTGATCTGGATACCATTCAGAAGATCGCCGACACGGCCCGTGCCGCCAACCCCGAGATCATCATCTTTGTGGACAACTGCTATGGTGAGTTCACCCAGATGAAGGAGCCCTGCCAGGCCGGTGCTGACCTTGTGGTGGGCAGCCTCATCAAGAACCCGGGCGGCGGCATCGCCCCCACCGGCGGCTATATCGCAGGCCGGAAGGATCTGGTGGAGCTGTGTGCCTACCGCCTGAACGCCCCCGGACTGGGCAAGGAGCTGGGCTGTACGCTGGAAACGCCCCGTGATATGTACCTTGGCTTCTACTATGCCCCCGGCGTGGTGTGTGAAGCCATCAAGACCGCCATCTATGCCCAGTGCCTGCTGGAGCTGGTGGGCAAAAAGCCCATCCCGCGCTACTGCGAGGATCACAACGATATCGTGACCTGCTTCGATGCCGATACCGCTGATGCCCTCATCGGTTTCTGCCGCGGCATTCAGGCCGCCAGCCCCGTGGACAGCTATGCCGCACCGGAACCCTCTCCGGAGCCGGGCTATACCGATGAGGTCATCATGGCAAGCGGCAGCTTTACTCAGGGCAGCACCATCGAGCTCTCCTGCGACGGCCCCCTGCGTGAGCCTTACACCTGCTACCTGCAGGGCGGCCTGAACTTTGCCGCAAGCCGTGCCGGTGTCCTGCTGGCCGTGCAGAATGCTTATTTCAAGGATTGAACTTTTCAGAAAGAAAGCGTGAATCAAATGAATCGTGTTACTTCCATTGATGCCCGGATGCTGGAACGCTTTGAGCAGGGCTATGCTGCCCGCCCGGAGCTGAATGTGATGTCCAATGCAGTTTCCCGCACGGCTCTGCCGGACGCGGCCTTTGTGCCCGCCGCCGCTGCCAAGCTGCGGATGGACTTCTCTGTGCTGGTCAAGACCAATAACATCACCAACCAGAAGCAGAGCGGCCGCTGCTGGATGTTCTCCACCCTGAACGTCCTGCGCCAGCGGGTGATCGCCAAGTGCGATCTGGAGGATTTCTCCTTCTCTCCCACCTATCTGGCGTTCTACGATAAGCTGGAAAAGGCAAATCTCTTCCTTGAGAACATCCTCCACTTTGCGGATCAGGACCTGACCGACCGTGAGACCTACACCCTGTTGGGCAACCCGCTGCCCGACGGCGGCCAGTGGGATATGGCCATCAGCCTGATCAAAAAGTACGGCGTGGTGCCCTCCTGGGTCATGCCGGAGACAGTCCACTCCACCGGTACGGCCAAGTATCTGCCCATCCTGAACCGCAAGCTGCGGGAGGATGCGCTGGAACTGCGGGCCATGGCAAAAGAGGGAAAGGACACGGCCGCCCGCCGCGAGGAGATGCTGGCGGAGATCTACAACGCCCTGTGCATCCTCTACGGCCAGCCCCCCAGGAGCTTTGACTTTGAGTATACCGACAAGGATGAGCACTACCACTGCGACCGGAACCTGACCCCGCACACCTTCCTTGAGAAATATGTGGGCAATGATCTGGATGATTACGTTGTCATCATCTCCTCGCCCATCCATGCGCTGAACCGCACCTACTGCCAGCCCTTTATGGGTGACGTGGTGGAGGAGAATATGTTCTGGCTCAACCTCTCGCAGGAGGAGCTGGAGGATCTGACCATCCGCCAGCTGCAGGCAGGGGAGGGGGTCATGTTCAGCTGCGACTGCCACCCCGACGGTGACCGCGCCAACGGTTATTGGGACCCTGACTGCTTCCAGTACGGCGAGGTGCTGGGAGGCCTGACCTTTGGCATGACCAAGGCCGAGCGGCTGCTCACCCGTGAAAGCACCATGAACCACTGCATGATGTTCTGCGGTGTCAATCTGGACGAGAACGGCAAGGCTGACCGCTGGAAGATCGAGAACAGCTGGGGCGATGCCTCCGGCCAGAAGGGCTACTACATCGGCAGCGAGAAGTGGTTCAAGGCCAATGTCTACCAGATCACCGTCCGCAAGAGCCTGCTGAGCGATGCCCAGCGCGCCCTGCTGGATCAGGAGCCCCTGCCCATGAAGCTGTGGGACCCGCTGGCTTAACTTCAAATAGGATGCTATAAAGAAATCCCTCGCCATAGGCGGGGGATTTCTCTGTTAAGCGGATAGTAGGGGGAGTTTTAACGTGAAGCAGCTGCCTTTGCCCACTTCACTTTCCAATAGGATTTCTCCGTGGTGCAGGTGGGCAAGCTCCTGCGCAATGGTCAGTCCCAGACCTGTGGAGTCGTGCTTGGAAGAGGTGGTGGTGTGGAAATACCGGTCAAATACGGCGGCCTGATCCTCCGGCGCAATGCCGCAGCCCGTGTCTCGGACGCTCACCAGAGCAGCACCGGCCTCCACCCGGCTGTTGACGGTGATGCTCCCTCCTGCAGGGGTGTAGTGAATGGCATTTGTCAACAGGTTCTGCAGGATCTGCTGCAGCCGGATCTGGTCGCCCCACACCGGCAGCTCCGAAGCCGGGAGAGCCTGAAGCACCACGCCCTTCTTCTCAGCCTCCTCCCGGCAGCTGTCACAGACCGCAGCGATGACCTCCCCCAGAGATACCCGGTCCTCGTTGAGCATCACCTGTTTCTGCTCCAGCTTTGCAGCCAGAAACAGATCCTCCGTCAGGCGGCGGAGAAAGGCCGTCCGCTGCTGCAGGGCGGGCAGCAGGGCCGGCAGGGCCTCCGGTGCAGCCTCCAGCGTGTCCAGGCCACTGCTGACCGCAAACAGGGGACTGCGCAGGTCGTGGAAAATGTTCAGCATCATGCTTTTCCGGGCCTCGGTCTCCTCCGTCAGGGCCTTTGTCCGCTGTATGACCCGGGCATCCAGCTCCCGGGCCAGCTGCTCCGCCCGGTCAAATTGCAAGGCATACCGGCGGCAGACATAGGCCATGCAGCCCAGAGTAAAAGGCGCGTCATAGATCCGGGCACACCGGAACAGGTAGAAAAACACGCTCTCCTGAAAAAACGGCACGTGCATGCCCGGCAGGACCACCCATACCCGGAAGCCAATGGTGATGGCACAGGGAAACAGCATCAGCAGGGCAGCGTCGGAGCCCCGGGCATACATTGCCATCAGTATGCCCAGACAGTAGCCCATGCCCAAAAGCAGCCCCACCGCCCGTACACGGCTGAGGGGAATCAGCGTCAGAACAAGATACCCCAGCGTCAGAAGCAGGGAATGGAGCCGCTGCCCGTGAGACACCGGCACAGCCCCTGTCAGGGCGGCACACAGCAGGATACCTGCCAGAACCGTGACGGTAAAGAATCCCCGGCGGAAAAAGACGCTCCAGCCGGAACTTCCCACCGGAGCCAGAATGATCACCAGAGCCCAGAGGGTCAGCACCGTCAGATACAGCAGAAAATACCCCAGTTCCTTCTGAGGCTTGTATCGGTACAGGGCCAGCACTACCGCTCCCAGAGTGCAGAATACCGCAATGGCCATCCACTGCAGCACCGTGCGGAAGGTCAGGGCAGCCACTCCTTTTTCTGGGAACAGGGCAGCCCATGCCATCAATTGGGCTTCAGAGTCCATGCCGGGGACTCCAAAATCTGCCAGCGCCGGCAGTCGCTGGTTGAACCAGATCCCTGCCAACCCAATGGCCAGTGCCAGTGCCCCGGCAGCAGCCGGAAGCAGAAATCGCTTTTTTATCATAAAAAGACCCCCTGCAAAACTTTGGAGAACCGGTTGAGAACAGCCCGGAAATACGGTATACTAGATAAAGATATTATAGCAAATTCACGCCGAAAAGGGGAGGGCAAACCGCATGATCCGCATTCTTCTGGTGGAAGATGATCCGGTGATCCGGGACACTACCAGCTATTTCTTGAAATGTCAGCAGAATTTTGAGGTGGTCTGTGCTGACACCGGCGGCGAAGCGCTGAGCCACGCCCGGGAAAAGTTCGATGTGATCCTGATGGATATCCTTCTGCCGGACACCAACGGCATGGATCTGTGCCAGCGCCTGCGCAGCTGGCACCACTGCCCCATCATTTTTACTTCCTGTCTGGACGATACAGACACAGTGGTACGGGCACTGGAATTGGGCGGCGATGATTTCCTGACCAAGCCCTACAACCACAAAGTTCTGCTGGCCCGCATCATGGCAAACATCCGCCGTGTCCAGATGGATGCCGCAGAGCCCAGCGTCAGCGGCTACCACTGTGCGGCCTTTACGCTGGATTCCAACAGCCATTGCGTGGAAAAGGATGGCCGGAGCATCCATCTGGCCGACATGGAGTACCGCATCCTGACCCTCTTCATCCGGCATCCCAACACCTTCTTTACCGCAAACGAGCTTTACCGGAAGATCTGGGGGAAGGAGAGCCTGGGGGATGTCCGCACTGTGCAGGTGCATATCCATAACCTCCGCAGTAAGATCGAGCCCGACCCCGCCAAGCCTATCTACCTCAAAAATGTCTGGGGCAAAGGCTATATTTTCCGCCCGGAAGGGGAGACGGAAGCCTGAAATGGTGTTGCTGTCTTAAATATCGTTAATCCTCAAAGCACCCGCTTCTTAAGGAAACTTAAGCCGTGGGTGCTTTTTTCTGCTCTGATTTGACCGTTATTTATCAAACAAAGTGGGAAACGGGAATTTCCCAGCGAAGAAACGGCAAAGATGCTTAAGAATTCTTAAAAGACAACAGGCAGACTTTGTGTTAATTTATTATCGAACGAAGTCTGCGCCGTATTGTGGCGGTGCGTTTCGGATAAGAAGGAAAATCAAAGAATAAGAACAGAAAAAGAGAAGAAAGGATCATCCAAGCATGAACAAGATCTCGCGTAAAGGCTTTCTGAAGATCGCTGCTGCCGCTGCCATGTCCGGTGTCACTGCCGGTGCACTGGCTGCCTGCAACGCTGCAAGCTCCTCCACCGCCGCTTCCGCCGGTGCAGCAGGCAGCTACACCCCCGGCACCTACACCGGCACTGCTGAGGGTATTTCCTCTACCGTCAAGGTCACTATGACCTTCTCCGATAGTGCTGTGACCGACGTTGTGGTCGATACCTCCGGCGAGACCGCTTCCTACGGCGCTGCTGCTGCCGAGGAGCTGAAGAACCAGCTGCTGAACGCCGGCTCTGACGAGATCGACGGCGTGTCCGGCTCCACCATCACCTCCGATGCCGTGAAGAAGGCCGCCAAGAGCTGCTTTGCACAGGCAAAGGGAGAGGCAACTGTAACTTCCGTTCAGCTGCCCACCGGTGACGAGACCGATTGGCTGGGCAAGGAGCCTGACATTGACGAGGCTGCCATCACCGAGACCGTGGACACCGACATCCTCATCGTGGGTGCCGGCAACGGCGGTATGTTCGCTGCTGCTTATGCCGCTGCCAAGGGCCTGAACTTCCGTGTCATCGAGCAGAACGGCAATGTGCAGGATACCCGTCACTGGGTGGGTGCCGTGGACGGCTTTGGTGCTCAGGAACAGGGCATCAAGATGGATCGTGCCAAGCTGCTGAGCGAGGTCTCTCGCTACGCCTCCGGCAAGTGTGATCAGCGCGTGGTCAAGACCTGGATCAACGAGTCTGCCGAGATGATCGAATTTGTCCGCTCCATCATGGAGGACAAGTACGGCGTGAAGATGATCTACACCTACGGTGACGAGGCCAAATGGCCTGCAGAAAACGCCGAGCACAACACCGATTATATGTACCCCGAGATCGAGTATACCTATGATCGCTCCAGTGGTGCCGCCCGGAACGAGCTGCTGCTTCAGTACATTCAGGAGCTGGGCTACGATGTGGACTTCAAGACCAGTCTGGCCAAGCTGGAAA
The DNA here is from genome assembly GCF_023347315.1 of Faecalibacterium sp. I2-3-92. Taxonomy (GTDB): domain Bacteria; phylum Bacillota; class Clostridia; order Oscillospirales; family Ruminococcaceae; genus Faecalibacterium; species Faecalibacterium duncaniae. Next base: position 1,334,971 of record NZ_CP094470.1, read on the forward strand.
AGAACAGCGATGGCCGCATTACCGGCATCATCGCCCAGAGCACCGAGGATGACCACTTCATCCGCTACAACGCCAACAAGGGCGTGCTGCTGGCCTGCGGCGGCTTCCCCGGCAACCCCTACATGATGGAGCAGCTGGACCCGCTGGGAACCTCCGTCACCACTGCCTGCTCCTACTCTCCCTCCGATAAGGGCTACGGCATTCGGGCTGCAATGTGGGCCGGTGCCAATCTGGACAAGGAGGCCGCTCCCATGCTGTTTGACCGCGGCATCGTGGCCCCCGGCGTGGATGGCGGCTATGTGGACAGTGACACTGCCTTTGGCGGCAAGGCTTTCCCGGGTACCATCCGTCAGTACAACCCCGGCACCCAGCCCTTCCTGAAGGTGAACCGCAACGGCGAGCGTTTTGCCAACGAGAGCAGCCCCTACAATGACATCGTCTACGCCGCTGCTCACCAGCCGGGCCGTGTCTACGCTCAGATCTGCGATGCCAACATTCTGGAGGACGCAAAGCGTTTCCACACCATCGGCTGCTCTGCCCAGACCCGTAACGGCGGTGAGAAGTACATTCAGGGTAAGATGGACGAGGCGATCGAGGCCGGTGCATTGTTCAAGTGCGATACGCTGGACGAACTGGCTGACAAGATGGGCTTTACTGGCGCTGCCAAGGACACCTTCCTTGCCACTGTGGAGCGCTACAACGAGCTCTACGACAAGCAGAACGACGAGGACTTCGGCAAGCCCGCTTACCGCCTCAGCGCCATCCGCACCGCTCCCTTCTACGGCTGCTGGCTGGGTGCCTCTCTGCTGACCACTGAGCAGGGCATTGCCATCAACGAAAAGGGTCAGGCTCTGGACAACGATAACAAGCCCATGCCCGGCCTGTATATCACCGGCGATATGTCCGGCAGCTTCTTTGCCAACAACTATCCCTGCCTGATGGCTGGTGTTGCCATGGGCCGCACCCTGACCTTCGCCATGAAGGCCGTCAAGCAGATGGCCGGTCTGGAATGATGTCACTCCCCGGAAAATGAACTGAAAACCGCATAAAAATGCAGCGCCGCTGAAGCCCTGAAAAGCTTCGGCGGCGCTGTTTTACGTTTCCCTCTATACACAAAAAATGTCAGGCAGTCCTCAGCACACGGCGCGGCGGGGAGCGGCCAGAGGCTCGATCACCGGCGGGTGCATCCCTTCCCGGTAGTCCAGATCCCCCTGATCCATGCCGCGGAGCAGTACCTCGGCGGTGGCAATGTTGGTGGCAATGGGTACGCTGTGCATATCGCACAGGCGGAGCAGATTCTGCTCGTTGGAGCTGCCGCTGTCGGCCCGGAGCGGGTCGCGGAAGAACAGCACCAGATCCACTTCATCGCAGGCAACACGGGCGGTGATCTGCTGGATGCCGCCCAGCTTTCCGGAGAGGTAACAGTGAACTGGCAAGCCGGTGGCCTGGTTCAACATCCGGCCGGTGGTACCGGTGGCGATGACAGTGTTCCGGGACAGGATACCACTGTAGGCGGTGCAGAACTGAAGTGCAAGTTCTTTGCGGGAATCATGTGCAAGAATGGCAATTGTCATAATTCGCTCTCTCCTTTGTACTAGTGTCGTCATGCGGACATCTGTTTGAAATGGATTGCAGTTGTGGGAAGGACAGTTCCGGGCGCACTTCAGAGCGCCCCGCAGAACTTGTTCCCATACTTTCCAATATAGTTTTACCGCGTCGAAATAGGGGTTGTCAAGGGGAAAATGAGAATTTTTACCCTAATTTCCGATAAAAGTACGACTTTATTTTTGTACAGAATGGAGAAATGAAAAATACATCATGGCACAAACGGAAAAATAATTTTCGAAATTTTGGTCCGAAAATGTTTCTATGACAAAAACAGTCCATCCCTGCAAAACAAAAATACAGGCCGCTGTCCTTCCACGGCGGCCTGTGAGAAAAAACGGAAAAATGTTTTCGCAATTGAACGGTTCAGCGGATCTGGCCGCTGCCGTGAATGATGTACTTGTAGCTGCACAGCTCTTCCAGCCCCATGGGGCCACGGGCGTGGAGCTTCTGGGTGGAAATGCCCATCTCGCACCCCAGCCCGAACTCCCCGCCATCGGTAAAGCGGGTGGAGCAGTTGACGTAGACCGCCGCACTGTCCACCGCCGCCGTAAAGAGGGCGGCATGGGCCTCGTCCCGGGTCAGGATGGCTTCGCTGTGGCCGGTGGAGTGTGCGGCGATGTGGCTGACGGCCTCCTCCACGCTGTCCACGACCTTGACAGCCAGGATGTAGTCCAGGAACTCGGTGTCAAAATCCGCAGGGCCTGCAGGGGTGCCGGGGATGATGGCGGCGGCACGCGGGTCCAGCCGCAGCTCCACCGGGTGCAGCCCCTTTGCAGCGCGGTCAGGGCCCAGCCGCCGGGCCAGCTTGGGCAGAAACTCTGCCGCAATGTCGCGGTGCACCAGACACACCTCCTCCGCGTTGCAGACGCTGGGGCGGCTGGCCTTGGCGTTTTCGATGATGTCCAGCGCCTTATCCTGCTCGGCAGAAGCATCCACGAAGATGTGGCAGATGCCGGTACCGGTCTGGATGCAGGGGACTTTTGCGTTTTCCACACAGGCGCGGATGAGTCCAGCCCCGCCGCGCGGGATGAGAAGATCCACATAGCCTACCGCCGTCATCAGGGCGTTGGCCGAGGCGTGGGTGGTGTCCTCGATCAGGCAGACCGCTGTTTCGGGCAGGTCGTTTGCCCGCAGACCCTCCCGCAGAGCCGTTACAATGGCGTTGGCACTGCGCCATGCCTCCCTGCCGCACCGCAGGATGCAGGCATTGCCGCTCTTGATGGCAAGGGCGGCGGCATCGCTGGTCACGTTGGGGCGGCTCTCGTAGATGATGGCGATCACGCCCATGGGCACGGCGGTCTTTTCAATGACCAGCCCGTTGGGGCGCTCTACCCGGCGCAGAACTCTGCCCACCGGGTCGGGCAGGTCAGCCACTTCCCGGATGCCCTTTGCCATGGCGCTGATGCGCTCCGGTGTCAGGGCCAGCCGGTCCAGCATGACCTCCGAGATGTGCCCTCTGGCGGCTTCCAGGTCGGCGGCATTGGCCTCCAGAATGGCCTGCTGGCGGGCAGGGGAGCAGAGCGCCTCTGCCATGCCCAGCAGGGCGGCGCGGCGCACCTCGCCCGAGGAAAGGCCCAGCGTGCTTCTTGCTGCGCGGGCGGCTTCCAGGATCTCCTGTGTCGTCATGGATCAGCCCTCCTTTCTGCCCGCAAAGCGGGTGCCTGCGGGTCTGCCGTCTGCAATGTCGTAGAGCAGCTCCGGGTGGGAACCGTTGGCAATCACCATGTCCGCGCCCTCTGCCGTTACCATCTGGGCGGCACGGAGCTTGGTGGACATGCCGCCGGTGCCCAATGCGGAGCCTGCCCCATCTGCCAGCGCCAGCACTTCAGGGGTGATGCGCTCTACCACCGGGATGAGCTTTGCGTCCGGGTGGGTGTGGGGGTTGGCGGTGTACAGGCCGTCGATGTCGCTCAGCAGCACCAGCAGATCGGCATGGATGCAGCAGGTGACGATGGCGGCCAGCGTGTCATTGTCGCCGATGGAGGTGATCTCATCAGTGGCAACGGTGTCGTTCTCGTTGATGATGGGCAGCGCACCCAGCTCCAGCAACCGGGTCAGGGTGTTCTGGAAATTCAGCCGCCGTCCCTCGTGCTCCACATCCACACCGGTGAGCAGGATCTGCGCCACGTTGTGGTTATAGGCGGTGAACAGGCGGTCGTAGGTGTACATCAGCTCACATTGGCCCACAGCGGCGCAGGCCTGCTTGGTGGCCATATCACCGGGGCGGGAGGGCAGGGACAGCTTGCCCACTCCCATGCCGATGGCACCGGACGAGACGAGGATGACCTCGTGCCCTGCGTTCTTCAGGTCGCTCAGCACCTTGACCAGATCCTCTGTGTGGCGGATGTTCAGCCGCCCGGTGGAGTGTGCCAGCGTGGAGGTGCCCACTTTGACGACGATGCGCATAAAATTAACCCTTTCCCATTTCCTTTGTCTTGTCGTAGGCAGCAATCACCGCATCGGTCACCGCGCCGCGGAAGCCGTGCTCTTCCAGCACGCGCACGCCCTGAATGGTGCTGCCGCCGGGGCTGCACACCGCATCCTTGAGCTCACCGGGGTGTTTTCCGCTTTCCAGCACCAGCTTGGCGCTGCCCAATACCATCTGGGCAGCGTATTCCTGCGCCTTGGCCCGGGGCAGGCCGCAGGCCACGCCGCCATCGGCCAGCGCTTCAATGAACTGGTACACCCAGGCCGGGCCGCAGCCGGAAACGCTGCTTGCCGCATCGATCAGGGCCTCGGGCACAGCGTCCAGCCGCCCGGCGGGTGCCATCAACTTCAGAAACTCCTGCTCCTCCTCCGCTGTCACATTGGCGGAGCAATACTGGATCATACCTGCCCCCACCGAAGCCGGGGTGTTGGGCATGATGCGGATCACGGGGTAATCTTCCCCCGCCATCTCCTGGATGCGTGCGATGGAAAGCCCAGCTGCCATGCTGCAAAGGATGAAGCGGCTCGGCCGCTCGTTCAGGGTGAACTTAAGCGGAGCCAGCAGAGCCTCCATCATCTGGGGCTTGACCGCCAGAAAGATCAGGTCGGAGCGGCCCGCCACTTCGGCGTTCGTGGTGGTGTTGCAGCCCAGCTCTGCGGCCAGCGCCTCTGCCTTGGCGGTAGTGCGGTTGGCAAGATAAACGTTCTGTGGGTCGGCAGCCTTGCAGACGGCTCGCGCAATGGCACCGCCCATGTTCCCACAGCCTAAAAATCCGATGGTCTTGATCATACTTACTTTCCCTTCCTTTCTCACTCAGAAAGAAATAAATGGAACGCACATTCGTTCCACTCCATCCATTGTAAGCGCCCGGAGCCAGAAAATCAAGAGGAACCTCCCGGAAACCCGGCAAAAAGGTGGCGGGACGGCTGCAAAATGGAGAAGAACGTGAAAAAAATATCAAAATGAGAGATTTTGAACTTGCAAAACGGGGGGCATTTGCGTTATAGTATAAAGGAAGTATTCTTACTTCTCTGGCCCCATAGGGCGGCCACCACGGTCAGCGGCACAGTGTGTGCCGCTGGGAAAGGATGGATCTCGTGTCGCAAACTACAAAAAGGGCGCTGGAAGCATCGCTGAAAAAGCTGCTGCTTCAAAAACCGCTGAATAAGATCACCATCAATGATATCACCGAGGACTGCGGCGTGAACCGTATGACCTTCTACTACCACTTCAAGGACATCTACGACCTCGTGGACTGGATCATGGTCGAAGATGCCGCCAAGGCATTGGAGGGCAGACAGAGCTTTGAGAACTGGACAGATGCCTTTCTGGACATCCTGCATCAGGTGCAGGACAACAAGGTTCTGGTGATGAATGTTTACCGCTCCGTGAGCCGTGAGCAGTTGGAACAGTACTTATATAAACTGCTGGACTCCATGCTGCGGGACTTTGTGGACCGCAGCGCGCAGGGCTTTACCGTGCAGGATTCCGACAAGCAGTTCATCATCGACTTTTACAAATACGCGCTGGTGGGCATGGCGCTGGAATGGATCCGCAGGGACATGAAGGAGGACCCCGTCCGGATGACCGAGCGGCTGAATGTTCTGCTTCATGGCGAGCTTGAGCGGGCGCTCCGCCGCTTCCGCACCGACCGCAGCCCCGCAGATCCTGACGACTGACAATATTTTATCAATCCGGGCACCGTGATGGGTTTTCCATCACGGTGCTTTTTCTGTTTATGGCTTTCCGTTTGACAAAATGTTACAGTATGGTCAGCGCAAAATGAAAGGTGAAAACCTGGAAACCACAGCAAACGGAGGGAATAAAATGTATTATTCCAGCGGGAACTATGAGGCCTTTGCGCGCCCGAAAAAGCCTGCGGGAGTGGATCGGAAATCGGCCTATCTCGTGGGCACCGGTCTGGCGGCGCTGACAGCTGCCTGCTACCTGGTCCGTGACGGTCAGATGAAAGGGGAACATATCCATCTCTTTGAAAAGGGGTCCATCCCCGGCGGTGCCTGTGATGGCTGCCAGTACCCCGGCATCGGTTATGTGATGCGGGGCGGCCGGGAGATGGATGACCATTTTGAAGTCATGTGGGATCTGTTCCGTTCCATCCCGTCGCTTGAGACCGAGGGCGCAAGCGTGCTGGATGAGTACTACTGGCTGAACAAGGCAGACCCCAACTACTCGCTCTGCCGCGCTACGGAAAACCGGGGGCAGAACGCCCACACCGATGGGAAGTTCGGCCTTTCGGATCAGGGCTGCATGGAACTCATCAAGCTCTTTTTTACCCCGGATGAGCAGCTCTATGATAAGCGCATCACCGATGTCTTTGACGCGGAGGTGTTCTCTTCCAACTTCTGGCTTTACTGGCGCACCATGTTCGCCTTTGAGAACTGGCACAGCGCACTGGAAATGAAGCTCTATCTGAAGCGCTACATCCACCATGTGGGCGGTCTGCCTGATCTGCGGGCACTGCGCTTTACCCGGTACAACCAGTACGAGAGCATGATCCTGCCTATGATCCGCTATCTGGAAGGGCATGGCGTGCGCTTCCATTACAACACCAAGGTCACCAACATTGAGTTTGAGCTGACCGGGGGCAAAAAGCAGGCCAGGAGCATCTGCCTGCTGGTGGACGATGAAGCGGAACGGGTGGACCTGACCGAGAATGATCTGGTGTTCATCACCAACGGCGGCTGCGTGGAAAGCACCTCCATCGGCTCCCAGGATCAGCCTGCAGTGTTCAACCCCACGCTCCGGCCCGGCAACGGCTGGGATCTGTGGAAGAAGATCGCCGCGCAGGATGAGGCCTTTGGCCGCCCGGAGAAGTTCTGCTCCGATCCGGAACAGACCAACTGGATGAGCGCCACGGTCACCACGCTGGACGAACGCATCGTGCCCTACATCCAGAACATCTGCCAGCGTGACCCGTTCAGCGGCAGGACTGTCACGGGCGGCATCGTCACGGCGCGGGATTCCGGCTGGCTGCTCAGCTGGACATTCAACCGTCAGCCCCAGTTCCGGGATCAGCCCAAGGGCCAGCTCGTGGGCTGGATCTATGGCCTGTTCAGCAACACGCCCGGCGACTACATCAAAAAGCCCATGCGGGATTGCACCGGCAAGGAGATCTGCATGGAGTGGCTGTATCATCTGGGAGTCCCCGAAAACCAGATCGAGGACCTGGCGGAGCACAGTGCCAATACCGTGCCCGTAATGATGCCCTATATCACAGCCTTTTTCATGCCCCGCACCGCAGGCGATCGTCCGGCGGTGGTGCCGGAGGGCGCAGTGAACTTTGCCTTCATCGGCCAATTTGCCGAGACGAAGCGGGATACCATCTTCACCACCGAGTATTCCATGCGCACCGGCATGGAAGCCGTGTACACCCTGCTGGATATCGACCGGGGCGTGCCGGAGGTCTGGGGCAGCACCTACGATGTCCGCGACCTGCTGAACGCCGCTGTTCAGCTGCGGGATGGCAAACCCCTGAGTGATCTGAAAATGAACTGGATCAAAAAATTCGCACTGGGAAAAGCGGTAGAAAAGGTACAGGACACCGACCTGGGCCGTCTGCTGCTGGAGTATAAGATCATCTGAGCGCCGGGAATTCAGCCCGGCAGGCAGGGAAGAGAGCCCTGTAAAATTCTATTGAATCTGGAGGAAATAAAAATGAATATCGCATTTGATTCTCTGACGCACAAAATGCAGCGTGCTGCACTGGGCAAGACTGTGGATCTCGTGCTTTCTCATGCCGAGAAGGACCCCGCCAAGACGGTTGGACAGATCGTAGATCTTTCAAAGCAGTTCTACGGTAATTCCTTCAGCGAGGAGACCTACGCACACGCCAAGCAGACCCTGACTGACCCCAACAGCAAGTGGTCGAAGCTCATTAACTGTGTGCTGAACCAGCTGGACCCCAACGTGGCCCGCACCACGGCCCTGAACCTGGGCTATGAGGCCTTCTTCCGCGGCACCAAGACCATCCGCGAGAATCGTGTCAAATATCAGTGCAACATTCCCTGGCTGATCCTGTTTGACCCCACCTCTGCCTGCAATATGCACTGCGTGGGCTGCTGGGCCGGTGAGTACGGCCACAAGAACAACCTGAGCTTTGACGATATGGATAAGATCGTCACCGAGGGCAAGGAGCTGGGCGTTTATCTGTACATGCTCACCGGCGGTGAGCCGCTGGTGCGCAAGGCTGATATCCTCAAGCTGGCCGAGAAGCACAACGATGTGCAGTTTGCCATCTATACCAACTCCACCCTGATCGATGAGCCTTTCTGCAAGGAAGTGGTTCGTCTGGGCAATATTGCGTTTATGCTGTCCATTGAGGGCACCCCGGAGACCAACGATGCCCGCCGCGGCGAGGGCCACTATGCTGCCGTTATGCGCGCGATGGATCTGCTCAAGGAGCACGGCATCCTGTTCGGCACCTCCATCTGCTACACCCGCGACAACATCGAAGCCGTTACCAGCGATGAGTTCATGCGTTTCCTCTGCGATAAGGGTGCACACTTCGGCTTCTACTTCCACTACATGCCCGTGGGCAACGAGGCAGCGCCTGAACTGATGCCTTCTCCCGAGCAGCGCAAGTACATGATCCAGCGCATCCGCTATCTGCGCAGTGAAGCCTGCGATATCCCGTTCTACCCCATGGACTTCCAGAACGACGGCGAGTTTGTGGGCGGCTGCATTGCCGGCGGCCGCAACTACTTCCACATCAACTCGGCCGGTGACGCAGAGCCCTGCGTGTTCATCCACTACTCCAATGCCAACATCCATGACAGCAGCATCCTGGAGATCCTGCAGAGTCCGCTGTTCATGGCCTACCACAACGGCCAGCCCTTCAACAAGAACCATCTGCGCCCCTGCCCGATGCTGGAAAACCCCGAGCTGCTGCGCAAGATGGTTCACGAGACCGGCGCCCACAGCACCGACCTCCAGAGCCCGGAAAGCGTCGATCATCTGTGCGACAAGTGCAAGTCCTATGCCGCCAACTGGCAGCCGACCGCCGACGAGATCTGGTCCCATACCAAGATCCGCGAGAGCCGCTACGAGAACTATAAGGATTGGAAGCCCAATCAGCAGTAATTGCAGGTACTCCCCCTGAAATCCCCCTTTTGGTATATCTGCCCTGAAAGCCGAAGCTCCCCCTTCCCCAAGCGCCGAGACAGCGCCGGGAAGGGGGAGCTTTGCGTTTCTCGGCTGCTCTGAGAAAATCATGCGGTAGGAATACAAAAACCGGCCCCGCCTCCCATGCAGGAGACAGAGCCGGTTTTGCGATTCTATTGTGTTTGGGATCACTCGTCGTCGGGGTCGCCGAAGGCATCGTGATAGAGGTTTACCATGCCGGATTCGTCGTTGCGATTCAGGCCGTGGAACACCAGCTTTTTGATGACATCATAGATGACCGCGAAGAGCGGCACGCCGATGATCATGCCCACAAAGCCCCACAGGCCGCCAAACAGCAGGATGGCAAAGAGCACCCAGAAGCTGGAAAGGCCGGTGGTGTTGCCCAGGATCTTGGGTCCGATGATGTTGCCGTCCACCTGCTGCAGCACCAGAACGAACAGCACGAACCAGAGCGCCTTGATGGGGTTCTGGATCAGGATGAGCAGGGTGGCGGGGATGGCACCGATGAAGGGGCCGAAGAAGGGGATAACATTGGTCACGCCGATGATGACCGACACCAGCAGGGCGCTGGGGAACTTGAAGATCAGGCAGGCAATATAGCACAGCACGCCGATGATGGCAGAATCCAGGATCTTGCCGTTGATGAAGCCGCCGAACATCCGGTCAGCGTAACGGACTTCCTCCATGATGAGGTCGGCCCAGCAGGGCTTGACCAAACTATAAAGGATGAGCTTGCCCTGCTGCCCGAACTTCTTCCGGCTGGCCAGCAGATACACCGAAACGATGAGGCCGATGACGAAATTCTTGATCCAGGTCACCACGTTCACCACGCCCACAGCGGCACCGCTGAGGATGTTCTGCATGGAGGGGAGCAGGGTGTTCTTGATCCAGGCATCCAGGTTGGCATCCAGGCTGTCGTAAGAGTTCTCGATGAAGTCCAGCAGCTTTTTGTTGTTGGCAATGAACTCCTGCTTGGAGATCCATTCCACAAAGTCGCCGATGTTGTCCCGCGCCGTGAAGTACAGGGCGGTCACACTGTTGATGAGCTGCGGCACGATCATCATGATCAGCGCGTAGATCAGCAGCAGACCGAACAGGATGGTCAGAGCAACGGCCAGCATGTTGGCAAAGCAGTGCATCCTTTCCGGGAACAGCTTGTGGAGAAATGCTTCAATCCAGTTGCACACCGGCTTGAGCAGATAGGCAATGACACTGCCGTAGATAAAGGGCATCAGGATGCCGGTCAGGGTTGAAACGGCGTTGCCGAAGCCCTGAAAGCGGTAGATCAGGAAAAAGAAGAGGATGCTCAGGCTGATTGCGCCAAAGCCCGCGAACATTCCGTAGAGATAGGGTTTGATATGCGGTTTTTTGTCCATCATGTCATAGAAACTCCATTCCTGCCGCAGACAGCAGGATTCCCTGCGGCAATGTCAGCGCTTGTTGCTCCTGCGCCAGATGTGCAGCTTTTCGGCTTCGGCGATCAGCTCGTCCCGGAAATCGGGGTGTGCCACACTGATCAGTGCCTCTGCCTTCTCCCAGCTGGTCAGTCCCTTCAGGTTCACACAGCCGTACTCGGTGCACAAGTAGTGCACGTTTGCGCGGGTGTCGGTGACGATGCTGCCGTTTTCCAGGGTAGGACGGATGCGGCTCTCCAGCTTGCCGGTCTTTTTATTCATAAAGGTAGAGGACAGGCAGATGAAGCTCTTGCCGCCGTTGGAAAGGTATGCGCCCAGAACAAAGTCCAGCTGACCGCCTGCACCGGAAATGTGCTTGATGCCTGCACTCTCCGCGTTCACCTGACCGAACAGGTCAATATCCACCGCATTGTTGATGGAGATGAAGTTGTCGATGGCGGAGATGCTGCGGATGTCGTTGGTGTACTCCACGGGAGCGGCCATGCACTCCGGGTTGTCGTTCAGGTAATCGTACATCTTCTGGGTACCTGCACCAAAGGCATAGACCTGACGGCCCTTGTCCAGATTTTTGTGGCGGCCGGTGATCTTGCCTGCCTTTGCAATATCCACAAAGGCATCCACATACATCTCGGTGTGCACGCCCAGATCCTTCAAGTCGCTCTGCGCGATCAGGTTGCCGATGGCGTTGGGCATACCGCCGATGCCCAGCTGCAGGCAGGCACCGTCGGGGATCTGCGGGACGATGAGGTTTGCCACCTTCAGATCGACCTCGGTGGCGGCACCGGCAGCGGCCATCTGGCCAATGGGCGGGTTGCTGCCCTCCACAACACCGGCAACCTGGGAGATGTGCACCCAGTTCTCGGTGCCGCCCAGGCATTTGGGCATGTTCCGGTTGACCTCAACGATGATCTTTTTGGCCTTATCGCAGACGGCACCCAGGTGGGAAGCACAGGGGCCAAAGTTGAAATAGCCGTGCTCGTCCATGGGGGTCACCTGGAACACCGCCACATCCACGGGGTCAGAGCTGTCGCGGTAGTAGCGGGGCAGTTCAGAGTAGCGGATGGGGGAGTAGAAGGAGAAGCCCTGGGCAATGGCCTTGCGCTCAATGCCGCCCATGTGCCAGCTGTTCCAGGTCATGTGGGCAGCAGGATCCTCGATCTGGAAGATGGCGGGCACCCACATCAGGATGCCGCCGCGGAAGTTGACATCCTCCAGCTCAGGCAGACGCTTTGCAATGGCAGCGTCCACTGCAACGGGGGTGTTCACGGCCCAGCCGTAATCCACCCAGTCGCCGCTTTTGACCAACGCGGCAGCCTGGTCAGCTGTCATTTTCTTCTGCGCATACAATTCCGTAAAATCCATTATAAACCATCCTCTCTTACAATAACATAAAGGAATTGTAAATTCCAACTTAGTTATATCATTAACAAACGGGAGAATCAATACTTTCCTGGCAAAAAACAGGGCTGAATGCAATATGACTAAAAATCTTAGCTTTTCGTAGAGATTCTTTGGTGTACAAAAAATAAATTTTACACAAAAAATACTTGATAAAATTTTGACGATGTGCTTTACTTATAGCGTAGCAGGATGCAGCGTGGCACTGCGGGTAGGATTGTTTAAAAATTAACGATACACCGTAGCAGAAGAAAAGAACATCTTGCACAGCAAACTGGAAAGTGCTATCATGTCAGAACCAATGCGCTTTTCAAAGGCGCGCAAGGAGGACAAAACCGATGGCAACTGCAGTTTACCCCGGGTCGTTCGATCCGGTCACACGAGGTCATCTCGATATCATCAAGCGCGCGGCAAAGATCAATGATCACCTGATCGTGGCCGTGCTCATCAACAGTGCAAAGCACCCATTGTTCACCGTGGAGGAGCGGGTGGCCCTGCTGCAGGAATGCTGCAAGGGTATCCCCAATGTCACGGTGGAGAGCTTCGACGGCCTGACCGTGGAGTTCGCCAAGAAGCGCCACGCTTCGGTCATGGTGCGGGGCCTGCGGGCGGTAACGGATTTTGAAAACGAGATCCAGTTGGCGCAGACCAATCATGCGCTGATGCCCGGCATCGAGACCATGTTCCTTGCAACCAGCATCAAGTGGAGCTATCTTTCCTCTACCATTGTAAAGGAAGCCGCCCGCTACGGCAGCAGCATCTCCAAGTTCGTTACCCCGAATGTGGAAGCTGCCGTGGAGCAGAAGATGGCCGAGCTGCGCAGCAGGGGAGAGAACGTCTGACCCCCATTCCTTATGCAAGAAACGCTTCGGCGTTTTGATAAAACAGTCTTTCTTAAATCACAACATACACAATCAGGAGGCTATTCACATGAAAAAGATCGTTATCGCATCTGCATGCCGTACCGCCATTGGTAAGTTCGGTGGCACCCTTGCCAACGTCCCCGCTGCTGAGCTGGGCTCCATCGTCATCAAGGAGGCTCTGAACCGCGCAAACGTCAAGCCTGAGCAGGTCGATCATGTTTACATGGGCTGCGTGATCCAGGCTGGTCTGGGCCAGAACGTTGCCCGTCAGGCTTCCCTGAAGGCTGGCCTGCCCATCGAGACCCCCGCTGTCACCGTCAACGTGGTCTGCGGTTCCGGTCTGAACTGCGTGAACATGGCTGCTCAGATGATCGAGGCAGGCGATGCTGATATCGTTGTCGCAGGCGGCATGGAGAACATGGACATGGCTCCCTTTGCAATGATGAAGGGCCGTTACGGCTACCGCATGGGCGCTCCCATGGGCAAGAGCGAGCTGGTTGATACCATGGTCAACGATGCTCTGTGGGATGCCACCGGCTTCAACAAGCACATGGGCATGACCGCTGAGAATGTCTGCACCAACGAGACCTTCCAGAAGAAGTACGGCTACAGCCCCATCACCCGCGAGATGCTGGATGAGTTCTCCTACAACAGCCAGGTCAAGGCTGACAAGGCCATCAAGGACGGCGCTTTCAAGGATGAGATCGTTCCTGTTGTCATCAAGGGCAAGAAGGGCGACACCGTGTTCGATACCGATGAAGGCCCCCGTCTGACCCCGGTCGAGAAGCTGGGAACCCTGAAGCCCGCTTTCACCAAGGACGGCATCGTGACCGCAGGCAACTCTTCCGCCATCAACGACGGCGCTGCTGCTCTGGTCATTATGAGTGAGGAGAAGGCCAAGGAGCTGGGCGTTAAGCCTCTGGCAACCTGGGTCGCCGGTGCTCTGGCAGGTGTCGAGCCCGAGGTCATGGGCCTGGGCCCCATCGCAGCAACCAAGAAGGTCATGGCTAAGACCGGCCTGACTGTTGCTGACATGGACCTGATCGAGGCAAACGAGGCATTTGCTGCACAGTCTGTGGCTGTCAGCCAGGCTCTGAACTTCGATATGAGCAAGGTGAACGTCAACGGCGGCGCCATCGCTCTGGGCCACCCGGTCGGCGCTTCCGGCGCTCGTATCCTGGTCACCCTGCTGTACGCTATGAAGCACCGTGGTGCTCACAAGGGTCTGGCTACCCTGTGCATCGGCGGCGGCATGGGCTGCGCTACCATCGTTGAGATGTAAGCTCCCCCTTTGGAATTGAATTGAATGACAGCCCGCGCCCCGGCTCAGACCGGAGACTCTGCCGGGGCGCGGGAGCTGTTTTGAAACACTGAGAATCTGAATTGGAGGTTTTCACAATGGCTTTTGTAAAAACCGAGGTGCAGGGCGCTGTCGAGATCATCACCATCGACCGTCCCAAGGCACTGAATGCCCTGAACCCTGAGGTTCTGGCAGACCTGAAGGCAGCTTTTGAGGCTGTCGATCAGGAGACCATCCGCTGCATCGTCCTGACCGGCGAAGGCGACAAGAGCTTCGTTGCAGGCGCTGATATCGGCTCCATGAGCACCATGACCAAGGCAGAGGGCGAGGCCTTCGGCAAGCTGGGCAATGACGTGTTCCTGATGATCGAGAGCTTCCCCATCCCCGTCATTGCAGCCGTCAACGGCTTTGCACTGGGCGGCGGCAATGAGTTGGCCATGAGCTGCGACATCCGCATCTGCTCTGACAACGCCGTGTTCGGTCAGCCCGAAGTTGGTCTGGGCATCACCCCGGGCTTCGGCGGCACCCAGCGTCTGGCACGTCTGGTCGGCATGGGCATGGCAAAGCAGCTGGTCTACTCTGCCCTGAACATCAAGGCAGACGAGGCATACCGCATTGGTCTGGTCAACGCCGTGTATCCGCAGGCTGAACTGATGGAGAACGTGCTGAAGCTGGCCGGCAAGATCGCCAAGAACGCTCCCATTGCAGTGCGCAACTGCAAGAAGGCCATCAACGGTGGCATCAGCCTGCCCATTGAGAAGGCTGTGGAAGTCGAGGAGAAGCTGTTCGGTGCTTGCTTCGAGACCCACGATCAGCAGGAGGGCATGGCCTGCTTCCTGAGCCGTGAGAAACCGAAGCCCAAGGCAGTGTTCACCAACAACTAATCCGTTACATAATTTTTGATATTAAAGGAGAGATTTCCTATGAAGATCGGTGTTATCGGCGCTGGCACTATGGGCCAGGGTATCGCAAAGGCATTTGCACAGGTTGAGGGCAACACCGTTGCTCTGTGCGACATCAAGCAGGAGTGGGCTGAGAACGGCCTGGCAAAGATCAAGAAGGGCTACGAGAAGCTGGTTGCTAAGGGCAAGATCCCCCAGGAAAAGGCTGACACGATCGTTGCAGCCATCACCCCGGGCCTGAAGGAGAATCTGTGCGCAGACTGCGACCTGATCGTTGAGGCTGCTTTTGAGGATATGAAGGTCAAGCAGACCACTTTCGGCGAGCTGGATAAGATCTGCAAGCCCGAGTGCATCTTCGCTTCCAACACTTCCTCCCTGTCCATCACCGAGATCGGCAAGGGCCTGAGCCGTCCTCTGGTCGGTATGCACTTCTTCAACCCCGCTGACCGCATGAAGCTGATCGAGGTCATCGCCGGCTGCAATACCCCCGCCGAGACCGTTGAGAAGATCAAGGAGATCTCCGTGGCCATCGGCAAGAACCCTGTTCAGGTCAACGAGGCTGCAGGCTTTGTGGTCAACCGCATCCTGATCCCCATGATCAACGAGGCTGCCTTCATCAAGATGGAGGGCGTTTCTGATATCGCAGGCATCGATACCGCTATGAAGCTGGGCGCCAACCACCCCATGGGACCCCTGGAGCTGGGCGACTTCATCGGCCTGGATATCTGCCTGGCCATCATGGATGTCCTGTACCATGAGACCGGCGACAGCAAGTATCGCGCCTGCCCGCTGATCCGCAAGATGGTCCGCGGCGGCAACCTGGGCTGCAAGACCGGCAAGGGCTTCTACGTTTACAACGCAGACCGTACCAAGACCCCTGTTGACCAGCTGTAATTTCTGATAAACATTTCTCCCGGCCGTGGGGAAAGCGGTCGGGAGGAATTTGTTTGCAACCGGGTAGGGGGGAACCCTGACCCCGGGAGATAAAAAACACCCGTTAGGAGGATATAGCGATGGATTTTACTCTGTCCAAGCAGCAGCAGATGGTGCAGAAGATGTACCGCGAGTTTGCTGAAAACGAAGTCAAGCCCCTGGCTAAGAAGGTTGATGCAGAAGAGTACTTCCCCAAAGAGACCGTCGAGAAGATGGGCAAGCTGGGCATGATGGGCATTTACTTCCCCACCTCTGTCGGCGGTGCAGGCGGCGATGTGCTGTCCTACGTCATGGCAGTGGAGGAGCTGAGCAAGGTCTGTGGCACCACCGGTGTCATCGTCTCCGCTCACACCAGCCTGTGTGCTGCTCCTATTTATGAGAACGGCACCCCCGAGCAGAAGGCAAAGTATCTGCCCAAGCTCTGCAGCGGCGAGTGGCTGGGTGCTTTCGGCCTGACCGAGCCGGGCGCTGGTACCGATGCACAGGGTCAGCAGACCATTGCCAAGGAAGAGGATGACTGCTGGGTCCTGAATGGCTCCAAGATCTTCATCACCAACGCCGGTTTCGCTGATGTCTTTATCGTCATCGCTGTCACCGACCACGTTCTGGATAAGAAGGGCCGTCCCACCAAGCTGTGCTCTGCCTTCATCGTTGAGCGCACCGATCCGGGCTTCTCCGTCGGTAAGGCTGAGGATAAGATGGGCATCCGTGGTTCTTCCACCTGCGAGCTGATCTTCGAGGATTGCCGTATCCCGAAGGATCGTATGCTGGGCGTGCGCGGCAAGGGCTTCCAGCTGGCCATGGCTACCCTGGATGGCGGCCGTATCGGCATCGCTTCTCAGGCTCTGGGCATTGCCGAGGGCGCTCTGGAGGAGACCGTTGCTTACGTCAAGGAGCGCAAGCAGTTTGGCCGCAGCATCTCCGCATTCCAGAACACCCAGTTCGAGCTGGCTGAGATGAAGGCCCGCGTTGAGGCTGCCAAGTATCTGGTCTACGCTGCCGCTCTGAAGAAGCAGCAGGCCATGGACGGCGCAAAGGTCCGTTACAGCGTGGAGGCTGCTCAGGCTAAGCTGATCGCAGCCCGCACCGCAAGCGATGTGACCCGCCGCTGCCTGCAGCTGTTCGGCGGTTACGGCTACACCCGTGACTACCCCATCGAGCGCATGATGCGTGATGCCAAGATCACTGAGATCTACGAGGGCACCAGCGAAGTGCAGATGATGGTCATTTCCGGCGCTCTGCTGAAGTAAGGGAGGTAAGATTTACAATGAAAGCAATTGTTTGTGTAAAGCAGGTTCCTGATACCTCCGGCAAAGTCGCCGTCAAGGCAGACGGTACTCTGGATCGTGCCTCTATGGCCACCATCACCAACCCCGATGACCTGAACGCTCTGGAGGCTGCTCTGAAGCTCAAGGACGCTACCGGCTGCGAAGTCGTTGTCATCACCATGGGTCCTCCTCCGGCCGAGGGAATGCTGCGTGAGCTGCTGGCCCGCGGTGCGGACAAGGCTGTTCTGGTCTCCGGCCGTGAGTTCGGCGGTTCCGATACCTTTGCAACCAGCCAGATCCTGGCTGCTGCTGTCAATAAGATCGGCGTTGGCCCCGAGGACGTTGTGTTCTGCGGTCGTCAGGCAATCGATGGTGATACCGCACAGGTCGGCCCCCAGATCGCTGAAAAGCTGCATCTGCCCCAGGTTACCTATGTGGCTGACATCCAGAAGGATGGCAACACCCTGACCGTGAAGCGTATGCTGGAAGACGGCTACATGATGGTCAAGGTGCAGACTCCCTGCCTGCTGACCTGCATCAAGGAGCTGAACCAGCCCCGTTACATGAGCGTCAATGGCATCTTCACCTGCTACGACAAGCCCATGGAAGTGTTCGATTACAACGCTCTGAAGGATGATCCGCTGATCGAGGTCGATACCATCGGTCTGAAGGGTTCTCCGACGAACGTCTTTAAGTCCTTCACTCCTCCGCAGAAGGGCGCAGGCACCATGCTGACTGGCGACGACACCGCCGCACAGCTGGCAGGTATCCTGGCCAAGAAGCACCTGATCTGATGAAAGGAGCATAGGATTACAATGGCTGATTTTAACGAGTACAAGGGCGTTTGGGTCTTTTGTGAGCAGCGCCAGGGCAAACTGATGCCCACCGATTTCGAGCTGGTCAGCGAGGCCCGCAAGCTGGCTGATGAGCTGAACTGCGAAGTCACCGGCCTGCTGCTGGGCGATAACGTGGACGGCATTGCCAAGGAGCTGGGCGGCTATGGCGCTGATAAGGTCATGGTCTGCGACAGCCCCCTGCTGAAGGATTACACCACGGACGCATACGCCAAGGTCGTCTGCGACATGGTCAACGAGTACAAGCCCGAGGTCCTGCTGATCGGTGCCACCAACATTGGCCGCGATCTGGGCCCCCGTTGCGCAGCCCGTCTGCACACCGGCCTGACCGCTGATGCTACCCACCTGGATATCGACACTGCAAAGTACATCGACTTCCTGAAGGAGAGCTCCACCATCGACCTGTCCAAGCAGAAGTTCGATATGGAAGACCGCAACCTGAAGATGACCCGTCCCGCATTCGGCGGCCATCTGATGGCTACCATCATCTGCCCCCGCTTCCGTCCTCAGATGTCCACCGTGCGCCCCGGCGTTATGAAGAAGGCTCCCTTCGATCAGGCCAAGGCAGATGCCTGCCAAATCGTGAAGCCCGCTTTCGAGCTGTCCGCTGCCGACATCAAGACCGAGGTCCTGAGCGTCGAGAAGGCTGCTGAGAAGCTGGTCGATCTGATCGGTGCCGATGTCATCGTCTCCGTTGGCCGCGGCATCAGCAAGGATGTCAACAAGGGCATCGAGCTGGCTGAGCAGCTGGCTGCTGCACTGGGCGGCGGCGTTGTGGGTGCTTCCCGTGCCGTTACCGATGCAGGCTGGATGACCGCTGACCATCAGGTCGGTCAGACTGGTAAGACGGTCCACCCCAAGATCTATGTTGCTCTGGGCATTTCCGGTGCCATCCAGCACACCGCTGGTATGCAGGATTCCGAGTGCATCATCGCCGTCAACAAGAACGAGAGCGCACCCATCTTCGGTGTTGCTGACTACGGCATCGTGGGCGATCTGTTCAAGGTCGTTCCCGAGCTGATCAAGCAGATCGAGGCTGCCAAGGCTGCTGAATAAGCACCTGATTTTCCCCGAACCCTGATTGTGATAAGGCCGCCGCGCAGTGGAAACGCTGTGCGGCGGCTTTTTGCGTCTCCGGAAAGTAGCTCCGTTCTATTCCACCTGTTCCCGGAATAAAATGACACCAAGAGCGGACAGGAAAGGAGCGCGTACCATGGAGTTGAAGATCTTTCGGGATGCCCTGCCGGCGGCGGGGACAAACTGTACCCTCAAGGCAGAGCTGCCGCTGGAAACGGAGATCCTGATCTCTGATTATCTGCCACCGGTGTTCAAACTGGTCAAGTGCTTTGTCAGGCCGGTGGTGCTGCAAAAGCGGCTGCAGCCCGGCAAGCTGCAATTGGAGGGATATCTGCGCTGTGTGGTCTATTATCAGGGGGAAGAGGGGGCGGGCTTATGCCAGACTGAGCAGAAGCTCCCCTTTACCAAGCTGCTGGATCTGCCGGAGTTCGTCTTCACGGCATGGGCCGTGCAGGTGGAAGGCCAGACCGAATATCTGAACTGCCGCACCGTCAACCCGCGCCGCATCGAGGTGCGGGGGGCGTATGGGCTGGTGGTATCGGTGCACACGCAGGTCAAAACGGATGTCATCACGGCCTTGTCGGATGGCGGGGTGGAGCAGAAACTGGTCACCCTTTCTGGGGTGCGGCGCGCCGCTGTGCTGGAAAAGTTGGTCACGGTCGAGGGCGAGATCCGCTTTCCCACGCCGCCCGCCGCCGTTTTGGACCTCAGCGGCAATGCCTCTGTCGAAGACCTCAAGCTCCTGAACGGGAAAGCCGTTGCCAAGGGCGTGCTGGTCGTTTCCTGTGCCTGGCGTGCCGAGGGCGACCCGGCACTGCAGAGCCAGAGCGTGAACCTGAACTTCAATCAGGTGCTGGATGTGGACGGCCTGAGCGAGGACTGCCGCTGCCTCTGCGTGGCCGAGCCGGTGGGCTTTACGCTCACGGAGGGAGAAGGGGAGGAACCCAGCCGCCTGACTGCCAACCTGATGCTGCGTCTGCGGGCATGGAGGCCCTACCAGCTGCAGTGCGTGGCGGATGCCTTCTCCACGAAATTTGAGACAGAACAGACCCCGCAGACGGTACAGACGGAATCGCTGGCCTGCACCCTGGATGAGACCGTGACCCTGACCGGCTCCGGCCCTCTGCCGGACGCTGGGGCTAAAATTCTGGCCTGCTTTGCCTCCTTTGGTCCGGCCTTGCTGGCATACAGGGAAAATAACTGGGATCTGACCAGCCGGGTGACTGTGACTGCCTTTGGGGAGAACAGCCTTTCAGAGCTGGAAAGCTACGAAAAGGTGCTGGAGCTTGCCCTGCCGCTGGGGCGGGAGCTGCCCTCGGACGCAGAGCTGATCCCGGAGTGCTGGCTCCGTGCCGAGGATCTGCGCTGTGTCTGCGCAAACGGCACACTGGAGGTCAACCTTTCCGTCAAGGCAGAAGGAGCCATCCTACAGCGGAGCGGAAACACCTGTGTGGGCTCCATCGCGCTGGGAGAGCCGTTGACCCCGGCAGACCCGGAGATCAGCCTGCGCATCTATTATGCACAGGCGGGGGAGGAGCTGTTTGCCATCGCCAGGCGGTTCCATGTCTCCCCGGCCCAGATGCTTGCGGCCAACGACCTTGCAGAGGGCACCACGGCCATTGATGCGCCTCAGAGGCTTCTGGTACCGGGAGCAGGGGGCTGATCCATCCGATTTTGTACTTCACAGAAGAACAATTCAAAGTTAAAGTATGACTTATGAACTAAAAATGAACAAAAAACATCCCGGACCTCTCCCAATTTGAGAAAGGCTCTGCTATAATAATTTTTGTCGTGTAAAAAAGCCTTTTAGATAAAGGAGAAGTTATGATCAAAAATATCGAGTTGGAGAAGGGTGCATACCAGTTTGATGCCAAGATGCCCCTTCGCCAGGCCATCCCGCTGGGCCTGCAGCATGTATTTGCCATGTTCGTGGGCAACCTGACCCCGCTTCTTATCATCACCAGTGCCTGCGGCCTTGCAGGCGGTGAGTTTGCTGACCTGCAGGTCAGCCTGCTGCAGAACGCCATGTTCGTGGCCGGTGTGGTCACGCTGGTGCAGCTGTTCTCCATCGGCCCTGTGGGCGGTCAGGTTCCCATCATCATGGGTACCAGCTCCGGCTTCCTGGGCGTGTTCAACAGTGTGGCTGCTTCCATGGGCGGCGGCGTGCTGGCCTACGGTGCCATCATGGGCGCTTCCATTCTGGGCGGCCTGTTTGAGACTGTGCTGGGCTTCTT
The DNA here is from genome assembly GCF_023347315.1 of Faecalibacterium sp. I2-3-92. Classification (GTDB taxonomy): domain Bacteria; phylum Bacillota; class Clostridia; order Oscillospirales; family Ruminococcaceae; genus Faecalibacterium; species Faecalibacterium duncaniae. The sequence goes on from NZ_CP094470.1 coordinate 1,356,393, forward strand.
CCTCAAGCCCCTGCGCAAGTTCTTCCCCACGGTGGTCACCGGCACGGTGGTGCTGTCCATCGGTCTGTCCCTGATCTCCGTGGGTGTCAACTCCTTTGGCGGCGGCAACGCAGCCAACGACTTCGGTTCCGCGGAAAACCTGCTGCTGGCCGTGTTCGTGCTGGTGGTGATCCTGTTCTTCAAGCATTGGACCACGGGCTTCCTGAGTTCTTCCTCCATCCTCATCGGCATTGTGGCGGGATATCTGGCAGCCTTTATCATGGGCTTTGTCCTGCCTACCACTGGTGTCACTGCCGAGGGTGTGGAGTTCACCAAGGCATGGGTGCTGAACTGGAGCAAGGTGGCACAGGCTGACTGGTTTGCCATCCCCAAGCTGGTTCCCGTCAAGATCGTTTTTGATATGCGCGCCATCCTGCCCGTGCTGATCATGTTCATCGTCACCGCTGTGGAGACCGTGGGCGATATCTCCGGCGTGATGGAGGGCGGCATGAGCCGTGAGGCCACCGATAAGGAGTTGTCCGGCGGTGTTATCTGTGACGGCCTGGGCTCTTCCTTTGCCGCCTGCTTCGGCGTTCTGCCCAACACCTCCTTCAGTCAGAACGTGGGTCTGGTTTCCATGACCAAGGTCGTCAACCGCGGTGCACTGGCTACCGGTGCCATCTTCCTGATCCTCTGCGGCCTGATCCCCAAGCTGGGCGCACTGGTCTCCATCATGCCGCAGGCCGTTCTGGGCGGTGCTGCCGTGATGATGTTCTCTTCCATCGTGGTGTCCGGCATCCAGCTCATTACCAAGGAAAAGATGACCCCGCGCACCCTGACCATCGTTTCCGTTGCACTGGGCGTGGGTTACGGCATGGGTGCAAATGCCAGCATCCTGGCACACACCCCCCAGTTCTTCCAGCTGATCTGCGGCGAGAGCGGCATCGTGCCCGCAGCCTTTGTGGCCATTGTGCTGAACGTGCTGCTGCCCAAGGACGATAAGGCCGAATAAACCTCTCAGTCACCTTCGGTGACGCACCATTGCGCTGCAATGGCGGAGAGCTCCTCCAGAGCTTCCGGCGTATCTGCATCCAGCAGTTCTTCCCGCCGCTGGGCGTAAACGATCTGTACCTGCTCAAGGTGAGCCTTGAGCACAACACTGCCGCCCTTGCCCTCTGGCAGGGTGCGCAGAGCGGGAAAATATCCGCATCCAAACAGAACGGGACTTCCGACAACGGTGTCCGGGCCATGTGCGGCCCGGGCTCCCAGCCGGAAGATCGCCCGCTCTGTTTCTTTTTGTGTCAGGGCAAAAGCAGTGATCAGCGCTTCCAGGGTCTCCCGCTGCAGCAGGGGCTGATCTCCGGGCAGGAAGATGCAGCCTGCAAGGTTGGGGCATTGCTCCAGCAGCGCCTCCAGCCCCAGCCGAACAGTGTCGTTCCGGCCCGGCAGGCTGTGGAGCAGGCAGGAAACGGCCTGTGCGTCACACAGGGCCTTTACCTCGGCAGAGCGGGTCACGACCACCCGGGCGGCAAGGGCGGGGGTGGCGGTGACCTCCAGCGCCCGGCAGAGCAGGGGGCGGCCCCCGAAATCGGCCAGCAGCTTGTTGGAGCCGAACCGCCGGGCCAGCCCCGATGCCATGATGACGCACCCCACCGAAGGGCGGGCGTTTTTTCTGCACAACTCTGCCATAAAATCATTCCTCCTGAACCTACCGGATCTGCGGCAGTCTTTCCAGTGGCATTATAAGGGATTTTGTGATAAAATAAAAGTAGCAATCGAAAAAAGAGAGGTACTGCGTATGATGACGATCCGGGAATACAAACGGGCCGAAAGCCTCGAGGAAGCCTGGCAGCTCAACCAGAAGCGAAACAATCGGGTCATCGGCGGCATGATCTGGCTCAAGATGGAGAACATCAATGTCGGCACCGCCATCGACCTGTCGGGCCTTGGGCTGGACAAAATTGAGGAAACGGCCGAGGGCTTTTCCATCGGGGCCATGGTGCCCCTGCGGCAGATCGAGCTCCACGAGGGGCTCAATGCCTACACGGACGGCGCTGTGCGGGAATCTGTGCGCCACATTGTGGGTGTGCAGCTGCGCAACCTTGCCACCGTGGGCGGCAGCATTTACAGCCGTTTTGGCTTTTCCGATGTTCTGACCATGTTCCTGGCCCTGAACGCTTCGGTGGAGCTCTACAAGGGCGGCATCGTGCCGCTTTCGGAGTATGCTCAGCGCCCGTACGACAGGGATATCCTGGTGCGGGTCATCGTGCCGAAAGAGCAGGCAGCATTCTGCTATCAGTCGGTGCGCAACAGCCAGACGGATTTCCCGGTGCTGACCTGTGCCGCCGCGAAAACGGCCGGGGGCTTCCGGGTCGCCATTGGTGCCCGGCCCGGCAAGGCAGTGCTGTATACCCTGCAGCCCAATGCCGTCGAAACGCCGGAGCTGACCGCCGCCCGCTTTGCCGCTGAGGTGCGGGCAAACATCCGGACGGAGAGCAACATGCGCGGCAGTGCGGAATACCGCAATCATCTGGCCGGGGTGCTGGTCAAGCGCGCTGTGCTGAAATTGGAAGGGAACAGGTGAGACAAGATGCAGGTGAATATTATTCTGAACGGAACCAAAGTCACGGCAGAGGCCGCACCGGACACCCTGCTCATCGATTTTGTCCGCGCACACGGCTGTTACAGTGTCAAGCGCGGCTGTGAGACCTCCAACTGCGGCCTGTGCACCGTCTTTCTGGACGATGTGCCGGTGCTGTCCTGCTCTGTGCTGGCAGCCCGTGCCGACGGCCACAGGGTGACCACGCTGGAGGGCCTGCAGGAGGAGGCTGCTGAGTTCGGTGCTTTTATCGCCGATCAGGGTGCGGAGCAGTGCGGCTTCTGCAATCCGGGCTTTATTATGAACGCCCTCGCCCTCTTCCGGGAAAAGGAATACCCCACTGAGGAGGAGATCAAGGAATATCTTGCGGGCAACCTCTGCCGCTGCTCCGGCTACGAGGGCCAGCTGCGGGGCATCCAGAATTTCCTCGCCTGGAAGAAAGCAAAACAGGAGGGTGCCGAATGAAAAACGTCAACAAAGCATTCCGCAAAAAGGATGCCATGCAGCTTGTGACCGGCAAGCCCGTTTACATGGATGATCTGGCCCCGGCAGACTGCCTGATCGTTAAGCTGTACCGTTCGCCCCATGCCAACGCCATGGTGGAGCGCATCGACACGTCCGTGGCCAAAAAGGTGCCCGGCATCGAGGCCATCTTCACCTGGGAGGATGTGGACCAGAACGCCCGCCGCTACACGCAGGCCGGCCAGACCTACCCCGAAGCCAGCCCCTACGACCGCCTGGTCATCGACCGCCACGTCCGCTTTGTAGGGGACGTGGTGGCCATTGTGGTGGGCAAGGATGAGAAGTGTGTCGAGAAGGCCATGAAGCTCATCAAGGTGGAGTATCAGGTGCTGGAGCCGGTGCTGGATTTCCACACTGCGAAGGACAACCCCATCCTTGTCCACCCGGAGGACAACTGGGAGAGCCTGAGCCCCGTGGGTGCCGATAACAAGCGCAACCTCTGTGCCCACGATGCGTGCGGCGACGGCGACATCGATGCCGTGCTGGCAAAGTGCGATGTTGTCATCGACCGTGTCTACCACACCAAGGCCTGTCAGCAGGCCATGATGGAGACCTTCCGCACTTGCTGCTGGATGGACCTGTACGGGCGGCTGAACATCCTCAGCTCGACCCAGATCGTGTTCCATACCCGCCGCAATGTGGCAAACGCCCTGCACATCCCCAAATCCATGATCCGCGTCATCAAGCCCCGCATCGGCGGCGGCTTTGGTGCCAAGCAGACGGCGGTCTCGGCCATCTATCCGGCCTTTGTTACCTGGAAGACCAAGAAGCCCTGCAAGCTGGTCTTCACCCGCGAAGAGAGCCAGACCGCATCTTCGCCCCGCCACGAGATGGAGATGCACGTCCGTCTGGGTGCCACCAAGGACGGCATTGTGAAGGGCATCGACCTCTACACCCTGTCCAACACCGGTGCCTACGGCGAGCACGGCCCCACAACAGTGGGCCTTTCCGGCCACAAGTCCATCCCGCTGTACGGCAAGGCTGAGGCCTTCCGTTTTGTCAGCGATGTGGTCTACACCAACCACATGTCTGCCGGTGCGTACCGCGGCTATGGTGCGACCCAGGGCCTGTTTGCGGTGGAATCTGCTGTCAACGAGCTGGCCGCCAGACTTCACATGGACCCCTTCAAGATCCGCGAAATGAACATCGTCAAAGAGGGCGATGTGATGCCTGCCTATTACGGCGCTGTGAATACCAGCTGCGCGCTGGACCGCTGCCTGAAAAAAGTCCACGAGATGATCGACTGGGACAACAAGTACCCTGTGCGCGACCTTGGCAATGGCAAGGTGCGCGCCGTGGGTATGGGCATGGCCATGCAGGGCTCCGGCATTTCCGGCATGGATGTGGGCAGTGCAACCCTCAAGGTAAACGATGACGGGTTCTACTCCCTCATCATCGGCGCTGCTGATATGGGCACCGGCTGTGACACCACGCTGGCTCAGATCGCCGCGGAGGTGCTGGACTGTGACCTGGACAATATCACCGTCTTTGGCGCGGATACCGACACCTCGCCCTATGACTCCGGCTCCTACGCTTCCTCTACCACCTATGTCACCGGCAAGGCAGTGGAGAAGTGCGCCCTCCGGCTGCGCGGCCAGATCTGCAAGCTGGGCGCGGAGCTGCTCCAGACGACCGAAGAGGCTGTGGATTTTGACGGCAAGTTCGTATCCCTGAACGCAGACCAGGAAAAGAAGGTCTCTCTCTCCGAGGTGGCCTTCGCCTCCCAGTTCGGCCACATGGTGCCGCTGGAGATCACCGAGACCCACACCTCGCCCCTTTCGCCCCCGCCCTACATGGTCGGCGCGGCTGAAATTGAGCTGGACAAGGAGACCGGTGAGGTCAAGGTGGTGGATTATGCCGCCTGCGTGGACTGCGGCACCCCCATCAACCCCAACCTGACCCGTGTCCAGACTGAGGGCGGCATCCTGCAGGGCATCGGCATGGCCCTGACCGAGAACATCACCTACGATGCCAAGGGCTGGCCGATGGAGAACTCCTTTATGCAGTATAAGATCCCCGCCCGTGTGGACATCGGCCACATCCGGGTGGAGTTTGAGAGCAGCTACGAGCCCAACGGCCCGTTTGGTGCAAAATCCATCGGTGAGGTGGTCATCAACACCCCGCTGCCCGCCATCGCGGATGCCATCTACAATGCCATCGGCACCCGCTTCTATGAGCTGCCCATCACCCCGGAGCAGGTCGCCATGGCGGTGGAAGAAAACCGCTGATGCTTTCGGAAAAACAGTTTCCGTTTCTGGCTGAAAAGGGCCATGTGGTCTCGCTGGTGGGCGGCGGCGGAAAAACCACCCTGCTCTATGCCTTTGCCCGGCATTGTGCCGCCAAAGGCTGGCGGGTGCTGGTGAGCACCACCACGCACATCCGACAGCCGGGGGAGAATTATGCCGTAGATGAAGCTGCTCTTGCGTCCCTCTGGGCGGCAGGGCAATATGCCGTGGCCGGTGTCCCGGCAGAGCAGAGCAAGCTGACCGCCCTGCCGCCGGAGCAGCTGACCCGCTGGATGGCACAGGCGGATATTGTTCTTTTGGAAGCGGACGGTGCAAAACGGATGCCCTGCAAAGCCCCGGCGGCCCATGAACCGGTGCTGCTGCCGGAAAGCGATATCGTGCTGGCCGTGGCCGGGTTGTCCGCGCTGGGCAGACCTTTGCGGGAGGTCTGCTTCCGGCTGGAGCAGGCCTGCGCCCTGCTGGGCGCTGCCCCCGAAACGCTTCTGACCCCGGAGCTGCTGGCAAGGCTGCTGGCCAGTGAGCAGGGGGGACGAAAACTGGTGGGGAACCGCCGCTTTTCTGTGGTGCTCAATCAGGCGGATGACCCCGCCCGCATTGCTGCCGGAGAACAGATCCTCGCGCTCCTGCGCGAAAAATATGAGGTGCAGGGCATGTTGACTTATTTTGATGAAAGGGAGCGTGCATGAAATGGCAGAACAGGGCCCCATTGTCTTCTGCACCGGCGGCGGATGCACCGCAAAGCTGGGTGCCGGGGTACTGAGCCGCATTCTGGAAAAGCTGCCCCGGGGCGAAAAAGACCCCGACCTTCTGGTTGGCTACGACAGCCGGGACGATGCTGCCGTCTATCGCATCACCGAGGACATTGCTCTGGTGCAGACGGTGGATTTCTTCCCGCCGATGGTCGATGACCCCTATACCTTCGGGCAGATCGCCGCGGCCAATGCCCTGAGCGATGTCTACGCCATGGGCGGTGAGGTCAAAACGGCACTGAATCTTGTCTGCTTCTCCGAGAGCATGGATCTGAACGTGCTGGGGGAGATTCTGCGCGGCGGTGCCGAAAAGGTGGCCGAAGCCGGGGGCACGCTGGCGGGTGGGCACTCCATTGCCGATACCGGCGTGAAGTACGGCCTGTCGGTGACCGGTCTGGTAGACCCGCACCGCCTGACGGCCAACGATACCGGCCGCCCGGGTGACAAGCTCCTTCTGACCAAGGCGCTTGGCGTGGGGCTGATCTGCACCGCCAACCGGGTGGGCGAAGCCGCTCCGGAGCAGATGGAAGCAGCAGTCCGTTCCATGACCACCCTGAACAAAACGGCGGCAGAGATCGCACGCAGGTACAAGGTGCACGCCGCCACGGATGTGACCGGGTTCAGCTTTCTGGGCCATCTGCACGAGATGATGGGAGAGAAGCTCTCCTGTGTCATCGATGCCCATGCGGTGCCGGTGCTGCCCGGTGCGTGGGAGGCCGCAGATGCCTGCCTGTACACCGCAGCCGGTCAGCGCAACCGCAACCACACCGGGCCCTTTGTCCGGTTTGAGAAAGTGCCCTTCCCGATGGAAGAGATCCTGTTTGATCCCCAGACCTCCGGCGGCCTGCTGTTTGCCGTGGCCCCGCAGGATGCCGCTGCCCTGGAAGCAGAGCTGCAGGCGGCGGGTCTGCCCGCAAAGATCGTGGGCACCATTGGGGAAAAGCAGACACCGGAGATCACAGTAACATACGCATGAGGGAGGAACAACCGATGATCAAGATCAATGCCCGCGGAGATGCCTGTCCGCTGCCCGTGGTCAAGGCCAAAAAGGCCATTGCAGAGCTGCGCGGCCCCGGCGAGGTGGAAGTGCTGGTGGACAATGAGATCGCTGTCCAGAACCTGACCAAGATGGCCCAGCAGAAGGGCTATCTGTCCAGCTCCGAAAAACTGGCCGAGCAGGAATACCGTGTTCGCTTTACCATCAAGGAAACGCCCGTTGCGGATACCGCTGTGCCGGGCAAGGTGAAACAGCAGTCAGAAGCGGAAACCTGCATCCCGGATGCCCGCACCGATACAGTGGTGGTCATCGCGTCCGACAAGATGGGGGAAGGGGCCGAGGAGTTGGGCAAGACCCTGCTCAAGGCCTTCGTGTTCTCCCTGACCCAGCAGGACAAGCTGCCCAAGACGATCCTCTTCTACAACGGCGGCGCATCCCTGACCTGTGAGGGCTCGCCCATGCTGGAAGACCTGAAGGCACTGGAAGCTGAGGGCGTGGAGATTCTGACCTGCGGCACCTGCCTGAACTTCTACGGCATAACGGAGAAGCTGGCCGTGGGCGGCGTGACCAATATGTATGTCATCGCTGAAAAGATGCTGAACGCCGGGAACGTGGTCAAGCCGTGATCTACCTTGATAACGCCGCAACCACCTTGTACAAGCCCCCGGAAGTGGGGCAGGCGATGCTGGATGCGTTGCAGACAGCGGGCAACCCGGGCCGTGGAGCCCATGCGCCCACCCTGCACGCCTCCCGCATCGTCTACGAGACCCGGGAAGCGCTGGCTCGGCTCTTCCACGCCGAAGGCCCGGCCTGCATCGCCTTTGCATCCAATGCGACCCAGGCACTGAACACGGCCATCAACGGGCTCTTTGGCCCGGGGGATCATGTCATCACCACGGTCTGTGAGCACAATTCCGTCCTGCGGCCTCTCTACCGCCTCCAAAGGCAGGGGGTTGAGGTGAGTTTTGTGGATGTGGACGCAAACGGTGTGCTCTGCTATGCGCAGTTTGAGCAGCTGCTCCGTCCCAACACCAGGGGAGTGGTTGTGACCGGTGCTTCCAATGTCACCGGCAACCGCACGGACCTGGCGTTCGTATCCGCTTTTGCAAAAAAGCACGGCCTGTTGTTTCTCGTGGATGCCGCCCAGACAGCGGGTGCCATGCCAATGGATGTGCAGGCGCTGGGGATCGATGTGCTCTGCTTTACCGGGCACAAGGCGCTGCTGGGCCCGCAGGGCACCGGCGGGCTGTATGTCCGGCCCGGGCTGCAGGTTGCCCCCCTTGTGGTGGGCGGCAGCGGAGTCCACAGCTTTGATGAACGCCACCCCGTCGAAATGCCCACCGCTCTGGAAGCCGGGACGCTGAATGTGCCGGGGATCGCCGGGCTGGGGGCCGGGGTGCGCTGGCTCCTGACGCAGGGCGTGGAAGCGCTGGAAGCAAAAGAAAATGCGCTTGCATGCCTGTTTTATGAAACTGTCCGGGAAATTCCCGGTGTGCGGCTCTATGGTGACTTCACTGCGCCGCGTGCGCCCATCGTCTCGCTGAACCTGATGGGCGAGGATTCCGCCCGGGTGGCAGATGCGCTCTGGGAGGAGTACGGCATCTGTGTGCGGGCCGGTGCGCACTGTGCTCCACTGATGCACAAGGCGCTGGGCACCGTGGAGCAGGGCGTGGTGCGGTTCAGCTTCTCCCACACCAACACCCGGGAGGAGGCGCTTGCCGCTGCCCGTGCGGTGCGCAGCCTGGCGGAGGAATAAATAATGCGTGCAAAGAGACCCTATATCGTGTTATCCTTCCGCACCACAGTGGAAGCAATGGCATGGGAAAAACACTGCGAAGCGGAACACATCCCCGGGCGGCTTATTCCGCTGCCCCGGGAGCTCTCTGCCGGGTGCGGCCTTGCGTGGCGGATGCCGCCCGAGGACTGGCCGCTGTGGCAGAGCCGCATCGACCCCGCCGCCTATGATGCCGCAGCGGTGGTAGAACAATAACAAATAAAGGAGAATTGGATGGGAAACCGTTCTTTTTTCAATGCACTCCATGACCGGGAGGGGGATTTTCTGCTGGCCACGGTGCTGGAAGGCCGGGCGCAGGGGGAACGTGTCCTGCTGCGGAACACAGCACCGGTCTGGCCGGAGGAGCTGCCTGCGTTCTGGGGGGAGCATCTGCCTGCCTTGGCCGCTGTGACCTCCAGTGGAATTCTGAAATCAGCCGGACAGCGCATCTTTGTGGAGCGCTTTGGCGCAGCCCCGCAGCTTGTGGTCTGCGGCGGCGGCCATGTGGGCGCGTCGGTGGTGCGGCTGGCAAAGCTGCTGGGCCTGCCGGTCACAGCGCTGGAGGACCGCCCCGAGTTTGCGGAGGAGCTGCGTCAGGTCGGGGCCGATGCTGTGCTCTGCCTGCCCTTTGCAGAGGGCCTTGCACAGATCCCCGGCGGGCAGGAGACATACTTTGTGGTCGTGACCCGCGCCCACAGCTGTGATATCGCCTGCCTGCGTTCTATTCTGCAAAAGCCCGCCGCCTATGTGGGCATGATGGGCAGCCGGAAGCGCGCGGCTCTGGTGCACACACAACTGGCCGAGCTGGGGCTGCCGCAAGAGCGCATTGATGCCCTGCACGCGCCCATTGGGCTTTCCATTGGCGCAAAAACCGCACAGGAGATCGCACTTTCTATTCTTGCGGAGATCGTCTCTGTTAAAAACAGCCGCCAGCAGACCGAGGGCTTTTCCCCGGTGCTGCTGGCTGCGCTGGAACAGCAGACCGCTCCGGCGGTGCTGGCGACCATCGTAGGCCGCCATGGCTCTACGCCACGGGAGGAAGGCTCCAAGATGTTGGTCCTGCCCGATGGCTCTGCCGTGGGCAGTGTGGGCGGCGGCATCATGGAGTACCGCACCCAGCAGCTGGCGCGGGAATTGCTGGAGCCAGGGGCTGCCCCGTGCAGGCTGGCCGCCTTTACCACAGAGGGGGCTAGCGATGCCGCTGCTATTGCAGCCTGCGGCGGCTCCATGGAAGTCTTTTTGCAGCGTCTGGAACCGGAGGAATGAGCCATGAAACGTGATGACCTGATCGTTGTCCGGGGCGGGGGAGACCTTGCCACCGGTGTTGTGCATCGGCTCTGGTCGGCGGGGCTGCGGGTGCTGGTGCTGGAAACAGCCCATCCCGCCGCCATCCGTCGGCAGGTGTCTCTCTGTGAGGCTGTTTACGAAGGCGAGACCGCTGTGGAAGGAATGCGGGGCATCCGGGTGGAGACGCTGGCGGATGCCGATGCCGTCTGGGCACAGAACGCCGTGCCGATTCTGATAGACCCCACAGGTGCGTGTCTGCCGCAGGCAAGGCCAGCTGTTCTGGTGGATGCCATCATCGCAAAGAAAAATCTGGGCACCACCCGGGAGATGGCTCCGCTGACCATTGCCCTTGGCCCCGGTTTTACGGCGGGGCAGGATGTGAACGTGGTGGTGGAGACCAAGCGCGGCCACAAGCTGGGCCGCATCATCCGGGAAGGGTCTGCTGCACCCAACTCCGGCGTGCCGGGCATCATCGGCGGCTATGGTGCCGAGCGTGTGCTCCATGCACAGGCCGCGGGTATCTTCCGCAACCTGCATTCTATCGCTGATTTTGTGGAGGCTGGCGAGGCTGTGGCCGAGATCGAAACACCAGACGGCCAGCGTCTGCCGGTGGTCACACAGATTTCCGGCATCCTGCGGGGGCTGCTGCGGGATGGCTACCCGGTGACCAAAGGATTCAAGGTGGCTGATGTGGACCCCCGCCGTGCGGAGCTGGAAAACTGCTTTCTCATCTCGGATAAGGCCCGCTGCATTGCGGGCAGTGTGCTGGAACTGATCGCCGCAGCGTGCTGGAACTAAAAGAAACGGGACTGTTTTTGCAACAGCCCCGTTTCTTTGTTACTCTGTCAGTTTTGTGATGAGCATCTGATAGATCTCGTTGCCCTTGAGGATGAATTGCTTCTTGACCAGATCGGCACTCAGCCGGTCAGGCGTGCCGATGTCCAGACAAAACAGCTCCTGATCCAGTGCCTTGATGGTGCAGCGGATGGAGCAGTGGCCGTCCGGCTTTTCGGTGATGCGGGCGCTGTACTCGGCTTCCTTGCGGGCCCAGGTCTGGCTGCGCAGAACCGCCGCCACCGCGCGCTCCCGCACACTGCGGGGCAGGTCATAGGCAAGCTCCTGCGCGACCTTGCGTCCTTTTTCGGTGATGGAATAGCGGTCTTCCTTCAGCGTGACCAGCTGCTGGCGGGTGATATCATCCAGACAGGAGCCGATCTCAAAATAGTTGACCAGCTGTTCTTCCATCAGCGCGTTCTCGATCTCCGTCCGGGTGATCGGCCCGGCATTCTTTACCAGATAACACAACAGCAACCGGATCTCCGTGCTGTCGGTCAATCCGCCGGGACGAACACCGGCGGTAAAAGCATCGTTGGCGGCCATCGTTCTGCACATCCCCCTGTCATTTCAAATTGCTGCCCGGCACTGCCTCGGGGCAGGCCGTAAAGAATCACTTTCTTATAGTATAAAGGGTTTCAGACAGGATTGCAAGCCGCAACCGCAAAATCTGTCTCAATGCGCTTGCGGCTTTCGGGGGTGGAATACAGCCAGTGGTCGATATGCCCCTCGGTGATGAAATAGCGCAGGTCGAACCGGTGGCTCTGGCCCAGGCTGTGGTTGACGATGACCAGCTTGATCTTCATTTTATCAGGCAGGATGTTTTTGATGTAGACGCTCACCGCCTGCCCGGGGTGCAGGTCGGGGCAGGTCTCGGCGAGGCCGGCCAGATTGGGGGCGATCTCCACAAAGGTGCCGTATTCCTCCACGCTCCGCACAATGCCCACCACGGTTTCGCCCACGGTGAACCCGGCGGCGTTCTCCTCCCAGGTGCCCAGCAGCTCCCGGATGCTCAGCACGAACCGCCCCTGCACGTCCCGGTTTTTGATGGCGCACAGGATCTGCTGGCCCACGCTCACCCGGTCGGCAGGGGATGAGATGCGGCTGACCGACATGCAGTCGATGGGCAGCAGGGCGCTGATGCCGCACCCAACATCACAAAAGGCACCAAACGGCTCGATGTGGGTCACAGTGCAGGGCAGGATGTCCCCGGGTTGTAAGGTGTCCAGATACTCTGCCTTGCACATCCGCTGTGCCTCAGCCCGGGAAAGCAGGTAGTAGGGCTGGCCGTTTTCCCCGGTCTCCATCCCTTCGATCACAAAGCAGGTGGGGCGGCCCACCCGCGTCAGCACCGCGATGTCCCGCACGGTGCCGCTCTCAGCCCCATCGGCACACTGGCCAAAGGGCATCACGGCCTTTACCCCGCCCAGGTCGAACCGGAGCTGGCGCTGGGTGTCAAAGGCAAGGGCAGTGCTCTGTAAAATTTCGCGGCTGGCGATGGCGGCGCGCAGTTCTGCGGGGCTGAGCCGGTCTGCGGAACGGTAATTGCCTTCAGTACGAAATGTCTGCATCATGGTTTGTTCCTCTTTCTGTGTTATTTTAGCGTTTTCCGCTGCACGTCGGCACACAAAGCAGGTGTCGGCATTAAAACTCTATGCGCGGACAATTGCATTTTATACGAGTTTGGTTTATACTATATCTGTATGTGCGGCATGGAAACCTGCTGCACAGGGTACTGCCCCGCAAAGGGGCGGCAGGAGGGAAAGAAACATGGATATCGCAGTGGGAGATACCATCCAGACCCGCAAAAAACACCCGTGCGGAGCTTCCAGCTTCGAGGTGCTCCGGGTCGGCATGGATTTCAAGATCCGCTGCACGGGCTGCGGCCGTGAGGTCATGCTGCCCCGCGCGAAAATTGAAAAAAACATCAAGAAAGTGCTCAAGTCCGGCGCTGCCGAGTAACCATTGGGTCATGTAAGGAGAACTGCACAGTATGTCAAGACTGCTTTCCCAAATGGAGGCTGTCAGCCACCGGTTTGAAGAACTTTCCATCCGCCTGAACCAGCCGGAAACAGCGGCAGATTCCGCACTGTTCCGCCGCCTGATGCAGGAGTATCACGAGGCGGAGCCCGTGGTGCAGGCCTATCAGGCCCTGATCACGGCGCAGGATCATCTTGCTCAGGCCAAAGCCCTGCTCGAGGGCGAGGCCCTTGATCCGGACTTTAAGGAAATGGTACAGCAGGAGATCAGCGAAAAAAGTCAGGAAGTGGCGCAGCTGGAAAATAATCTCAAAATTTTGCTGCTGCCCAAGGATGTCAACGATGGCAAAAGCGTCATCATGGAGCTGCGCGGCGGTGCGGGCGGCGAAGAGGCCGCGCTGTTTGCCCACAGCCTGATGCGGATGTACACCATGTACGTTCAGAGCAGGGGCTGGGAGCTGGAGGTTCTGAACCTCAATGAGACGGAGCTGGGCGGTGTCAAGGAAGCCATTCTTGCCGTGAACGGCGCAGGGGCCTATAACCGGCTCAAGTATGAGAGCGGAGTGCACCGTGTCCAGCGTGTGCCCGAGACCGAAACGCAGGGCCGCATCCACACCTCCACGGCAACCGTGGCGGTGATGCCGCAGGCCGAAGAGGTGGATCTTGTCATCGACCCCAAGGATCTGCGCATCGATACCTTCCGCTCCTCGGGTGCGGGCGGCCAGCACATCAACAAAACGTCCAGCGCCATCCGGGTCACGCACATCCCCACCGGAATGGTGGTGGAGTGCCAGAACGAACGCAGCCAGTTCCAGAATAAGGATAAGGCGCTGGAGATCCTGCGCAGCCGCCTGCTGGCCCAGAAGCAAAAGGAACAGCAGGATGCCATCAATGCCAACCGCGCGGGGCAGGTGGGAACCGGTGACCGCAGCGAGAAGATCCGGACTTACAATTTCCCGCAGGATCGCTGCACCGACCATCGCATTGGCCTGACGGTCCACAATCTGGATAAGATCATGGACGGAAATCTGGACGAGATCATTGATGCACTGGCAACCCATGAACAGGCCGAAAAACTGCGTCAGCTCAACGCACAGACCGAATGAAGCTATGATGAAAAGAATAACGTGTTTGTGTTGATTTGATGATTGAAAAGTATTTATACTTTACAGACAGAAAGAACGATGAACCGCATGAAAATGAAAACTGAAATTTTACCTGCCGAGGGCGAAGCAATCGCCAAAGCGGCTGATCTGCTGCGCAGAGGGGAGCTGGTGGCCCTGCCCACCGAGACGGTCTACGGCATTGCCGCCGATGCGCGCAACGGCGCGGCAGTCGCAAAGATCTTTGTGGCCAAGGGCCGCCCGCAGGATAACCCCCTGATCGTCCATGTCACCGGCCCGGAGATGCTGCCCGGTCTTGTCAGCGAGGTGCCCGAGCGTGCCCAGCTGCTGATGGCCGCGTTCTGCCCCGGCCCTCTGACCATCATCATGCCCCGCGGCTCGGAGGTGGCCGCAGAGTGCTGTGCCGGTCTGGACACGGTGGGCATCCGGATGCCCAGCCACCCGGTGGCACGGGCTGTCATTGCGCAGAGCGGCTGTGCCTTTGCGGCCCCCAGCGCGAACCTTTCCGGCAAGCCCAGCCCCACCAACGCACAGGATGTGTTCACTGATATGGATGGCCGCCTGCCCCTGATCCTGGATGGCGGCGAGTGCGATGTGGGTGTGGAGAGTACCGTGATCTCTGTGGTAGGCGAAAAGCCCACCCTGTTCCGCCCCGGCCATATCACGCTGGAAGATCTGGAGCGCGCTCTGGGTGAGGAGGTCGAGGTCTCCAAAGCCATCCTCGAAAAGCTGCCCGAGGGTGCTGTTGTCCGCAGCCCCGGCATGAAGTATAAGCATTACGCCCCTAAGGCAGATGTTACCCTGCTGGACGGCACCTTTGAGCAGTTCAAGGCCTATGTGGATGCCCATGCCGACCAGAACCCCAGCTGCCTCTGCTTTACCGGAGAGGCCGAAAAGCTCGGCTGGCCCTGCGTGGAGTATGGCAGGGAGGGCGACGGTGCCGATCAGGCAAAGCATATCTTCCGCAGCCTGCGTGCCCTGGATGAGCAGGGGGACGGGGTGGTCTATGCCCGCTGCCCCAAAAAGGACGGCCTGTCCATGGCGGTGTACAACCGCCTGATCCGTGCGGCAGCGTTCCGGGTGATCCAGCTATGATCACGCTTGGGATCACCGGCCGCAGCGGCTGCGGCAAATCGACTGTGACGGCGGTATTTGCCGCCCATGGTGTCCCGCTGGTGGATGCCGACCAGATCTCCCGCGAGATCCTGCTGCCCGGTTCTCCGCTGCTGCCAGTGCTGGCCCAGCGGTTCGGGGCAGATATCCTGTATGCCGACGGCAGCCTGAACCGCCGCCTGCTGGCAGACCGCGCCTTTGCCGCACCGGAGGGAAAGGCTGCTCTGGATTCTCTCGTGCTTCCGGAGATCATCCGGCGGGTCTGCAGATTGAAGCAGGCCGCCCGGGAAGCCGGAGCACCGCTTTTTGTGATAGACGGAGCCGTGATCGTGGGCACCGATGCGGAAAAAGAGTGTGACCACCTCTGTGTGGTCACTGCGCCCTTTGCCACCAGTGTGGCCCGCATTGCGGCCCGGGACGGCATCGCCCCGGAGATGGCGGCACGGCGGCTCAACGCCCAGACCCCGGAAGAGGTCCTGCTTGCCAGGGCCGATCTTGTCCTGCGCAATGATGCTGACCTTGCTTCTCTGGAAGCGGCGGCAGCGGCGCTCTGTGAGCAGCTGCAGGCTGAGGGCGCACGGAAAGGGGGCGCGGACACTTCGCTTTGAAAAAGTTTTTGAAAACGCTGGTGCTGCTCTTTCTGCTCTGTGTGGTCCTGCTGGCGCTGCCGCCGGTGCGCCGTCAGGTGGAACAGCGGCTCTACCCGCGGAAATACAACGACCTTGTGGAGCAGTACGCTGCCGAGTATGACCTTGACCCGCTGCTGGTCTATTCCTTCATCCGCACCGAGAGCGGCTTTGACCCGGGCGCAACTTCCAGTGTCGATGCGCGCGGCCTGATGCAGATGACGGAGGAGACCTTCCTCTGGCTCCGCAGTAAGCTGGGCCTGGGGGAGGAGGTTTCCTTTGGCGACCTGTACGACCCCGATGAGAGCATCCGCTTTGGATGCTATTATCTCCACCTCTGCCTGGTGCGTTACAACGGCGATATCTCCACGGCCGCCGCAGCCTACCACAGCGGGTGGGGCACCGTGGATGCCCTGCTCCAGAAGGAAGAACACTCGGAGGACGGGTTGACCCTGTCGGGCTTCCCCTATAACCAGATGCACCACTATGTGGAAAAGATCACCGCCTGCTATGCCAAGTACACCGAGCTGTACGGAGCCTGAGCAGGCTGCAAACCCGCTTGAACCGGCTTGCGCCGGTTTGAAATATTTAGGAATACCGAAAGAGAAAGGCAGGAGAAATTCTATGGCAGAAAAAACTCCGAACCAGCAGCTGGCTGAAAAGCTGCTCTATAAGCCTGCTTACGTCGCCGATAAGGACGCTGACGTGAAGCAGAAGGCCCACGACTTTGCCGAGGGCTACAAGAAGTTCCTGGATGCAGGCAAGACCGAGCGCGAGGTCGCCGCCGAGAGCGAGCAGATGCTCAAGGATGCAGGCTACCAGCAGTTCGACCCGAAAAAGACCTACAAGCCCGGCGACAAGATCTACTTTGTCCAGTGCAACAAGGCTGTGGTGGCTTCCACCATCGGTACCAAGAGCTTTGAGGATGGCTTCCATCTGGTCATTGCCCACACCGACAGCCCCCGTCTGGATCTGCGTCCCACCCCGCTGTATGAGTCTGACCACCTGAGCTACTTCAAGACCCATTACTACGGTGGTATCCGCAAGTATCAGTGGGGCACTATCCCTCTGTCCATCCACGGCGTGTTCACCCGTGAGGATGGCTCTACCGTCACCGTTCGTGTGGGCGAGGATGAGAACGATCCCGTCTTCTGCATCACCGACCTGCTGCCCCATCTGGGTGCCGAGCAGAACGCCCGTCCCCTGAAGGACGGCATCAAGGCTGAGGAGCTGAACATCCTCATCGGCTCCGACGCTGTTGATGACGAGAACGTCAAGGAAGCTGTCAAGCTGAACACCATGATTCTGCTCAACGAGAAGTACGGCATCACTGAGAAGGAGTTCATGCGTGCTGAGATCGAGATCACCCCGGCTTACAAGAGCCGCGACGTTGGCTTCGACCGCTCCATGGTGGGCGGCTATGGCCACGATGACCGTGTGGACGCTTATCCTGCACTGATGGCCGAGATCGAGACCAAGAACCCCGCTTACACCACCGTCTGCGTCCTGACCGATAAGGAAGAGATCGGTTCCGACGGCGTGACCGGTATGCAGAGCATGTACGCCTTCCACTTCATGCAGGAGCTCTGCCGTACTGCCGGTCAGGATGATATCCTGGCCTTCCGTCACAGCGTCTGCCTGTCCGCTGACGTGACCGCTGCCTACGATCCCACCTGGGCAAGTGCATTCGAGCCTATGAACGGCACTTATGCAGGCCGCGGCGTTGCCATCTTCAAGTACACCGGCGGCGGCAGCAAGGGATCCGCAAGCGATGCCTGCGCTGAGCTGGTCAGTGATATCACCCGGATGCTGGACAACGGCAACGTTGCATGGCAGATCGGTGAGCTGGGCCGTCTGGATCTGGGCGGCGGCGGCACCATCGCCAAGTATGTCGCAAACCGCGGCATCCCCGTGCTGGATATCGGTGTGCCTGTGCTGTCCATGCACGCTCCCTTTGAGGTCATCCATAAGAACGACCTGTACATGGCTTACCGTGCCTTCTCCCTGTTCAACAACGCACAGTAAGCGCGATCCAGAATGAATGCCCCGGCAGGTTTTGCACCCGCCGGGGCATTTTTGCGCTATTTTCTGAAAAATGCTTGACCTTCAACCGACTTTATGGTGTAGTGTAAGGGCGGAGGTGAAGCAAATGAACATCAAACAGGCTGCGGAACAGAGTGGAGTTTCCAGCCCCAACATCCGCTTCTACGAAAAAGAAGGGCTGATGACCCCTGCCCGTAACCGGGGCAATGCCTACCGGGATTACACCGCCGGGGATATCCGGACCCTGAAACTGATCCGGATGCTTCGGATGCTGGATATGCCGCTGCCCGTAATACAGAGGGTCCTCAACGGGGAACAGCCGCTGAGCGAAGCACTTCAGGCACAGCAGGCGGTACTGGAGCAGCAGGCGGCACAGCTGGCGGGTGCGATCCGCTTTTGCGCAGAGCTGACCCAACAGACTCCTCAGGTGGATCAGCTGGATGTGGACGACTGCCTGAAACGGATGCAGAACCCGCAGGAGCCGGGCAGATTTTTCTCCGGCTGGCTCAGGGATTACCGTACCGTGGCAGAAAACGAACAGAAAAAACGCTTTTTCATCGTATCGGAACAGTCCATCAATACCCCGGAGGATTTTGCAGCCGTGCTGCTGCGCTATGGGGAAGCTCAAGGGAGCCCCGTCTGCATCACAAAAGGGGGAATGTACCCGGAGTTTGAGTGGCACGGTATCCGGTATAAGGCATGGCGCGGGCAGGGCCGCTATTGCGATTCTATCTGCTGCGAAGCACTCTTCCCGGAATCTCTCAAAACGGGACTGCCGCTCAGGCGGGAACGCCTGCTGCGCTGGCTGCGGCGGCTGCTCCCTGTGGCAGTGGCCGCTATGGTGCTGGGAGCACTTGCTCTACGCGGCAGAATGTGAACCCCTGATCCCGATACCACTGGATGATGTCCGGCAGCGCCTCGGCGGTGGTGCGGGTGGTGGCGGAATCATGCATCAGAACGATGCACTGGGTCTGCTCGCCGGTCTCACGCACCACATTCCGGTAGATGGTCCCGGCACTGGGCTTGCCGCCCACGGCATCCTCAGCGCAGACATTCCAGTCTACATAGGCATATCCCTTTTCGGTACATTGCTGTTTCAGCTCGGCCATCACGCCGCGCCCGCCGTAGCGGCGGCTGACCGTGTTGGTGCTGCCGCCCGGAAAGCGCAGGTAATGCAGAGAAGCTGTGTTGACATAGGGCGAGATGCGCTCTTTCAACAGCTCGATATCCTGCCAGTAAGCATCTGCACTCTGGTAGATGTCGCTGTATTCATGGGATGCGGAATGCAGCGCGATCTGGTGGCCTGCTGCCGCTGCATCCGCAATGAGCGGCAGGTATTTTTCATTGTAGCCCGTGGCCACCACAAAAAAGGTGGCCTTGACCCCGGCGGCGTTCAGCGCATCCAGAACCGCCGGGGTCGTTTTGCTGGGGCCGTCATCGAAGGTCAGGCAGACCCATTTCTCCGGCATCGGCTCCTCCTGCGGCAATGAGCTTGCAGGGGCTGCCTCCGGAGCAGGGGAGACAAAGCCGGTATCCGGTACCGGGGTCAGGTCGTTTTCCTGGCAGCCGGGCCCCGCCGGCACAGCAAAAAACAGCCCCAGCCCAAAGCCTGCCGCCGCGCCCGCCAGAAGCAGAGCTGCCCCGCGAAATAAAAACTTCCCGTTTGCTCTCAGCCATGAAACCATCTCCCAAACCTCCTTGACAAATCGCATTGGATCTGCAGTATCTCTTATAGGATATGACCTGCTGAAAATTTGTAGAATACAAAAGCAGGCAGAGGAATTGACATTTCCCGCAAAAATTGATAAACTAAATAAGTTCTCCGTGCAGGAGTGGCGGAATGGCAGACGCGCTGGTTTTAGGCACCAGTTCCCAGTGAGTGAGGGTTCAAGTCCCTTCTCCTGCATACACAAAACGGCAGGCCCTTGGATAGAATCCGGGCCTGCCGTTTTGCTTGCGGCTTTGGTTGGAGAGAATAAGAAAAGCCCACGATCTATCGCTAGACCGTGGGCTTTCTTTTATGCGAGGGAGGGGACTCGAACCCCCAAGGATAAACCACACGCACCTCAAACGTGCGCGTCTGCCAGTTCCGCCACCCTCGCACAACTATAAAATTGTTGCAATCCTGGATTTCTGAGGCTTGAAACCGTTGTTGCGGACTGCTTGAATATACTACCACATTACCCCGGGAAAGTCAAGCGATTTTGATAGAAATTTCCTCGTTTCATATTCAATGGTTTCCCGGTGCATACTAGAACAAATTATCACCGGGGAGGCAGGACCGTGAAACGACGCAACAGAGCATACCGATTGCTGAGACTGACAGCAGTGTATCTGCTCCTGCTGCCGTTTCTGCTGCTGGGTTGGCTGTACAGCCGCCTGCCGGATCGTGTTTATCTGGAACCCGGGCAGACCTTGCTTTTGCCCCGCTTTGGCTGGGTGGAACCTATGGGGCTTCACGGCAGCCAGAATGCGGCCAGTACCCAGGTCGTGGGCAGTTACCAAACCACTCTGTCACTGGGCGGCTGGCTTCCCATCAAGAATATCCGCACGGTGGTCACGGAGCGCACGCAGGTCACGGTCTGCGGTACGCCGTTCGGGGTCAAAATGTTCTCCGAGGGGGCACTGATCGTTGGCTTTTCCGATATTGACAGCTCCGGCGGGAGCACAGTGAACCCGGCAAAGGCAGCGGGACTGCGTCTGGGGGACCGCGTGATCCGCATTGGACAGATCAGGACGGAAAACAATGACGCTGTGAAGGAAGCGCTGGAAGCTGCCCGGGGAAGCGCCGCAGAGGTCATCTATGTCCGCAGCGGGGAACAGCGCAGCACCATCCTGACCCCTGTCTGGGATGCCGCTGCCGCCCAGTGGCGGGCAGGCATGTGGGTGCGGGATTCCTCTGCCGGTGTGGGCACTCTGACCTTTGTGGACCCGGAAAAAGGCGTCTTTGCGGGGCTGGGGCATCCCATCAGCGACGGCGACACCGGCGAAAGCATCGCTCTGCGCAGCGGGGAGATTGTGCCGTGTGAGATCACCGGGTGCAGCATGGGTACTGTGGGCAGCCCAGGGGAGCTGAAAGGGAAGTTCCTGAGCGCCCACGCCATTGGCAGCATCCGGATCAATGGAGAAAACGGCGTTTATGGCACAACACGGACAGGCTTTTCCGGGCAAACCATGCCGGTGGCGTTTGCGCAGGAGGTCGAGACGGGGGATGCACAGATCCTGGCTACCGTCGCCGGGGAAACGCCCCGTACCTACCATGTCCGCATCGAGAAGATCAGCGATGCCGATCCGCGCCGCAATATGGTCATCCGGGTGGTGGACAAAGCCCTGCTTACCCGAACCGGCGGCATTGTGCAGGGGATGAGCGGCAGTCCCATTTTGCAGAATGGGCGGCTGGTCGGCGCAGTGACCCATGTTCTCGTCAACGATCCGACACGGGGCTATGGAATTTTCGCGCAGACCATGTTGGAGCAGGCTGAACAGGTTGCAACGGAGGAAAAATGAGCAGATTTGGTAAAACAAAACAGGCTGATTCGACTGAAGATTCCATAATATGGCAAAAATAACAGTTGAAATCCATGGGAATTTATGGTAAAATCAGAAACGTAAGGAAAACCGCACACATTGGAGGAATGAACGATGGACAAGATCAAATTTTTGATGTCGGATACTGGCGCAGAGATCACGGCAGCCTGTCGTGAAGCTTTGGAGCAGAAGGGCGTAGAGGTGACCGTGGTGGAAAAAGACGGCCTGAAGGTCCTGCAGAAAATGCTTGCAGTGCGGCCTCAGGTGGTGTTGCTGGATGCCTTTATGCCCGGGCTGGATGCGCTGGCCGTGAAACAGAAGTACAATGCAGCCGGTGAGCGTCACACCTCTTTCTTTGTGACGGGGGCGTTCCAGAGCGAGGAAATGGTGCAGGAGCTGCTGGACGAGGGCTTTGCTTACTACTTCGTCAAGCCCTTTGACGAGACGGTTCTGGCAAACCGCGTGCTGAAGGTGGCTGCCGGGCAGGAAAAGCGCATCCTGCATACCAGCGTGGACAGCGATGAACTGACAGTCACTGAGATCCTGCACCAGATCGGTGTTCCCGCTCATATCAAGGGTTACCAGTTCCTGCGGGATGCCATCCTGCTCACCATGAACGAGCCGGAGTACATCAACGCTGTGACAAAACGCCTCTACCCGGAAATCGCCAAGAAAAACGGCACCACCGCCAGCCGCGTGGAGCGCGCCATCCGCCACGCCATTGAGGTGGCGTGGGACCGGGGCGATGTGGATACCCTCAACAGCTACTTCGGCTATACCATCCACAACCTGCGGGGCAAGCCCACCAACAGCGAATTCATCGCGATGATTGCTGACAAAATGCGGCTGGATAAACGGCAGAGAGCGGTGTGATGGATATGCATGCAGACGGAGAAGGTGACGCACATGATGGTGCGGAGCAATATTAATGAACGCTCCATGAGACGGATTTTAATCAAGTTTTTTTCAAAATAATGCACCTATATCCACGTTGACGCTTTTGTTGTACAAAATTGAGGAATATATCCTAATGGCATTTCTTCTGTTGTGATATAATTGTATCGACCAAAAGGAGGAATGCAAGATGATCCATCTGCTGTTAGCGGTGATCTATGTTTCTTTTATCAGTCTGGGCCTGCCGGATTCTCTGTTGGGGGCAGCGTGGCCTTCGATCTATCCGGGATTTGGGGTTCCGGTCTCCTATTCCGGTGTGATCTTCTGCATCATATCAGTGGGAACGGTGCTCTCCAGTCTGCAAAGTGACCGAATGACCCGCCGGTTTGGAACAGGCGGTGTTACGGCCATCAGCGTGGCCATGACCGCCGCAGCGCTGCTCGGGTTTTCTGTCAGCAACTCATTCTGGGCCATGTGCCTGTGGGCGATCCCTTATGGACTTGGAGCTGGAAGCGTGGATGCAGCACTCAACAACTATGTAGCGCTCCATTTTGCCAGCCGCCACATGAGCTGGCTCCATTGTATGTGGGGGATCGGAGCCTCGGTCGGGCCCTACATCATGGGCGCGGCGCTTTCTTCCCGTGCTGGGTGGCAGACGGGGTATCGGGTCATCAGTGTGATGCAGATGGTGCTGACGATCATTATTCTGCTGAGCCTCCCGCTCTGGAAAACGAAATCGGGTGCGAATGCTGAGGAGCGGGAAGCAGTCCCGGCAGAAGTGCTGACCCTGAAACAGATTTTCCGGATCTCGGGCGTAAAAGAGGTTCTGGTCACATTTTTTTGCTACTGCTCTCTGGAGCAGACCACCAGTCTGTGGGCCAGCAGTTATCTGGTGCTGAACAGGGGAATCGCGCCGGAGACTGCCGCCGGCTTTGCCAGTCTTTTCTTTGTCGGCATCACCGTGGGACGGGCGTTGTGCGGCTTCCTGACCTTAAAATTCGATGATACCCAGATGGTTCGTATGGGACAGGGGATCATCGCGATTGGGATAGCGGCGTTTCTTCTGCCGCTTGGGGAAGCGGTAACACTGACAGGGCTGCTGCTGGTCGGCCTTGGCTGTGCTCCAATCTATCCCAGCATCATTCATGCAACGCCGGGCCGCTTCGGTGCGGACAGGTCACAGGCGATCATTGGGGTTCAGATGGCCAGCGCCTATATTGGCAACTGCCTGATGCCGCCGCTGTTCGGCGTGATCGCAAACCACACCACGATCTCGATTTTTCCGTATTACCTGCTGGTGATCCTGATTTTGATGGGGTATATGCACGAAGCGCTGCAAAAGAAAACGAAAGCGGTGCAATAAAATACCGCTGCTCTTGCATTTGGGGAAATGCACAGGAGCAGCGGTATTTTTTGTATGCATATCAATCCCGCACCTGCACCGGAACAGTCGGCAGGCCTCGCGGTCGGCTGCAGCACACCACGATTCTGGATGCGGCACTGGGGGAAAACCTTTACTCAGACGGCCCGGATCGCTGGGGTTCTCTTGCCTGTATGCGTCGGCAGGCATCCTCCTTCACAAGCTCAATGATCACCGCCGTCAGGGGGATAAAGAAGATGATGCCGATGATGCCAAAGAGCTTTCCGCCGATCATAGCGGCAACAAGGGTGTACAGCGGAGAAAGCCCCACGGACTTTCCCACCACCCGGGGGTAGATGAACTGGTTTTCAATAAACTGTACGGCAAGGTAAACAATGAGGCAGCGCACGGCCAGAACGGGATCCACCAACAGCACGAGGAACACGCTGACTACGCAGGAAATCAGCGCTCCGACGTAGGGGATAATGGCGCAGATGGCGGTCAGCATTCCCACCAGGCTGCCGTAGGGGATCTTGAAAACGGAAAACGCAAGAGCCATGAGAACGCCAAGGATCACGGCCTCGCTGCATTGCCCTGTCAGAAAGTTTGCAAAGGATTGCCGGAATAGTCGGCAGAACTTCAGCAGCCAAGCGGAGTGGCTGGGCTTCAGGTAGGCACAGACCAATGTGCGGGCGTGGTGGCAGAGACTCTCTGAGCCAACGGACATATAAACAGAGATGATAAAGGCAAAGGATGCGGTCACCACGATATTTACCGTGGCAGATACGGCACCTACCGCATTGACCAGCACGGTATCGATGCTGTCGGTGACCCTGTGAAGCAGCTGCTCCCAGTCGATGCCCTCCAGCCAGCTCATCAGCCACCCCATGTCGGCATCCTGTGCGCTGAGATAGGCGGTCCAGCGGGGGATGTTTGCTTCGATCTGTACATAGAGGCTGTGAAAAGACTGCACCAGCTCCGGGATCAGCAATGTCAGCGCCAGCACCAACACCAGCACAACACCCAGCAGGGTGATGAAGAAGCTCAGGAGATGGAGTACTTTATCCGAGGGCTGTTTTTTGGTCTTGCAGAACAGGCGTTTCAGCCGTTTTTCCAGCCCGGTCATAGGCACATTGATAAATAGTGCCAGAATGCCGCCTGCCAGAATGGGCAATACCAGGTCTACCAACTGTGCAGCAAATGCCAGAACGGAAGAAAGCCGCAGCAACGCCACAAAAAGCGTGACTCCTACAACAGTTATGAGCAGATATTGTTTTGTTTTTGGTTCCATGAAAAAATCCTTTCCCGGAGCTGATGGCTGAAATATGAAAAGAGAACGTCTGCGAACTCTTTATTCGTATTGTAATCAGAAGCAGCTGGCTTGTCAAGAAGTCGGGAACTGCGGGGTTTTCTTTTTGGGCTGGGCGTGATATAATATGTAGGTCGCAATTCCGTGAAAAAACTCAAAATAAACGGGAATGCGTGGAAAAGCAAAGGAAGATAACAGAGAGTATCTTTGCTGCTTACATAAGGTTGAATGAAAATCAACTTAATACAAAAATCCATAGTACAGTCTGTATAAAACCGACACGAAAAAAGCTGAAATTTCCTCTTGCTTTTTCTGAGATCTGTGCTATAATATTAAGGCAATCGTTTCCAAGGCCGCTCGCGGGGGTAGCCGATATTGAAGGTTGTGATGGGCACATACATTTATAATATGGCCCCAATAAGTCAGAACCAGAAATGAGGTGAAAAAGAATGAAACAGGGTATCCATCCGAACTACGTTGACTGCACCATCACTTGTGCTTGTGGCAACGTCATTAAGACTCGTTCTACCAAGCCCGAGATCCACGTCGAAGTTTGCTCCAAGTGCCATCCCTTCTACACTGGTAAGCAGAAGCTGGTTGACACCGGCGGACGTGTTGAGCGCTTCAACAAGCGTTTCGGCCGTAAGTAATTACTGGTCTTTTCAGCGCCGTCTCCTTTGGGAGGCGGCGTTTTTTGTTGTTATGCCGCACAAAAGCTCTCTTTCTGTAATTTACACGCCGTTCCCTTATTTTGAACACATTTCCGGACTAAAATAAACCAGTATCTTCAAAAAGCGCTTTGCGCTGCCTTAGAAAGGAGCGTTGTGAACGTGATCGAAGTTTCTCATCTCACCAAACAGTATGGCAATCATCTTGCCGTGGACGATGTCTCGTTTACCGTGGCAGATGGCCAGATCTGTGGTCTGCTGGGGCCCAACGGCGCGGGCAAATCCACCATTATGAACATCCTCACCGGCTATCTCTCTGCCACCAGTGGGCAGGTGACGGTGGCAGGGCACCCTCTGCCCGAGGAAGCCGATGCCGCCAAGGCCTGTGTGGGCTATCTGCCCGAACAGCCGCCCCTTTACCCGGAGATGACGGTGCAGGAGTACCTGACCTTTGCCGCCGAGCTGAAGGGTGTGAAAAAGGCCGAACGGAAGGAGCAGGTGTGCAGGGCTGCCCGCCGTACCGGGCTGGAAGCCGTTCTGCCCCGGCTCATCCGCAGCCTTTCCAAGGGCTACAAGCAGCGGGTGGGCATTGCACAGGCATTGCTGGGCAGTCCCAGGCTCATCATTCTGGACGAGCCGACGGTCGGCCTGGACCCGGCACAGGTCATCGAGATCCGCAAGCTCATCCGGGAGCTGGGTCGGGCACATACAGTTATCCTGTCCAGCCATATCCTCAGTGAGGTGCAGGCAGTCTGCCGGCAGATCCTGATCCTTTCCAAAGGGCATCTGGCGGCAGCAGGCAGTCTGGAGGAGCTGACCGCCGATGGCAAGAGCCTGGAAGAGGTGTTTCTGGAACTGACCGACGGTGAACCGGAAGAAGCAACCGGAGAGGAGGAAGCAGAATGACAGCTATTTTCAAGCGGGAATTCCGCAGCTTCTTTCACGGGATGCTGGGGTACGTCCTCACGGCGTTTCTGGTGGCGAGTTCCGGCCTGTATTTTCTGGCCCGGTGCCTGATCTACGGCCTGACCGATTTCAGTTACTACACCCTCTACCAGACCATTTTCATGCTGCTGCTCTATATCCCGGTGCTGGCGATGCGCTCACTGGCCGAGGAGCGCCACAGCCGCACCGACCAGCTGCTGCTCACCAGCCCGGTCTCAGTGTGGGGCATCGTGCTGGGCAAGTTCTTTGCCATGGCGGCTGTGTTCGCTCTGCCCTGCGCTGTGGATGCGGTGATGATCTTCATCCTCTGGGCGCTGGGCGGCACCGTGTCTGCTCTGCTCGCAAACCTTGCGGGGCTGCTCTGCTACTTTTTGCTGGGCTGTGCAGCCATTGCATTGTGTGAGTTTCTCTCCGGCCTGACCGAGAACCAGATCATTGCCGCCGTGGCGGGCTTTTCAGCCCTGCTGCTGGCCTACCTGATGCCCAGCCTGCGCAGTATGTTCAATGCGGGCAGCGCCGTGGCGCTGGCAGTGTTCACCGGGATCGCAGGCGCGGCTTCTCTGGCGGCCGGTCTGCGCACCCGCAGCTTTGTGCTGGGGTGCCTGACCTTTGCGGCGCTCTGCCTGGGCCTGACGGGGCTGTTTCTGCTCCGCAGTGCATGGCTTACCGAGGCTTTCAGCGCTGTTCTGAGTGCCCTGTGCCTGTTTACACCCTTTGAGGATTTTGTCAACAACAGCTTCTCCATCCCTGCCGTGGTCTATTATCTGACCGTGACGGCGGTGTTCCTGTTCTTTACGGCGCAGGACATGGAGAAGCGCCGCTGGAACTGAGAGGAGGGAACACAGATGAAGCTTTTTGCAAAGCAGAGCTCCTCGGGTGACGGGCGGGTGTTCCGCAGCGGGGTGTGGTCGGCAGCCATTGCCGCGGCTGTGATCGTGCTGGCCGTGCTGGTCAATCTCATTGTCCGGGCCATTCCTTCCAGATATACCGAGTTCGATCTCTCCGAGGCGGGGCTCTACACCCTGAGCGAGAGCTCCAGACAGGTGGCCGACGATCTGACGCAGGATGTGACCATTTACTATCTGGCCCAGACCGGCAATGAGGACCAGATCATCTCCAAGCTGCTGGACAAGTACGCCGCCCAGAGCAGCCATATCACTTGGGAGCTGAAAGATCCGGCAGTCTACCCAACCTTTGCGGCCCAGTACGGCGCACAGGATCTGACCTCCGGTGGACTGATCCTGGTCTGCGGAGAACAGAGCAAGGTGCTGGATGCCGCAGAGCTTTACGACTACGATTACAGCGATTATGCCACCACCGGCGCGGCCAACGTGACCTTTGACGGTGAAAGCAGGATCACCTCTGCCATCTACCAGCTGACCAGCGGAGAGAGCCGCCATGTGTACTACACCACCAACCACGGCGAGCAGGCGCTGACTTCCACCCTGACCGATGCGCTGGAAAGCCAGAACCTGACCGTCTCGGCACTTGACCTGCTCTCCCAGACCATCCCCGAGGACTGTGATCTGCTTGTCATCAACGATCCGGCGCAGGACTTTTCCGGCGCAGGCAGTCTGGTGGATGAGCTGGGCCAGCTGCGCAGCTATCTGAGCAACGGAGGCCGCGTGCTGCTGCTGACGGATTCCTATTATAGTACCCCCAATTTGGATGCTGTGATGGCCGAGTTCGGCCTGACCCGCACCGAGGGCCTTGTGGTGGAGGGCGACACCAACCATTACCTCAATGGCTACCCGGCCCTTTACCTGCTGCCGGATTATGCCAGTACAGAGGAATCCACTGCGCTGGACGGTGTGAACACCAGCCGCAGAGTTCTGCTGCAGATGGCACAGGGCATCACCCTGACCGAGACAGAGCATGTGGTCTCGAATGCCCTTCTGGTCAGCTCGGACAGTGCTTACAGCAAACCAGAAGGCTACGAGATGACCACCACCGAGAAGGCGGACGGCGACATTGCCGGTCCCTTCACGCTGGCAGCATACGCCCGCAATGAGGACACGGGTGCCCAGGTCATCTGGGTCAACTGCGGCAATATGGACAATGAGGGCATCTATCAGGTCATCCCGGGCAATGTGACCTTCCTGCAGGGCTGTGCGGCTTCGCTGGCCGGGCAGGAGAGCGCTGTCCTCATCGACAGCAAGGCGCTGGAAGCAGCTCCGTTGGAAGTGCCAGGCATTGCCGCCTCTACGCTGGGCCTGCTCTTTGTCATCGTTCTGCCTGCGGCCCTGCTGGCTGTGGGTGCCGTGGTGGTCGTGCTGCGGCGTAGAAAGTGAGGACCTGTCCATGAAAGCAAAACGGCGTACCCTCGGGGTGCTGCTTTTCCTCATCCTGCTGGCAGGCGGGGTATTCGCCCTGCTGACGCTGCGGAATGCCCGGGAAGAACAGGCTGCCAGTGCGGCCGCAGATGGAACCATTCCGCTGGCGGCAGTTTCGGGCAATGACCTGACGCAGATCGTGCTCCACTATCAGGGCGAGACGAACACCCTGCTCTATACCGCCGACGGCTGGACGCTGGCCGAAGATCCCGCTTACCATCTGGACACCTCTGCCTGCAACACGATGCTCACTGCGCTTTCCTCTTTGAACGCAAAGCGGGAGCTGAGCCCGCAGGCAGGGGAGGACTACGGCTTTGCGGAGCCTGCGCTGACCATAGAGGTGACGGCAGCGGGCGAAACGGACACCTATACCTTCGGGACCAGCAATACCATGACAGGGGATCTCTATGTCTGCAAGAATAACAGCGATGTTATTTATACGGTATCGGGGACCAAAGCCGCCTGCTTTGAGTTGACCAGGGCGGAGCTGTTTGGTGCCTTCAACCCGGCGGGGCTGACGGCCTCGGAGATCGAAGCCGTCTCCTATACGCTGGCCGATGGCGAGACCGTGACCCTGAAAGCAAACTCGGAGCCTGCGGCAGAGAGCGGCAGCAACGCCTACCAGACTGTCTGGCGGCTGGCAGGGGACACCACCGCAGACCTCGACGAGACAAAGGCGGATGCCATCCTCTCGGCGCTCTGCACCTATGTCTCGGCACAGGCAACAGATGCCGACCCGGCGGCGTATGGTTTTGAGGCTCCGCTGGTCACAGCAGAGGTCACCGCAGCCGATGGCACAATAAATCTGACCTATGCCATGGGGACAGACGGCTGTTACCTGATGGTGGAAGGCGATAGCTCCGTTTATACGGTGGATGCCAGTGTGGTGAGCGCGCTTTTGTACCCTGCGGATCAGCTGAAAGCAGAATAAAACGTTTCACTCCCGCGCTGTGCGAATTCTTGGTACAGCGCGGGATTTTTTTGCGCCGGATGTAAAGTTTCGGCAAACCTCGACAGAGTGATTGACATTTCAGTTCGGATTGTTTATGATAGGCGATGACATGGCAGAATAACTGCACAATATTACGGATGTCATGGATGTTGTGCGGGGCTGGGTCGCCCTGGTACGAAGGATAGGGTGGATGCCCTGTCTTTTTTCGTATCTGAGTTTAAGGAGGAAAAGTAAAAAATGGACAACTCGGTGATCGTTTCACTGCGCGATATCGTGGTGGAATTTGACGGTCAGCGCATTCTGGATGGGCTGAACCTGGACATCCATGACAAAGAATTCGTAACGCTGCTGGGTTCTTCCGGCTGCGGCAAGACCACCACCCTGCGCCTGATCGCAGGCTTCCTGGAACCCAACGCGGGTCAGGTGCTGCTGAAGGGCCAGGATATTACTGGCGTGCCCCCCTATAAGCGTCCGGTGAATACCGTGTTCCAGAAGTACGCGCTGTTCCCGCACCTGAACGTGTTTGAGAATGTGGCCTTTGGCCTGCGCCTGAAGAAGATGGACGAAGAGACCATCCGCCGCAAGGTGCGCGATATGCTGGAGGTGGTCGGCCTGAAGGGTTTTGAGCGCCGCAGCATCGGCCAGATGTCCGGCGGCCAGCAGCAGCGTGTTGCCATTGCCCGCAGTCTGGTCAATGAGCCTGAGATCCTGCTGCTGGACGAGCCTCTGGGTGCACTGGACCTTAAGCTCCGCAAGGAGATGCAGCTGGAGCTCAAGCGCCTGCAGCGTGAGATGAACATCACCTTTATTTATGTTACTCACGATCAGGAAGAGGCCCTGACCATGTCTGATACCGTTGTTGTGATGAACGGCGGAAAGGTGCAGCAGATTGGTACCCCCGAGGATATCTACAACGAGCCTAAAAATGCCTTTGTGGCGGACTTTATCGGCGATTCCAACATTGTGGACGGCGTGATGCACCGCGACTTCCTGGTCTCCTTCTCGGGCGTGCAGTTCCCCTGCGTGGACCGCGGCTTTGCCCGGGAACAGAGCGTACAGGTGGTGGTCCGCCCCGAGGACATTGAAGTGGTCAGCCCCGTGGAGGGTCAGCTGGTGGGCGTGGTCAACGATGTTATCTTCAAGGGCGTTCACTTTGAGATGCACGTTGAGTGCGAGGGCCGTGAGTGGCTGATCCACTCCACCCGCGCCTGTACCCCCGGTGAGACCATTGGTATGCGCATCGGCCCCAACGAGATCCATATCATGGCACGTTCGGAGGGCTGAATGGGAAATGATGAAAATTTACGATAAGAAGCTGGCCTATCCTTATTTTATCTGGATGGTGCTGTTTACGGTGGTTCCGCTGATCATCGTGGTTTATTATGCCCTGACCGATGGCAGCGGCAATTTCACCATTGCCAATCTGACCAGCGTCAGCGGCTACGGCTCCGTGTTTGCCCGCAGCCTGCTGCTGGCCCTTGTGGCTACCGTGATCTGCCTGATCATTGCATTTCCGGTGGGCTATTTCCTGTCCCGCCTGCGGGTGAACAAGCAGCATATCATGCTGATGCTGGTCATGCTGCCCATGTGGATGAACTTCCTGCTCCGCACCTATGCCTGGATGGGCCTGCTGAGCATCAACGGCCCTGTGAACGCGGTGCTGGGCTTTTTTGGCCTGGGCCCCTATACCATGCTGAACACCTCCGGCGCGGTGGTGCTGGGCATGGTGTATAACTATGTGCCCTACATGATCCTGCCCCTCTACACCAGCATGACCAAGATCGATCAGAGCCTGGTGGAAGCGGCACAGGATCTGGGAGCCTCCACCACTCAGACCCTTTTCCGGGTGCTCATCCCCATGAGCGTGCCCGGCATCAGCACCGGCATCACCATGGTGTTCGTTCCGGCGGTGTCTACCTTTGTCATCAGCCGTATGCTGGGCGGCGGCTCCAACCTGATGATCGGCGACCTGATCGAGATGCAGTTCCTGGGCAACAGCTACAACCTGAACGTCGGTTCGGCCATGAGCCTTGTGCTGATGATCATCGTCCTGCTCTGCATGAGCTTCACATCCAGCTTTGATGAAGATGAAATGGAGGGCGTGTCCTGATGAAAACGAAACATCTGCGCCTGATGCAACGGGCCTACGTCATCCTCTTCTTCTGCTTCATGTACCTGCCCATTGCCTATATGATCGTGTTCAGCTTCAACCAGAGCAAGGGCTACGCACTGTTCACAGGCTTTACCCTCAAGTGGTACACCAGCCTGCTCCATAACTCTGCCATCCTGAGCGCTTTGCGCGTCTCGCTGGAGGTAGCCCTCATCTCTGCGGTCATTGCAACGGTTCTGGGCACTGCGGCCTCGCTGGGCATTGCGTCCATGAGCCGCAAGAGCCGCCTGGTGGTCACCAACATCACCTATATCCCGGTGGTCAACCCGGAGATCATCACCGGCATCTCCCTGATGCTGCTGTTTGTGGCTTACCAGCGCTTTGCCGAGGGAGTCTCCTGGCTGCCCGACACCATCATGGGAATGCCCACGCTGCTGATCGCGCATATCGCCTTCAATGTGCCCTATGTCATCTTCAACGTGACCCCCAAGCTCAAGCAGCTGGACATCAAGCTGTATGAGGCAGCTCTGGATCTGGGCTGTGACCCCAGGCAGGCGTTCTTCAAAGTCATCCTGCCTGAGATCAGCCCGGCCATCCTGTCGGCCTTCCTCATCTGCCTGACCTACTCCATCGATGATTTTATGATCTCCTATTTCAACTGCGGCACGGTGGAGACCCTGCCCATTGCCATCTATTCCATGACCCGGAAAAAGGTCAGCCCGGA
The DNA here is from genome assembly GCF_023347315.1 of Faecalibacterium sp. I2-3-92. Lineage (GTDB taxonomy): Bacteria > Bacillota > Clostridia > Oscillospirales > Ruminococcaceae > Faecalibacterium > Faecalibacterium duncaniae. The sequence continues at coordinate 1,389,088 of NZ_CP094470.1, forward strand.
GATCTATGCCCTGTCCACCATCATGTTTGTGGTGATCCTGACCATCATCCTCATCTCCAATGCCATGGAGAGCCGGGAGTACCACCGGGATCAGAAGGCACTGAGAGGGGAGGACGTAAAATGAAACGTTTTGCTGTTCTGCTGTTGACGCTGGCCATGGCATTCTGCTGTGCTGCGCCCGCCTTTGCCGCCGGAACCATTGAGGTGACCGAAGACGTTTCGGTCTCGGACGATTACGACTGGACCCGCTTTCAGGGCCAGAATCTCACCCTCAACGTTTACAACTGGGGCGAATACATCTCCAACGGTTCCGATGACAGCGTGGATGTGGTGGCCGCCTTCGAGAAGCTTACCGGCATCAAGGTCAACTATACCACCTTTGATTCCAACGAATCCATGTACGCCAAACTGAAATCTGGTGCGGCCAACTACGATGTGGTCATCCCTTCGGATTACATGGTGGCAAAGATGATCGCCGAGGGAATGCTTGCACCGCTGGATTACAGCAATATCCCCAACTCCCAGAACATCGATGCAGTCTACCGTGATCCGGATTATGACCCCACCAACGCCTATACCGTGCCCTATATGCTCTGTACCACCGGCATCATCTACAACACCACCATGGTGGAGAATGCCCCCACCAAATGGGCTGACCTGTGGGACGAGCAGTACGCGGGCAACATCCTGATGTTCAACAACAGCCGTGATGCCTACGCCATTGCAGCGTTCAAGAATGGCACCAGCATCAACCCCGAGACCCCGGAAGAGGTGGACGAGGTGGTGGAGACCCTGAAAGCGCAAAAACCGCTGGTGCAGGCCTACGTTATGGATGAGATCTTTGATAAGATGATCGGCGGCGAGGCAGCCATCGGCGTGTATTACTCCGGCGATGCCATTACCATGATCGATGATAACCCGGATCTGGCCTGGGTGTTCCCGGAGGAGGGAAGTGTGCTGTCGGTGGACTGCATGGCGGTGCCTGCCACCAGTGAGCACAAGGAAGCTGCGGAGATGTTCATCAACTTCATGTGCGAGCCGGACATCGGAAAGGCCAATGCGGAGTATATCGGCTACACCACCCCCATGCAGAAGGTGTGGGATATCCTGGACGAGGACCTGAAGTACAGCGAGATCGCATACCCCTCTGAGGAAGTGGAAGCCAAGGAAAAGGTGTTCACCGCCCTGAGCGATGAGGTCAACAACGAGCTCGATGTAAAGTGGAGCGAGATGAAGAGCTACGATGAGGGCGGCAGCGGCGTTGTGTTCCTGATGCTGCTGCTTGCCATGGTAGCGCTGGCCTGCTTCAACATCTGGCGCAAGCTGCGCAAAAAGACCCGGAATCAGTATTGAGAAGAAAGGGCCCTCTCCGTCAAAGCCTCTGGCAATGCGAAGCAATGACGGAGAGGGTCCTCTTTTGGAAAGGAAACGTATGAATCAATATACCTATCATACAACTGTCCTGAACGCAGACGGCGACTTCCGCCGGATGATCAAGCCCAGCGCCCTGTTCCGCTATGTAGAGCAGGCTGCGGCAGACCACGCCCGCGCCTACGGCATGGACGATGCTTTTTTCAAAGCACACCACACGGCGTTTCTGGTGGGCAAGCAGGCGGCGCAGATCACCCGGATGCCCCTGCGCGCCGAAAAGCTGACATTTGTTACCGCCTGTGAGCCGTGCAAGAAGGGTTCGATGAAGCGGCTGACCCGCATTCTGGACGAAGCAGGGAAGGAGTGTGCTCTGATCGACAGCCGGTGGATCATGGTGGATACCGATCGTGAGTGCATCCTGCGCCAGCCCTCCTGGCATACGCCCGGTTACTGGAACGAGGATCTGGAAGGGGAGCTGCCCCAGCTGGTGCACAAAGCAAAGGAACTGACCTGTACGGGCAGCCGGACAGCCAGCTACTCCCTGTGCGACCTGAACGGCCATGTGAACAACGCCTGCTATCTGGACATTGCCTGCGATGCCCTGCCGCTGGAGGTAGTCAAGGCCGGGCCGTTGAAATTCGCCTCCATCAAGTACCACCGGGAGATCCCGCTGGGCAGTCAGGTCGAGGTGTTCTATGCGCCCTCGGCCGATGGCTGGTATGTGGTGGGCCGCCGCGAAGAGCACGCCGCGTTTGAATGCTACCTGGAATTTACAAAATAAATCCAGAAAAATTACAATTATGTTACAAATTCTGCGAAAAAGGTCTTGCAAAACGGAAACAAAAGAGTTACAATATGGTTACAGAAAGCGATGAGCGCTTTTTGAGACTGAAATCTTTTTCTTCTTGTTGAATAAGAGATATCGGGTGCAGGGCCTTCTCCTCCTCCGGCTGTTCTCCTTCACAGCTGTCGGCCACTGTACCGCACAGGCGGTATCTCGCTTCGTGTGCAAAAAAGTCCGTCCGGTTTTCCGGTACGGACTTTTTTGCATTCCAATTTGTGTCAGAAAACCTGCCGGTCAGGCGGAAAAGTATGACCTTGCACGTTTTTGGTGGTCAATTTTACTGTTTTTCCGCAAAGGACAGTTCTAAAGTTTGTTGCCGCTGGGGTTTGTATTCTGACGGGGTTTGTGGTAAAGTATAGTCAATCAATTTATAAGCAGCAAACATGAATTATTTTGATGCTGGCCCGTTGTTGATGCGTTAAGAAAAAAGGAGTTTAGAGTATGGCTTATTTCTATGAAGAACCTTCCCGCACCTTTGGCGAGTACCTGCTGGTTCCGGGTTATTCCTCTGCAGAGAATGTCCCCACGGCAGTCAGCCTGAAGACCCCGCTGGTCAAGTACCGCAAGGGGGAAGAGGCCTGCCCGCTGGAAATGAACATCCCCATGATCAGTGCCATCATGCAGTCGGTCTCCGGCGATAAGCTGGCCATTGCACTGGCACGGGAGGGCGGTGTGTCCTTCATCTACGGCTCCCAGAGCATTGAGAACGAGGCTGCCATGGTGCGCCGCGTCAAGAGCTATAAGGCCGGTTATGTGGTCTCTGATTCCAACCTGGCTCCCACCGCCACCCTGCACGATGTGCTGGAGCTCAAGGCCCGCACCGGCCATTCCACCATTGCTGTCACTGCCGATGGCACTCCTCACGGCAAGCTGATGGGCATTGTGGCCTCCCGTGATTACCGTGTCAACCACACCCCCGATGATGCTTCCGTTACCACCTTTATGACTCCCATCGAGAAGCTGGTCACCGCACCGGAGAATACCTCCCTGCACGACTGCAACAACATCATCTGGGATAACAAGATCAACACGCTGCCGCTGGTGGATGCTGAGGGCAACCTGAAATACTTCGTGTTCCGCAAGGACTACGATTCCCACAAGAAGAATGTCAACGAGCTGCTGGATGCCAACAAGAGCTATGTGGTCGGTGCCGGCATCAATACCCGCGATTATGCCCAGCGTGTGCCCGCACTGGTCGAGGCTGGCGTGGATGTGCTCTGCATCGACTCCTCCGAGGGCTACTCCGAGTGGCAGAGCCGTACCATCGCCTGGATCCGTGAGCACTACGGCGACACCGTGAAGGTGGGCGCAGGCAACGTTGTGGATGCCGAGGGCTTCCGTTTCCTGGCAAAGGCCGGTGCAGACTTCGTCAAGATCGGCATTGGCGGCGGTTCCATCTGCATTACCCGTGAGACCAAGGGCATCGGCCGTGGTCAGGCCACCGCAGTCATCGAGGTCGCAAAGGCCCGTGACGAGTACTACAAGGAGACCGGCATCTATGTGCCCATCTGCTCCGATGGCGGCATCGTCCACGATTATCATATCACTCTGGCTCTGGCCATGGGCGCTGACTTTGTCATGCTGGGCCGCTACTTCGCCCGCTTTGACGAGAGCCCCACGAACAAGGTGCGCATCAATGGCCAGTATATGAAGGAGTACTGGGGCGAGGGCTCCAACCGTGCCCGCAACTGGCAGCGTTACGACCTGGGCGGTTCCACCAAGCTGAGCTTTGAGGAAGGCGTGGACAGCTATGTTCCTTACGCAGGTCCTCTGGCCGATGGTGTCCAGACCACCCTGTACAAGGTCAAGAGCACCATGTGCAACTGCGGCGCACTCTCCATCCCCGAGCTGCAGCAGAAGGCCAAGCTGACCGTGGTTTCCTCCACCTCCATCGTGGAGGGCGGCAGCCATGACGTTGTGCTGAAAAATGCGACCCCCAATATTATAAACGGCTGAGCCTGAACAGGCTTGCAGGGCCGCTCCCGGAGCTTTCGGGGGCGGCCCTTTTGGCAGTACCGAAAAAAAGATTTTTCTTTCTGCACGCAGGAAATTTACAAAAGCCCTTGCACCCGGGCGGCAAAGATGCTATCATGGTACAAACGTCCTGTCAAGACAGGGTGCAGGCCCACGCACTGCCGGAACAAAGGCAGGGGGAGAAGGGGCTGTTTTTTCAGCAGCGGCAAGGCTTTTTCGCTGCTGCGAAGTACAAGGAGAGGAAACTTTTCATGGACGAGATCAAAGTTGTTCCGTACATTCCGGACGAAGATTATGATAACCCTGCCATGGTGGTGGATTTCTATGAGTTCACGATGGCAAACTGCCTGTTCCTGCATGGCTTTAAGAACACCACCCTTGTGTTCGATATGTTCTTCCGTAAGAACCCGGACAACATGGGTTACTCCATCAGCGCAGGCCAGCGCAAGCTGACCCGGTTCCTGCTGAATTATCATTTCAACGAGCAGGATATCCGCTGGCTGCGCACCAAGGGTATGAGCGATGAATTCTGCGAGTATCTGCGCACCTACAAGTGGAAGGGTGATATGTACGCTCTGCCCGAGGGCACGGTTTGCTACCCCCATGTGCAGATGGTCCGCATTGAGTGCGACCTGGTGGGTGCGATCCTGATCGAGACCTACCTGCTGCAGACGATGAACTTCCACAGCCTGATCACCACCAAGGCGACCCGTGTGACCGGCCTGAACACCCATACGCCCCGCAGCGTCATGGAGTTTGGCACCCGCCGCGCACAGGGCGAGAGCGCAGGCAATGATGGTGCGTATGCCGCTGTTCTGGGCGGCTGCATCGGCACTGCCAACTGCCTGGCTGAGATGAAGTATGGCTCTGAGGTCAAGGCGGTTGGCACCGTGGCACACAGCTTCATCGAGTTCTTCCCGACGGAGTTTGATGCTTTCAAGGCCTTTGCGGATACCTACCCGGATTCCGTCAGCCTGCTGCTGGATACCTACAACATCATGGAGAGCGGCCTGCCCAACCTCATCAAGCTGGACGACTACCTGATCGAGAAGTACCCCAATGACCCCAACCGCCGCGTCAAGAGTGCCCGTATCGATTCCGGCGATCTGGCCCGTGGCTCCAAGCGCCTGCGCAAGGCACTGGATGCCGCAGGCAAGCCCTATATCAAGCTGGTGGCCTCCAATGGCCTGGACGAGCGGAAGATCGCCAACATGGAGCTCTATGAGCACGCTCATTTTGATTCCTACGGCGTGGGCGAGAATCTCATTACCTCTGCTTCTGACCCCGTGTTCGGCGGTGTGTATAAACTGGTGGCGGTCAAGCTGCCGGATGGCACCTATCAGCCCAAGATGAAGTGCTCGGATTCTGCCAGCAAGGCCATCATCCCGGGCAAGAAAATGCCCTGGCGGCTCTACGATGAGAATGGTCAGGCCCAGTGCGATCTGATCGCCATGGATGGCGAGGTCATCGAAGCAGGCAAACCGGTAAAGATGGTCAACCTTGACCCGGATGCCATCGAGCGCACCATTACCATCACCCCCACCAGGGTCAAGCGGCTGCTGGTGCCCCATATCCTGAACGGTAAACTGGCCATTGAACTGCCCGGCATTGCCGAGAAAAAGGCCTATATCGCAAAGCAGTTGACCGAAGAGACTTGGGAGACTGAGCTGCGCATCGAGATGCCGCATAAGCACTATGTCAATATGACTCCCGCTGTGGCCGAGTGCCGCGCCAAGATGTATTCGGAACTGCATGGCGGAAAGGTGTAACTTGACAAAGCAGGGTTTCTATTGTATTATAATAGCCGTTGTGTGAATCTTACATGTTTTGATACATGTTTGCAACTCCGTAACGACGGACTTGTGATAAATGTTTACCTCATCACCTGTTATTCCCGGCTCTCTGTGAATGTCCAGAGCAGCAGGGCTTTGTAAGCCGGGTTTCTATGCGCCACTGTGGTGAAATTGGCAGACACGAGGGACTTAAAATCCCTTTCTGGAGACAGAGTGCGGGTTCAAGCCCCGCCGGTGGCATGAAAAATCCCCTTCAGCGTAAGCTGAGGGGGATTTTTTACTGTTGTATCGCGTACAAAGTGTAATTCTGCGCAGGCAGGAATGCCGGATGCAGCTCAGCGGTTTTCCATAGCATTGAATCGTTCCAGGAAGCTGTGATCCACACCCTCAGATCGATAACCGGGCATGGTATCAATGGCAACATTGTGGATGCTGCGGAAGATGCTGTTTTCGATATTGGGATTGTCGCGCTTCAGGCGGCGGAGCAGGATCTTGATCTCCTGCCGCTTGGAACCACCGCCGCCGTTGTCGCACATGGTGCAGTTCTCGGTAAAGCGGCAGGCGCACTGGATGAATTCCAGATCATTGTAGCGCTTCCAGGCCAGGATATCTTCTTCCCGGATGCAGTACATGGGGCGGATCAGGGTCATGCCGGGGAAGCTGGTGCTGTGGAGCTTGGGCGGCATGGCCTGCATCTGGGAGCCGTAGAACATGCTCATCACGGTCGTCTCAATAACATCGTTGAAGTGGTGGCCCAGCGCAATCTTATTGCATCCCAGCTCCTTGGCCTTGCTGTACAGGTGGCCGCGCCGCATCCGGGCACAGAGGTAGCAGGGGTTCTTTTCGGTGTTGTTGGCAACGGAAAAGATGTTGCTCTCGAAGATGGTCACCGGAATGTGCAGCAGCTCGGCATTGGACTCGATCTTCTGGCGGTTGATCTCATTGTAGCCGGGGTCCATCACCAGAAAGACCAGCTCAAAGGGAACATCGCTGTGCTTCTGCAGCTCCTGCATCAGCTTTGCCATTAACATGGAGTCTTTGCCGCCCGAGATGCAGACGGCGATCTTATCGCCCTCCTGTACCAGCTCGTAGCGCTTTACCGCCACGATAAAGGGGGTCCACAGCTCCTTGCGGTATTTCTTGATGATACTGCGTTCGATCATCTGATAAGGTTCAAGCTCACGTTTCATGTTGGTTCCTCTTTTTATTTAATGTACGGCGGTCAGCTCACGGTAGCAGACATCGAACGCCTGCAAAAAGGCTTTGATCTCATCCTCGGTGGTCAGGTGGCTCAGGCTGATGCGCCAGGAGGACAGTGCATTGCGGCGGTCGCGGCTGACCGCAAACACCGCACGCGAAGGCAGACCATCCGAAGAGCAGGCTGACTTGACCGAGACGCAGACCCCTTTGGCATCCAGCTCCCGCTGGAACACGGTGCCCTTGACATTACGGACGCTCAGATTCAGCACATGAGGGATGGCGTGTTCCGGGCTGTTGATGCGCACCAGCGGATATGTGCTGAGGGCGGCGCGGAGCTCTGCATTCAGTTTTGCCACATGGCCAACGCGTCCGGGCAGGTCAATGACGGCAAGATCAAGCGCACAGGCCAGCGAGGAGGCCAGCGCCACAGTGGGGGTGCCGCTGCGGTAGATGGTGGTACTCTCGCCGCCATGGATGAGAGGCTCCAGCGCCAGATTCCGCCGCTTGATCAGCAGGCCGATGCCGTTCAGTCCGTAGAATTTGTGGGCCGTCAGGCTCATGGTGTCCACGCCCTCAAAAGAAACGGGGATCTTACCCACAGCCTGGGTCGCATCCACATGCAGGTGACAGTGAGGGTATGCTTTCAGGATGGCGGCGATCTCCTGTACAGGCTGCACCACGCCCAGTTCACTGTCCACCAGCGTTATGGCAACGCAGATGGTATCCGGGCGAAGCAGATCCTTCAGGTGCTCAAGATCTACAGTGCCGTCCTGCTTCACGTCCAGCAGGTCGATCTCATACCCCTGCTCCTGTAATGCCGTCAGGGTGCCGCTGACCGAAGAATGTTCCAGCGGAGTGGAGATGATGTGCCTGCCCGCATGGCGGGAGAGACGGGCCAGCCCCTTTAAAGCAAAGTTGTTGGCTTCGCTGGCACCGGAGGTATAGATGATCTCGGCTGGCTGAACGCCCAGCAGAGAGGCGATTTTGATGGTGGCAGCATCGATCTCTGCCTTGGCGGCAGAGCCTGCCTGATGGTGAGAGTTGGCGTTGCCGATGCAGCGGCGCTCCACGGCACAGAACTGCTCCAACACCCGCGCATCCACCGGGGTGTTTGCAGAATAATCCAGATAGATCATAACATTCCTCTTGAAATACAAATCAATTCAATAGGTTATATTATAGTGCGGACAGGGGCATATTTCAAGATGTCCGGCCAAAAAGCTGAGGGAAACTGCGGCAAACGGATTGCATCCGGGCATGGTTTCTGGTATACTTTATAAAGTCAGACAGGGAAGGGGAGAGCAAAATGTTTCGTTCGACTTTGCGGAGCGCGTGTTTTGCCTTCCGGTCCCGTTTTTTGAATCTGCTCCAGAAGATTGAGGCACTGCCGTTGCTGCGGCAATGCCTCTTTTTTTGAGCAGCGATGAAAGGAGAACTTCTCTATGAGTGAAAAGATCGATTATTCCAAGGGCATTTACGATGCCCGGCAGCTCGGCACCGGACGGATGCTGGTCCTGGGCGTGCAGCACATGTTTGCCATGTTCGGCGCAACTGTGCTGGTGCCCCTGCTTACCGGCCTGAGCGTTTCCACCACTCTGCTCTGTGCCGGTCTGGGCACCCTGCTGTTCCACCTTGTCACCAAGGGCAAGGTCCCGGCCTTCCTTGGCTCCTCGTTTGCTTACCTGGGCGGTTTTTCCATTGTAGCCCCCATGCTGGCTGACGCAGACGGCAACCTGACCGTTGTCAATACCAAAATGCTGCCCTACGCCTGCGCGGGCGTGGCGCTGTCCGGCATTCTGTACCTGCTGGTCAGCCTGCTCATCTCCACCTTTGGCATCCGCCGCATTATGAAATTCTTCCCGCCGGTGGTCACAGGCCCCATCATCATCTCTATTGGTTTGATCCTGGCCCCCTCCGCCATCACCAACTGCGAGTCCAACTGGCTGCTGGCTTTTGTGGCCCTGGGCACCGTTATTGTCTGCAACATCTGGGGCAAGGGCATGGTCAAGATCCTGCCCATCCTGATCGGTGTGCTGGTCTCCTATGCTGTGGCTCTGGTCACTGGTGCAGTCAACTTTGAGGCCATTGCTGCTGCCGACTGGTTCGGCATCCCCCTGCACAAGAGTGCCATGGGTCTGTTTGCCATCGACGGCAGCCCTGAGTTCATCAGCGCAATGTTCACCATCATCCCCATTGCACTGGCAACCATGATGGAGCATGTGGGCGATATCGCTGCCATCAGCGCTACGGTCGGCCACAACTATATCAATGATCCCGGCCTGAACCGCACCCTGATGGGCGACGGCCTTGCCACTGCCATGGCCGGTCTGCTGGGCGGCCCCGCCAATACTACCTACGGTGAGAACACCGGTGTTCTGGCCCTGAGCCGCATCTACGATCCGCTCGTCATCCGCATTGCCGCTGTGATGGCTGTGATCCTGAGCTTCAGCCCCAAATTTGAGGCCGTCATCAACACCATCCCCACCGGCATCATTGGCGGCATCAGCTTTGTGCTGTACGGCATGATCTCCGCGATCGGTGTCCGCAATGTGGTCGAGAACCGTGTAGACTTTACCAACAGCCGCAACCTGATCGTTGCCGCTGTCATCCTGGTCTGCGCGCTGGGCTTCAACTCTGTGGGCGGTCTGACCTTCGCTGTGGGTGGTGTCTCCATCAACCTGTCCGGCCTGGCCATTGCTGCTATCGTGGGCATCCTGCTCAACGCCATCCTCCCCGGCAATGATTACGAGTTTGATGCTGCCAACGGTTCCGATGCTCCGAGCAGCGGCAACCTGCAGGTCTAAAAAATAAATAGGAATAATTCTTAAAATTAGTCTTGACTAATCTAGGAATCATTGCTATAATAGGCTCAGAAGCAAGGCCCCCTGTACCAGAGGAGAGGCCAAGATCATAATGAAAAACAATGGAGGATATTCTTATGAAAAAGTATGTTTGCACCGTCTGTGGTTATATCGCTGAAGGCTCTATCCCTGAGCAGTGCCCTGTCTGCAAGGCTCCTGCATCCGCATTTGTCGAAAAGACCGGCAACACCTATGTGACCGAGCATGTGGTCGGCATCGGCAAGGCTGAGGGTGTGCCTCAGGAGATCGTTGACGGTCTGCGCGCAAACTTTGAGGGTGAGTGCAGCGAGGTCGGCATGTACCTGGCCATGGCCCGTGTGGCTGAGCGCGAGGGCTACCCCGAGATCGCTGAGGCTTACAAGCGCTATGCCTACGAAGAGGCTGACCACGCATCCCGTTTCGCCGAGCTGCTGGGCGAGGTTGTGACCGACAGCACCAAGAAGAACCTGATGATGCGTGCTGAGGCTGAGTGCGGCGCATGCTCCGGCAAGATGGACCTGGCCAAGAAGGCAAAGGCCCTGAACCTGGATGCGATCCACGATACCGTCCACGAGATGGCAAAGGACGAGGCTCGTCATGGCCGCGGCTTCGAGGGCCTGCTGAAGCGCTACTTCAACGTGGAGCTGTAATTCCTGCATTTTTCTGAACCTGTTATCATAAAGCTGCCGTGCGGTTCCAAAGCTGCACGGCAGTTTTTTTGCTTGACGGGATCCATGGCAGGGCGTACAATGGAAAAAACATTCCGAAAAGGGGAAGTCTTATGAAATCAACTTCCACACGCTGTGCGCTGCTGGACGAGCTGCGCGGGCTGGACCTGATCAGCATGATGCTTTACCATGGCATGTGGGATCTGGTTTATCTGTTTGGTGTGCGTGTACCATGGTATGGCAGCTGGCAGGGAGAACTGTGGCAGCAATCCATCTGCTGGGTGTTCATCTTGCTGTCCGGCTTCTGTCTGCCGCTGGGCCGCCACCCGGTCAAACGAGGCGCGGTGGTGTTTGGGTGCGGCGCACTTGTCACGGCGGTCACTCTGATCTTCATGCCTGCGGATGCTGTCTGGTTCGGCGTGTTGACCCTGCTGGGCTCGGCTATGATCATCACAGGACTGCTGGAAAAGTGGATGGAAAAGGTGCCCCCGGTGGTCGGCCTTGCAGGGAGTATGTTTCTGTTTTACTTCACCCGCTATGCAGCCGATGGCTATTTACAGCTGGGCCATTGGCTCATCACGCTGCCGGGTTTTCTCTACGCCAACTACTTCACGGCCTATCTGGGGTTTTATCCCTTTGGCTTCTTCTCTACGGATTACTTCCCACTGACCCCGTGGCTCTTCCTGTTCTGGGCTGGTTTTTACCTGCATCATCTGGCAGAGCGAACAGCGCAGAGTCTCCGTCCGCTGCGTCGTTCGGTTTGCCCGCCGCTGGGGTGGCTGGGGCGGAACTCGCTGATGCTATATCTGCTCCACCAGCCGGTGATCTACGGCGTGCTGACGGTGGTGTTCCTGTTGCTGCGCCGGGGCGGAGGAGCGCTCTGAAAAATTCTGCAAAAGGTTCTTGACAAGGAGCCCGCCCTGTGGTATTCTTTTGATGGTTAGAAAAGCCTAACCAAGTTGCTCTGTTTTATGTCAGGCAGAGCAATTTCTTGAAGATAAAAGTTAGAATATACTAACCAAAATTGAAAGAGAGGTTCTTCTTTATGAGCAAAGTAGCAGTTGTATTCTGGAGTGCAACCGGCAACACGGAGACCATGGCAAACTGCGTGGCAGAGGGTGCAAACGGCACCATCGTTCCCTGTGGCGAAATGAACGCCGCAAAGCTGGCAGAGTTTGATGCAGTTGCATTTGGCTGCCCCGCAATGGGTGCAGAGCAGCTGGAAGAGAGCGAGTTTGAGCCGATGTTCTCCGATCTGGAGGGCTCCCTGAACGGCAAGAAGATCGCTCTGTTCGGCTCTTATGGCTGGGGCGACGGCCAGTGGATGCGCGACTGGGTCGAGCGTGCACAGGGTGATGGCGCACAGGTGCTCAACGGTGAGGGTCTGATCTGCAACGAGGCACCGGATGAGGATGTTCAGGCTGCCTGCCGCAAGCTGGGTGCAGATCTGGCAGCGTGGTGACCGGATTAGAAGCACATTGCAAAATTTGACAAATCGGGTTTGCTGTGTTAAACTCTAGAAGTTGCGCAGCAGCCCATTTGCCGGACAAACGAACCTGAGAGCAGCAGGGGAACAACAGGGGCTGAACCTGGTCTCCTGCTGCTTTGCTTTTTAGGAAAGGTGGTGTGTATGGAAATGGCTGTTGCGGTTGGAATTACGGCCTGTTTCGCAGTTTTGCGTCACACGGTGCGTTGCGCGGCTCTGCGGATGGCCCGCAAGGAAAAAATGCAGGAGGAACAGTCCCAATGTCCAAAACCACCCCGGAAGACCTGGCAAAGAAGCGTTCCGACGAAAAAACGCTTGTCAGTGAGATGATCGCGCTCTACTGCCGCAAGCAGCATCACACCCTCAGAGGCAGTCTCTGCCCGGAATGCCAGCAGCTCCATGATTATGCGCTGGCCCGCATTGAGCACTGCCCCTTTATGGAGACCAAGACCTTTTGCTCGGCCTGCAAGGTGCATTGCTATCAGCCGGAGATGCGGGAAAAGATCCGCACTGTCATGCGCTGGGCCGGACCCAGAATGCTGCCGGTGCATCCCGTTCTCTCCATCAAGCATGTGATCGTGACAATGAAGGCAAGGCGTGAAGCAAACGCAGGAAAATAAGCAGCCATGTATAATCGCCTGAAGCCGGGGCAACCTAGAGCCAAGGAGGCGATAGAAATGGAAAACACAGGTGTGACCTGCGATGTCTGCGAGTGCCGCCACAATGTGCAGAGCTGCAAGTGTGATCTGCCCCAGATCAAAGTGACAGAGCACTGCTCCTGCACCACCCAGCAGGTGGAGACCCCGCACTTCTGCCAGAATTACGAAAAGAAATAATTCGTAATGGCAGAAAACTCCCCGCCCAGCGCCCCAGACAGGGCATTGAGCGGGGAGTTTTTGTGTGCTGTTCAGTGGATGACCACACTGCAGGTAGCAAGGCTGCGCACCAGTGTGCCAACGCTGTCCTTCATCTGGATGCCGGCAAAGCCCAGACGGAAAGCGGCCTGTACATTCTCCAGCCGGTCATCAATGAAAACACTTTCCCCGGCCTTGAGCTGGTATTTGTCCAGCAGGGCCTTATAGATGCGCGGGTCGGGCTTGTTGATGTGCACCTCGCAGGAGGCCACGCCGCCGTCGAACAGGCCCTTGAGGTCGCGCTCGGTCAGAAAATCCAGCACATCCTCGGGGATATTGCTCAGGTAATAGACGCAGTAGCCACGGCTCTTGAGTTTCCGCACCAGCTCCTGCATCCGGCGGCGGGGGCGGAGGATATGCATCCAATCGTCCAGCACGCCTTGCACCTCAAACGCGCGGCCATATTCCTTTGCGCGGGCCAGCATCCGCAGGTTGGCCTCAGAGCGGGTGATAAGCCCTGCATCCAGCAGCTTCCACTCCTCGCTTTCAAAAGTCAGCTGGGAGACCTGTTCCTCTACCTCGGCATTGCAGAAGCGGTCTACCAGGTAGGTCTTGGGGTCGAAATCCACCATGACACCGCCCAGATCAAAGATGATATTTTTATACATCGCTGTTTCCTCAATTCTGTATGGATGTTTCTGCCAGAAAGATTCTGCCCACAGTATAGCACAACTGCCCGCCCTGCATCAAGCACTGCGCTGCCGCATAGGATGAAACAGGCAAACTGCGGGGAGGGGAGCACGATGAAATTCCGGGAGCTGTGCGCAAAGGAGATCGTTCAGCTGAGCAACGGGGCCTGCCTTGGCCGCGCCGATGATCTGGAGCTCGATCCGGCAACGGCGCAGGTCAAAAGCCTGCTGCTGCTCGGGCGGCCTCATCTGTTTGGGCTGCTGGGCCGGGACGAGACTCTGGTCATCCCCTGGACGGACATCGAAACACTGGGAGTGGACGCGATTCTGGTCCGCACGGAGCTGCCGGAGCCGGAAGCCAAAAAGCAGGGTTTCTGGCAAAAACTGCGGCACTGGCTGGACGGCTGAAATTTTTCGTGAATTTTTCCTGCATCAGGGTTTGATTTTACAAAAAATCGGATTATAATAGAGAACCGTGAGCGGCAGCGCCTTGCCGCTCCGGCTTGAAATCTGATTTCCGGAAGTGAAAGGAACTTCTCTCTATGAACGCAAAAAAACATACGCCGCTTTCCCTGCATGGGCTGCGGCTGCTCTTCCCTCCACTGGCAACGCTGGGCATCCTGTTCCTGACGGAGTGGATCGCCCGCGGCAGCCTGACAGGGGAGACCTTTACCCAATACATTTTCCCCCATGCCGAAGCCTATCTGCTGGCGTGGGCCATGCTGTTTCTCAGCTGGCTGGCAGTGGACTGGCTGACCCGGTTTGCACCGTTGGCGACCCTGCTGGCGGCGGTGCTGGGCTGTGCCCCGGCGGCAGTCAATTTCTACACACTGCAGCTGCGCGGCGAGCCCTTCCTGCCCTGGGATCTGATGCAGGTGTCAGAGGCTGCGGGCGTGGCAGCTGCGGCCGGTATCCACATCCAGACCAGCATGGTGGTATCCATTGTTATTATCGTGCTGCTGGTCGTGGTGTCTTTCTTCCTTTATAGAGGGCGGCAGAAGCTGAACTGGAAGCCACGGGTGGCAGGCTTTCTTGCCAGTGCGGCAGCTACCTGCGGCCTGCTCTTTGGCGTGTTCCTGCAGCCTGCCGTGACACAGGCCATTGGCATTGTGCCGGATGCCTGGATGCAGGATCGCTACTACCGCTATTATGGTGTCATCACCAGCTTTCTGACCAATCTGACCAATCTGGAGATCTCCAAGCCGGAGGGGTATTCAGAGGAGGCTGTCAATGAGATCCTGGATGATACCGAAGCTGCACAGAAATATTCCACCGCTCCGCTCTACCCGGGATCTTACGGTGCCGCCACCTCTGCGGACGAGACCGTGAAAAAGCCCACCATCATCTACGTGATGGACGAGTCCTACTGGGACGTGTCGGAGCTGGAACAGTACGGTTTCCAGTTTGATACCGATGTCTCCGCCAACCTCCACGCCCTGCAGCAGACCAGTGCTTCTGGCCGGGCGTACAGCCCCAGCTTCGGCGGCGGAACCTGCGATGTGGAGTTTGAAGCGCTGACCGGCTATTCGGCTTCTTTTCTGCCCAACGGCAGCAAGCCCTACCAGCAGCATGTGACCAAGCCCATGTTCTCGCTGCCCAATTACCTCAAGCTGACGCAGGGATATCAGACGGCGGCAGTCCATTGCTTCTGGGCTAAGTATTGGAGCCGGGACACGGCATACCCCAACCTGGGCTTAGACACCTTCCTGAGCCTGGAACAGATGACCCATGTCAACAAGGTGCGCAGGCACTACTGGACCAGCGGTTTGGTCACGGATGACTCCATGGCGGACCAGATCATCCAGCAGTATGAGAAGATGAAAGCATCCTCGGATGCACCGGTTTTTCTGCACGCGGTCACAATGCAGAACCATACCAATTATAATAAAGACAACTACCCGGACGATGTGCGGGTGAAGGTGACAGAGCACCCGGCGGGCCTCAAGGCCAGCACCATCGGTGCGCTGGAAGATTTTGCGACCGGCATCCGGGATGCCGATGCCATGCTGGGCAAGCTGACCCAATACTTCTCGCAGGTGGACGAGCCGGTGATCCTGGTGTTCTGGGGCGACCATTACAACCCCATTGATTCCAATTATGATGTCTTCACCAGCAGCGGCTATGCCAGCGATTCCAGTGCGGACCCGCGCCTGCACCAGACCACCCTGTTGATGTGGTCGAACTACACCGACAAGCCCGTGGATCTGGGTACCATTGCCGCTTACGATATCTCGCCGGTGATGATGAACCTCTACGGTCTGGAACAGCCGCTGTATTTCCAGCTGCTGAACCGCCAGCTGCAGGTGGCCGACCGCGCCAATACCCGGGGCACGGTGATGAATCTGGACGGCACCACCACCCAGACCCCGAGCTCCCTGCAGGAAAGCTGGAGCCAGAAGCACTGGCTGCTGCAATATGACCTGATGTTCGGCAAGGGCTATGCCCTCAGCCGGATGGGCATGGAGAGCCTGAACAGCACTCAGACGGACGAATAAACAAAAAATACGCGATTTTCTTGTAAAAAACAGAGAAAACCCCTTGCATCACACGCCTGTTTGTGCTATCATTATTTAGCATTACACACGCATCACTATGCCCTTTTGTGCTCTTTCGGGAGTGGAGGGCAGTCCAAGGCCATCCGATATGGCCGCGGATCACGGTGTGCGGAGGCAAAACAATATTGGAGGTATTTTTACTATGGCAGTCGTTTCTATGAAGCAGCTTCTCGAGGCAGGTGTGCACTTCGGTCACCAGACCCGCCGCTGGAACCCCAAGATGAAGAAGTATATCTTCACCGAGCGCAACGGCATCTATATCATCGATCTGCAGAAGACCGTGAAGAAGCTGGACGAGGCTTACAACTACGTGAAGGAAGTTGCAGCTGAGGGCGGCGACATCCTGTTCGTCGGCACCAAGAAGCAGGCTCAGGAGTCCATCCGTGACGAGGCTCTGCGCTGCGGCATGCACTATGTCAACGCTCGCTGGCTGGGCGGTATGCTGACCAACTTCCGCACCATCCGTAAGCGCATCGACCGTATGGATCAGCTGGCTAAGATGAAGGAGAACGGCACCTTCGAGCTGCTTCCCAAGAAGGAAGTTGCTAAGCTCGAGCTGGAGATGGAGAAGCTGGACAAGTACCTGGGCGGTGTCAAGAACATGAAGATGCTGCCGAAGGCTATGTTCATCGTTGATCCTCACAAGGAGCGCATCGCTGTTGCTGAGGCTCGCAAGCTGAACATCCCCATCGTGGCTATCGTTGATACCAACTGCAACCCCGACGAGATCGATTACGTCATCCCCGGCAACGACGACGCTATCCGCGCTGTCAAGCTGATCGCTGGCGCTATGGCTGACGCTGTTCTGGAAGGTAAGCAGGGCAACCAGGAGGCTCCCGCTGAGGAAGCTGCCAACGCCTGATTTCTGGCTGTACAGAACAAACCCGTGAAATAACGTGTAAGGGAGACTACAAAAATGGCTATTTCTGCAAAGGACGTTATGGAACTGCGCAAGCAGACCGACTGCGGCATGATGGAGTGCAAGAAGGCTCTGACTGAGGCTGACGGCAACTTCGAGAAGGCTATTGAGATCCTGCGCGAGCGTGGTCTGGCTACTGCTGCCAAGAAGGCAAGCCGCGTTGCTGCCGAGGGTATGGTCTACGCTGACTACTGCCCCAAGTGCAAGGTCGGTGTTGTCATCGAAGTCAACGCTGAGACTGACTTCGTTGCCAAGAACGACAAGTTCGTTGATTTCGTCAAGGAAGCAACCAAGGTCGTCATGCTGCAGAACCCTGCTGATGTTGAGGCTCTGATGGCTTGCAAGACCGAGGCTGGTGAGACCGTCGACGAGGCTCTGAAGAACCTGATCCTGGTCATCAAGGAGAACATTAAGATCCGTCGTTTTGTTCGTTACGAGGGCGTTTGCTCTGCTTACGTCCACGGCGGCGGCACCCACGGCATCCTGGTCAACTTCGAGACCACCAACGACATTGACAGCAAGGACGAGTTCACTGCTTACGGCAAGGACATCGCCATGCAGGTTGCAGCTGCTAACCCCAGCTATGTCGATGAGGCTTCTGTCCCCGCCGAGGTCGTTGCCAAGGAGAAGGAGATTATGCTGGCTCAGATGGCTGGCGATCCCAAGAACGCCAACAAGCCTGATGCTGTGAAGCAGAAGATGATCGAGGGCAAGATCAAGAAGTTCTTCAAGGAGAACTGCCTGGTCGATCAGGAGTTCGTCAAGGACGGCGATCTGTCTGTTGCTCAGTACACCGCTAAGGTCGCTAAGGATCTGGGCGGCGAGATCAAGATCGTCAAGTTCACCCGTTTCGTGAAGGGCGAGGGCCTGGAGAAGCGTGCTGATGACTTCGCTGCTGAAGTTGCAAGCATGGTGAAGTAATTCAGTCTGACTGAATGAATTTAAGAGCTGTGGTACCTGTAACAAGGTGTCACAGCTCTTTTTGTTTGTGTTTGAACAGGAAGTGTGTTATCATAGGAACAATTACAATGAAGAGAAAGCTGGAAGTGAAGAATCTCGACCAGCCGCTGTACCGAAAAAAGGAAGGCGGCATCTGACAGGAGATGTTACGATGAAAACACAGAAACTTGAGATCAGCGGTATTCCTGCTTTGCTGTACGGGAAAGAAAGCCGAAAAGTATATCTCTATGTCCATGGCAAAATGGGTTGCAAAGAAGAAGCCTTGCCGTTTGCAGAGCTTGCCTGCCCAGCAGGGTATCAGGTTCTTGCTGTTGATTTGCCTGAACATGGAGAGCGCAAGGGCAGCTCCGAGAAGCTGCTGCCGTGGGTGGCGGTTCCAGAGTTGGAAGCGGTCTATTCCTATGCTGCAGAGCGTTGGAAGAATGTTTCGCTGCGGGCTACAAGTATTGGAGCCTGGTTTTCCATGTTGGCCTTACAGGCAAAGCCTTTACGGAGTACTCTTTTGCTCTCGCCAGTGGTAGATATGGAAGATCTTATCACCAATATGATGCAGTGGGCAAATGTGAGTGAGGCCCAATTGAAAGAAGAAGGGGAGATTTCCACGGATTTCGATGAGACGCTGTCGTGGCAGTATCTCTGTTGGGTGAGGGAGCATCCCTACCGCTGGAAAGCGCCCACGCAGGTGCTCCATGGCGCAAGGGATAACCTGACTTCCAGGGCAGTGCTTGAGCAGTTCAAACAACGGACAGGTGCGCATCTGACCATCATGGAAGAAGGAGAGCACTGGTTCCACACCGAGCTGCAATTGGCTGTTCTGCAGGAATGGGAGCGAACACATATCTGAAAGAAGAGGAGAGAGGAATAGTGAAGATGCTGTAACCTGAAAAGGATAAAATAAAATCTCCCGCTGACGGGGTTCGATGTCGTCAGTGGGAGATTTTTATCGTTTTACGGTCAAACCGTGAAAACCTCAGATTTTGGCCTCGCTGTTGTGCTCAGCCTTTTTGTAAGCAGAGAAGGAGTGGAACACAATGTTCAGACCCAGAACGATCAGCAGGACAGCCAAGATCAGCTGCAGGCCGTTGGCAATGAACACGGCACCCCAAGTGGTCTCGCCCGCAGGAATGCTGACAGAAGCGGCGGTGCTGATGGCCTTGACCATAGCGATCAGGCGCTGCACCAGAGCGGTGAAGGTGACGCACAGCATGATGATCAGCGGGGGGAACAGCATCTTGTTGCTGCGGCCGGTGACCTTCAGGAAGACGCACAGAGTGGCCAGAACCAGAGCGCTCAGCAGCTGGTTGGCGGAGCCGAACAAGGGCCAGATGTTTGCGTAGCCGATCTTGGTCAGCAGGAAGCCGAAGGCCAGAGTGAGGAAGGTGGAGAAGTAGACGTTGCAGAACAGCTTGCGCCAGCCCTCAGCGTGCTCCATGTCGTCCACACTGAACAGCTCCTGGAAGCTCATGCGGCCGATACGGGCCACAGCATCCAGACTGGTCAGGGCCAGAGCGGAAACACACATCGTCATAAAGACCGTTGCTGCATAAGCGGGAACGCCGAACATCTCAAAGAAACCGGCGACACCACGGCTGAAGATCTGGAACGGGGTGCCTGCAGCGGGGGTGCCGTCCGCAGCAGCGGCAGCACCGGCAACGCACAGGGCCAGAACAGCCAGCAGGCTCTCCAGGATCATTGCGCCATAGCCAACCTTCAGCATATCCTTCTCATTCTCAACGGTCTTGGAAGAAGTACCGGAGGAGACCAAGCTGTGGAAGCCGGAAACAGCACCACAGGCAACGGTGACGAACAGGATGGGGAACATGGTACCCAGCTTCTCGTTGGTGAAGCCGGTGTAAACGGGCAGATTCATGGTGGGGTGTGCAACGACCAGACCAACCACAGCGCCTGCGATCATGGCAACAAACATGAAGGTGGTCATGTGGTCCCGGGGCTGCTTCAGCAGCCACATGGGAAGCACGGCGGCAAAGAAGATATAAACGAAGGTGATATAGCTCCATGCGGCCTTGCCCAGGATGATGGGCAGATTTGCGCCAATGACAAAGGACAGCACGATGAAAACGATGCTGATGACGCTTTCCTTCCAGCCGGAGAAGTTGAACTTCTTCTGGATCAGGCCAAAGACCACAGCGAAGACCATGAACATGATGGAGACCATGCCGGCAGCGCCGTTGGTCTGAGCAGCGTCCACCAGAGCGCCGTCCGCGCCATAGGCATTGAAGGTGCCAGCGACCATGTCAGCAAACGCTGCAATAACGATGCCGCAGAACAGCCAGCAGAACAGCAGGAACAGCTTGCGGCCAGTCTTGCCGATATACTTTTCGATCAGCATACCCATGGACTTGCCGTCATTCTTTACAGAAGCATACAGAGCGCCGAAATCGGTAACAGCACCAAAGAAGATGCCGCCCAGCAGGACCCACAGCAGAACCGGCAGCCAGCCAAAGGCAGCAGCCTGAATGGCACCGGTAACAGGGCCGGCACCTGCAATGGAGCTGAACTGATGTGCAAAAACGGTCCAGCCGTTGGTGGGAACGTAATCCCGGCCGTCCTCATGGACGACCGCAGGGGTCTTGGCGGTGGGGTCGATGCCCCACTTGTTTGCCAGCCAGCGTCCGTAGAGGGTGTAAGCACCAAACAGACACACGGCTGCGATCAAAACGATGACCAGCGTGTTCATTTCTTTTACCTCTTTCCTTTGCTTTTCATGCGGCAAAGAGGTCACGCTGTGGCTCCTTTGCCTGAAAATTGTGTATACTTTATCCCCATTTTCATAATTTGTCAATATATTTCGGAGCAGTTCAGAGGATGTGCTAATTCGACAGAAAATCCAGCAAAAAATTTTAGGTGATTTTATTTCATTTATGAAGAGAAGAAAACTGTGGACATGCTGAATTGAAAACGATTCACGCAAAAGACTTGACTTTCACACTTTCGTGTGCTAAAGTGATAACATGATATGATTCTTTCTGTCAGAAGTTCCGGCGTTTGCCGCAGAGGAGACCGCAATGACTGAGAAAAATTCCAGAAAAAACGAGACCGTAGATGCATTGTTCGATGCCATCCTGAGCCTTGAGAGCCGGGAGGAGTGCTATGCTTTTTTTGAGGATCTGTGCACAGTAAAGGAGATCTCCGATATGGCACAACGGCTGGAAGCGGCAAAGCTGCTGCTTGGCGGCCGCACCTATGACCAGATCGTGAAAGAGGTAGAGATCAGCACGGCGACCATCAGCCGGATCAATCGCTGTATCCAATACGGAACCGGCGGTTACCAGAGCGTAATTGAAAAGATCTCTGCACAGGAGAAAAAGCAGTAACGGCTGCACGGCAGGGGACATAGGATGGGGTACACCTTATATAGAAAGGATGAGTCCCCTATGGCAACGATCAATTGTCCCACCACGCTGGAATGTCCGGCCCTGCCCCGTGTTACCCTGAGTCAGGCTGTGATCGATCTGATGGAAAGTATCGCGCTGCAGGAAAGTGCTCTGAGCCACATCCTCTGCGCCGAGAGCCAGAAGATGAAAACCGCACTCGCCATGAACGAGATCGACCTGTGCAAGCTGCTGGAAGTGAACGATTCGGCCACCAACATGGTGCACGCCGTGGCAAATCTGGAGCTGGTGCTGAAGGAAAAGCTGGAGTTTATCTCCAATAACCTCTATTATCCCTCCGCTGATAACGGCGCTGCAGCCCAATAAGCCTGCACGACCCCTGCCTGTCCGCATTCTGGCGGGCAGGCATTTTGCGTTTTAAGGCCAGATTGTGACCGATTTGTATAAAAAGAATAAAAACGATTTGTTGGAATTGCTGAAAGCGCAATTCTGTGCTATACTATACCGTGTATATGTGTGAAAGAGAGGGAAACGAACTTGCAGCACTATGACGTGATCTTATTTGACGTGGACGGAACCCTGATCGATTCCGCCCCCGGCATCCTGAATACACTGGAAGAAGTTTTTACCAAGATGGGCGTGGATGTCACCCATGTGAACCTGCGGCGCTATCTGGGGCCGCCGCTCCGCAAGAGCTTTGGAGAGCATTTTTCTGACCCTGCAAGAATCGAGGAGGCCACCGAGCTCTATCGGGAGAGTTACCGCGAAAAGGGCAGCCATGAGGGTACGGCCTATCCCGGTGCGGCAGAGATGCTGCGCCGCCTGAAGGAGGCAGGATTTGTGCTCTGCACCGCAACCTCCAAGCCGACTGTGGTCGTGACCCCCATTCTGGAAGAACAGGGACTGGCCCCTTACTTTGATTTCATCGGCGGCGCGTCCATGGATGAGAGCCGGGATACCAAAACGGAAGTGGTGCGCTATGTTCTCACCCAGCCCTGTGTACAGGGCAAGCGGGTGCTGATGGTGGGCGACCGCAACGATGATATGCGCGGTGCTGCTGATTGCGGGCTGGATGCCGCCGGTGCCCTGTATGGCTACGGCAGCAGGGAAGAACTGGAGCCCTTTGGCCCGGTGCTGCTGGCGGAAAGTTGTGAAGAACTGACGGACAAGCTTCTGGCCTGCCGTGCAAACGGTTGAACGATAGGATAAGTGGTGAATATAACATGAATCATAAGAATCAATCGGACAAACAGTCTATGACATCGCTGCAGCGGCAGGCCGTTCTGGTCTGTGTGGTCTGCGCACTGGCGGCTTTGCTGACCGTAGGCATCACCCTGACCCTGCTCAAACGGGGAAAGCCGGAAACGCCCGGCACACCCGCAGACTCCGTGCCGACGGACACCACCGGGGACGGTGAAAGCACAGATCTTGCCAATCACTATCAGATCGATAACACCTCCAGTGCTCTGCTGACTGAAACAGCGGATGCGGGCACGGAATATCTGGACAGCACCCTGTTTCTGGGAGACTCCAACACCGTGCGTCTGTATAACAACGGCCTGATCTCCTTGCAGCAGTTCTGCGCCAAGGAGGGCATTGGCACCCAGGTGGCCCTGAACGAAGGGATCATCACCTTTAAAAATGACACCACCCACTACACCATCGCACAGGCGGTGGCAAAAATGAAGCCCCGCCGCGTTGTGATGACCTTTGGCACCAACGACACCGGCATGGAGGTGGCTGATTTTATCAGCAACTATACCGCGCTGGTGCAGGCCATTCAGGAGGCTTACCCCTACACTGATATTATCGTGAACACGGTGCCTCCTATCCCGGAGAATCACTCCAATTACCCCCACATGGATCAGGCCAAGATCGATGATTTTAACATGGCGCTGCTCAACATGTGTGAACAGCTGGGGGTCAAATTTCTGAATACGGCTGAGGTTCTCAAGGGAGAAAATGGATACGGCCAGCCGGATTACTACACGGACGGTGATATCCACCTCAAGAGCGCCGGTCTCAAGGCCGCGCTGAACTATCTGCGCACCCACGCCTACCAGACCGAGGATCGCCGCCCGGACACCAATAATATTCCCACCCGTACGCTGGAATATGTATCCAACCCCAGCTCGGCGGTGCAGGCCCCCAGCTCGGAAGAACCCGCTTCTTCCAGCGAGAGTGAAAGCGTCAGCAGCTCTGAGACTGCCAGCGTCAAGTTTGAGGCCCGTTATCAGGTGGAAAAGAGCGGCGGCGGCACCCTGAGCTGTGGGAACGAGAGCGGCAAGACCAGCCTGACATACGGCATCACAGATGCATCCCAGTCGCTGACTGTCACGGCCACCCCTGCGGAGGGCCATGTGTTCGTCAAGTGGAGCGACGGTGTGACCAGCAAGACCCGTACCGATACCGGCTTCAAGCAGAATCTGGACGTGACAGCCGTGTTTGCAGCTGCTTCCGTTCACATCTCGGAAGGCAAGGCTTCCGCCGGCTCCTATGTCTTTAAGGCTGCGCTGGAGGGCAAATATGCCAAGAGTGAAAACCTGCATTGGTTCGCCAACGGTCAGGAAGTGAAGGAGGCCGCAGGCCAGACAACGGTCACCGTGTCCGCTTCGGCCATCACCAGCGGCAGCTATAAGATCTATGCGGTGGTCGTGTACAACGACTGCGCCGTGGCCAGCAATGCGCTGACCATCACGGTCAGCCCGGAGCCCGCCTCCAGCTCAAATTCCGGCAGCTCTTCTACTTCTTCCGGCAGTACATCCGCGTCCTCTTCGGAGAGCAGCAAGTCTGAGAGCACGAGCAGCAGTTCTTCCCACAGCACGGCGGAAAGTGAGAGTAAGAGCGAATCCAAGAGCGAGAGCACCTCTTCTTCTCACAGCAGCTCGGAGAGCAAGGCAGAGAGCACTTCGTCCTCCAGCAGTGCTGCCTCTGAAAGCAAAACGGAATCCAAGGAGCAGACCAACAGTGAATCGGTCTCCGCTTCGGTTGAAAATGACATTGAGCCCGCAGAGGAGCCTTCCGCTTCCACCGAAGCAGAAGCCAGCCGGTAAACCTTTTTCTGTCTGCCCGCATAGGCTGGGCAGAAGGGAGGGAGCCGGATGTTCTGTGAAGAGATCAAGATCCCCGGGCTGCCCGGTGAGGGAACTGTGACCGATGGCAGTGTGGACTGGTATGAGATGGACTGGGAGAATGTGGACAACGGCGTGACCGAGGAGCAGATGCCCAGAAACATTGACAAACCCTGCGCCGCACAAGATCCGTGCGCGGACAATTCCCCGGTGCAGACCGATGACGAAACCTATGAGATAGTTCAGGAATAACCGGAAGCCAGCTCTGCCGGGGCGGGGCTGGCTTCTCGCTGTTCTTTTGATCTGGGAGAAATTCCCCGGTGATCGGGGACAAGCGTCCCGGAAAATGACACAAGTATGAAAGAGGGGTAACGAACCATGGCAAAATACTATTGTGTTCTGTTTGATGCTGATAATACGCTGCTGGATTTTGATGCAGCGGAAAACAAGGCGCTGGCTGACACCCTGCGGGAGTACGGCATTGAGCCGGATGCCGAGACGGTGCAGACCTACCGCACCATCAACGAGGAGCTCTGGCGGCAGCTGGAAAAGGGTCAGATCCGCCGGGACAAGCTGATGGGGGAGCGGTTCACCCGCTTTCTGAAGGCAGTGAATGCCGCAGGCAACGGTGTGGAGATGAACAAATTCTATCTGGATCAGCTCTCTACCCACCCTGACCTGACATCTCCCAACGTGCTGGACGTGCTCCGGGAGCTTTCCGAAGTGGCAACATTGGCTGTGGTGACCAATGGCTTTGACCGGGTGCAGAGCCGCCGTGTGCGGGAATCCGGCATTCTGGATTTTGTGGAGGATGTGTTCGTTTCTGAAAAAATGGACAGCGAAAAGCCCAACCGCAAGATTTTTGATGCCGCGCTCCGTGCGCTGGGCGTGGAGAACCGTGAGCATGTGCTGATGGTGGGCGACAGCCTGAGCAGTGATGTGCAGGGCGGTGTGAACGCCGGGCTGGATACCTGCTGGTATAACCCCAACCACGCCGAGAATCCCGGCAAGGTCGTTCCTACCTATGAGATCAGCAGCCTGGAAGAGCTTTACCCGCTGGTGATGGAGCCGGAGGAACTGGCCAATGTGGGCCTGAAGAATCGCCGCCACCAGCTGTAATGCTGTGCGGCCTGTGTGAGAGATTGGAAAACGAACAATGTTGATACATTTGGAAAAGCTGGGCAAGAGCTTTGGCGAGAAGATCGTCCTGCATGATGTCACGGCCAGTGTCGAACGGGAGGACCGCATCGGCATCGTGGGCCAGAACGGCGCAGGCAAAACGACCCTGCTGAAGATCCTGACCGGCGAGTATACGGACTACGAGGGTGAGTTCAGTGTGACCCATGGTGTGACGCTGGGCTATCTGGAACAGAATGCAAAGCTCGACCCTACGTTGGATATCTACGGCGAGATGCGCTCCTGCTTTGCCCATGTGCTGGATGCCATGGCCCAGATGCAGATCCTGGAGCGCAGAATGGCCGCCAGCCCGGAGGATGCCTCTCTGCTGGAACAGCACGATGCCTTGCAGAACATCATTGATGCCGCTGACGGCTACAATATGGATGTCAACATCAAAAAGGTGCTGTCCGGTATGGGGTTTGCGCAGGATACCTGGACGAAGAATATCGCTGTGCTTTCAGGCGGTGAGCTGACGCGCCTGCGTCTGGCAAAGCTGCTGTTGGAAAAGCCGGATGTCCTGATCTTGGACGAGCCCACCAACCACTTGGATTTTGCCACCATGGAATGGCTGGAGAATTACCTCAAGGGCTATTCCGGTGCCGTGCTGGTCGTCAGCCATGACCGCTATTTCCTGGACAATATCTGCACCAGGATCTGGGAGGTCTCCTTCCAGACCATGACCACTTATAAGGGCAACTTCTCAGCCTATCTGCCCCAGAAGGAAGCTGCCGATGCCCTGCGCCAGAAGCAGCACGATGCAGATGTAGCACTGGCTGAAAAGCTGCAGGATTATGTTGACCGCAATCTTGTGCGTGCTTCCACCACCAAGATGGCCCAGAGCCGCCGCAAACAGCTGGAAAAGCTGGAGATCACGGAAGCACCAAAGGATGAAACGAACCAGCTCAAGTTCCGCTTTGAGTATGATGTGGAGCCGTGGAACGAGCTGGTGCTGATGAAGAACCTCACCATCAGGATCGGGGAGCGCACCCTGCTGGAACCCTTTACCTACACGGTCTGCCGGGGTCAGCGGCTGGTGATCGCAGGCCCCAACGGTGCGGGCAAATCCACCCTGATGCAGGTGCTGGATGGTAAGCGCCGCCCCTCTGGCGGCATGGTACGGCTGGGTACGGGAGCCCGGCCCAGCATTTTTGCCCAGCAGCAGAACCGTCTGGGACAGGGCCGGGTGATCGATGTCATCTGGAACAAGTATCCCCGGATGACGGAGCTGGAAGTGCGCAGCCATCTGGCAAAGCTGGGTTTCCGGGGTGAGACAGTGTTCAAGCCCTGCGAGGCACTTTCGGGCGGCGAGCTGGCCCGCCTGCGCTTTGCTGAGATCGTGCTGGAGCGGCCCAATCTGCTGTTTCTGGACGAGCCCACCAACCACCTGGACATCTACACCCGCGAGAACCTGACCGAAGCCCTGATGGCATACACCGGGACCCTGCTCATGGTCACCCATGACCGCCATCTGATGAACAGTCTGGGCTGTCCCATCCTCTATCTGGAAGATGGCAAGGCCACCCTGTATCCGAGCTACGATGCCCTGATGGGCCGTGCCGCTCCTGCAGCTGCCCCAGAAAAAGCCGGGGATCAGCCCGCCAAGGCCGGTTACGGCAAAGAGCAGCGCCGCCGCCGCGCGGAGCTACGGGCCAAGATCAAGGCTTGCGAGGATGAAATGGAAGCCTGCGGGGCAAGAGAAGTGGAGCTTGACAATGAGATCAACTCCCCGGAGGTCTACAATGACCCCGATCTGCTCCGCCAAAAGAGCGATGAGCTCAGTGATCTGCGCTTCCATCAGGAGGAGCTGTTTGCTGCCTGGGAAAAGGCAATGGAAGAGCAGGAGCAGTACGAACAGGCTGCTGGTGAAGAATAATCCGCTGCAAAGGAGAACAATGATGCCTCATAACCGCCGCAATTACAACAAAACGCACAGCATCGCCCTTTCAGGTCTGCTGTTTGCTCTGGCGATGGCGCTTTCCTTCATCGAGGGCACATTGGTCATCCCCGGGCTTTTGCCAGGCATGAAGCTGGGTCTGGCGAATATTGTGGTGATGTATGCCCTGTTCTTCATGGGGCCAAAACAGGCCCTTGTGCTGGATGTGCTGAAGGCGTTCTTCGTCTTTCTGGTCTCCGGCTGGACGGCAGGTTTTCTTTCCCTCTGCGGCGGCCTGCTCTCACTGCTGGTGATGTGGCTGCTCTACTATCACTGCCCGCTGCGGCCTACCTGGTTCATCCTGTCGGTCTGCGGCGCGCTGGCCCACAACATCGGCCAGCTGCTGGGAGCCAGTGTCATCCTTTCCACAGCAGTGTCCCTTTACTATGCACCGATTATGCTGGTGCTGGGCCTTGTGATGGGAATGCTCACCAGTGTCACCCTGCGGGCCATGCTGCCTGCACTGGGACGGCTGGGTTATAATATCCAGGAAAACCGCAAAGGATGAGCCGTCCGGTTGCAACCGGGGCCGGAATCCGATATAATAAATCAAATCTGAATTTTTACCCAACAAAAAAACTGCCCACGGGATAGCGCACTTTGGCGCGGGGCAGCTGGGAGGTATGAGTTTATGTCTGAAAAAGTGACTGTCAAGGTGGAGCGCAATATCCTCCATCTTCCCGCCATTGCCCTGCGTGGGCTGGTGGTGTTCCCCAACAATCTGCTGCATTTTGAGGTAGGTCGTGACAAGAGCATTGCCGCTGTAGAATGGGCCGTGCGGAATAAATCCGAGGTGTTCCTCATTGCGCAGAAGGATATGAAGGCTGAGGACCCCAAGGCAGAGGAGATGTACCAGTACGGCGTTGTGGCCGAGATCAAGCAGGTTATGCGTGTTTCGGATGATCTGGTGCGCATTCTGGTGGAGGGTAAGTTCCGCGCCAAGCGCACCGAGCTGGATACCGACGGCAGCTTCCTGCTGGCATCGGTGCGGCCGGCTCCTGTGCGTCCCATCAAGGCAGAGGAAGAGACCGAGGCAGAGGCCCTGCTCCGCAACGTAAAAACGAGCTTCGACGCGGTGCTTTCCATGAATCCCCGCATCAGCAAGGACGTGGTGTTTGCTGTTACCTCGAATAACGACCCCGCCTTCCTGTGCGAGTACATCCCTGCCAATCTGCTCTTCCGCTTTGAGGATAAGCAGGCTGTGATGGAGGAAAGCACCCTCATCGGCCGTCTGCGCCTGCTGGTGGAACGCCTGCATCGGGAGCGCCGGATGCTGGAGATCGACAAGGAGATCGCCCAGAAAGTGGACGAGGCCATGGATAAGAACCAGCGTGATTACTACCTGCATGAGCAGATGCACATGATCAGCCAGGAGCTGGGCGAGGACGATGATACCACGGCAGAGGCCGAGGAGTACCGCCGCAGGATCCAGGAGCTGCATCTGGACGAGGAGCGGGAGAAGAAACTGCTCAAGGAAGTGGACCGCCTTGCCAAGATGCAGAGCAGCAACCAGGAGGGAACGGTCATCCGTACCTATCTGGACACCTGCCTGGATCTGCCCTGGAACAGCTTTACCGAGGACGACCTCGATATCGCCAAGGCACAGCGCATCCTTGACCGCGACCACTACGGCCTGAAGAAAGTCAAGGACCGCATTCTTGAGGTGTTGGCTGTCCGCAAGCTGGCTCCGGATGTCAAGGGTCAGATCATCTGCCTGGTCGGCCCTCCGGGTGTCGGCAAGACCAGCATTGCCCGCTCCATTGCCGAGAGCCTGAACCGCAAGTATGTACGCATCAGCCTGGGCGGCGTGCGGGATGAGGCAGAGATCCGCGGCCACCGCCGCACCTATATCGGGGCCATGCCCGGCAAGATCATCAACGCCATGATCTCCGCCAAGAGCTCCAACCCCCTGATGCTGCTGGACGAGATCGACAAGCTGGCGGGCGATTTCCGGGGTGACCCGGCCGCCGCCCTGCTGGAAGCTCTTGATCCCGAGCAGAACACCACCTTCAATGATCACTTTATCGATATGCCGTTTGATCTGAGCCATGTGCTTTTTATCACAACGGCAAATGATCTGAGCGCCATTCCCGGCCCTCTGCGTGACCGCATGGATGTCATTGAGCTGCCTAGTTATACCCGGGTGGAGAAATACAACATTGCCCGCAAGCATCTGGTACCCAAGCAGCTCAAGGCCTGCGGTCTGGCCGGGAAGGTCACCTTCTCCCAGAGCGCGCTCTACGGCATCATTGACGGCTACACCCGTGAGGCCGGTGTCCGCACCCTGGAGCGTACCATCACCAGTGTCCTGCGCAAGTGCGCCCGCAAGATCGCGTCCGGTGAAGCAGAAAACGTTTCTGTGACCGGCAGCAGTCTGGAAGAGCTGCTGGGGCCCCGCTTCGTCAAGCCCGATTTCCTCAACCGGACCAATGCCATCGGTATTGCCAACGGTCTGGCCTGGACCAGCATCGGCGGCGAGACTCTGCCCATCGAAGTGCAGGTCATGGATAATGGCAGCGGCAAGATCACCGTCACCGGTTCGCTGGGCGACGTGATGAAGGAAAGTGCCCAGCTGGCCATCACCTATGTCCGTGTCCACGCCGAGGAATACGGCATCGACCCTGAGCGGCTGAAGAAATGCGACCTGCACATCCATGCCCCCGAGGGTGCCGTGCCCAAGGACGGCCCCAGCGCCGGTGTTACTCTGACCACGGCTCTGGTGTCCTGTCTGTCCGGCATCCCGGTGCGCGGTGATGTTGCCATGACCGGCGAGATCACCCTGCACGGCAATGTGCTGCCCATCGGCGGCCTGCGCGAAAAGAGCATGGCCGCCTACCGTGAGGGGATGAAAACCGTGCTCATCCCCAAGGATAACGTTCCGGACCTGTACGAGGTGGATGACGAGGTGAAGAAGAATCTGACCTTCCTGCCCATGTCTGACCTCGCACAGGTGCTCAATGCCGCTCTGCTTAAGCCTAAGAGCGTTTCTGCCCGTCATCCGCACCCCGCCAAAAAGGCAAAGCCGGTGGAAGCGGCCATCCCGCCCGCACCGGAAAAACCGAAGCCGGGGGCTGTCTGCTAATCAAAGGAGCAAACGATGAACTACAACAAAGCGGATTTTATTGCAAGCTACGGCATTTCCAGCCAGCTGCCCGAAAGTGACCGTCCGGAACTCAGCTTCTCGGGCCGTTCCAACGTGGGCAAGTCCAGCCTCATCAACAAGCTGTGCAACCGAAAGAACCTTGCCCGCGTGTCCAGTACACCGGGCAAAACGGCCACCATCAACTTCTATGAGGTGGACAACTGCTATTTTGTGGATCTGCCCGGCTATGGCTATGCCAAGGTCAGCAATGCAGACCGCGAGCGTTGGGATGACCTCATCAACAGCTATTTTGAGGCTCCCCGGCATCATACCCTGCTGGTGCAGCTCATCGACTGCCGCCATGCCCCCAGCGCAGATGACCTGCAGATGCTGAAGTATCTGCACTATCATCAGATCCCCTTTGTTGTGGCATTGACCAAAGCCGATAAGCTCAAAAAGAGCCAGCTGGCCAAGACACAGGAGGATTTTGAAAAGGTCTGCCTGCCCTATGGCTGCCAGAAGGTGGTACTGACCAGCGGCGAGAACGGCTACGGCATCCCGGAGCTGCAGGTGGTGTTGAACGAGGCCGTGGCGGCTGAGTTCACCGATGACGAGGAAGCGGAGTAAACCATGGCCTACAATGAATTTGCCTATTTCTATGATGAATTCAACGGCGAAGCCGACTATGATGCCCTTTATGAGCAGATCCGGCAGGAACTGAATGCCCACGATATCCGGGATGGCATTCTGGCCGATCTGGGTTGTGGAACAGGGGAGCTGACCCTGATGCTGACCCAGGCGGGCTATGATATGATCGGTATCGATCAGTCCGAGGAGATGCTCTGTGTTGTGCGGGATAAGGCGGAACAGCTGGGCCTTTCCGGCAAGCTGCTGCTTTTGCAGCAGGATCTGCTCAAGCTTGACCTCTACGGCACCATCCGGGGCGCGGTGTCTACCTTCGATACCTTCAACCACATCCCAGACCTGGATACCGCCATTGCCAACGCGGCTTTTTTCATGGAAGAGGGCGGCGTGTTCCTCTTTGATATGAACACCCCTTACAAGCACCAGAAGGTGCTGGGGGAGAATGTATTTACCTTTGAGGAGGAGGATGCTGCCTGCGTCTGGCGCAACCACTATCACCCTGCGGACCGCCGGGTGGAGATCACAGTGGACATCGACTACCGCGAGACCGGCGAACACTTCCATGAACAGTTCTATGAATATACCTATGACCTGGATACCATCCGAGCTGCGTTGGAAAAGCACGGCTTTGTGCTGGAAAAGGTCTGCGACGGTGAGAGCTTCGGCCCCCTGACCGAAGAGAGCGAGCGCTATTTCTTCTGTGCCGTCAAGCAGTATACCCAATTGGAGGAAAAAGAAAATGTCTAATCTGATCCGCGGCATTTCTGAAAACGGCGGTGTTGTGTTCTGCGGTGTGGACTCCACTGAGATCGTCCGCACGGCCGAGCAGCTGCACCACACCAGTGCGACCTGCAGCGCAGCCCTGGGCCGCCTGCTCACCGGTGCGTCCCTGATGGGCTCCATGCTCAAGGACGATGGCGATTCCATCACGCTGCGTGTGGCGGGCGGCGGCCCCACCGGCACGGTTGTTGCCTGTACCGATGGCACCGGCAATGTCAAGGGCTGCATCGACCACCCGCTGGTAGAGCTGCCTCTGAAAGCAAACGGCCATCTGGATGTGGGCGGTGCTGTGGGCAAAAACGGCGTGCTGACTGTCATCCGTGACAACCGCCTGCAGAAAGAACCCACTGTGGGCCAGGTGCCGCTGGTCTCCGGCGAGATCGCCGAGGATCTGACCAGCTACTATGCTTACAGCGAGCAGGTGCCTACCGTCTGCGCTCTGGGTGTGCTGGTGGATACTGACCTGACCATTGCCTGCGCGGGCGGCTTCCTGCTGCAGCTGCTGCCCGGTGCCACCGATGCCGAGATCACCCAGCTGGAGCAGAACATCGCCGCAATGCCTTCCGTCACTGAACTGCTTCGGGAAGGCAAGACCCCCGAGGATATGATGAACCTTGCACTGGCAGGCTTCAACCCCAATGTTCTGGATGAGCGCGAGGTGCAGTACAAGTGTGACTGCAGTGCCGAGCGCACCGAGGAAATGCTGCTGAGCCTGGGCCGTAAGGAGCTGGAAAAGCTCCGGGATGAGGACCCGGATTGTGAGGTCGTCTGTCATTTCTGCCACACCAAATATCATTTTGACCTGAATCAGCTGGTGGAGAAGGCTGCTTATAAAAAAGAAGCGTCCGAAGAATCCAATGAAAACGCATAAGATGTAACCTGAAAACGGCCTGGAGCGAGAAACTCCGGGCCGTTTTCAGGTGCAGATATCAGCAATGATGGTGTAGACCACCCGGTAATGCAGCATATCGTTCTCGGTTGTAACATCCACTTTCTGCGCCACAAATTCTGCGTCCGGGTAATCGTTCTGCAAGGCCTGTAAGCCATGCAGACGGGCCAGTGCACTGGCTTCATCCTCTGAGAAATGAACTTCATTTTCTGCCTGTTCGTAATAGGTGGTTTCCTCGACGGAAAGCGGGAGCGTCAGCCCCAGAAGCTCCGGCTGAAGATGCCGTGTGACCGCCGTGGAATCGTCCGCAGGGGAGAAAAGGGAAGGCAATGGGAACACCCGCCCGGCAAGGAAAAGCCTTCGCTGAACGACAGTGTTCCCGGTCAGCTGGTATGTGGCAGCCGTCAGTGGAAGATCTTCCGCAAACTCCCACTCGAACTGCGCCCGGACGCTTCCAGCGGCAGGCTGAAAGATCAGCGTACCGTCCCGTTCAGCCCGGGCGGTGCCGATGAGTCCCTGACCTTTTTCCACTGCCTGCCCGGGAACCACCAGCATCGTCCCGCTGATAAGGTTTGTGCTGACCACCGTGCCCGCAGTCTTTGCCCGCAGGCCATGGAGCGTTCCGGCGGCGATCTCCGGCACCGGTTTGGCTTCTGCCGCTTCCAGTTCCAGCCGCCCATCCAGAAAATTCAGGCTGACCCACGAGAATTCACCGCTTTGCAGCAGAGCATATTCCCCGGCGGTAAGTTTTTCCTGCGTGACGATACTGCCCGGCATCAAGGAAACGGTTTCCCGCAGCACGGAAGCTGCCCGCGCCTGCTGGCCGGTCGTCAGGCCGGAAGCGTCCACAGCCCAGACAAGGCCCTGGGACCAAAGCAAAAGCGGCACAAACAGCAAAAGCCCGGCCCACAGTCCCCGCCGCCGGAGGTAGGGCCGCAGAAAGAAAAACAGCCCTGTCTTTTTGCGGATGCGCAGATGCACCCGCCGCTTGCGGGCAAGTTTTGCCAGCCAGAGGTAGTGCCATGCCGCACATCGGGCTGTAAAGCCGCCGGGAGCAGGGAAGATGTCAGTGAGATGCAGGCCTGTCCGTGCAGCTTCGGAGAGCAGGCCCTCGGTATCACCGTTCCGGGCAGAAAATGCTGCCCCGGCCCAAAGCTGTAAGATGCTGCATCCCTCCCTAATTGTTGGAAAAATCCGTGCGCAGGAACCGCCCCCGCAGGGTAATGCGGTGAGCGGCCAGCGTTTCGATTCTAAGCCCGTCCCCATACACGGTGAACAGCCCGCCCGCAAATTCCAGGCAGAGCCTGCCCTCCTCATAGGTGCGCACCCTGCGGAAGTGCTCGATCTCCATCACACCGCCGCTCAGATAGACAGACGGCTGGCCGTAAAAGCCCCGGGGAGGCTGGCGCAGCATCCGGCCAAACCAGCCGCGCAGGGAGAGCCGCCCGGTTTTCTGCTGTTTCACACCCGCTCCCTCCCCGCCGGGCAAAACTGCGCCCCGTATCACATATATATGGAACCGGAGGGCGTGTGTATGAATCAGCTTTTCAGATGGGATCAGATGGGTTTGTTTTTGCTGGCACTGGCGGCAGGGATTCTGCCGTTTGCAGTGCCGGAGGTTTGTGCCGCTGCTCTGCGGGAAGGGCTGACCCTCTGCAGCGGGCCGCTGCTGCTCTCGCTGTTCCCGTTTCTCGTGGTATCGCGCTTACTCATCCAATGCCCGGAAAGCGACCTGCTGGCCCTGCCGTTCCGTCTGGCGGCGTGGGGCATCGGCATCCGCACACCTTGTGCGGCACGGGTGCTCTGCATCGGGTTCCTGGGTGGCTTTGCACCCGCGGCCAGTGCGGCGGCGCAGGCAGTCAGGACCGGTCAGCTTACGGCTGAGGAAGCGGATGCCCTGCTGCCTGCCTGTATCTGTTCCGGTCCATCCTTTGTGGTTCTGACGGTAGGGCAGAGTCTGCTGGGCAGTGCAGAGCTTGGCGTGCTGCTGTTTGCGTCACAGATCACCGCAAACTATCTGACTGCCGCCCTGCTGAACCGGTTTGCAGGAATGCATTCGGTCAAACCGGGATCTGCAGCGCCAGCATCCCCTGCACCGCCGCGGCTGGATGAGATCCTGGCCGATGCCGCCATAACGTACTGCAAGCTTTGTGGGTTTATCCTCTTTTTCCGGATGCTGGCCGCCGGGGCAGGGGCGCTTTTGCCTGCCGGTGCGGGCACACTCTGTTCCATTCTGCTGGAAGTCTGCTCCGGCTGTGACCTGGCCTCCCGTACCGGACGATGGGGGAGCCTGCTCTGCTGTGCAGCACTGAGCGTGCAGGGTCTTTCCGTGTTGCTGCAGGTGCGCACCATCTGCCCGCCGGAAATGACCCTGCGCCCGCTCTACCGGGCCAGGATGCTCCATCTGCCGCTTTCATTGGCCCTGTTCTATCTGCTGCTGCCGGGCGGGGAGGCGGACGTGTTCAGTACTCTGCCTGCCCGGATCCTTTTGATGCGGCGGGTGCCGCCGGATTGTGCCCTGCTCGTTTTTGTAGTGTGCTGTATGGCAGCCTGCACTTTGCGCAGTGGAATCCGTCAAGTTGAACAGAAACAGATGGCAAGAAATGCAGGTGGGTGTTGTATAAATTCCAAAACTTTGCTATAATAAGACGTAAGCATTCAATGACAGGGAAGCTTCCCTGAACAGATGGAAATAAAATAAATGAGCACACGCTTATTTTAGATGGAGGACCATAGAATGGATTTACAGAATATGGATCTTAAGGGCGGGAGCCTGCAAATTTCCACCGAGGTCATCGGCAAGATCGCACGCTGTGCTGCACTGGAAGTGGACGGTGTGTCCGAGGTCTCCTGCGGCAAGCAGAACAAAAAGGTCAAGGAGCTGCTGGCTGCTGCCAGCATCCAGCCCCCTGTTACCGTGGAGATGCGGGACGGCACCGCTGAACTGACCCTGAATCTGGTGGTCAAGTTTGGTGCAAAGATCCCTGCTGTGGCCGAAAAGGTACAGGAGAATGTCAAGTCTGCTGTTCAGAACATGACCAATGTCACGGTAAGCCGTGTGAACCTTGTCATTGCCGGCCTTGCGGCCGAGGAACAGGAATAAAAAGTAGAAGAGGAAGATTATGGAAAATATTTTGCCCCGTCGTGAAGCCCGTGAGAATGCGTTCCTGCTGGCTTTTTCCCAGACCTTTGGTGATGTGCCCCTGCAGGAAGCACTGGATACGAACAACGAGTGTGGGGAAGAGCGTCCTGTGGATGTGTTCGGCCAGCGCCTGCTGAGTGCCTATTACAGCCACTCTGCAGAGGTAGACGACCTCATCCGTGACCATCTGCGCAACTGGACCATGGAGCGCCTGCCCCGTGTCAGTCTGACTGTCCTGCGTCTGGCTCTGGCTGAGATGCTGTATGGCGACGAGCGTAAGCCCGGTGTTGTCATCAATGAGGCTGTGGAGCTGACCAAGAAATACGGCGCAGATGAGGACTATCAGTTCGTGAATGGTCTGCTGGGTGCTGTTGCCCGTGAGCAGGGTCTGGATACGGAGCCGGTGGAGTCGGAAGAACAGTGAGCCACTATACGCTGGGCATCGACACAAGCAACTATGCAACCTCTCTGGCGGTTTTTCACACAGCCGGAGAGGTTGTTTGCGCAAAGAAACGTTTTCTACCGGTCAAGGAGGGCCAACTGGGCCTGCGGCAGAGTGATGCGCTCTTCCACCATACCGCGGCTCTGCCCGAGATGCTGGAGGAGCTTGGCCGGGAGTTTGATCTGACCCAAATCTCGGCAGTGGGCGTTTCCCAGAAGCCGCGCCCCGTGGAGGGAAGCTACATGCCCTGCTTCCTGGCGGGTGTCAGCGCGGCCACAGCCTTTGCGCAGGCCCGGGGCATCCCGCTCATCCACACCACCCATCAGCAGGGACACGCGGCGGCAGCGCTGTTTGCAGCAAAAGGGGAAGAACTCTTCCGCCAGAAAGTGCTACTCTTCCACATCTCAGGCGGTACAACGGATCTTCTGCTCTGCAATGAGGTAAAGGAGATCATCACACTGGGCACCAGCACCGACCTATACGCCGGGCAGGCAGTGGATCGTGTGGGAGTCAAGCTGGGGTTTGGCTTCCCGGCAGGTGTGGAAGTTTCCCGTCTGGCTGCCTTGTGTGAGGAACCCATTAAGCCCAGATCCAGCGTGAAGGGGATGCAGTGCAGTCTTTCGGGGCTGGAAAATCAGTGCAACGCCCTGCTGAATGAGGGCAAAACCCCGGAGTATGTCTGCAAATACTGCCTGCTCTGTGTGGCAGACACTGTGGTCAAGATGACAAAAGCCGCCCAGAAGGAATACCCCGGCCTGCCGGTGGTTTGTGCGGGCGGTGTGATGAGCAGTGATATCATCCGCGCCTGGGTGCAGCAGCGCCTGCCGCAGGTGTATTTCGTGCCCGGGCAGTATTCCAGCGACAACGCCATCGGTGTGTCCATTCTTGCCGCACAGGGGGCTGGATTATGGCTGAAGTGATCTCAGTCTCGGCCCTGAACCGGTACGTCAAAAATCTGCTGGACGTGAATGATGTTCTGTTCGATCTGGCCCTGCGGGGCGAGATCGCCAACTTTGTGCAGAACGCCCGGAGCGGGCACTGCTACTTTTCCCTGCGGGACGAAGCCGCCAGCGTCCGGGCTGTGATGTTCCGCTCCGATGCGCGGCGGCTGGGTTTCCAGCCCGAAGAGGGTATGAAGGTGGTGGTGCGCTGCCGTGTGACCCTCTACGAGCGGGACGGTGCGTTTCAGGTCTATGTCAACGATATGTTTCCGGACGGCATCGGTTCGACACAGCTGGCCTTTGAACAGCTGAAGGCAAAACTGGACAAAGAAGGACTGTTTGCACCGGAGCATAAAAAGCCGCTGCCCCGGTTCCCGCAGTGTATCGGCCTTGTTACCAGCAAGACTGGTGCTGCACTGCAGGATATTCGCAATGTCATCGGTCGGCGCTGGCCCGCAGTGCGTCTGCTGCTGGCTCCTGTGAATGTGCAGGGCTTTGAAGCGGCAGAGGAGATCGCCGATGCCATTAGCCGGCTGGACAAAAGCGGGCGGGTGGACGAGATCATTGTAGCGCGCGGCGGCGGAAGCCGGGAGGACCTGTGGGTATTCAACGCCGAGGTCATTGCCCGGGCGGCCTACCGCTGCAAAACGCCCCTCATCAGCGCCATTGGCCACGAGATCGATTTTACGATCCTGGATTTTGTGGCAGATCAGCGCGCGCCCACGCCCTCAGCAGCGGCAGAGCTTGCTGTGCCCGACCGTGCCGAACAAGGACGGAAATTATGCACTTTGGAAGAAAATATTCACAATTGTATCCAATTTAAGCTGAGTTTATGTTATAATAGGCTGGAACAGACCGAACAGCTGCTTTCCCGTGCTGGTGTACAGGCAGCGCTGGAGGAGCGTGCTGCCCGCCTGGATACTCTGGCCGGGCGGCTGCAAACTGCCGCCAGAGGTAAGCTGCAGGCCGGAGAGCTGCGTCTGAAGCATACGGCAGCACTTGCCGCATCCCTGAACCCCTACGGTGTGCTGGCCCGCGGCTATGCCATGGTGCAGGACAATAGGGGAAGGATCTGCACGCCGGATGCGCTCCGGCCCGGGCAGACCTGTAAACTCCGGGGCACGGAACACCGCGTGACCTGCACGGTCAATACAGTGGAGGAACTGGATGAGAGCACCCAAAAGCTTTGAGGATGGAATGACCCGGCTGGAAGCCATCCTTGAACAGATGCAGCAGCCGGAAACAACGCTGGCGGAATCGGTCAAACTCTATGCCGAAGCCGCATCCCTGATGGATTATTGTAACGGTACGCTGGAAAAGGCCACGCTGCAGCTGGATGAGATCGACGCGCAACGGGCCCCCCGGCCGGATGCCGCACATTAAGGAGGAAGTTTCATGGATTACGCGAAGCAGTATCAAGAGTATCTTGCCCGGGCAAATCAGGCACTGGAAAAGGCCTGCGAGACTTTTTTGCCCGAGGAATCTGAGGTCTGCCGGGCTGCACGTTACAGCCTGCTGGGCGGCGGCAAACGCATCCGCGCAGTGCTGGTTCTGGCCGTGTGCGATATGCTCAACGGCAGCGCTGAAGCAGCCGAGCAGTTTGCGGCGGCGGTCGAGATGCTGCACTGCTATTCTTTGATCCATGATGACCTGCCCTGCATGGACAACGATGACCTGCGCCGGGGCAAGCCCAGCTGCCACAAGGCCTTTGGTGAATCCACTGCTATGCTGGCCGGCGATGTACTGTTGACCGAGGCGTTCAACGTGGTCGCAAGTGCACCGGCTTCGCCCATTGTCAGTGTGCGGGCCGCAAGGGCCTTGGGCGCTGGTGCGGGCAGCCATGGCATGGTTTACGGGCAGGAGCTTGACCTGAAATATGAGGCACTGGCTGCCACCGAGGAGCAGCTGCGGCTGATCCACCGGAACAAGACCGGTGCGCTTATCAATGCTGCTGTTCAGATGGGTGCTGCCGCTGCTCAGGCCAATGAGACCCAGTGCAAGGAGCTGGAGGACTATGCCTTCGGCATTGGTCTGGTGTTCCAGATCGTGGACGATGTGCTGGATGTGACCAGCACCGCTGAACAGCTGGGCAAACCCATTGGCAGCGACAGTGAGAACGGTAAGACCACCTTTGTGACCTTGTATGGGGCCGAGGGTGCCATGGAGCTGGCAAAAAAACTGAACAACGAGACCTGCGCCTCCCTGCACGCGGAATTTGGCGAAAAGGCCGCTTTCCTGGAGCAGCTGGCAAAAGAGCTGCTGGTGCGCCGCAGCTGATCCGAAAAAATAAGAAGGTGGAACTACCATGCAATTTATCCATAGCGTCCTGACGTTCAATGAGATCCTTACAGTATCCCTGTTGTCCTGGTTTGTGGCGCAGGTGCTCAAGACCATCATCAACTTTGTCCTGCTGGGCAGGTTCCAGCTGGAGCGGATGTGGGGCGATGGCGGTATGCCCAGTGCCCACAGCGCCACGGTAACGGCTATGGTCATTGCTACGGCACGCAGCGAGGGCATCCATTCGGCTATCTTTGCAGTGGCCGCAGTTGTTGCCATCATCACCATGCACGATGCTATGGGTGTGCGCCGCGAGACCGGCGAGCAGGCCAAGGTGCTGAACAAGATGCTGGAGCAGTGGATCGAAGTGACCGAGAAAAACAATCCCTTCCTGCAGAATATGCACCTGAAAGAGATGGTTGGTCACA
Source organism: Faecalibacterium sp. I2-3-92 (assembly GCF_023347315.1). GTDB lineage: Bacteria > Bacillota > Clostridia > Oscillospirales > Ruminococcaceae > Faecalibacterium > Faecalibacterium duncaniae. The sequence continues at coordinate 1,429,403 of NZ_CP094470.1, forward strand.
CTCCGCTGCAGGTTATGGCCGGTTTTGCACTGGGTATACTGGTCGGCTTCCTCTATCCTATGGGCCTCTGAGCGCCCCATTTCAAAACGTGAGAAGGACGTGAATTTATGAATTCGCCTTTGCTGGAGAAAATCTCTCAGCCCAGCGATCTGAAAAAGCTGTCCAGTCAGCAGACCGTGCAGCTTTGCGCAGAAATCCGTGAATTTCTTCTGGATAACGTATCAAAGACCGGCGGCCATCTGGCATCCAATCTGGGTGCTGTGGAGTTGACGGTGGCTCTGCACCGGGTGCTGACTACCCCCACGGATGAGATCGTGTTTGATGTAGGCCATCAGTGCTATACCCACAAGCTGCTGACCGGCCGCCGCGAGGGCTTTGCCAAGCTGCGGCAACTGGATGGCATTTCCGGTTTCCCGAACCCCAACGAAAGTGAGCATGATGCTTTTATTGCCGGTCACGGCAACACCGCGCTCTCGCTGGCCGTAGGCATTGCCTGGGCCAAAAAGCTGCGGGGCGAGCCGGGACAGGTGGTTGCCCTCATTGGTGACGGTGCCTTTACCGGCGGTATGGTCTACGAGGGCATGAACAATATCGGCGGGCTGGACAATCTGCTGGTCATCCTGAACGACAACAAGATGTCCATTTCCAAGAATGTGGGCGCGTTGTCCCGCTACCTGAGCCATCTGCGCACCACCAGCCGCTATTACGATGCCAAGGAAAATGTGCGTTCCTTTCTGGATGGCGTGCCTGTCATTGGACCGCCGCTGAAATCTGCGATCCAGAACAGCAAGGCTATGGTGCGCAGGGCAATGTATCACTCAACCATGTTTGAGGATATGGGCTTCCACTATTATGGTCCTTTTGATGGTAACAATGAGCCGGAGCTTGAAGGGATCCTGCGCGATATCCACAGGCAGCCCGGCCCCCATTTCCTACATGTCGTGACCAAGAAAGGCAAGGGCTATGCCCCGGCTGAGAGCAACCCCGGTAACTTCCACGGTGTTTCGACCTTTGATCTGGTCAACAGCATCCCAGACCCTGAGGTGGCTCCCAAGGAGTCTTTCTCGACGGTGTTCGGCAATGTCCTGAACAAGGAGGGCGCGGAAAACCAGAAGATCTGTGCCATCACGGCCGCAATGAAGTATGGTACGGGCCTGCAGTTCTTTGCACACACCCACCCCAAGCGCTTCTTTGATGTGGGCATGGCAGAGCAGCATGCTGTGACCTTTGCAGCGGGCCTTGCCAGCCAGGGAATGCTGCCGGTAGTCTGCATCTACTCCACCTTCCTGCAGCGTTCCTATGACCAGATCATCCATGATGTGAACCTGCTGAAGGAGAATGTTGTCCTTGCCATCGACCGTGCCGGTTTTGTTCCGGCAGACGGCGAGACCCATCAGGGAATCTTCGACCCGGCCTTCCTCAGTCAGGTGGGGATCCCTGTCTATTCGCCCTCCAACTATGCCGAACTGCGGCACTGGCTGCCCATCCTGCTCAGTGATGAGATGCAGGGCCCCCGGGCAATCCGGTATCCCCGCGGTGGTGAGAGCGTAGCACTGGCGCAGTTTGGCTGTTCCGGCAGGGAATATGACCGGCTCTATACCGCCCCTGATGCCAAGGCTGTAATGGTCAGTTACGCCGACGAAGTCGAGGATGTGCTGACTGCGGCGAAGCTTCTGGGCAAAGAGAACGTTCCCTGTGATGTTTATAAGCTTGTAAAGATATATCCCTTTACACCTGAGCTTATTTCTGAAATTTCAAGATATGACGTTGTTTTGTTTGCGGAGGAATGCGTAGCCTGCGGCGGCATCGGTGAGCATCTGGAAATGGCTCTGCAGAAAGCAGGCTGGCAGGGTGCTTATATCCACCGTGGTGTGGAGGATGTGCGTCTGCCCCATGCGACGGTTCCGCAGATCAAGCAGAGCACCGGCCTGGATGCTGAACATCTGGCACAGGCCATCCGTACATGGAAAGGAGCAGAATCTTGAAGATTCGTTTGGATCAATATCTGGTTCAGCATGGTCTGATCCAGAGCCGTGAGCGCGCCAAGGCGATGATCATGTCCGGCGTGGTCTTTGTCAATGAACAGAAGGTAGACAAAGCCGGTGAGATGATCAAAGAGGATGCCAAGGTGGAGGTGCGCGGCCATGATATCGGTTATGTCAGCCGCGGCGGCCTGAAGCTGGAAAAGGCGATGCAGTGTTTTCCGCTGACCCCCAAGGGGAAAGTCTGCATGGACATTGGCGCATCCACCGGCGGCTTTACCGACTGTATGCTGCAAAATGGGGCAGTCAAGGTCTACGCAGTGGATGTGGGCTACGGTCAGCTGGCATGGAGTTTGCGCACCGATGAGCGAGTGGTCAATATGGAGCGCACAAACATCCGCAACGTGACCCTTGACCAGCTGGCAGAGCCAATCGAGTTTTTCAGTGTAGATGTCTCTTTTATCTCGCTGCATCATATTTTCCCGGTGGCGCAGGCCATCACCACTCCGGACGCTATGGGTGTCTGCCTGGTCAAGCCTCAGTTTGAGGCTGGCCGCGAAAAGGTGGGCAAAAACGGCGTTGTCCGTGACCCTGCCACCCACCGTGAGGTGCTGCACAATGCCATGGGCTATGCTGCTGCCAACGGCTTCAAGGTCTGCGGACTGGATTTCAGCCCCGTCAAGGGCCCTGAGGGAAACATTGAATATCTGATGTTCGTTCAGAAGAGCGATGAACCCGGTGCGCTGGATGATTCGGTTGCTGAACAGGTGGTGGTATCCAGCCATTCTACGCTGGACCGCTGAACCATAATCCATAAAATCAGGGAGGGCGCGGACGATGACCGTCTACATTTCCCCAAACCCCGGCAAGGCTATGGCCTACGGCATTTCCCAGCGTGCGGCGCAGATCCTGCTGACCCATGGGGCACAGGTGCTGATGCAGGACGGCCTGCAGGCCGAGTGCATGACCATGGGCGTGGAGTATCTGACCCAGAAGGAATGCCTGGAACGGACGGATGTCATCCTGACCATCGGAGGAGATGGCACCATCCTGCATGAAGCCAACCTCTCACTGGAATACAGAAAGCCCATTCTCGGCATCAATCTGGGCCGGTGCGGCTTTCTGGCTACCTGTGAGGTCGATGAAATGGAAGCCAAGCTCTCCGCCGTAGCCCGGGGTGAATATTTTCTGGATAACCGGATGCTGCTTTATGTCCGTGTGCTGGGGGATGACAGCTGGGAGGGCCATGCCCTGAATGATGTGGTTATGACCAAGGGCCGCCTGCAGCAGGCAGTGGATTTCAGCATCTATTGTGATGATATCCTGGTGGAGCATTACCGGGGCGATGGTGTCATTGTGGCAACGCCCACCGGCTCCACCGCTTATTCTCTGGCGGCAGGCGGGCCGATCCTTGATTCTCAGACCAAGGGCATCGTTGTCACACCCATCTGCCCCCACAGCCTTGCCAGCCCGGCCATGGTTTTTGCGCAGGAGCGCAAGATCAACCTCTGTGTGGGCCAGGTGGCAGATGAAGAAGTTTTTATCAGTTGTGATGGGAATGCGGGCTATTCCGTAAAAGCCGGAGCCACCGCGGAGGTGCGGCTGTCTGATCAGGTCGTGCAGCTCATCACCTTCAGCAAGGCCGACCAGTTCCAGGCCATTGACCAGAAACTGCGCGGCAGACGATGACACAAACACAACGAAGGGAGAAGATCACATGGGACGCACCAGCCGAGGGGATAACAAAAGCAAGCAGCAGCGGCAGCAGACCATCCTGCGTCTGATCCAGGAGAATCCCATCAGCCGACAGGAGACTCTGTTGGAGTACCTGAGCAAGGAAGGTTTTGATGCCACACAGGCGACCATTTCTCGCGATATCCGGGAGATGAACCTTGTCAAAGCTGCCACCACCACCGGCTACCGCTATGTTTCCAGCCACAGCGAGGCACTTAACCCCAAGATGCAGGCCCGGTTTGAGACCATCTTCCATGAATCTGTCCTAGGGGTGGACTTTGCGGGCCATGTGGTGCTGGTAAAGTGCTACTCTGGCATGGCCAATGCGGCCTGCGAGGTGTTTGACGCACTCAAGTGGAAAAATGTGGTCGGCACCCTTTCTGGTGACGATACCTTTCTGATCGTGGCCCGCTCAGAGCGGGACGCAAAGACCATTTGCACCGAGCTTGGGCATTACATCGGGCAGAAATAAAGGCAGGAGAGAACGAACATGTTGAGCAGTCTGCAAATTGAAAATGTTGCAGTCATCCAGAAGGCCAACGTGCATTTTGAGAAGGGCCTGAATGTCCTTACCGGCGAGACCGGTGCGGGCAAATCTATCCTGATCGACTCCATCAATGCCATTCTGGGCAACCGCACCTCCAAGGATCTGGTGCGCACGGGGGCTGCAAAAGCAGTCATCCGGGCGGCATTTGATGATGTTCCGCCTGCAGTGCTGGACAGCCTGGAAAAGGCAGGATATGAGCGCTCAGAAGCGCTGACCCTGAGCCGTGAGATCACTGCCGAGGGCAAGAGCACCTGCCGCATCAACGGAATGCCTGCCACAGCAGCCATTCTGCGGGAACTGTGCGGTGGGCTCATCAACATCAACGGCCAGCACGATTCCGTAGGCCTGTTGAACCCGGCCCGCCATGAGGGTATCCTGGATGCCTACGCCCAGAACGGGGCGGTGTATCAGGAGTATTATGCTGTTTACCGGGAGCTTATCAAGGTCAAAAAGGAGCTGGATGCCATCATCACCGATGAGGGTGAAAAACAGCGAAAGATCGATCTGCTGAGTTATCAGGTACAGGAGATCGAGGATGCCAGCCTGACCGCAGGCGAAGAGGAGACGCTGATGGCCCGCCGTAAGGTGCTGGCAAATGCCTCCACCATCCGGGAGCGCATCTCCCAGAGCTATGCGCTGCTTTCGGGCGGAGATGATGCCCCGGGTGCCGTTGATCTGCTGGGGGAAGCCTCCAATGCGATCGATGGAGCCGCCCAACTGGACAGCGGCCTTTCTGCTGCCGCCGGACAGCTGCTGGATCTTTATTACACCGCAAAAGACCTTTCTGCTGACCTGATCGGGCGGCTGGAGGGCTACGAGACGAATGATGCAGAGCTGGATGAGATCGAACAGCGGATGGATCTGATCTACAAGCTCAAGCGAAAATACGGTGATACTGTGGAAGATATCATCGCCTTTGGACAGCAGGCAAGGGAAGAGCTAGACCGCATCCAATTCTCTCAGGAGCGGACAGAGCACCTGCAGGCTGAAAAGCATCGGCTCTATGTACTGGCTCGGGATAAGGCCGAGGTACTGACCCAGACCCGCCTGAAGGCCTTTGAGGAATTGAACAGGCGCATCTCCGGCACACTGGATTTTTTGAACATGCCCGGTGTCCGCATGACCCTGCGCCATACCCGCGGCCCGTTGGCCAGCCATGGCCAGGACAGCGTGGAGTTTTATATTTCCACAAACCCCGGTGAGGATCCCAAGCCGCTGGCAAAAATCGCTTCCGGTGGTGAGCTGAGCCGTATCACGCTGGCAATCAAAAATGCCATGGCCGATAAGGACGCAGTGCCTACGGTCATCTACGATGAGATCGACAGCGGTGTGTCCGGCAAGGCAGCCAGCCGCATCGGTGAGGTGCTCAAACAGAGTGCAAAGGATCACCAGATCCTCTGCATCACCCACACAGCGCAGATCGCTGCACTGGCCGACTGCCATCTGCTCATCCAGAAGAATATCACGAATGAACGCACCTATACCGAGATCCACCCGCTGGATACCGAGGGCAGAGTGGACGCACTGGCGCATATCATTTCTGGTGACCATGTCACGGAGCTTTCCCGTGCCAATGCTCGAGAGATGCTGGGGCTGGCCGAGCATGAAACCGGTGATTGACAACCCTGCTGATTTGTGCTAAACTGATTTTTGTTGAAAGACGTTGAAGGGAACAAGTACCTTGTCAGTGTCTGCCCAGAGAGACCCCGGTTGGTGCAAGGGGTGTGCAGAACAGCAGGGGAAATACCTCCCGGAGTTGCAGGCTGAATGCTTTGGCTAGTAGGCTGTGCCGCGTGCGAGCGTTACAAACGCAGGAGTGTATCCCATCTCTGTGGGGCGCACTCGTGAGGCCGTTTCTGTGAGGGGGCGGCAAACAGAGGTGGTACCGCGATTTTTTCGCCCTCTGCCAAATTCATTTTTGGCAGGGGGCGTTTTCTTTTGTCCTCTGCCCGATAAAACAGGAGGATAATCCCATGACCCTTTACGAAGAACTGCAGGCTCGCGGTCTGGTGGCACAGATCACCGACAATGAGATCATTGACCTCATCAACAACGGCAAGGCCACTTTCTATATTGGCTTTGACTGCACTGCGGACAGCCTGACTGCAGGCCATTTTATGGCCCTGACCCTGATGAAGCGCTTGCAGATGGCTGGCAATAAGCCAATCGCCCTGATCGGCGGCGGTACCACCATGATCGGTGACCCCTCTGGCCGTACCGATATGCGCAAAATGCTGACCAAGGAGGATATTGCTCACAATGCAGCCTGCTTCAAGAAGCAGATGGAGAAGTTCATCGATTTTTCTGAGGGCAAGGCTCTGATGCTGAACAATGCCGACTGGCTGCTGAACCTGAATTATGTTGAGCTGCTGCGTGATGTGGGTGCCTGCTTCTCCGTCAACAACATGCTCCGCGCCAAGTGCTATGAGCAGCGCATGGAGAAGGGCTTGTCCTTCCTCGAGTTCAACTACATGATCATGCAGAGCTACGACTTCTACTACATGTTCCAGCACTACGGCTGCAACATGCAGTTCGGCGGCGATGACCAGTGGAGCAACATGCTGGGCGGCACTGAGCTGATCCGCCGCAAGCTGGGCAAGGATGCCTATGCGATGACCATCACTCTGCTGACCGATTCTCAGGGCAAGAAGATGGGCAAGACTGCAGGTAATGCGGTCTGGCTCGACCCCAACAAGACCAGTCCTTTTGAGTTCTACCAGTACTGGCGCAATGTCGGCGATGCTGATGTGATGAAGTGCATCCGGATGCTGACCTTCCTTCCGCTGGAGCAGATCGATGAGATGAGCACCTGGAAGGATCAGCGTCTGAACGAGGCCAAGGAGATCCTGGCCTACGAGTTGACCAAGATGGTGCACGGCGAGGAAGAGGCTGAGAAGGCCCAGAACGCTGCCCGTGCCCTGTTCAGCGGTGCTGCTGACACTGAGCACATGCCCTCCACTCAGTTGACCGAAGCGGATCTGACCGATGGCTCCATCGGCATTCTGACCCTCATGGTCAAGGCCGGTCTGGCCGCTTCCAACGGCGAGGCCCGCCGCCTGGTTGTGCAGGGCGGTGTCCTGGTGGATGGTGAAAAGGTAGCTGCTCCCACTGTCAGCTTTACCGCTGATCAGCTGAAGAACGGTATCGTCATCAAGAAGGGCAAGAAAATCTACCACAAAGTGACCCTGTAATCTTTTAGAACCAGCGTATGATAAAAGCCCGGCGACATCCGATTTTGGGATGCCGCCGGGCTTTTTACGTTTATGTGATATTCACAGAGAAGGGCAGCTTACAGCTCAAAGGCTTTCTTCAGCACATCGTAAGCTGAGTCCTCGTTCTCACTGCGCACCAGCAGAGAAATATCCAGATCGCTGGTGGTGATGAGCAGAACCTCGATGTCAGCCATGGCCAGTGCGTTCAGGGCCCGGGCAGCTACACCGCAGCTGGTGACCATGTCCTCACCAAAGAGGTTCAGCTTGGAGTAACCAACGCTGATCAGCGGGGAGGCCTTGGCATCCTTGTCAAGATTGGCGGCAGAGATGGCCTTCATCACCAGCGTCAGATCGCTGGCAGATGCGGTAAAGCTGAAATCGATGTTGGTACCGTGAGGGGCGCTCTGACTGATCATATCCACCACAACGCCGGTATCGGCAAAGATCTGCAGGTAGCGGGCCAGGCTGTTGCCCTTGAACTCCACATCCTGTACACTGATCATCATCAGGCTGGGCTCAATGTTGATTTTGGAAACACCATACATAATGAACACTCCAATCTGCCCCAAAGGGCTGCAAATTCAGGCGAGCGCCAAAAACGCGCTGTTGATGTTGGTCTGTAATACGTTCTGAATGTACTCTATCCCAAAGCTGGGGTAGGCGGCCCGGACACCGTGCGCCTGCGCCAGCTCCGGCGTATATTCCTGGAAGAGGTAGGTGCGGACATTGGATTTTCCTGCATCATAGTGGGTCACGGTGGGATGCAATTGCGGGGAAGCGACAGCGCAGTGAACGCTGCCATCCGGGTCAGTCGTCTTGTTCAGCTCCAGTGTCAGGATGGCACCGATGAGCTGATCCGGTTTGCTCTGGGTGCTGAGGAAATTTCCCAGGGAATAGGCCACAAAGGTCTGGCGGCCATCCACAGAGGTTTTCCACTCGGCATCCTGCACCACATGAGGGTGCGTGCCCAGAATAACATCCGCACCCCAGTCGGAAAGCTGCTGGGCGAGATCCCGCTGGGTCTGGGTGATTTTGTGACTGTCCTCCACGCCCCAGTGAACTCCCACCACCACAAAATCGGCCAGCTCACGCGCCCTGCGCACCTGCTGTTCCATCACATCCCGCTGGCTGGTGTAGATGACATTGGCCGTCATGGCACTGCTCTGCAGGATGCCATTGGTGTGGTCGGTGTAGGAGAGGTAGGCGATCGTCACACCGTTTACTGTCTGCAGGGGGATAGTACCATAATCGCTCTCTCCGTACCACAGGCCGGTCGTGACCACATCTTCCGGCATCTCGTCCCAGAACCGCAGCGTTGCTGCGATACCTTTGGCACCTTTATCGTAGGTGTGGTTGTTGGAAAGACTGAACACCCGGATGCCTGCCCGGTAAAGAGCCTCTGCGCATTCACCGGGGGTAGAAAAGCAGGGATAAGTGGAAGGCTCCAGTTCCTTGCTGCAGAGCGTTTCCTGGTTGATCCAGTTTACATCCTGCGCGGCATAAAAATCCAGCAGGTGCTCGTAGCAGTAGTCAAAATTATATCGCTGGCCTTCCGCTGCCCGGCGGGCTGCCTGTTTGTAGATGGGAGCATGGATCAGATTGTCCCCGGTGGCCGAAAAACGCAGTGTGGTTGTAACAGGCTGCGGTTCCGGTTCGGGCGGGGGAACGCTTTCAGCGGTCGAAGGCTCGTCCTCAAAGGGGCCAAGCACGATGCCAGGAGTCTGGAAGCGCCAGAAGCCAAAGCAGGCCAATGCCGCACCAGACACCAGCAGTACTCCCATCATCCTCAGAAAAACGGGTTTTCGTTTTCGCCGGTTCTGCAGTTCGTGCCGCGCATGTCGTTTCGTGGATGCAGCGTGTCTTGCCTGTTCCATTCCGTCAGCCCTCCTGCCGCTCAAAATGGTGGAAGACGCAGAGGCCTTACAGCTCTGCAATCATGTTACCCATATTGTACAGGCCCGGCTCTTTTTTGGCAAGATAGACAGCAGCATTTATTGCGCCATTTGCAAAAACACTGCGGGAATATGCAGTATGCTTGAGGGTGATGACCTCGTCCGGACCGCAGAACAGCACCTCGTGGTCGCCCACGATGCTACCTCCGCGCACAGAGCTGATGCCGATCTCCTTGGGGTCGCGCTTCTGGCACACAGAGGAACGGTCGTAAACATAATGATATGCGCCGTTATTCTCTTCGTTGATGGCATCGGCCAGCATCAGGGCAGTGCCGCTGGGGGCATCCAGCTTGTTGTGGTGGTGCTGCTCCACGATCTCCACATCATAGTCTGCCCCCAGAATGGCCGATGCACGCTTGCACAGCTCCGACAGCAGGTTGATGCCGATGGACATGTTGGCGCTCTTGAACACGGGCACAATGCGGGACAGCTGCACCACCTTCAGCTGCAGCTCTTCGGAAAGGCCAGTGGTGCAGACCACGATGGGCATCTTGTGTGCTTCGCAATAGGTCAGCGCTTTTTCCACAGCAGCAGGAGCGCTGAAATCAATGATGACATCGCCCTTGCCGTCCAGCTTATCCAGACTGTCGTATACGGGGATGCCGTTCTGCTCACCGTCCTGCTGGTCGATCCCGGCGACCACGCGGCAGTCACTCCGGTTTGCAATCATCTCGCAGAGGGCGTGGCCCATCCGGCCGCCAATGCCCTGAATGATAATATCCGTCATTTTTGTTTCCTCGTTTTCTGTTGTAACGGCAAATGCCCGGGAGAAACCATTTCCACCGGGCATTGTGCGTTGTTTCGTTTATTCCCGAATCAGACCTTCGGCCTCCAGTGCCTGCTCGATCTTCTCCTTGTGGGCATCACTGGGCTCGACCAGCGGCAGACGGCAGGGACCGGCCTCCCAGCCCAGCACATTCATGGCGTACTTGACAGGGATGGGATTTACTTCGCAGAAGAGTGCATCCGCCAAGGGCAGGATCTCCAGCTGCAGCTTGCAGGCAGTTTTGGGGTCGCCCTCAAACCATGCCTTGCAGCAGTTGTGCACCAGCTCAGGCTTGACATTGGAGACCACACTGATGACACCCTTGCCGCCCAGAGACAGCAGGGGAACCACCTGATCGTCGTTGCCAGAGTAGATGTTCAGCTCGTCGCCGCACAGCTGAGCGATCTTGGCCACCTGAGAGATGTTGCCCGAGGCCTCCTTGATGCCGTTGATAAGCGGATTCCGGCTCAGCTCCAGTGCTGTCTCGGGGGTGATGTTCAGGCCGGTACGGGAAGGCACATTATACAGGATAACAGGGATGCCGCCCGCCTCGGCCATAGCGGTAAAGTGAGCCACCAGACCTGCCTGCGTGGTCTTGTTGTAATAGGGGGTCACCAGCAGCAGGGCATCGGCACCGCAGGCAGCAGATTTTGCTGCCAGTGCACAGCCGTGATCGGTATCATTGGAACCAGCACCCGCAATAACAGGCACCCGGTGGTTGACCGTCTCGACCGTAAACTTGATGGCGGCCAGCTGCTCCTCATCGGTCATGGTAGAGCATTCGCCGGTAGTTCCGCAGATCACAATAGCATCGGTGCCCCGTGCGATCTGATCTTCAATGATGCGGCCCAGCTCATCAAAGTTGATGCTGCCATCTTCGTACATGGGGGTGATGATCGCCACCGCCGCGCCGGTAAAGACAGGATTCTTCATAGTATAAAACTCCTTTGTACGCTCCGTCAGGAACGTGTTGTTCAGTCAAAATAGCCCTTTGCTGCCAGCAGCTCAGCCAGCAGCACGGCACCGCCTGCAGCGCCGCGCAGGGTGTTGTGGCTCATGCAGGCGAACTTGTAGTCAAACAGGGTGTCCTCGCGCAGGCGGCCGATGCAGACAGCCATGCCGTTCTCTGTGTTGCGATCCAGTTTGGGCTGAGGACGATCGGGCTCAGTGAAGTAGTGCAGGAACTGCTTGGGTGCGCTGGGCAGGTTCAGCTCCTGTGCAGGGCCGCGGAAGTTAGCCCAGGCCTCGAGCATCTGCTCCTGGGTGGGCTTTTTGTCAAAGCTTACAAACACGGCGGCGGTGTGGCCGTCAGAAACGGGAACACGGAAGCACTGCGCAGTGATCGTGGGCTTCTCGGCGTTGACGATCTGATCGCCCTCGATGTGGCCCCACAGCTTCAGCGGCTCGCGCTCGCTCTTCTCTTCTTCGCCGCCGATGTAGGGGATGACGTTATCTACGATCTCGGGCATCCGGTCAAAGGTCTTGCCTGCACCGGAAATGGCCTGATAGGTGCAGACCAGAGCCTTGTTGACACCAAATTCCTTCATCAGAGGATGCAGGGCAGGCACGTAGCTCTGCAGGCTGCAGTTGGACTTGACCGCAATGAAGCCGCGCTTGGTGCCCAGACGCTTGCGCTGGGCAGGGATGATCTCAATGTGGTCCGCGTTGATCTCAGGCACGACCATGGGAACATCCGGGGTAAAGCGGTTTGCGCTGTTGTTGGAGACCACAGGGCACTCGGCCTTTGCGTAAGCCTCTTCCAGTGCCTTGATCTCGGCCTTGGGCATATTGACTGCGCAGAAGATGAAATCGACCTGAGAAGCGACCTCTTCCACCTTGGCGGCATCCAGCACGACCATCTTCTTGACGCTCTCGGGCATTGGAGTGGTCATTGCCCAGCGGCTGCCAACGGCCTCCTCATAGGTCTTGCCTGCGCTGCGGCCGGACGCGGCCAGCGTGGTCAGCTTGAACCAGGGATGATTCTCAAGCAGGGTCACAAAACGCTGCCCCACCATGCCCGTTGCACCAACGATACCAACTTTATACTGTTTTTCCATTTCCAGCACCTTTCCTTTCAATAAAAAGCAAATTTACATCGAACACGGCTTGCAAACAAGCCGACCTTGCAATATAATAGATACTGTTTATACAGATTTTATGATAACATTGATACGGCACTCGTGTCAATCATCGGAAAGGCAAATGCAAAGCATGTTAAAAAAAGATTTTTGGTATGATTTACCCAAAGAACTCATTGCACAGGAGCCTGCAGACCCCAGAGATTCGGCCCGGCTCATGGTTCTGAGCCAGAAGGACGACAGCATCCAGCACCGGATCTTCCGCGATCTGCCGGAATATCTTGAGCCGGGTGACCTGCTGGTGGTCAACAACTCCAAGGTGCTGCCCGCCCGCATCGTGGGGGTCAAACAGCCCACCGGTGCTGTGTGTGAGCTGCTGCTTCTGCGGCAGGTCAAGGGAGATCAGTGGGAGTGCCTGGCAAAGCCCGGCAAGCGGATGCAGCCCGGCACCAAGGTTAGTTTTGGTGACGGCACCCTGACCGCTGTGGTGGACGAAACGCTGGAGGATGGCAACAAGTTTGTTACATTCTATTATGACACCGAGACCCTTTATGAAAAACTGGATGAATTTGGCAAGATGCCGCTGCCGCCCTACATCACCAAGCAGTTGGAAGATCAGAGCCAGTATCAGACGGTCTATGCCAAGGAGCTGGGCAGCGCTGCTGCACCCACGGCAGGCCTGCACTTCACCCCGGAGCTGATGGATACCATCCGTTCCAAGGGTGTCGGAATTGCTGAGGTTACCCTGCATGTGGGTCTGGGAACCTTCCGCCCCGTGCAGGAGGACGAGATCACAGATCACAAGATGCACAGCGAGTGGTATTCCATCAGCGAGGAGACTGCTCAGCGCATCCGGGAAACCAAGGCCGCCGGGCACCGCGTGATCGCCGTTGGCACCACCAGCTGCCGCACGCTGGAAGCCGCCGCCGCAAAATATGGCGAGATCAAGGCCTGCAGCGGCAATACCTCTATTTTTCTCTACCCGGGTGTCAAGTTCAACTGCATCGATGGCCTGATCACCAACTTCCACCTGCCGGAAAGCACCCTCATCATGCTGGTCTCTGCCCTCTACGGCTACGAAAAGACCATGGCTGCCTATAAAGTTGCCGTAGAGGAAAAGTACCGCTTCTTTTCCTTCGGCGATGCGATGCTGATCCTGTGATCCCTCAGCACCCGCTTTCCCAAAAGCCCAAAACATTGCCGGAACCGTTTCGGCAGCTCGGTATCCACCACTTCTGAACCTGCCGCCTGCCCGGCGGCACAAGGCTGTACGGCTGTTTTCCGTACACAGAAAGGAAAAAACTTATGCCTTCTTTGACCACTTTTAAGCTGCTCAAGCAGGAGCACAACGCCCGGCGGGGTGAGTTCAAGACCGTGCACGGCACGGTGCAGACCCCTGCCTTCCAGAATGTTGCCACCGCCGGTGCCATCAAGGGCGGTCTGTCCGCGCAGGATCTGCAGCAGATCGGCACCCAGGTAATGCTCTGCAATACCTACCACCTGCATCTGCGCCCCGGTGATCAGCTGGTAGCCGATATGGGCGGCCTGCACAAGTTTACCCGCTGGAACGGCCCCATCCTGACCGACAGCGGCGGATTCCAGGTGTTCAGCCTGTCCAAGCTGCGTAAGATCACGGAGGAAGGCGTGACTTTTGCTTCCCATCTGGACGGCCACCGCATCTTTATGGGCCCTGAGGAGAGTATGCAGATCCAGGCAAACCTGGGTTCCACCATTGCAATGGCCTTTGATGAGTGTGTGGAGAATCCTGCCCAGCACGCGTACTCCAAAGCCAGCTGTGAGCGCACCACCCGCTGGCTCAAGCGCTGCAAGGCTGAGATGGCCCGTCTGAAGCAGGAGGGCAAGGCCACCAACCCTGACCAGCTGCTGTTCGGCATCAATCAGGGCTGCACCTTTGCTGACCTGCGTGTAGAGCACATGAAGCAGATCGCGGAGCTGGAGCTGGACGGCTACGCCATCGGCGGTCTGGCTGTGGGTGAGCCTGCTGAGGTGATGTACGAGATGATCAGTGAGGTGGAGCCTTATATGCCCAAGGATAAGATCCGCTATCTGATGGGTGTCGGCACCCCTGGCAACATGATCGAGGCTGTTTCCCGCGGCGTGGATCTGTTTGACTGCGTCATGCCCAGCCGCAATGCCCGCCATGGACACCTGAACACCTGGGGCGGCATCATCAATATCAAGAACGCAAAGTATGAGCGTGACGAGCGCCCCATTGACCCCACCTGTGGCTGCCCGGCCTGCCGGAACTACTCCCGTGCCTATATCCGCCACCTGTTCAAGGCAGAGGAACTGCTGGGCATGCGTCTGGCCGTTATGCACAACCTGTGGTTCTACAACCACCTGATGGAGCGTATCCGCGATGAGTTGGATGCAGGCACCTTTACCGCCTTCCATGACCGTTACGTCAAGCTGCTGGATACAAGAATTTGAGCTTTTTCATGCTTTTCCCTTGCAAGAGGGAGCAGAAGCGGTTATAATGAGTTTATCTGAATTTTGAGAGGAGACTTTGTCCCATGCAATTTCTGACTACTACCACTGAAAGCTATCTCAGCCTGTTCTTCACCTTGGCTCTGATGCTGGTCCTGCTCTACTTTATGATCTATCGTCCCCAGAAGAAGCAGGAGAAGAAGGATGCTGCTATGCGTGCAGCTCTGGAGATCGGTGATCAGGTCGTGACCATCGGCGGTATTGTTGGCCGTGTGGTCGCCATCAAGGATGACACCTTTGTTCTGGAGACCGGTTCCGACCGTGTGAAGATCCGCTTCACCAAGAATGCGATCAGCTCTGTTGAGAAGCTGAACATGGACAATGCTCCTGCCAACGCAAAGAAGTAATCTCTAAAAGCAAGGTCTTTTTTACCCGCCCCTCTGCATACAGTAGTGCAGGGAGGCGGGTTTTTATGTTGGAACAGAAGAAGTTACCCATCCTGGAAGCACTGGCCGCATTCGGCATTGGTGGGATATTCACCGCCGCCTGCATGGCTGGGCTGGCCTACCTGATGGCAAACCAGAGCCTTGCGCAGAGCACTGCCTGGCCCATGGTCAGTGCCATTGTCTGTGCCGGGAGCTTTTGCAGCGGCTGGCTCATGGCGTTTTTCTATCACAGCAGAGGCCTTATCTGCGGTGCTGTACAGGGCGGACTGTTTGTTCTGCTTCTGCTGGGGTTCGGTCTTTCGGAGGGCATTGAACCAACGGAAATGCAGCTGACCCGCTTTGCACTGGTATTCGTTTTTGGCTGTCTGGGCGGGGTGTTCAGCATCCTGCGTACAGAACGGCACCGGCATTGAGAATTTACAGCAGAAAAACAGGAGGACAGGGAAGTATGTGGGTCTATCAGGAAACGCCGGAAACCGCAGCGGCAAAAGCACTGCCCGAAGCGATCATGCCGACAGCACAGGAAGAGCAGCTAAAACAGAAGAACAGTGGAGTTCTTCCTGAGACAGCGCAGGAAGAAAGGCGATCCATCCCGGCAGCGTTCTCTGAGAGGTGCGGAAATACACCGGAGAGAGCCGCTGTGCGCCGAAGCAAGCTGAGCAGGGAAACCATCCTTCTGGCGGCGGCGTACCTTCTGGGAACCTTTCTGGCGGGTGTGGCGGCAGCGCGTTGTGTGGCAGGCGATGCTGAAACGCTTTCCTATTACCTGAACTGCTGGCAGAGCCTGTTTTCTGTGCAGGATGCCGCCGGGGCAGTGCGCCTGTTCCGAACGGAATTTCTCACTGTGGCAGGTGCGCTGACGGCAGTGCTGTTCCTGGGGCTTTCCGCCCTGGGGCCGCTGCCCATCTTCCTTTTTACGATGCTGTATGGGACAGGCTCCGGATTGCTTTCGTCCAGGCTGCTTGTGGATTTGAACCCACGGACAGCATTTGTGCTGCTCTGCGTCTGCGGTATCCCTGCATCCCTTGCGGCCGGAACGCTGTGCACGTTCGGCGCATCCGCACTGCAGGTAAGCGGAAAGCTCTGTTCAGCCGCCTTCGGGCGCGGAGGACAGGCCCCCAGCACAGGTGCGCTTTTGGGTCAGTTTGCCCGGATGCTGTTTCTGCTCCTGCCGCTTTGCGGTGCGGCAGTGGGGATGCTGTATCTGGCAGGGCAGGCAAAACTTATTTGAGCTGAAAAAAACTCTGGCAAAAGAGTTTGTGAAGCCTACGATAAGAATTGAATAGGGCAAATCATTACGAGATGGCTTTCTGCAAAGTTCCGGAATTGTTTTTGCGTAGGGAGTACTTGACAGGTATTCTCTTTTATGCTAAACTATCTATCGTTGCAGAACGCGTGCTACTGTGGCTCAGCTGGTAGAGCAGCTCACTCGTAATGAGCAGGTCGCCTGTTCGAATCAGGTCAGTAGCTCCAAAAGTCCTATGAATCTACGATGAATTTCGTCTGGTTTATAGGACTTTTTTGTTATTCTGTTTCTGTACAAAAAAGATTCTTGCATCGTTTTTGCATCTGTAATGTGATTGTTTGCAGATTTCAGAGAATATGGTACAATAAAGCCAATCATTTTGAGGAAGGAGCTGAACACAGCGCACAATGTACACGAACCATATCAACCCCGTTGCGCAGAAAAATCAGGATGCATTTTGCACGGCACTGTTTCAGCTTTTACTGAAAAAGCCGCTGGAAAAGATCTCCGTCACAGAGCTGTGTCACATGGCAGACCTCGACCGAACCACCTTTTACCGCAGCTTTGAATCAAAGGACGACGTGCTGGATTATTATCTCGACCGGCAGATGACCCTGCTTGCGGGGCAGCTGCCTGCGTACAGTACCCTGGAAAAAAACCTGACTGCACTGTTCCGCTGGACGTATGCGGAGCGAAAGAACCTTTGTGTCCTGATGGATTGCCATCTCACCAGCTTTTTCAGTGATGCGTTGAGCGAGAAGATCATCCTTGTTCTGATCTCCAACATCGAAGTCGGGGATGCAAGACAGTTTGTGCCATGGCCCGTTTCATTGCCGGGCGAAAATCGATACTTCCGCAACTCGTTCATCGGGGCATATATGGGTTTTTTCAACAGCTGGCGCTATGGAAACTTTGCAGAACGACCAGAGGATCTGGCCAAATGTATGGCTTCGTTCTATCTTCACTGAGGAGGGGTGAAACGGGATGGCGGACTTGCGGAAAGAGGAGTTGTTCCCAGCGGATGCATTTGGCTTGTTCTATCTGCAGATTACACGCATCCCCGGCGGATGGCACCGCCATGCAGAGTATGAGATCTTCTACCACATGCATAGCAAAATCCCCTCAGAGATTTCTGACAGCACTGTCAGAGCTCTGAGGGGATTTTGCGTGTCAAGAAACGGAGATCAGCTCTCGATCATTCCGTTTTCGTCCTTCGGAATAGGGAGTGCGATCAGGAGGTCAACCAGAGAAAATGCAAGGCCGAGACCGGTCCAGCCGACAAGCAGGTAGAAGATGCCCAGTTTCCAGCGGTGCTCCAGAAAGCGGTGTGCACCGCACCAGCCCAGAAAAACAGTAAGAGGACATAGATCCGCTTATCTACCTTGTGGCGGAGGCGGGTCTCCTCCCAGGGGATATCAGCGGAATTGCACAGGACAGGGGTCTCAGTCTTCGTCTTGGACATGGGTTTGAACTCCTTTGATTGGTCTGAAAACAACTCAAACCTGCCCACGGGGGGACAGGCCTTTTCGATTCTTAAAAGTCTGCCACGGCCCTTAAGAATCAAAGAAGCCGATCTCCAAGGCCTAATATATCAGTTTGTTCGATGATTGTCGTGTGTAAATCCTGTGCCGTTTACATTGTAAATCCTGCTGTTCTGTTTTTCGCTGCCAAGAAATCGAAGTCAAAGATGGACATTTTGCACAGTTCTTCTCCCTTTTTCACCCCACAAGATTGGTTTGATGCACCTTGTTTTATGATATGCAACAAAATGGCAAAATCTGTTGCACGATGTGCTAAAAAAACCGAAAAAGATTTGTGCGGCATTTTTTTAACAATTGTGATATATTACTTACAGTAAGGCTTGTATCCTACACAAAAAAGGAGATTTTTATGAAGGATATTTATATTTCCGGCTTTGCCGATGAGATCAGCTCTTCTTTTGATGAGCAGCTCAAGACAGTCCGTGAGCTTGGAATGCAGTACATCAGCCTGCGCAGTGCAGATAAGAAAGGGATCGCCGACTTTACCGTTGAGGAAGTCAAGACCGATCTGCTGCCCCGCCTGCAGGCCGCTGGTGTTGGCGTTTCCAGCCTGGGCAGTCCCATTGGCAAGGTCAAGATCGATGATGAAGAGGGCTTTGAAAAGCAGTGTGCTCAGTTGGAAACGCTGTGCGAGATCGCTAAGGTCCTGAATTGCAAGTACATCCGCATGTTCAGCTTCTTTATGCCGGAAGGCAAAGATCCTGCCGACTATCGTGACGCTGTCATCGAGAAGCTGCGCAAGTTCATTGCCATTGCTGAGAAGCACGACGTGATCCTGATGCACGAAAACGAGAAGGATATCTATGGTGATGTTCTTTCCCGCTGTGTTGACCTGATGCAGACGCTGAACAGCGCACACTTCAAGTCCGCATTCGACTTTGCAAACTTTGTACAGTGCGGCGAGGATACCGCCAAATGTTGGGATGCTCTCCGCCCGTACATTGTATATATCCACATCAAGGATGCCGTTTCTACCGACAAGGAGAATGTGCTCTGCGGCACCGGCGAGGGAAAGATTCCCGAGCTGCTGCACAAGGCCATCGTGGAAGAGGGTTATACCGGCTTCCTGACCCTGGAGCCGCATCTGGTGCTGTTTGACAGCCTGCAGAGCCTTGAGACCACGGATGCAAAGAACATCATCCGTGAGAACAAGTACAAAAACGGTGCTGAAGGTTACGCCGCACAGTATCACGCACTGTGCGATATTCTGGCAAAATTTTAACGTAACAGAAAAAAGGAGAAGATTCAAATGGAAAAGACTGAAGGAAAGATTCGTTATGGCCTGATCGGTATCGGTGCTCAGGGCGGCAGCTACGCTCGCTTCCTGACCAACGCTCCCGCTCCGTTCCCCGGCATGGTCTGCGCACCGTGCCCCGACAACTGCGCACTGGGCGCTCTGTGTGATATCGACCCCGAGAAGGAGAAGATGTGCAAGGAGCAGTACCCCGATGTGCCCTTCTTCAAGGATTGGAAGGATATGATCGCCAGCGGCACTGTTGATGCCATCATCACCACCGTTCCTCACTACCTGCACCACGAGATCTCCATCTACGCTATGGAGCATGGCATGAACGTTCTGTGCGAGAAGCCCGCCGGTGTCCGCAGCAAGGATGTTCAGAAGATGATTGCCTGCGCTAAGGCTCATCCCGAGGTTTCCTTCGGCATCATGTTCAACCAGCGTACCAACAAGCTGTATCAGAAGATCAAGGAGATCGTTGCCAGCGGTGAGCTGGGCGAGATCCGCCGCTCTCAGTGGATGATCAACTCCTGGTGGCGTCCTGACAGCTACTACCAGCAGAGCGCATGGCGTGCTACCTGGGGCGGCGAAGGCGGCGGTGTCCTGGTCAACCAGGCTCCCCATCAGCTCGACCTGTGGCAGTGGATCTGCGGTATCCCCGTGAAGGTCTTCTCCAAGAACATCAACGGCTGCCATCGTAACATCGGCGTTGAGAACGACGTGACCATGCTGGTCGAGTTCGCTAACGGTGCTACCGGCACCTTCACCACCTGCACCCACGATGCCATCGGCACCGATCGTCTGGAGATCGACCTGGACGGCGGCAAGATCGTTGTTGACAACAGCAAGACCGCTCATGTCTACCACTACATCGATAAGGAAGGCAACCCCTGCACTGAGGATTACCTGAACGAGCACATGAACATGATGGAAGTTGCCATGCTGACCAGCGGCAACGGTGCAGGCTCCAAGCTGTACACCGAAGAGACCTTTGAGAACAACGATGGCTGGGGCTTCCAGCACACCACCGTTATGCAGAACTTTGCTGCTCACATCCTGACCGGCAGCCCGCTGCTGGCTCCCGGCGAGGACGGCATCAACGGTGTCAACCTGGCAAACAGCAGCCAGCTGTCTGCATGGACCGGCCGCGAGGTCTCCAACCCCTGCGATCCCGAGGAGTATGCTGCTGAGCTGAACAAGCTGATCGAGGCTGAGGGCAAGTTCCCCGTCCGCGAGTAATCAGTATCCCTGAAAAAAGCAATGCCTGTTCCAGGCTTACAAGGAGTTGCGTTTCCATGAAAAGAGCTGCGATCATTGGCTGCGGCACCATCTTTCAGGTTCATCTGCCCATCATTGTGGCAAATCCTGAGATCGAACTGTGTGCCGTGTGCGATAACAATCCCGCTGCGCAGGAAAAGCTGCCTGCTGCAGCAAAGGCCGTGCCGTTCTATACGGACTATGAGGAGCTTCTGGAAAAGGAGCATCCCGATGTGGTACATCTCTGCCTGCCGCATTACCTGCATGTGCCCGTGTCGGAGTATTTTGCTTCCCACGGTGTAAATGTCTTCTGCGAGAAGCCGGTGGGTCTGAACACCGCACAGGCCAGGGAGTTTGTGGAATTTGAGGCTGCGCACCCTGAGGTCAAGATCGGCATCTGCCTGCAGAATCGTCTGAACCGCACCACCGTTGAACTGAAAAAGATCATCGATGGCGGCGAATATGGCAAGGTCATCGGCTGCCGCGGCTTTGTGCCCTGGTTCCGCGGCAAGGCTTACTATGACGAACAGCCCTGGCGCGGCCAGCTGAAAACTGCTGGCGGCGGCTGCATGATCAACCAGAGTGTTCACACGCTGGATCTGCTGTATTATCTGTGCGGCGACATCGATGCCATCCATGGCTCGGTGAATCAGCTGGCAGATTATGGCATTGAGGTCGAGGACACCGTAGCTGCCCGCCTGCACTTTGCTAATGGTGCAAACGGTGTGTTCTTTGCCACCAACTGTGATTACACCAACGAGAGCGTCCAGATCAAGGTTGCCTGTGAAAAGGCTTCCTTCCTGATCGAGGATGATGCCCTGTTCCGGATCGATGCAGATGGTGTGCGCACCAAGCTGTGTGAGAACGAGAAGCTGCCCGGTGCCAAGTTCTATTTTGGTGCTTCTCATGGCATCCTGATCAACAAGTTCTACCGCGCCATTGAGAACAACACAGACGATTACATCCATGTAAGAGATGCGGAAATGAGCATCCGGCTGATCGATGCCATCCATGCAAGCAGCAAGGCTGGCCATCCCGTTGCTCCGTGACCGCAAAACACAGATAGAAGGAGAAATGAACCATGGCAAACAAAGGTTTGATCGGTGTTCAGATGAGCACCATTGCCCCCGCTAAGATGCCTCACTTTGACGCATACGAGAGCATGGGCAAGCTGGCTGATATCGGCTATCACTGCGTTGAGATCTCTCAGGTCCCCATGACCGCTGAGAACGTTGCAGGCTTCCGCAAGGCTATCGACGAGTTGGGCCTGAATGTCTCTTCCTGCACCGCATCCACCTCTCCCATGCTGCCCGGTATGCCCGGCGAGTTCCTGTGCAATCCCGACGACTATAAGAAGATCGTTGAGGACTGCCGTAAGCTGGACTGCGATATGCTGCGCATCGGCATGCTGCCCATGACCTGCATGGGCAACTACCAGAAGGCCGTGGATTTCGCCAAGGAAGCAAATGAGTATGCTCTGAAGCTGAAGGAAGACGGCATTGACCTGTACTACCACAACCATCACGTAGAGTTCGTTCGTTACGATGGCGAGTTCCTGCTGGACATCATCCGCGCAAATGCTCCTGCTCTGGGCTTTGAGCTGGACAGCCACTGGATCCACCGCGGCGGCCAGGACCCTGTTAAGTTCATCAAGAAGTATGCCGGCAGCATCCGTCTGGTCCACCTGAAGGATTACCGCATCGGTGAGATGCCCATCCCCGAGGGCGGCGTGGACTTCACCAGCAAGGAAGGCATGATGAAGTTCATGAGCAACTTCACCAACATTGTGCAGTTTGCTGAGGTTGGCGAAGGCACTCTGGATATGCCCGCTATCATCCAGGCTGGCCTGGAGGGCGGCGGCGAGTACTTCCTGGTGGAGCAGGATGACTGCTATGGCCGTGATCCGTTCGATAGCCTGAAGATCAGCCACGACAACCTGGTCAAGATGGGCTTCGGCGACTGGTTCTAATTGAAAAGTTTCTGAGGAGTCGTTTTTTACGATCCGATAAAATGAAATCGATGCTGTTTTGCGGAAATGCAGAGCAGCATCGTTTTTTATGTTTCAGGGTTCTGCTTTGTAACACGCTCCAAAATGTTGAAAATATTTTGTGCAAGTTTCACAGTTTTCTATTTGAGCCTTTGGTGGTACAATAGATGTGGAAATTCATAAACCGCTGGAGGAGCTACATGGCCGAAAAAAGTATTGAGTTGGATAGTGTGGAGATCGCCGCTGCCATCTTTGGCAACTGTGACCGCAACATTCGTCTATTGGAAAAGGAGTTCTCTGTCACGGCAGTCTGCCGGGGTACGATGCTTCGCCTCTCTGGCGAGGAGGCCAACGTGGCCGCTGCTGTGCGTGCCGTGGAGGGGATGCTGCTCCTGATTGAAAACCACACGCCGCTGGAGGATCAGACGGTGCGCTACTGCCTGAGCCTTGCTCACGATGGAAAGGAGCAGCGTGTCCGGGAGCTGACTGAGGATTTTGTCACGGTCACGGTCAAGGGCCGCCCCATCCGACCCAAGACACTGGGCCAAAAGGAATATCTGAATGCTATCCGCAAGAATGCTGTGACCTTTGGCGTTGGTCCCGCCGGTACCGGCAAGACCTATCTGGCCGTTGCAATGGCGGTCAAAGCGTTCAAGGCCAAGGATGTTTCCCGCATTGTGCTGACCCGCCCCGCTGTGGAAGCAGGCGAGAAGCTGGGCTTTTTGCCCGGTGACTTGCAGCAGAAGGTAGACCCTTACCTGCGCCCTCTCTACGATGGCCTGTTCGATATGCTGGGCGCCGAGACCTATGAACGCCTGGTGGAAAAGCAGATCATTGAGGTTGCTCCGCTGGCATATATGCGCGGCCGCACGCTGGATGATTCCTTTATCATCCTGGATGAGGCGCAGAATACCACACCGGAGCAGATGAAGATGTTTCTGACCCGTATGGGTGTAGGTTCCAAGGTGGTTGTGACCGGCGATGTGACCCAGATCGATCTGCCGGACCGTACCCGCAGCGGCCTTGTGGATGCGCTGCATATTCTCAAGAACGTGGATGGCATTGCACAGTGCTATTTTACGGAGAAGGATGTTGTCCGCCATCGTCTGGTGCAGGAAATCATCAAGGCCTACGAAGCGGCTGCGCACCCGGCCAAGCGTTGAAACCGACGCGGAAAGCTGCAATTGCAGCATAAAATGAAGGGAGAGGAATGTTATGTCCAATAAAGTTTTGATCACCAATTCACAGAAAGCCGTAAAAGTACCTTCGGGCCTGCGGATCCTGATCCGCCGTGCCTGCAATGCTGTGCTGGAATATGAGCACTTCGATGAGCCTGCTGAGATCAGCGTGACTTTTGTGGATAACGCTGCCATTGCAGAGCTGAACAATCAGTACCGTAACAAGCCGATGCCCACCGATGTGTTGAGCTTTCCTCTGGGAGAAAACGGCGTTTACGATGTAGATGAGAACAACGGCTGCAAGATGCTGGGGGATATCGTCATCAGCATGGAACGTGCTCAGGAGCAGGCAACGCTCTACGGCCATCCGCTGCAGCGTGAGGTCGCTTTCCTGACCGTTCACTCCATGCTGCATCTGCTGGGCTACGACCATGAGAACGGTGGTCTGGAAGCCATGCGGATGCGCGAAAAGGAAGAGGCTGTGCTGACCCAGCTTGGCCTGCCCCGCACCGTCAGCTATACGGAATGATCAAAGATACTGGCAAAGGATAGGAGTTCTATTTTGAAAAACGCAGCACCCATGCAGCAGCATTACGATACCTCATCTGTGTTCGTGGCGGTCATCGGCCGCCCGAACGTGGGCAAATCCAGCCTGACCAATCGTCTGGTGGGGGAGAAGGTGGCCATTGTCACCTCCAAACCCCAGACGACCCGTACCCGCATCACCGGCGTTGTGACCCGCGGCCCTCTGCAGTATGTTTTGCTGGACACCCCGGGCGTGCATAAGGCCCACAATAAGCTTGGCAAGCGGATGGACAAGACGGCCAGCGATTCCATCGCGGATGTGGATGTTTCCATGATGCTGTTTGAGCCATACGGTGCCCTGAATGAGCCGGAAATGGTTCTGGTGGACGCTCTGCGCAGCAGCGGCGGTCCGGCCATTGCAGTCATCAATAAGACCGATCTTGTCAAGGAGCCTGCTGATCTGGAAGCCCGCAAGGCTGAGCTCAAGGAGCTGGGTGTGTTTGATGCCATTTACACCGTAAGCGTCCGGGCAGACGACCACTGTGAGGAACTGTTCGATGCCCTGAGCCAGTATGCCGTGGAGGGCCCACACTACTTTGACGATGATGCCTACACCGATATGCCGGAAAAGGAACTGGTGGCGGAGGTCATCCGTGAAAAGGCACTGCTGTATATGCGGGATGAGATCCCGCATGGCATTGCAGTCGTGGTGGAGCGTTTCAAGGAGCGCCCCGGTACAGATCTGGTGGATATCGACGTAAATATCTACTGCGAGCGCGAGAGCCATAAGGGCATGGTCATTGGCAAGGGCGGTGCGATGCTGAAAAAGATCGCCAGCTCTGCCCGTGCGGACTGCGAGGAGTTTCTGGGCTGCCGGGTCAACCTGCAGTGCTGGGTCAAGGTCAAAGCAGATTGGCGGGACAATGAGTTTCTGTTGAACAACTTTGGCTTCAAACAGAACCCGAATAATCGTTGATTTTTCTCTTTACATTGCCCGGGACACTGCTCGGGCAGGGAGAATATGCAGATGGATACGATTGTAACACCTGGGCTTGTGTTAAAAGAGACCCGGTACAAGGAATCTGACCGGATTCTGACCATTCTTACACCGGAGCTGGGGGTCATTTCGGCCTCAGCACAGAGCAGCCTGCGGCTGAAGAACAAATTATTCAGCGCCTGCGGGCTTTTTTGCTACTCTGAATTTGTGCTGCTGCCGGGCCGGAATATGTACACCATCCGGGAAGCGGAAGTGCGCAACGTATTTCACGGCATTTCCTCCACCATCGAGGGGATGAGCCTTGCCATGTATCTTGCCGAGATGGCGGCGGCACTTTCTCCTACGGGGGAGGAAGCTGCCAAGGAACTGCGCCTGCTGCTGAACTGCCTGTATATGATCAGCGAGGGTAAAACCGACCTGCATGTGGTCAAGGCTGTGTTTGAGCTGCGCACCATGAGCGAGTGCGGCTTTCTGCCGCAGCTGGTCTGCTGCAAGATCTGTGAAAAATACGATGGCCCCGCGTTTTATCTTGACCCGCAGGAGGGCATTCTGCTCTGTGAGGACTGTGCGAAAAAGGCGGGCAAAACCTGCAATCTGGACATGGGTGCCTTGTATGCCCTGCGTCATATCTGCCTTGTAGAAGATAAGAAAATATTTGCATTCAAAATCTCGGTCGGCAGTCTGGCAAAGCTGTCTGCGGTGGCAGAGCGCTACGCTTTGACCCACCTGGACAAACCGCTGAAAAGTTACGACTTTTTGAAATCCGTTCTGCCTTGACCGGGATAAACAATTTTGATATAGGGAACAAACATGGAAACAAGCTATTTGAAAACTTTAGAGCTTGATAAGATCATTGCGCGTGCATCCGAGGGCTGCGTGTGCAAGGAAGCTAGAGAGCAGCTGCTGGCTCTGGAGCCTCAGTGCGACCCTGATGAGGTGCGTTACGCGCTGGAGCAGACCGATGCCATCAACAGTCTGCTCATCAAAAACGGGTCTCCGCGCTTTGGCGGGGTAGAGGGTGTCAGCTCTCTGGCAGCCCGTGCGGTCAAGGGCGGTGTGCTCTCCATGGGGGAACTGCTGATGGTGGCCGGCGCTCTGCGCAACTTTCAGAACCTGACCAGCTGGTATGGCTCCTCGGAACATGATGCCCTGCCTACGGATGACCTGTTCTACGCGCTGGCACCCCAGCCCGGGCTGGAGCAGCAGATTTCCAGCGCCATTCTGGCTCCGGATGCCATGGCAGACACGGCTTCCCACACCCTGAACGAGCTGCGCAAAAAGATCCGCGCTACGGAGAACAGCATCCGCGACCGGCTGGAAAGCATGGTCCGCAATATGGATACCTCCAAGTATTTGCAGGAGAGTGTGGTCTCCATCCGCAATGGACGGTATGTTGTGCCCGTTAAGAGCGAGTATCGCGGCGAGGTGAGCGGCATCATCCATGATGTCTCGTCCACCGGCGCTACTGTCTTTGTGGAGCCGCAGGCGGTTGTGGAAGCAAATGCACGCATTCTGCAGTATCGTGCACAAGAAGCGCAGGAGATCGAACGCATTCTGGTGGCATTTACGGCACAGGTAGCCGCCATTGAGCCTCAGTTCCAGTACAGCTACAAGGCAATGCTGGAAATTGATGTGCTGTTGGCAAAGGCTCGTCTGGCTCTGGATATGAAGGCATTCAAGCCCTCTGTCCGCACCGACAGCTCCTTTTCGCTCATCCGGGCGCGTCATCCGCTCATCGACCCCCAAAAGTGTATCCCTGTGGACATTGCACTGGGCAAAGAGTACGATTCGCTCATCATCACCGGCCCGAACACCGGTGGTAAAACTGTTACCCTGAAAACGGCGGGTCTGCTGTGTGCAATGGCACAGTGCGGCTTCCTGATTCCTGCCGATGAACGCAGTGAGATCTGCGTGTTCGACGAATTTCTTGTGGACATCGGTGATGAGCAGAGCATCGAACAGAGCCTTTCTACTTTCTCCGGCCACATGAAGAAGATCACCGGTATTCTGGAACTTGCCATGCCGCACACGTTGGTGTTATTGGATGAGCTTGGCGCGGGCACTGACCCTGCCGAAGGTGCAGCGCTGGCCGTGGCCATCATCGAGGAACTACGCCGCCGCGGTGTGCTGCTGATGGCAACCACTCACTACGCCGAGCTGAAGGTGTTTGCGCTGGAAACCAAGGGTGTAGTCAATGCCAGCTGCGAGTTTGATCTGGAGACACTGCGCCCGACTTACAAGCTGAGCGTAGGTGTGCCCGGCAAGTCCAACGCCTTCCTCATCAGTGAGAAGCTGGGCATCCCGGAGCGCGTCATTGAGGCAGCCCAACAGCATCTGTCTGCCGAGGATAAGCGCCTGGATGCAGTTTTGGGCCAGCTGGACGACCTGAAGCTGCAGCTGAAAGAGAGCCAGGACGAGGTTGAGGAGCTGAAGAACGAGGCTTCTCACCAGCTGGAGGCTGCTCAGAAAAAGCGGGATGAATTGATCCAGCAGGGCGAAAACGAGTTGGAAGCTGCCCGTGCCAAGGCACGTGCGCTGGCACAGCAGGTGGAAAGCAAGGCATATGCACTGACCGATGAGCTGCGCCAGCTGCAGAAGGACGAGCGCCTGAGCACCCAGCAGAAAGCCCAACGTGCCCGCGAGATCGCAAAGAAAGAGTCTGAAAAGCTCTTTATCGGTACCGAGGTGGTGCATAACCCTGTCAAGGAGTTTGTCCCACTGAAAGAAGTCAAGGTAGGGCAGGAGGTCTGCATTGCAGAGCTCAACCAGCTGGCCACTGTGCTGGCACTGCCGGATAAAAATGGCGATGTTCTGGTGCGTGCCGGCATCATCAAGACCAAGATCCCGCTCAAGGGCCTGAAGCAGCCGGATAAGCTCATCAAAGAGCCTCAGCCCAAAACCAAGGCACAGCAGCGCTATTCCCGCCTGACGGGCGATGCAAACCGGCCCAACGGCAGGGTAGAGCGTGTGCAGCGTTCGGCCAAAATGGAGCTGAATCTGCTGGGCCTGACTGTGGATGAAGCTCTGCCTGAGGTGGATGCTTATATCGATCGCGCCATTCTGAATGGGCAGACAGTGGTGTACCTGATCCATGGCAACGGTACCGGTGCTCTGCGCACTGCGATCCACAAACATCTGCGCGGCAACCGGATGGTAAAAAGCTTCCGGCTGGGCCGTTACGGTGAGGGCGAGAGCGGTGTGACCGTGGTTGAATTGAAGTAAAAACATACCGGGAGTTTCCCGGCAGCGCCCGTCCGGAAGATCATTCTTTGGGCGGGCGTTTCTTATAAAACGGCAGGGAAGTCATCATGGCAAAACATTCGGTACAGCGCAAAAGAAAGAAAAGGGGCAATGGCTTTTCCTTTGGCAGCGCAGTGGTTCTGGTTCTCTGTTTTATTGGTGTCAGTTTTGGGCTGTATCTGTTGCAGGTGGCTTTCTCCATTGGACAACCAACACCGACCGTGGACGATGATGATTTTCGTCCGACCATCGGTGAGCCGCCGTACCGTATTGTGATCGATGCAGGACATGGCGGCTCGGATCCGGGTGCAAGGGGAGTGGTGCAGGAAAGCGAGATGACCGCTGCCACAGCGGAGGCTTTGAGCGCCTGGCTGGAGCGTGACCCCAATTATATCCCACTGACCACCCGGGAAAGTTACGGCAGCACCGCAAAACCTGCTGAACGCGCCGCTGCCGCCAATGCACAGGACCCGGATCTGTTGTTGTCTGTCCACGGCAATTCAGCACCCGAAGGCTCCAGCGCAGCCGGGTTTGAATGTTATCCGGCTGTTCCGGGACGAGCATACCATCAGGAGAGCTATTATTTTGCAAAGCAGCTTGCCAGGGCTATGCAGGCGGCAGGGGCCAGCCTGCGGGGACGCGGGGGAATCCGATATATCTATTACCAAGGGGAAGTAAAACAGTTGGTGGAGAGCAGCCACAAGGAAGTGCGTGTAGAGCGCAGCTTTACGATTCTGGAAGATGTAAATTGTCCAGCCGTGCTGGCGGAGCAGTGTTTTGTGACCAGCGATACGGACGTAGCCCAGTTCGGCAGTGAGGACGGATGTAGGCGGACTGCTCGTGCATACTATGAAGCGATCTGCGCATACTTTGAAACCACACCATTGCCGGAAGAGTGATGGGTACATATGATCGGTCAGACCCTCTGAAATCTCAGAACCCGCAGCGGGAAGAGAGAGGAGGGTCTGATTTTTTGATTATTATCTTTTCGTATAATGCAGGTTATGCGAAATATAGGGGAGTGAAAAAGCCCTCTTTTCCAGTTTTGGGCGTTTTTAAGGCCGCTAGAGCTCGATTTGAGCTCCGGCGGCCTGTTTTACAATAACTGTGTATTTTGCGTTTTTTACACACGTTTTTCCTGTTATTGATCTGTTTGATCTGTTACAGCATCCGGTTCATTACAACGACCGTATAGTCCTGCGTGTGATTTCTCAATCCGGTATCTGTGAACTGATTCTTTTTCCAGAACGATTCACTTTGTTTGTTGCCATCCACATAACCCAGCCGGATATACTCGCAACCCAGACTGTGCAGATACACACACAGCTCTGTGATGATCCTGCTTCCAATGCCATGTCCCTGTACAGAACGTTCCATCATAAAGAATCCGATGAAGCAGCTTTGTTCCGTTGGATAATGGTCAATAAAGTCCATCACAGCCACAAGCTGCTCGGCATCATCAAAAAATCCGAGATAATACTTATCCTGAGGTTCGTCCATTTTGCGCTGCGGCAAGGCACACATATCATCCCGAATGCTTTCCTCGGTTACAAATGGCGGACAATGTTCATAAAACTGTGTGTTTTTCTCACAAAGAGCTAAAATCAACGGAATATCGCGTTCTGTCAACATCCGCACATGATAGCTCTTAGAGAAGTTGATATAGTTCATACAGTTTCCTTATCCCCGGTCATAGAAGAGATATCCACCCGGATGCCATCATTGGCAGCACCCTCAAAAGCTTCCATCGGGCTGGCAGCTTCTTCAACATCCATCGAATCGGCGTTATTTTCCTCTCTGTTCTCCCCTGCTGCCCGTTTTGTTGTATCCAAGCGTGCTTTTTCGGGTGTGACCGTGCCCAGCGGGTTCTGCTCAATGGCGGCACGCACCTGAAATTCCTGCAGATGCGTATAAATTTGCGTTGTGCCCACACTGCTGTGACCCAGCAGCTGCTTAAGGGTCAAAATATCCACATTGCCGGTCTGATACATCAGCGTTGCCGCAGTGTGACGCAGTTTATGGGTGGAAAAGCCCTTGAGCCCGGCCGCTTTCATGGCACCGGTGACGAGCTGCTCCACCCTGCGGTTGGAAATGCGCTCCTTCCGGCGGCGGGTCACAAACACAGCCTTTTCCTTTGGATTCAGGCCCTCCATCGTGTTGCGTTTGGCCAGGTAGAGCTGCAAGGCTTCGACGCAGGCCTCATTCAGATAGACCATCCGTTCCTTGTGGCCCTTGCCAAAGAGCCTGATCTGCCGCTGTTCCAGGTCGATATCGCCCAGATCCATGCCCACCAACTCAGAAAGCCGCATTCCGCAGTTCAGGAACAGAACCACCATGCAGTAATCCCGCTCCGGAAAATCGCTCTGATATTGCGTGCTCTCCAGCAGATCCATGGACTGTTCCGCTGTCAGGTATTTGGGCAGGACCTTATCCTGCTTGGGCGGCTTGATGGAGGCAGTCGGGTTCTCTGTCAGCTTATTGACCTGATTGACCAAGTAATCATAAAAGCCGTGCAGGCTGGCCAGCCGCCGGGCGGTCGAGGATTTCTTGTTGCCGCATTCGCGGTTCAGGAAATAGAGATATTCATAGATGTCCTCTTTACTCACACTGCCCCAGAAGGCTGTGTCCAGACCCTTGGGGTCAATATCCTTGATCTCCGTATCTGCCGGAACCAGCCCGCGGCGGCGTTTCATAAAACGGGAAAAACCGCGCAGATCGCAGTAATAACTGAAGGCCGTGTTGGCGCTTTTGCCCGCGATCACCTCCAGGTACCGCACATATTCCACAATATCCGGCGAAGCATCATCAAACGGCGGATGCTTGCCCGGATTTTTTTCATCAAGATAGATCGACATAGTTTCTCCGTAAATTCGTTACAACCGGTCTGATTTCAATGCATGGATCGCATCCGAGATATAAGCCGCACCTATCAGCTTCATGCCCGGATAATCTGCCGGGTTCAGGTGGGCAAGGCTATGTTTTGGCACCACAGCCCGCTCAAAGCCGATGCGCTCGGCTTCCCGCAGGCGTTGTTCAAGGTTGGGCACACTGCGCACCTCACCGCCCAGACCCACTTCTCCAATGGCAATGAGCTTATCGCTCACGGGACAGTCCAGCAGAGACGACACCATACACAGGCAGACCGCCAGATCGCAGGCAGTATCCCGCAGGGCAATGCCGCCCACTATGTTGATATAGACATCCAGATTGCCAAAGAAATACCCTGCCCGCTTTTCCAGAACGGCAATGAGCAGATTCATGCGGTTATAATCATAGCCGCTGCAGGCACGGCGCGGTGCCGGGAAATTCGTTTTGGTGGCAA
The DNA here is from genome assembly GCF_023347315.1 of Faecalibacterium sp. I2-3-92. Classification (GTDB taxonomy): domain Bacteria; phylum Bacillota; class Clostridia; order Oscillospirales; family Ruminococcaceae; genus Faecalibacterium; species Faecalibacterium duncaniae. Next base: position 1,461,098 of record NZ_CP094470.1, read on the forward strand.
GGGCCTGGATCTCGCTTAGAATGGGGCGGCTGCCCTCCATCGTACAGGCGACGCAGTTACCGGAAACCCCCAGCGGACGGCCTTCCAAAAGCATCTGGGAAGGGTTTTCGATCTCCTCCAGCCCCTGCCCTGTCATATCAAACATGCCCAGTTCATTGGTGGAGCCATAGCGGTTCTTGGCAGCCCGCAGAATGCGATAAGGCAGCATCTTGTCGCCCTCAAAGTAGAGCACAGTATCCACGATGTGCTCCATGACCTTGGGGCCTGCAATGGCTCCGTCTTTGTTGACATGGCCCACAATGAACATGGGGATCTCCTGCTTTTTGGCTACCGCCAGCAGACGGGCGGCGCTCTCCTTGACCTGACTGACCGTACCGGCCGAGGAAGAAAGATCCATACAGCGCATCGTCTGGATAGAGTCGATGACTACAAGCTCCGGCTTTTCCTTTTCGATCAGGCCGCAGATCTCGTCCACATCGTTCTCTGCAGCAAGATAGATGTTCTCCTGCGGCACTTTCAACCGTGCAGCACGCAGTTTGACCTGACGGACAGATTCCTCACCCGTGATATACAAAACAGAATGCTGGTTGGAGATGGCACCGCAGAGCTGCAAAAGCATCGTAGATTTGCCAACACCCGGTTCTCCGCTGAGCAGAACCACGCCGCCCAGCACAATGCCGCCGCCCAGCACCCGGTCAAGTTCCGATATGCCGGTCAGGATGCGGCTTTTCTCTTCCGTAGTGCTGATATCGGCCAACCGCCGGGCTGTCAGCGAAGTAACACCCTCCTGCCGGGCAGGTGCTGCCGATTTGCCGCCGGAAAGCCCTGCCTTGGGCGCTTCCGCAACGACATCCTCATTCATGGTATTCCAGCTGCCGCAGCTGGGGCAGCGGCCCATCCAGCGCGGGCTGGTTTCACCGCAGTTGGAGCAGACGTAAACAGTTTTGAGCTTTGGTTCCTTCATGGTGCACTCCCTGCAAAAACGCCGCTGAAAAAGCGGCGCTCAATTTCATTGTTCTGTTTTAGTTTACCACATTCTGTTGTCTGCCGCAACTGCTCCCTTACTTTACCTCAACAACGGTGATATTTTGGGCTGTCACACTGCTCTTACTCAACACAATGTCACGGATCTGCGCTACCTGTGCGGCCGTTAAGGCATCGCCCGAGGTCATAACAGTCAGATCGGCCCGACCTGACTGCAGAAAGCAGAGACAATCCGCAAACCCCTTGGCCTTGACCAGTGTCTCGATCTCGTTTTCCGCGTTGAGATCCGCAAGGTTTCCGGTCAGCTGACTGGTGTACTCCTTCTTTTCTTCCGTGGAGAGAGAAGCGGATTTCAGCGCTTTCTGAATGCTGTCCATGGCTTCATCGTGGGCCTTGGTCCGCTTGAGCCGCGCTTCCTCAAAGAACTTGGAGCCGCTGTTGTTTGCAACGCTCACAAGCTGAGCTTCGCCATAATTCTTGTTGGCACTGGAAACCGCCTCGGCTTCGGTCATCAGTTCATCCGTAACGGGAACGGTCTCCTGACTGACGGCAGAAACGTTAACTGCATCCTCTTCCAGCGTCACGCCGGTGCGGGCATACTGCCAGTTCAGGTAAACGGCAATGACCAGTGCCGCTGCCAGGGTAATGGCTGTTGCCTTGCGGGTATTCTTCGAGATAGCTCTCATAGCTGTTTCCTCCTTATATTACATGGTGCGTTATCCTTTGCGCTGTTCTACACAAATTCGATTGGCCGAAAGATCCAGCAGTGCCCGGACAAGCTCTGTGATGCGGGCGGCGACCCGGACATCTCCCCCACCATCACAGACAACAGCCACACCGCAGACGGCAGGCAGATAGGTTGTCTCTTCCAGGGCGGAGCCATCCTCCAGCAGAACATGGGTCTCCTGGTTCTGCATCTGGCCGGACTGCGTATCCACAGCATAGATCGTTTCTTCCCCACTTTCCAGTGTCACCATCACAACGGTCTTTCCTGCCCCATCGAGCTGTTCGATCAGCTCTGTCAGCTGTGTTTCCAATTGCTCCCGGTAGACAGTTTCTGAAACAGCAGCAGAACTGCCTGCATTTGCTGCGGGTTTTGCGGGGGTCGAGAATAATTCTGAGAATAAGATCAGCAGCATTGCCGCCGCGCCCAGAATGATTGCGAGCTGGGTGCGGTTTTGCTTCTGGAGCAAACCGGCAAAGAGGCTCTGTTCCCTGCTCTTCATCCGGAAAGGTTCCCCTCCTTTGCTTCCTGTCCGCTGCTGCGGGCATCCAGTTCAGCCTGAATGGCATCTTCCAGCGTGCCCATGGATGCGGGCGAAAGATCCGGCACAGAAAAGGACTGAACTTCTGTCCGGAGCTGAGGGATGACCTGTAAAAGCACCACTAAAATATATAGTCCAGCCACGGCTTTTATGCACCGCCGGGCCCAGCTGTTTCCTGTGAGCCGGGCCAGCAGCTCTGCGCAGATACAGGCAGTGCAAAAGACCACAGCGGCGCTTTTCAATGTCTGCATCAAACGCCTCCCAGCATAAAAAGAAGTGCGGTTCCTGTTACGGCCAGCCCGAAGAAGAGTGCGATACAGGCCATCATACACCGGACAGCGGAAGCAAAACAGGTAAGCAGTGCCTGTCCACGGCTGTTTCCGGTCAGGCTGCACAGCGTACCGCAGAGAACGATACATCCCAGATGTGCAAGCATCCCGAGATACAGTGGCAGAAACTCAGCCAATAAAATCAGGATAGCGGCCATTCCAAGGCCGCTTTTGAGCAATTGGATGCCAGCCAGAACAGCCTCGGAAGCATCACTCAAACTCTGCCCCACAATGGGAATGGTGCCGGTGAGAAACTGTCCTGTGCGCAGCGCCGTCCGGTCGAGCTGTGCGGCAGAGATGCGCTGGAACCCCAACAGTGCAGCCAGCAGCTTTCCTGTAAGGGAAAGTCCCTTTTGCAGCAGTGTCCCTGCCGCTTTGCACAGGTTCCCCAGGCAGCTCTGTTCCGTGATACAGCAGGCCATGCACATCGCAAGGAAGCATTCCAGAATGGGCGGTACAAAGGCCGTCAGGGCCTGTGCCAGCAGACAAAGCAATGTCAGAAAAAAGCCGCTTGCGGCGGCCCCGGCACTTGTCTCACCACCCATGATCAGAACACCGGAATAGACCGGAAGAAAACCGGAGAGAAAGCGGTTCCAGCTTTCAATCTGCGCGCACAGCTGCCGGGCAATTTCAAGCAATGGTTCCCACAGGAGGATCCCGCACCCACCGGCGCAGACAAGATCACACCAGCTGTGGTCACCTTCCTCCCCCAGAAACAGATTGACTATGGCAGACAGGAGCAGAAACAACAGCAGTGTGGCATAACCGCGGATGCTTTCCCGCAGTGTCTGAAGCAGAGACGAAGTGCAAAAACTCTGCAGAACGCTCCACGGGTCTTCTGCTACCTGCAAAGCATCCACAGGGCTTTGGTCAAGATAAGGCTGCCAGAGCTCTGCTCCCGGCAGCTGTGTGTGCAAACCGGCACTCTCTGCTGCAAAAGCTGTCGGGGCGCACAGGCAGAGGCTTGTTCCCACCAGCAGAAAAGCCCACCACTTCCAGTTCTTCATCTTGCAATGCTCCCAATCGTCTGCAGAATCTCTTCCAGCAAGGGCCACGCCGCCGCCAGTACAAGACACCGACCTGCCAGCCCAACACACCACCCTAAAGATTCTGCCCCGGCTTCCTCACACAGGGTGCGGGTATAATCTGTCAGCAGAACGATAGCCGCACTCCGTACAAGGCAGGAAAAAGCCCCGCTGTCAGCTTGTCCAGCCAGGCGAGCTATGCCGGAAAGTACTGTCCGGATGCTTGTCCCTGCCCGCACCAGCAGCACCAGCGCTGCCCCAATGGAGAGCAGGAGTGCATAGGCGGGGGCCTGCTTTTCCAGAACGGCATAGAGCAGTGCCGCGAGCAGCGCAATGCCGAACACAGCCACGGCTGCACTCATAGTGCAAACAGCGACTTGATGGTAACGAACAGCACACTGATCTGTTTGACCAGGATGGACAGCACGACCACCAGACCGGCCAATGTCGTCATCATTGCCTGATCCTCCCGCCCGGAGCGGATCAGCAGTTGGTTCAGCACGGCAACAATGATGCCAATGGCCGCAATTTTGAAGATAAGGTCAATCTCCATCCGCGTCCTCTCCTTTTGAGCTGATTCATCCCAGCAGAATGGCAGCTGCAAGCCCGGCGGCCAGGCCCAGCTTGTGCGAAAGCATCGACTGCGTCCGGGCCGCAGCTTCACCTTTCTGCAAGGCTGCCTGAAATTGTGCCTGATGCAATTCCAGCCGTCTGCACTCCTGCTCCGCTTCCAACCGCCCCAGGCCTGAAAAACATTCTGAGAAGCGGGTGCGTTCTTCTAAGGTCAGGGAGGGAAAGGGCTCCAGCGTTTGTAACGAAACCGTTTCTGGTGGAAGCTGCCCATCCTGTATCAATTTCCGGCAGAGAAGATTCAGGTCACTGCGGCGGAAGCTGATTTCCTGATGCAGCGTTTCCAGCAGATCCAGGGTTTTGCGCAGGGCTTCCAGATGCGCCTGCGCCTGCTGATGAAAGCTGTCGCCTGCGCACCAGCCGCAGACGACAAAACAGCAGACACTCAACCAGCGCAGAGGGCTCATAGAAACCGCACCTCCCCGATGCAGCCGGGTGCTTGTCTACCGGTCAGCCAGACGAGCACCCGCACCGCGCCGCGCTCCATCAGATATTTTACCTGTGGGCGCATGGTCGCCTCTTCGGGTGTGGCAGCATGAAGGGTGGCAATAAAATCCACCCCGCTGAACAGGCCCTGTTCCAGCGCTGTGACCTCATCCAGACCTCCCAGCTCATCCAGCAGGATCACCTGTGGCGAAAGGGTGCGCAGCGCCATCTGCACTGCTTGTCCCTTGGGGAGCCCGGCAAGAACATCCAGCGCCTCGCCGTGTGTATTCCCGGCAAAGAGCTCCCGCCGTTCATCGATGACCGAAAGGATCTTCTGCTGCCGGACGAGCTCCCGGGCAATACTGCGCAGCAATGTGGTCTTGCCGCTGCCCGGCTCTCCAACAAGAAGCATCCCGATGAAATGCCCTTGCAGCGCGGTGGTCAGTTCCGGGGGAAGCGGAACGGTCTTTTCCCGGGCAATGCGCAGGTTGACAGAGGTAAGCTCCTGCAGAACCGTGCCCTGTTCCGGGTTTTGTAAAAAGCGCCCGCCAAGCCCTGCCCGACAGCCATTTTCCAGTGTAACATAGCCCTGTGCGATCTCTGTCTGATGGGTATGGACTGAACCGCCGCAGAGGGTGAACAGGATCTCTTCCATCTGCAACGGGGTCAGCTGCATCGTTTGCAGGGCATTCAGTTCAGGTGCCAGCTGTGTCGGTGTGCAGCTGCACCCCTGCACCGTAAACTGTGGAGCACAGCCCAGCCGGAGCCGCAGCTCATGTACAGTCTCTGCGTCTTCTGATGGGAGCTGCCCCAGCGGCCTTGCCAGCCATTGGGGCAGTGTCTGCACCACCTGATAATACTCGTCCATCTTCTGTTCTCCTTCCGTGTCCTTTGCCATCAATGTATGCACCGGCCCGGAGGTTAGAACCCGCAGGACACAGAAAAGCCCGCACAGCATCCAAACTGTACGGGCTTTTTAGAACAGGTTTTCTGATTATTGCTGGGACTTATCCTCTGCGATCATAGCAAGGAACTCTGCTTCGGTCAGCACAGGCACACCAAGTGCCTGTGCTTTGGTCAGCTTGGAACCTGCGGCAGCACCAGCCACCACATAAGCTGTTTTTTTGGAAACAGAACCGCTGGCTTTGCCGCCATTCTTTACGATGAGCGCCTCAGCTTCACTGCGGGAGAGTGTTTCCAGCGTTCCGGTCACAACCAGCGTTTTCCCGGCGAGCTTATTGCCCTTGGGCTCCCCTTTCCACTGCATGTTCACACCGGCATCGGCCAGACGGTGCACCAGATCGGTAGTGCCATCCTTGGCAAAGAATTCAGTCACGCTCTGGGCCATCACGCCGCCAAAACCATCAATCTCGCCGATCTGCTCCTCGGTTGCTTCCCGGATGGCCTGCAGAGAGCCAAAATGCTCTGCCAGCAATGCGGCGGCTTTATCGCCGATGTTGCGGATTCCAAACGCAAACATCAGCTTATCCAGATTGTTCTGCTTGGAATCTTCAATCGCCTGCAGAAGATTGTTTGCACTCTTTTCCTTGAACTTTTCCAGTGTGAGCAGCTGCTCTATTGTCAAGTCATAGAGATCTGCCGCAGAGTGTACCAGCCCTTTATCCACCAGCTGCGTGGCGACCATGGTGCCTAGACCATCGATGTCCATGGCATCCCGGGATGCGAAGTGGATGATATTGCGGAGTGCCTGCGCAGGGCATTCCGGGTTGACACAGCGCAAAGCAGCTTCATCTTCCAGATGGACTGCCGGGGCACCGCAGGAGGGGCAGAATTCCGGCATCTGGTAAGGCTGAGCATCCGGTTCGTGGCGGGTCACACCGATGACCTCCGGAATGATATCACCCGCTTTGCGCACCTGAATGGTATCTCCGATACACAGACCCAGTTGACGGATAAAATCTTCATTATGAAGGGTGGCACGGGAAACCGTGGTACCTGCCAGAAAGACCGGGTCAAAACAGGCGGTAGGAGTCAGAACGCCGGTGCGTCCCACGCCGACTTCAATACTGCGCAATGTGGTCTCCTTGACCTCGGGCGGATACTTGAACGCAATGGCCCAGCGCGGGAATTTGTTGGTGGAGCCCAGCAGTTCCCGCTGTGCAAAGTTGTTCACCTTGATCACGGCACCGTCCATATCAAAATCCAGTGCGGCACGGTTCTGGCCGATCTGCTCGATCTCTGCAATGGCATCCTCGATATCATGCACGATATGATAACGCGGGGAGACCGGCAGGCCCAGACTCTTGAGGTAGTCGAGGCTTTCAGCATGGCTGGTCAGCGCCTTGCCCCGCACTTGCTGAACATTGAATACGAAGATGGACAACCCCCGGCTGCCGGTGATCTTAGAATCCTTCTGACGCAGAGACCCTGCGGCAGCATTGCGCGGATTTTTGAACGGTGCCGCGCCCTGTAATTCCTGTTCCGCACAAAGGTGCTGGAAGGCATCGTGCGGCATGTAGACCTCGCCGCGCACTTCCAGATATTCCGGGGCATTTTTTAAAGTCTTTGGAATGCGCTTGATGGCCTTGACATTGGCTGTCACATCTTCACCCACCACGCCGTCACCGCGGGTGGAAGCACGCACAAGTACGCCGTTCTCATATTCCAAGCTGCAGGAAAGGCCGTCGATCTTGATCTCGACGACATATTCCGGCTCGATCCCGGCTTCCCGTACCCGGCGGTCGAAATCGCGCAGTTCATCGAAGGAAAACGCATCCAAAAGGCTTTCCATCTTCACAGCATGTGTCACCTTGGCAAAGCGCCCGCTGGGGGTTCCGCCCACTTTCTGGGTCGGAGAATTCGCAGTGACCAGCTGCGGGAATTCTGCTTCCAATGCTTTCAGCTCCCGGGTCAAAGCGTCATATTCAAAATCCTCCAGCTCCGGGGCATCCTGATCATAGTATAAACGGTTGTTCCTTTCAATGATCACGCGTAGCTCTTCCGCGCGTTTGCGTGCCTGTTCCAGTTCCACGTTCGTTTACTCTCCTTTTCCCAATACCAATACTGTAATTATACCATATTTCAAAAGCAAAATACAGCCAAAAGTGCTGCCGGTGACTCGGGAGTGAACGTGCCGAATCCTAACAAGACAGTCGCTTTATTTTGCCCAGGTGGGTTCCTCCGTGCCATCATAATCGAACAGGCCGTCATTTTTCTCTTCCATGGCCTTGATCATGTGGTAGGTGTATTCGTTATACGGCGTGGGAATCCCAAGCTCCTTTCCCATCCGCATCAGCGCTCCCGAGAACATATCGATCTCTGTATGCCGTCCGGCATCCAGATCCTGCAGAGTGGAATAACGGGCTGTGGCAGGAACAGCGCATCCGTGGCTGACGGCATCTGCGATGCGCAGATCAATGCCCCGTGCAGTTGCAATGGCTTCCAGTTCCCGGCGCAGGCCATCGCTGATGGCTTTCATGTGGACGCTGTCCCGGTAGCAGCCCACACCGGCTCCCAGAATCGCCTGCGGCAGATTGTTGCAGACGTTCAGCCGGAACTTGCTCCACATCTCTTCCTGAATGTGTTCCGTAACCCGGAAGTTGACCCCGGAATCCGTGAACAGTTCCCGCACTGCCTTGACACGTTCACTCTCAAACGGTGCAAATCGCTCGCCATAGATTACACCAAGTGTTGCATCCGGGTCAAAATGGTAACCATCCGCTTCCTTGTGAGACGCAACCTTGATGAAGGAATACAGCAGATGCTCTGCACCCACCTGTGCGGCGATCAGCTCCTCGCTGTCCACACCATTCATCAGACTCATCACAACGGTATTGCTGCCGACAGCGGTCTTGATGCTTTCCAGAGCTCCGGGCAGTGAGCCATATTTCAGTGCAACAACCAATAGGTCTACGTCCTGCGCTTCCTGCGGGGTCCAGACCTCCGGGCGGTAAACTGCTCCATTGATGGCGCAGCCGCTTTCTTTCAGCCGCCGGGCACGGTCGCCTTCCGCTATCACACCCAGACGGATATTATCCTTTTTAGAAAGCCCCCAGATGATGTAAGAGCCCACCGCTCCAGCGCCCAAAATGGCAACAGATTGTATTTTCATGTTAGATTCCCCCTCTTTGATTTGTCCGATTCTATTGTAGCACGAATTCGACTTACTGGAAAGAGAAATGAAAATGCAAAGCTATTTTTGCACATAGATTTTACAGCAATTCGATTGCAACGGACTCTAAAGTATCCTACAATAATAAATGCATTATTTTGCAAGGAGAGGGTATAAGGCCATGACATATAAAGAAATCAGACACAATGAAGAAGTCAATGAACTGCTGAAAAAAGGGAACCAGAATCTGGGGCTGCTAGGGTATACCGATCACTCTCAGGCCCATTGTACCCGGGTAGCAGAAACTGCAGCACACATCCTGAAAAAATTTAGCTACCCGGAGCACGATATCGAGCTTGCCAGGATCGCAGGCTACATGCACGACATCGGCAACGCCATCAACCGTAACCGGCACGCCGAATACGGTGGGCTTCTGGCCAATGAGATCCTCAAACAGTACGATTTAAGCATCCCGGACCGCATCACAATCGTGTCAGCAATTTCCAACCATGACGAATCCACCGGCGGAGCCGTAGATCCTATTTCAGCGGCGCTCATCATCGGTGACAAGACCGATGTGCGCCGCAGCCGTGTGCGCGAAAAGCCCAAAGCCGCCTTTGACATCCATGATCGGGTCAATTACGCAGTAACAGACCAGACATTGAAGATCAACACCGAGAAAAAGGTCATCTCGCTGAACCTGCAAATCGATACTGATATTTGCAGCATGTACGAATACTTCGAGATTTTTCTGCAGCGGATGCTGATGTGCCGCGGGGCAGCGGATATGCTGGGCGCAACCTTCAAATTGACCGCAAACGGTGCCAAAGTGCTTTAAAGCGGGACACAAAAGCCCCCGGAGAACTTTTCACGGTTCTCCGGGGGCTGATTTTATGCGTTATAAAACATAGATACGTCTGTTATTCTCAGATAGAAATCGTGTTACAAACGTCAATGAGCACCGGGTCAAGCGTCTTGGTCATCTCCAACGCCTCATCCACGGGGTAATCCACAAGGTGCTCACCCTTCATACCGACGATGCGGTTGTACTTACCCTGCTCCAGCAGACAGACAGCGTGATAGCCCATTGCGGAAGCATTCACGCGGTCACGCAGAGTGGGAGAGCCACCGCGCTGGACATGGCCCAGAATGGTGGCGCGGGTATCGATGCCGGTGCGGGCCTGGATCTCGTTGGCAATCTCCTGAGAGTGGCCAATGCCCTCGGCAACGATGACAATGAAGTGGCGCTTACCGGTGCGCTGCGTCTCGGTGATCTTATCCAGAATGTCGTGCTGCATATCGAATTCCTTTTCGGGCAGCAGCACAGCCATGGCACCGGAGGCAATGGCAACGTTCAGAGCGATGTAACCCGCATTGCGGCCCATGACCTCGACCACGCTGCAGCGGTCATGGCTCTGGGTAGTATCGCGCAGCTTGTCGATCATTTCCAGGGCGGTGTTCATTGCGGTATCGTAGCCGATGGTGTAATCGGTGCAGGCGATATCATTATCGATGGTGCCGGGCAGACCGATCATCGGAATGCCGCGGTGTGCCAGCTCACGGGCACCACGGTAGGAGCCGTCGCCGCCGATGACCACCAGCGCGTCAATGCCCAGCTCACGGCACTTTGCAGCGCCCTTGTCCTGACCCTCCTTGGTCTTGAACTCCAGGCAGCGGGCCGTATACAGGATGGTGCCACCGGCAGAGATGATATTGGAAACGCTGCGCAGGTTCATTTCAAAGCACTCGCCATCCAGCAGGCCATTGTAGCCGCGCTGAATGCCGATCATACGGAAGCCCTTGTGCAGACCTGCACGGACAACGGCGCGAACTGCAGCATTCATACCCGGAGCGTCGCCGCCGCTGGTCAGCACACCAATCGTTTTGATTTGCTTTTCCATGGAAAGATTCCCTCCAATTGTTTCGTCATTTACCTATGGAGCACTTACCCTCTCTCTTTGGGCACCAGCTCCATCGCCTTGCTCAGATCATAACTTGCCTTTAGACATTATAACACAGTTCCCGCTTGAATCCAATACCTTTTTGGCACTTCGTTAAAAGTTTATTAAAATTCACAGGCGTACGTCTTGGTGTTGTTTTTGGCACATGTGCACCTGGTTTGAATCGTTCCTGCGCATGTCATTTTGTTGCAACATTCTTTTCGCCCACGATGCGCTGCAGTTCCTCAAAGAAAAGCGGATGACCTGACGTATACAGCCTGCGGGGAGCCGCCAGCTTCTGTTTTGTGTCCTCCAGATAGAAGATCACCGGCATATCACCGTCAAAAATCTCCAGCAGATTGACCACCTTGGCGTACTCCGGGCTGGTGCGGGAGGGCAGCCGGACGTAGAGCCGCCGGGCAGCATCCCGCATCTGATTGGGGCGGTTGGCCTGCGGCCTGACGGGGTTATAGCCCTCAATGGGCGAAATACTCTCGGCGACCAGGCGGGCAGGTTCATCCTCTCGGATAGACAGGCGGCCCTCAATGACCACGACCGCGTTATCGTGCAGCACGTCCCGGAACGTTTCCAGCGTACGCGGGAACACGATGACCTCCATGGTGCCGGTCAGATCCTCTATGCTGGTATAGGCCATCATGCTGTTGGTCTTGGTCGTCACCATTTTGCTCTTGACAATGGTGCAGACGATGCGGACATGGCTATTGTCCGGCACATTGGCATCCTCACCGGTCAGAGCTTTGATGGTGTGGGTGGCAAACTGAGCCGACTGCTCCCGGTAGGCATCCAGCGGATGACCGGAAAGGTACAGGCCGCTGACCTCTTTCTCCTGTTGGAGCAGCTCAGCGTGGGTATACTCAGGGCAGGGCTTGATCTCATAGCTGTCGGCGGCAGACGTATCGTCCGTGCCGCTCATCATCGAGAAGAGGTCGATCTGACCATCCAGATTCTTCCGGCTGTCACTCTCGATGCTCTTGAGCACACCCTCAGTTGCTTCGACCAGACTGCGGCGGTTGGAACCGAGATTATCAAAGGCACCGGCCTTGATGAGGCTTTCCACCGTGCGGCGGTTCAGCTCGGTACCATGCATCCGTTTGCAGAAATCGTACAGGCTGGTATAAGGCTTTTCCTGCCGCTCCTCTACGGAGCGCTCGATCAGCCGGGTGCCGACATTTTTTACGGCGTTCAGGCCAAACCGGATCCGGCCACTGTCCTCTGCAGTAAAGCCGCTGCCCGAGATATTGATATCCGGCGGCAGGACCTTGATCCCCAGCCGGGCGCACTCGCCGGAATACTCAATGACCTTGCCGGTGTTGTCCAGGACACTGGTCAGCAGCGCAGCCATAAACTCGCTGGGGTAATGGCACTTGAGGTAGGCTGTCTGGAATGCCACATAAGCATAACAGGCGGCATGACTCTTGTTGAAGGCGTAGGATGCAAAGCTGGACATCTCATCGTAAATTTCGTTTGCAACCTTTTCCGAGATGCCGTTTGCCACACAGCCCGGGCACTCGTTGCCGGGGTCTGTGCAGCCATGGACAAAATGTTCCCGCTCCGCCTCCATCACAGCGTGTTTCTTCTTGCTCATGGCACGGCGGACATTATCTGCCTGCCCGAACGAAAAGCCTGCCAGCTCCCGGAAGATCTGCATGACCTGTTCCTGATAGACGATGCAGCCATTGGTCACATCCAGAATGTGGGCCAGCTGCGGGGTCTTATAGCTGATTTTGTCCGGTTCATGGCGGTTGCGCAGGTAGGTCGGGATGGAATCCATCGGACCGGGGCGGTACAGGCTGATCAGAGCGATGACATCTTCCAAATTCTGCGGCTGCAGGCCCACCAGCACCTGCTTCATACCCGAAGATTCAAGCTGGAACACGCCTTCGGTCTCACCCCGGGAAAGCATTTTGTAGGTCTCGGGATCGTCATAATCCAGCTTGGCGATGGAGAACTCCGGTTCTTTTTTCTGGATGGCCAGCTCCGCATCCCGGATGACCGTCAGGGTGCGCAGACCGAGGAAGTCCATCTTCAGCAGACCCAGCTCCTCGATCTCCGTCATGTTGAACTGGGTCACGGGCAGGCCATCGTTGGTGGCAAGGGGCAGATAGTAATCCGTTGGTTCCGGGGTAATCACAACACCGGCTGCATGGGTAGAAGCGTGGCGGGGCATTCCCTCCACCTTCATGGCAGTGTCGAGCAGTTCCGTCACCTTCGGGTCCGTTTCATACATCCGCCTGAGCTCCGGTGAGACCTCCAACGCATGTTTGATGGTCATTTTGAGCTCCGCCGGGACCTGCTTTGCCACTACATCCACTTCCTGATACGGCATTCCCATCACACGGCCCACATCGCGAATCGCATTGCGGGCAGCCATGGTGCCAAAGGTAACGATCTGGGCCACATGGTCAGCGCCATACTTGCGGTTGACGTAGTCGATCACTTCCTGGCGGCGCTCATAGCAGAAGTCCACGTCGAAATCGGGCATACTGACACGTTCCGGGTTCAGGAAGCGCTCAAAGATCAGGTTATAGCGGATGGGGTCAATGTCAGTGATGCCCACGCTGTATGCTGCGATACTGCCCGCACCGGAGCCACGGCCCGGGCCCACCGGGATCCCCTGGCTCTTGGCATAGTTGACGTAATCCCAGACGATAAGGTAATAGTTGGTATAGCCCATCGTCTTGATGACACTGATCTCGTAGTTCAAGCGGTCTTTGTTGGCCTGCGGCACATTGGAACCATAGCGGCGCTCCAGACCTTCCCAGCAGAGCTTTTCAAAGAACACCTGGTTGTCCATGCCGCCAGGGGCCTTATAATACGGAATTTTGGTGTTGCCAAACTCAAAATCAAAATTGCACTGGTCGGCAATGATCTGTGTGTTGGCACAGGCATCCGGCACCATGGCAAACAGATCGTACATCTCATCCGTTGTTTTAACGTAGAATTCGTCGGTCTGGAACTCCATACGGTCGGCATCCTGCATGGTTTTTCCGGTCTGGATGCAGAGCAGGATCGCCTGCATCTTGGCATCCTCCTTGCGCAGGTAGTGGGAGTCGTTGGTGGCTGCCATAGGGATGCCGGTCTCCCGTGCCAGCTTGATGAGCTGGGGCAGCACAATATTATCCTCTTCCAGCCCGTGATCCTGCAATTCAATGTAGTAATTGCCCTCACCAAAGAGGTCGCGATACCACAGGGCGGAAGCCTTGGCGCGCTCGTAATCGCCGGACAGGATCGCCTGCGGGATCTCACCCGCCAGACAGGCAGAGAGGCAGATGAGGCCATCGTGGTATTGCTCCAGCAGCTGCTTATCCACACGCGGCTTGGAGTAGAAGCCCTCGATAAAGGCGGCAGAAACCAGCTTGGCAAGGTTTTTATAGCCCGTCTCGTTCTTGCACAGCAGGATCAGATGATTGTTGCCATCAATCTTGTTCACCTTATCAAAGCGGGTGCGGGTGGCCACATAGACCTCACAGCCGATGATTGGCTTGATGCCCGCCTTTTTGGCCGCCTTGTAAAACTGCACACAGCCGTACATCACACCGTGGTCGGTGCAGGCAATGGCAGTCTGACCGCACTCCTTCACCCGATCCATCAGCTGATCAATGCGGCAGGCACCGTCCAGCAGACTGTATTCTGTATGGATATGGAGGTGGACGAAGTCTCTTCCCTGCTTATTGCCCTCACTGGGTTCGATCATTTCGTTTCCTCCTTTTCCGCGTTTTCTTCCAATCTTCTGCGCAGATCCTCTGCCAGCGCTTCCAGCTTCTTCATCCGGTGCGAAAGCCCCGATTTGCTCACGGGCGGGTCAAAGCAGGCACACAGAGCTGTCAGGGACAAGTCCGGATTTTCCATTCGAATGGCCGCGGCCTGCTGCAAGACCTCGGGCAGTGTTTCCAGCGCACCCTGCTCCTGCAAAAAACGGATTGCACGGGTGGTCTGGGCATTGGCCCGGGCCGTTTTGCCCAGATTTGCGGTATCACAATTGGTCTGACGGTTGATCTGGTTGCGCAGCTGCTTGACTGCCTTCTGGGCATTCATCCGGGCTGAAGCTTCTGCCGCTCCCATAAACGCAAGGATGCGCTCCACACTGGCGCTGCTTTTGACGTAAATCAGGTTTACGCCGTTGCGGCGGGTACGGTGGGGCGCAAATTCATGCTCAGCAAGCAGGGCCTCAAAATCCTTTGCAAGGTTGGTGCGTCCGGTCAGAAATTCCAGATTATACTCCTTCTGTGGGTCCGTCACAGTGCCGCCGCACAGGAACGCCGTGCTGATATAGGCACTCACACAGGTCTGGCACCGGATGAGCCCCGGGTCGATCTGCAAGCTTGTCTCGCTGCCCGTGGTGCCGAACAGCTCGTGCATCCGGCGCACCTGCTCCGGCTCCCGGATGCCGAACTCATACACCACACCGCTGGGGCGGGGCTTTTCCAGCACCGCGCCCTGCACGCCGCAGCGGGCAAACAACTGTTCGGCCACACGGGCGGTCAGCTCCTGCTCAGTCTGCAGCACAAGGCCCCGTGCATCAAAATATTTGGCAAAGCAGGCGATGCCATAGGCTGCCGCCCGCACACAGCAATCCTTTTGCAGCTGCAAACTGCGCTGTGCGATCTCTTCCCGTGCCTGGGATGCAAAACTCATGTCACTCTCATTTCTGTTCTCACGGGCTCTGCCGGGTCAGCGCGCCGCATCACGGTGCTGAATGCCGGTCTGATAGCCCAGTTGTTTGCAATATTCCGCGATTTTCCGCGCAAAGGTGATCGAACGGTGCTTGCCGCCCGTGCAGCCCACTGCAATGGTCAGCTGGCTTTTTCCCTCCTTGACATAGAGGGGCAGCGCATACTCCAGAAAACCTTCGTACCGGCGCAGCAGTTCCTTTGCCTCCGGGTGACCCATGACAAAATCCACCACTTCCTCATCCAGCCCCGTTTTATGCTTGAGCTCCGGGATATAGAAAGGGTTGGGCAGGCAGCGGACATCCAGCACCAGGTTCGCATCCTCTGGGATGCCGAACTTGAAGCCGAAGGACATTACGGTGAGCCGCATTGCTGCCTTTGCCCCGCCATCTGGCGCAAACAGATTACAAATGCGCTCCTTGTTCTGGGCCGTGGAGAGAAACTCCGTGTTGATGGTATAGTCTGCCCGTTCCCGGAAGGGCTGCAGGATCTGTCGTTCCTTTGCCAGCGCTTCCCGGGTGGAGATTCCCTCGGCAATGCTGATGGGATGGCGGCGGCGGGTCTCACTGTAACGGCGCATCAGCACATCGTCCGGGGCATCAATGAATAAGATCTCGTACTCGATGCCCTGCTCATCCAGCTGGTGCAGCGCCTGTTCGATCTGCTCGCTGGTGTGGCAGCCGCGCACATCCATGGAGAGTGCTACCCGCTTGAGCTGGTTGTCACCTGCCTTGGAGAACGCCGTGATGCTGGGCAGAAGCTCTGCCGGAACATTGTCGATACAAAAAAAGCCGATATCCTCCAGTGCGTTCATCGCAACCGATTTTCCCGCACCGGAAAGCCCGCTGACGATCAGAAGATCCATACCATTTTCCCTCTTATGCCTTGACCACTCGAATTTCCTTTTCCAGGTCATACCCGGTCTTTTCCTTTACGACTGCCCGCACCTCATCGCACAGGGCCAGCACATCAGCGCAGGTCGCGCCGCCCAGATTCACCACAAAGCCGCAGTGCTTCTCGCTGACGGCAGCACCGCCGTGGCGATAGCCCCGCAGGCCGCACTGGTCGATGAGGGCAGCCGCAAACGCTCCCACCGGCCGCTTGAAGGTGCTGCCGGCGCTGGGCTTATCCAGCGGCTGCTTATCGACGCGCTTCTGCATCAGCTCATCCATCCGGGCCTTGATGGCTGCCGAATCTCCACGCTTCAGGTGGAACTTTGCGCTCAGGATGCAGCCGCCGTTTTCCTCAAAGATGCTGTGCCGGTAGGAGAGGTCGAGGTTTGCGGCATCTTCTGTCACGATCTCGCCTTCTCTGGTCAGATACGTCACAGAGACCAGCACATCTTTCATCTCTCCGCCGTAGGCACCGGCATTCATATAAACTGCACCGCCCACTGTGCCGGGGATGCCATAAGCAAATTCCAGGCCGGTCAGGCTGCTGTCCAGCGCCGCCTTACACAGAGCAGAAAGCTTCAAGCCCGCGCCAGCGATGACTGCATCGTAGACCGTCCCCGGCTCTGCACCCGGATGGCTGACGTTTTCCAGAAAACCGATTCCCATTTTCAGAGCCGTGGTATCCACGACCACGCCCCGGTAGCCCGCATCCTCAAACAGGATGTTGCTGCCGTTGCCCAGCAGGTAATATTTCACATCGCACGCTTTGCACAGTGCGATCACACGGCAGAGCTGTTCCTCCGTCTCCGGCTGGACAAACACATCCGCCGGGCCGCCAATTTTAAAGGTGCAGTGGGCAGCAAGGGATTCGTTTTCGACAAAGCGGATCTCCTCCGCCTGCAGCTGTTGTTTCAATCGTTCCATAAAACAGGATTCCTTTATCTGTAATCTTCATTCAACGGTGCCGTCCAGACCCAGACGGATCAGCAGCTCCTTGGCGGCATTATAGCCCATCCGCTTCTGGCGGTTGTTGATGGCGGCGGTTTCCAGCACAACAGCCAGATTGCGTCCCGGAGAGACCGGGATGCTGGTGCTGGGGATGTTCACGCCCAAAATCTCGTAATATTCGCTCTCCAGTCCGGTGCGCTGATAGTTCTTGGTGGGGTCCCATGCTTCCAGCTGGACCACAAGGTCCAGGCTCTCGCTCTCCTTGACCGCACCCACGCCGAACACACGGGCCACATTGACGATGCCGATGCCGCGCAGCTCGATAAAATGGCGGATATTCTCCGGAGCCGTGCCCATGATCTGGCGGTTGGAGACCTTGCGCAACTCCACCGCGTCGTCCGCCACCAGACGGTGGCCGCGCTTGACCAGTTCAATGGCCAGCTCACTCTTGCCGATGCCGCTGTCGCCCAGGATCAGGATTCCTTCACCATACACCTCCACCAGCACGCCGTGGCGGGTGATGCGGGGTGCCAGCTCCAGATTCAACACGCTGATCAGACTGCCCATCAGGGTGCAGGTCATCTCGTTGGAGCGGAGCAGGGCCACCCCGTGCTTCTGAGCCAGTTCCAGCATTTCGGGAAATGGTTCCAGTTTCTCACTGCGGCAGACGATGACAGCCGGAGGCTGCTGGCCGAACAGCTGGTCCAGCCGCTCGTACCGCTTCTCGGCAGAAAGACCGGAAAGGAAGTTCATTTCGGCCAGACCCAGGATCTGCAGCCGGAGCTTATCAAAGTAATCATAGTATCCGGCAAGGAACAGGCCCGGGCGGTTGACCTCCGCAATCTCGACATTGATCTCTTCCAGCCCTTTCGGGGTGTAGACCACATCCAGACTGACCTTTTCCGTCAGCTTCTTCAGCGAAACATTGAAATTCGCCATCGTTCTTCCTCCTGCACAAATGTTTCCTCTCCCTGCCCGGCAGCACACCGGGTACGGGGCACGCTTTTTCTTTCCCCTATTATAAACGAGATGGTTTCGGATTACAATCATTCTGCCGGAAAATCTTCATTCCGGAGACTGCATCCCGTTGCATCCTCCCTCATATCTATTTATAATAGAGATGGTGCATCCCTGCACTGGGAAACAGTCATTCACTTTACACGCTTTTTACATTCTCTGGATTTCCGATTTTACATTCAGGCTCTATACTCATAAATAGGAGAACATTCCGTCAAATAAACGTGTCAAACAAAGCGAGGAACTTCAAATGACTGTTTTTAATGTATTTTCCCTGCTGGGCGGCCTGGCCTTGTTCCTGTTCGGTATGGACATCATGGGCAAGGCGCTGGAAAAGCAGGCCGGCGGCCAGCTGCAAAAGATCCTGAGCAAACTGACTGACAACCCGCTCAAGGGCTTTTTCCTGGGTCTGTGCGTCACCGCCGTGATCCAGAGCTCCAGCGCCACCACCGTTATGGTGGTCGGCTTTGTCAACAGCGGCATCATGGAGCTGCATCAGGCCATCGGCGTTATCATGGGCAGCAATGTGGGCACCACGGTCACCAGCTGGATCCTGAGCCTTTCCGGCCTGCAGGGCGACAGCTTCCTGATCAATATGCTCAAGCCTACCTCCTTCAGCCCGGTGCTGGCTTTTATCGGCATCCTTCTGTACATGGGCAAAAGCGAGAAGCGCAAGGGCATCGGCACCATCCTCATCGGCTTTGCTGTTCTGATGACCGGTATGACCACCATGTCCAATGCTGTGCTTCCCCTGCAGAACGAGGCGTGGTTCACCAGCTTGTTTATCCGCTTCTCCAATCCTCTGCTGGGCGTTCTGGTGGGGGCCGTTGTCACCGGCATCATCCAGAGCTCCAGTGCCAGCGTTGGTATCCTGCAGGCACTGAGCGCCACCGGTGTCATCACCTACGGCAGTGCCATCCCCATCATCATGGGCCAGAACATCGGCACCTGCGTCACCGCGCTGATCTCCTCTGTGGGTGCCAACAAAAATGCCCGCCGCGCCGCCATGGTGCACCTGTACTTCAACATCATCGGTGTTACCCTGTTCCTGGCTATTTTCTATGGTGCAAACCTGCTGCTTGACTTTGCCTTTGTCAATGAGACAGTCACTGCCTGGGGCATTGCCGTGGTCCACTCCATCTTCAACCTGACGGCCACCGCTGTTCTGCTGCCCTTTGCAAATGGGCTGGAAAAACTGGCCATCCTCACCATTCCGGACGATGCCGAAAAAGAGAGCTTTGCTCTGCTGGATGAGCGCCTGCTGAACACTCCCGCCGTGGCTGTGGAGCGTGCCCGTGCCGCCACTGCAGACATGGCCGAGCTGGCCCGTGTGGGCGTGGTGCAGGCCATGAGCCTGACCCACAAGTGGGATGATTCCCTTGCCCAGAAGGTGCGGGAGGAAGAGGAAAAGGTGGACAAATATGAGGATGCACTGGGCACCTATCTCGTCAAGCTGTCCAGCCGTGAAATGAGCCATGCCGACAGCCAGAGTGTGAACACTCTGCTCCACACCATCAGCGATTTTGAACGCATCAGCGATCACTCTGTAAATGTTCTGAGCTCCGCCGAAGAGATCCACGCCAAGAGCATTGAGTTTTCCAAGGATGCACAGGAGGAGCTGCAGGTGCTGGAGGGGGCCGTGCAGGATGTGCTGAGCCGAACCACCGATGCATTCCGCAAAGGCGATCTGCACCTGGCCGGCAAGGTCGAGCCGCTGGAGACCGTTGTGGATGAACTGGTGCGTGCCATCAAGGCCCGCCACGTGGCACGCCTGCAGACCGGCAGCTGTTCCATTGAATATGGTTTTGTTCTGGAAGATCTGCTGACCAACTATGAGCGTGTCTGCGACCACTGCAGCAATGTGGCTGTTGCCCAGATCGAGGTGGCACAGGACAGCTTTGATACCCACGCTTATCTGAACGACCTGCGCTACGGCAACGAGACCAAGGAAAGCGAACAGTTCCAGCGTCGTCTGGATCGTTACCGTGAGCGCTATCTCTTCCCTGACAGCGACACTGCACCCGCAGCCGCAAAGGAGGAACCCAACAAATGATCTACATTGTAGAAGACGATGCCGCCATCCGCGAGCTGGAGCAATATGCACTGCAATCCAGCGGATACGAAGTGCAGAGCTTTGAAACCTCTGAGCCTTTCTGGCAGGCCATGCGCACCGCAGAGCCTGAGCTGGTCATTCTGGATGTGATGCTGCCCGGTGAGGACGGTTTCTCCATCCTGAAAAAGCTCCGCAATACCCCTGCTCTGCGCCGCCTGCCCATTATCATGGTCACAGCAAAATCCAGCGAGCTGGATACCGTGCGCGGGCTGGACTGCGGTGCAGATGATTACATCACTAAGCCCTTTGGCATCATGGAATTTCTGAGCCGG